>DASUVG010000313.1:0-6782 GCA_036379135.1 Longimicrobium sp.
CGTGGAGCTGATCCTCAGCACGCGCGGCGAGGTGTCGCTGACGCGCGAAGACCATTACGCCCGCACCTACAGCGGCCCCGAGGGCACCGTCGTGGTAGAGGTGCACCGCCACGGGCCGTCCGCGGTGGTCACGGTGCGCACGGACCGGCTGCGCACGTCCAAGATCGACGGCGTGGTGCGTCACCTGATGAACCAGCTCCCCTACCAGCCCGGCGACCCGCCGCGCGAGTGATCCCACGGGGATGTGGATGATGACGACGGGCCGGCTCCGCGGATGCGAGCCGGCCCGTTTTCATGTGGTTCCTTCTCTCGGTCTCAGGACGCGATCCCGAGAGGCGGGTGGCATCCGCTTCAGTGCACCAGCACGAACCGGGCGCTCCAGCCCACGGGTGCCTGCTCGATGACCGCGAAAGTCGTAGCTCCCTGCTGCACCAGCCCGCAGACCGGGCCAGCGAGGTCCGTGCCTACGACGAGGAACACCGGCTGGCCGGGCTGACCCAGCAGACAGGTCAGGCTGGGTGGGTTCGCAAGCGATCCGGCGGCCGCCGGAATCGACGCGCTCGCAACCCCGTTTGATCCCACCACCGCTGTCAGGACCGTTCTGGTACCCGGGCCTGTTGGCCCCTGCGGCCCTTGCGGGCCCTGCGGACCCTGCGGCCCCATCGGTCCAGCTGGCCCCGCCGCCCCCTCGCAGGCCGCCACCACGAACCCAAGCGATGCAATCCACAAACGTTTCGAACCCCGCATGACCCGCCTCCTCGATCGATGGTTATAAATTGGCAATCCAGTGCGGTCCGTGAGCATGAGAATCTGGAGTCGGGGCCGCCCGGATTACGCTCCCATGATGTGCCTGCGAAGGCCTCACGTCAAGATTGGTCTAAAGTGATCTCTGCGCCAAGCTCTCGGATCAACGTGCAGCACCCCTGACCGTACAGGCGGAGCAACTTACGGAGCGCGTTGCCGTGGCGCGCCGCGGAAGCGGGGGCGGTCGGGGCGGTTGAGCTGGTAGCGCAGTCCGACGGTGATGTCGGTGTGGCTGCCGCTGAACTCGGCGCCCATCCCCCGCACCCGCGCATCAACGACGACGCCCAGCTGCTCCGCGAACGCCACGCGCACCCCCGCGGACGCGGAGAGCACGCCCTGCCACCCCCCGTCGTCCCCGCCGCTCACCTGGTTCACGTGGCCGATGCCGGCGCCCGCGCCAAAGTACGGCGTCAGCACGTCGCCCAGGGTGATGGGGAGCTGCACCTGCGCCTCGAACACGCTGCGCACGCCGGCGCGGTCCGCGTCGGGGATCTCGGCGATGGAGCTGGCGAACTCGATGAGCGCGCTGGTGCCGATGGGGAACTCCGTGCGCAGGGCGGCCATCGTCGCGCTTTCGCCATCGTCCCCGCCGTACAGGCGCGCGCCGCCGGCCAGGGTGAACGCCTGCGCGTGCGCCTCCCCCGCCGCCGCCACGGACGCGAGGAGAGCCGCCATGACGGCGCGGCGCCACGTGAATCCCATCATCCGAATCACCCGGGTCTGTTTTCTGTGGATCAGCGGGAGGTCGATACGCACGATCCGCGCGCGGCACCATGGATCGTCCTCATCTCCCGAACGCGTCCCAGCCAAGGCGCTCGATCGAATCGGTGTGCTCGCCCAGCCCCGGCGCCGGATCACGAAGCGCGGTGGGCGTGCGCGAGAAGCGGAGCGGCGAGGCGACGGTCGGCACGGCGCCGTAGCTGGCGCCCTCCATCGGCCAGAGTCCATCCGCCGCCGGGTCCGCCAGCGCCTCGCCGACGGTCTGCACGGGGGCGCAGGGGACGCCGGCGGCCTCCATCATCCCCAGCCACTCGGACGCGGGCCGCGCGCGAAAGCGGGCCGCCAGCACCGCGACGACGGCTTCGCGGTGCTCCACGCGGCCCGGGTTGGTCGCGAACCGCGCATCCGCCAGCAGGTCCTCCGCGCCCATCGCCGCGCACAGCCGCCGCCACTGCGCGTCGTTACCCACGGCCACGACGAAGGGCCGGTCCGCCCCGTCGAAGGCCTGGTAGGGAACGATGGTGACGTGGGCGTTCCCCCAGCGCCGCGGCTCGCTGCCGGTCACCAGCACCGCCTGCGTCACGTTCACCAGCCCCGCGAGCGCGGAATCGAACAGCGACACCTCCACGCGCTGCCCGCGCCCCGATCCGTCCCGCTCGCGCAGGGCGGCGAGGATGGCGATGGCGGCGTTCTGCCCCGTCAGCACGTCGACGACGGCGACGCCCACCTTGACCGGCGTACCCTGCGGCTCGCCCGTGATCGACATCCACCCCGCCCGCGCCTGCACGGCAAAGTCGTAGCCCGGCCGCCCCGCCTCTGGCCCGTCGGACGCGTAGCCCGTGATGGAGCAGAAGACCAGGCCCGGGTTCTCGCGCGACAGGTCGGCGTATCCCAAGCCCCACCCATCCAGCATCCCCGGCGCGAAGTTCTCCACCAACACGTCCGCGTGGCGCGCCAGCCGGCGGACCAGCGCGCGGCCGTCCTCCGCCTTGAGGTCCGCCGCCACCGAGCGCTTGTTGCGGTTCACGCTCAGGTAGTACGCGGATTCGCGCCCGTCCGGCCCCTGCGCCCACGGCGGGCCCCAGGTGCGCGTGTCGTCGCCGGTGCCGGGGCGCTCAACCTTGACCACGTCCGCGCCCAGGTCGCCCAGCACCATGGTGCACAGCGGCCCCGCCAGCACGCGGCTCAAGTCCAGGACGCGCACGCCGGCCAGCGGGCCGCACGGGGGGTTCGGATCGGGTTCGGGCATGGGCGGATCGCGGGGGATGATGGACGGCGGCAGCTTACCAACAAGTGCGAGAGTGCGAAAGGACCCTCACCCGGCTCGTTCCTCGCCTGCCCTCTCCCACAAACTGCGTGGGAGAGGGGATACACGGCACGGGCGATGGGGGCGTTTCGAACGGTGCGGCGCGAGGGGCGGCGCCCCCTCCGGGCGGGCACCACCCGCCCACCTCCCCCAAAAAACCCTGGGGGAGGTTGGGTGTGAGGCAGGCGGCGGTGCGCTCTGGAAAACCGGGCGTGAGATGGTGAGCCGCTCTCCATCCCCGACCCGCAAACTGCGTGGGGAGGGAGGTGCGACGCACCTTCCGTAACGCGATCGAATTCTCCCCTCTCCGCGAGGAACGAGCGGGGAGGGGGCGGGGGAGGGGCACCCGGCGGACGCAGTTCGATGCCGTTCGAGGACGTCCAGATCCTGGCGGCTACGTCTCGCACCTTCGCACCTTCGCACCTTCACTCCCGCACTTCCAAGCGAACAGGGCCCACATCATGTAGATTCCCCCCGTTCCCGCCCCGGGCAGGAACCTTGCGGGTGCGGCCCCGGTTGCCGCATCCGCGAACTTCGCAATCGGACCAGAGACGGACGGACGACGTACATGGCTTCATTTCAAGACCTCGGCCTTCGCGAGCCGCTGGTGGCCGCGCTCGAAGACGCGGGAATCGAGCGGCCCACCGCCCTGCAGGCCGCCGCCATCCCGGTGCTGCGCCGCGAAGGCAACCTGGTGGCCCGCGCCGGCAGCGGATCGGGAAAGACGCTGGCCTACGGCCTGGGCGTGCTGGACCGCATCCAGCCCCGCGCCGGCGCGGACGGCGACGACGAGGAGGAGGACGCCGAGGCGGCCGAGGCCGGCGGCACGCGCGTCCTGGTTCTTTCCGCCACCCCCGAGGCCGCCGAGCGCGCCGCGATGGAGATGGTGCCGTACGCGCAGGCCGCGGGGCTGACCATCGCCGCGTCGGGGGGCGGATGGGGCACGCGCTCCGAGTCCGCCGACGTGCTGGTGGCCACGCCCGGCGAGGTGATTGAGGCCGTGCGCACCTCCGCCGTCAAGCTGGAGGGGCTGGAGGCGGTGGTGATCGACGGCGCGGCCGAGATCGAGTCGCTGGGCGGATGGGAGGCGCTGGAGACGATCTTCGACCACGTCCCCCGCGACGCCCAGCGCGTCATCATCACCTCCGAGGTCACCGACGCGGTGGAGGACCTGGCGAGCCGCCGGGTAAAGCGCGCCATCCGCTACCCGGTGGTGGCCGCGGATCCGAAGTCCATGGAGCCCGCCGCCGCGCCGACGGCCACCATCGGCTACGTGCCGGTGGGCAGGCGCGACAAGATGGACGTGGTCGCGCGCCTGCTGGGCGGCGGCGGCGACACCCCTCCCGTGCTCTACTGCCGCACCGACGAGCGCGCCGCGGAGCTTTCCGAGGCGCTTAGCCTGCGCGGCTTTCTGGTGAGCGACGCGGAGGACGAGGACGCCGACGTGATCGTCATCGGCTCGTCGTCCGGCGACGACGAGGACACGCCGGCCGGGCAGGTGATCAGCTACGACGTACCCGCGGACGAGGAGACGCTGCGCGCCCGCCACGGCGGCGAGGACCCCGGCTTCGTGCTGGTGGAGCCGCGCGAGCTGGCGCACCTGCGCGACATCGCAAAGCGCGCCGGCTTCTTCGCGCAGCCCGCCGGCATCGCGGGCGACGAGCCCGTCTCCGGCTCCGCCGAGCTGCGCGCCTTTCGCGGCGAGCTGCGCCGCGCCCTGCGCGAGGAGGACCTCGCCGCGCAGATGCTGATCCTGGAGCCGCTGTTCGAGGACTTTACGCCCACCGAGATCGCCGCGGCGGCCAGCGCCCTGCTGCGCCGCAAGCGCCCCGCGGCTTCGGCGGCGGACGCCATGCCGGCCGCGGCCGCGGCGGCGCGCGACGCAGGCGCGGCGCGCACCACCGCCGCCATGCGCGGCGGGCCGGGCGGCCACGCGGACGGGGGCGGCGCGCCCAACGCGTACGCGCGCCTGTTCGTAAGCCTGGGCGAGCGCGACGGCGTGCGCGCCAACGACCTGGTGGGCGCCATCGCGGGCGAGGCCGACATCCCCGGAACGGCCATCGGCAAGATCGAGATCCGCGACACCTTCAGCATCGTGGAGGTGCCGGCGGACGCGGCGGGGCGGGTGATCTCGTCGCTGAACGGGACGACGATCCGCAACCGCAGCGTGCGCGTGGACTACGACCGTCCGCGCACCGCCGGCGGCCCCGGCGGCGGACCGGGGGGGATGCGGCGCATGGACCGCGGCGGCGGCGAGCGGGGCGGTGACCGTGGCGGCGGTGCGCGCGGGGGAGCGCGGTTCAGCGACGACCGCGGCCCGCGCGGCGGCGGCGCGCGTGGACCTCGCCGCGACGGACCCGGCGGGCCGCGCGGTGGATCGCGTGGCGGCCCCGGAGGCCCGCGCGGCGGCGGCAGCCGCCCCGGCGGCGGATTCCGGCGCCCCCGCGATGAGTAGGAAGTGCGTTAGTGCGTTAGTGCGTTAGTGCGTTAGTGCGGGAGTGGTGTGGAGGCGCGTCGCGGGATGCGCCTCCACACCTTTTTCAGGCGCTGACCGGGCGGATTCGGAGCTTCGGAGCGGCGCGATCCGCGGAGATCCGGGCAAGCCCGAACCCGGAGCGAACGAATTCGCCGCTGGGAGATACGACAGGCTGTCGAACGCGAGCAGGTGAAGCCCCGTTCCGCGAGCGTAGCGAGCGGAGACGGGGCTTATGGCATTTCCAGCCGTGGGCTTTAGCCCATGGCGACCCGAACGCGCGGGTGATCGCGTCGGCCTGCCCGCACTCTCGCACTCTCGCACTCTCGCACTCTCGCACTCTCGCACTCTCACACTCTCGCACTCCCGCACTCCCGCACTCCCGCACTCCCGCACTCACGCACTCACGCACTCACGCACTCACGCACTCACGCACTTTCACACTTTCGCACTTTTCTGTTGCGCACCGGCGGCTCGCCCGGTAACCTTCCCGCCCGTCGGGCTAGTCGTCGTCCGGGGCGCCATCCTGCAGGATGCGGCGGATCTCCGCCTCCAGCAGCGCGGGGGTAGGGTCGATGCCCAGCTCCCACAGCGCCTCTTCGGCGCGGCGGCGAAGGGACAGGTCGGCCTCGCGCAGCAGGGGCGGCTCGGGGGCGGGGCGGGGGGCGGTGTCGGGCGGGCGGCGCAGCTCCACCTGAAAGCTGCCGCCGAACCCCGCGGTCTGCCAGCGCACTACCAGCGTCCCCTTGAGCAGCTGCAGCAGGTGCTCCACCTCGTTGCGGATCACGGGGATGCCCTGCGAGTGCAGCCCGCGTCCGGTGACCACGATCACCGTGCGCACGCGCTCCGCCTGCCGGTCCAGCAGCCACTGCTCCGTGCGGCGCCGCGCCTCGTCGCCCGTAAGGCCGTGCAGGTCCAGCACGGGGTGCACCTTGCCCCACGTCTCGCGCGAGACGCCCTTGTCGGCCGGCGGTTGCTTGCGTTTGCGCATGCTGCGGGACGGGACCGTCGTTATGCAAAGGCTGGATCGCATCCACCGGACTGCACGAAGTTCGCCGCGCGGTGGATGCAGAACATACGGCGGGGAGCCACGATCCGGTGAAGGACCGTGGCTCCCCGTGAGAGAACCGAACGCCTGCGGGATGGGTCCCCGGCTCAGGAGCCGCCCAGGGCGTCCTTGAGGCGCTTGCCGATGCGGAACGCGGCGCTGGTGGACGCGGCGATGTTGATCTCCTTGCCGGTCCGGGGGTTGCGCCCCTTGCGCGCTTCGCGCTTCTTGGTCTCGAAGCTGCCAAACCCCGTGATCTGCACCTTGTCACCGCCCCGCAGCGCCTCCGCGATGATCCCGTTCTCCACGGAGAACAGCGCGTCGACGGCCTTGGTGGCTTCGGCGCGGCTGAGATCGGCGCGGCTGGCCAGCTGCTGAACCAGTTCGGACTTGTTCACGAAGGGTCTCCTGTCGTAAAGGGGTGTGGTGTG
>DASUVG010000314.1:0-22125 GCA_036379135.1 Longimicrobium sp.
GGCCATCACCCACCGCGTGGACCCGGACCTGGCCGTGGGGATCGCGCGCGGCCTGGGCGACCACCTGATCGTCGCCGCCTCGCGCGAGGCGGAGGGGATGTCGTGGGCCACCATGCGCAGCAGCTCCATCCGCAACCTGTGCGGCTTTGCGCACGGCGCGGCGGGCATGGGCCACGGGCTGCTGGAGCTGTACGCGGCCACGGGCGAGGGGCAGTACCGCTACGCGGCGGAGCAGGCGTTCCTGTACGAGCGCGCCTTCTTCAGCGCGCAGGACTACAACTGGCCGGACCTGCGCCACACGGAGCTGGGCGAGTACCAGTTCGAGGGGCGCATCGACCAGCTTCGCGAGCGGCTGCGCGGCGGCGACTGGCTGGTGACGCCCGGCACGCACTACATGGCGGCCTGGTGCCACGGCGCGCCGGGGATCGGGCTTTCCCGCCTGCGCGCGTACCAGGTCCTGCGCGACCCCGTGTACCTGGAAGAGGCGCGCGCCTCGTTCGCCTCGGTGGAGCGCTCCATCGACGACGAGGTGGGGATGAACTTCTCCCTCTGCCACGGCCGCGGCGGCAACGCCGAGACCCTGCTGGAGGGCGCGCGGATCCTGGACGAGCCGGCGCTGCTGGAGCCGGCGAAGGCTGCGGCGCTCCTGGGCATCGAACGGTACGAGGACGCGGGCGAGCCGTGGTCGTGCGGCACCATGGGCGGCGTGCAGGACCCCGGGCTGCTGCTGGGCGAGGCCGGGATCGGCATGTTCATCCTGCGCCTGGCGCGCCCCGAGGTCCCCTCGCCGCTGGTGCTCGTCGCGCCGGACGAGTCCGCGGCGGAGGGCGGGCGCGCGGGGGCGGAGGGGTACGCCGCCATGCAGAAGCGCACGGTGGAGGAGCACTTCGGCCGCACGCTGCGCATCCTTGGCGCGCTGGGCGTGGACGTGGAGGCGCTGATCCCCTCCCGCCCCATGGGCGCCGCGCCGCGGGTGAGCGACGTGGAGACGGCGCACGACGCCATCGCCGCCCACGTGGCCGGCGCGGCGGACGGGGAGCGCCGCGCGCAGCTGGAGGACGCCTTCACGGTGGACCGCGCGCGCCATGCCCTGGCGCAGTCGGTGGAGGACTACACGCAGGAGTACCTGGACACGCTGGCCCGCCTGCCGCAGGACGAGCTGGACTGGCGCGAGGGGCGCGTGGGCCTTTCGTCCCGGGCGCGCGTGGTCTCCACCCGCTGGGACTGGGACGCGTGGCTGGACCTGGGCGACGAGTCATCCGCCCCGGAGGAGGACGACACGTACTACCTGGTGCAGTTCGCCGCCGGACGGGCCAACGCGCGCCGGCTGAGCCCCTTTGCCGCGCTCATCCTGCAGACGGTGCAGGAGCCCGCGTCGCTGGAGGAGCTGATCGGCGTGGTGAAGGAGGCCGTCGCCAGCCCGCACGGCGCCCCGGACCAGGGCTGGCTGGAGGACCGCGTGGTGGAGCAGCTGGCCCAGGCCTACCGCGCCGGCTTCATCGACTTCGAGCGCGGCCTGGTCACCGCCGGCGCCTGACGGCGTCGGCGCGGCCGGCGGACGAGGGCGGACGCCGGCCCCGCCGCGGACGAATGGTGGTTCGGGACTGGATCGCAGGCCGACCGGCTGCGGACGCGCGCGTGGTCGGACGCCGCACACGGGCGCCGTCCCCACGCTGGCGGGATTCGTGACGTCGCAGCGGCGGATTCATTCTCCTGCAGGGCGGACGGATCGGCCCCGGCCGGAATGCGGACCGGCCGCCGCTCCGTTGGGGACCGGCGTGAGCACGGATCATCCTGCGGAGCGAGGCGCCGCGCGATCCCGGCGGCGGCGGGGACATCCTGACTTGCTGAGGTGTACCGTGGAGAGCAGGCCGAAGCTGAACCTGGACGCGCTGCGGGTGGAGTCGTTCCCCGTGGCGGACCAAGCGCCGCGGCTGGAGGCGTTCGCCAGCGGCCCGTCGTGCCGCGACGCGTGCCCCTCGCGGCTGTGCGGCACCAGCCTCTGCTGACGGCACGCTGACGCCCCGCCGCGCCGCCCCTCCACGGGGTGTGCGGAGCGCGGCGCACCGGTTATCTTTATTGCTTGGCGGAAAAGGGCGTTCGCGCAATCGAGCTCGCCGCGACGAACGCCTCGCCGGCCTCACGACGAGACCTGCGGACGGATGTCCGCGGTCCGGTTTTCCAGGCGGTTCGAACGCTCCATGCCCCCACCAACTCCTGCAGAGATCCCGCCGCTTCGCGAAGCGTTCCAGCAGTTCATGCGGCTGCTGCGGGTCATCCGTCCCTACTGGGGCCCCCTGGCCAAGGGCATGATCCTGGGGCTGGTGCTGGGCCTGTTCGGCATGGCCTCGCCCTACCTGAGCAAGCTGCTGATCGACGAGGTGTACCCCACCCGCAACGTGACGCTGATGCACGTGCTGGTGGGCGGCATGTTCGCGTTCTCCGTGGCCATGGCCGTGATGGGCGGCATCCGCGGCTACTTTACCAGCTACACCACGGCGCACCTGAGCAACGCCACCAGCCTCCTCTTCTTCAACCACCTGCAGCACCTGCGCTCGCGGTTCTTCGACGAGCACCGCGTGGGCGAGATCATGAGCCGCTTCGGCGACGTTCGCAGCTCGCTGCAGAGCGTCAGCAAGGTGTTCGAGACGCTGTTCGTCAACGGCGCCTACCTGTTCCTGGTCCCGCCCTTTCTGTTCCTGCTGCAGTGGAAGCTGGCGATCGTCTCGCTGATCACCATTCCGGCCACCGTGGTGCTGACCACGGTCTCCGCGCGCATCATGCGCAAGTACTGGAAGAAGAGCGCGGAGGCGTACGCCGACCTGGGCGCGTTCCAGGTAGAGGTGCTCAGCCACATCCGCTCGCTCAAGACGCTGGCGCGCGAGCACTACGTGTACGACCGCGCCAACGGCCAGATGAAGGCCGCGCTCAACGTGCAGCTCAAGGCCGGCGGATACAGCCAGATCTTCAACGGGCTCAACGGCATCATCCGCTCGGCGGGGACGGCGCTGTACACCTGGTACGCGTGGCGGCTGCTGATCGCGGGCGAGATGACGCTGGGCGACTACATCGCCTTCAGCGCGTACATCGGCTACCTGTACAACCCGCTGGCGCAGATCACCACCCTGTTCAGCGACTTCCAGCAGTCCGCGGTGAACCTGGGGCGCATGTTCGAGTACCTGGACGCGCCCACCGAGCAGGACCCCGCCACGGCGTACGACCCCATCCCGCCCATCAGGCACGTGCTGGAGGGCGACATCCGCATGCGGGACCTGTCGTTCGGCTACACGGCGGAAAAGCTGGTGATCCGCGAGGTGAACCTGCACTTTCCCCGGGGGTTGATCACCTCCGTGGTGGGCCACAGCGGCGTGGGCAAGAGCTCGCTGCTGCGCCTGATCACGCGGATGGAGGACCCGATCGCCGGGCAGGTGTTCTTCGACGGCATTCCCGGCACCTCCATCAGCCTGCCGGACCTGCGGCGGCAGATCTCGGTGGTGTGGCAGGAGTTCGCGCTCATGCAGGGGACCATCTGGGACAACCTGACCATGGGCGCCGAGAACCCCACCCGCGCCGAGGTGGACGACGCCGTGCGCCTGTGCCGGCTGGAGGAGCTGATCAACGAGCTTCCCGAAGGCTACGACACGCCGGTGGGCGAGTGGGGATCCACCCTCTCCGGCGGCCAGCGGCAGCGGCTGGCGCTGGCCCGCGCCTTCATCCGCAACGCGCCCATCCTGCTGCTGGACGAGGCCACGTCCAACATCGACATGGCCACCGAGTCGGAGATCCTGCGCGACCTGTTCGCGCGGCTCAAGGGCAAGACGGTGGTCTTCGTCACCCACCGCGTGCAGACGGCGGCGCTGGCGGACCAGATCATCGTGATGGAGACCGGCAACGTCACCGCCTCGGGGACGCACGCCGAGCTGCTGCGCGACTGCGAGGCCTACCGCCAGCTGCTGGGCGGCGGCGAGTCGGCGCTGGACGACGGCCGCCGGCTTCGCGCCGTGGCGCCGGCGGCGGGGTGACGGAGTGCGTGAGTGCGTGAGTGCGTGAGTGCGGAAGTGGCTGATCGCTGATCCGCACGTCTGAAATTTTCCCCTCCCCGGCGGTTTGCGGGGCGAGGGGGCCGGGGGTGGGGGACCCGCCTTCCGCATCGATCCGAATCAACATCCTTCTCCCCCTCTCCGCGCGCAGTCCGCGGGGCGGGGGGCAGAGGGGAGGGGTACCATGAGCCAGGCCAAGGCAACCGCGACCACGCCCAACATCATCCCCCTTCGCCTGCCCCACCTGGGCGACGAGGGGCAGCCGGGCGGCCGCTTCGTAAAGCGCGCCGTCTCCGTGACGCTGGGCGTAATCGCCGTGATGGTGCTGGCGGGCGTGGTGGTGTCCATGCTGGTGTCGATGGACGTGACGGTAAAGTCCGCGGGCGTGCTGGAGCCGGTGAACGTGTGGCCCATCCGCGCGCAGGCCGCCGGGCCCATCCACGAGGTGCTGGTGCAGAGCGGCGACACCGTCAAGGCAGGCGACGTGGTCATTCGCCTGGACGCGCTGGCGCTGGAGACGCAGCTGGCGCAGCTTGAGGCGCAGCACAGCGCGGCCCGCATCGACCGCGACCGCTCGCAGGCCGGCACGCCCATGGAGCGCCGGCAGCAGCAGGAGCGCCGCGACGCCGCGCAGGCCCGGCTTACCCGCGCCCGCGCCGTGCTGATGCAGCGGATGGTGGAGCACGGGTTCGGCACCAACATGGACTCGCTGCTCACGGCCTGGCGCCCCGGCGGGCACGTGATGCTGGACCAGGCCATCGGCGACGTGCGCGCCGCCGAGGCCGACATCCGCCTGAACAGCACCGAGACCGACATGCTGTCGCTGCGCGGCTTCGACGAGCGGCGCGCGGATACGGAGATGGCGCGGCTGCAGGCGCAGATCCGCGAGGTGCGCGAGCGCATCACCCGCGCGACCATCACCGCCCCCAGCGACGGCGTGGTGCTCACCGAGCAGCTGGAGCGGCTGGGGGGCTCGTACGTGCGCGAGGGCGAGACGCTGCTGGAGGTGGGCGAGCTGGGCGAGTGGCGGGTGACCATGCTGGTCCCCGAGCGCGACGTCCACAAGATCAACCTGGGCGACCGGGTGCGGCTGGAGGTGCAGGCGTTCGGCCAGCGCGACCGGCGGCAGCTGGAAGGCCGCGTGTCGCACGTCTCCGCAGAGCCGTTCGGCGCGCCGGGCGGCGGCGGCGACGCGGCGGCCGGAGGCGCGGCGCCGGCGGCGCGCGCCCCCACCGGGCCCGGGCTGTACCGCGTGGTGGCGTCGCTGGACCGCGGCCAGGTGCACCGCGAGGAGCTGGACCGCTTTCGCCGCGGCTACAGCGTGCAGGCCAACGTCGTGACCCGCTCCGGCCGCATCGCCGAGCTGGCCTGGGCATACATGATTGAAAAGCTGAACCGAAAGTGATCCAGATCGCGGACGTGCAGGCGGCCGACGCGGCGCCGCCGGAGTGGGTGCGGAACGAGCTGGGCGGCGCCACCGGCAGCGGCGTTCGCGTGGCGGTGCTGGACAGCGGGTGGGACCGCTCCATCGACGACCCGCGGGTGCTTCCCGGCGTGGGCTTCGTGGACCCCGACGACGACTTCGCCCTGGCGCGCAACGACGACGACCAGGACGTGCTGGGCCACGGCACCGCCTGCGCCGACGTCATCCTGGGCGTGGCGCCGGACGCCCGCGTGGTCCCGGTAAAGGTGTTCGGCAACAAGCTGGAGACCTCGCCCGGGACACTGGAGACGGCGCTGCACTGGGCCATCGAGGCCGGCGTGCAGGTGATCAACGTGAGCCTGGGCACGCGGCTGGAGGGCACGCTCCACCCCCTGTACCGGGCCTGCGAGCGGGCGCGGCAGGCGGGGATCATCGTGGTGGCGGCGGGGCACAACGCCAACGACTGGAGCTACCCCGCCATCTTCGAGAACGTGATCGGCGTCTCGGCGGCGCGGTTCGATTCGCCCTACCACTTTCACTACCGGGCGGAGCACGCCATGGAGTGCGTGGGGTGGGGGGTGGACCGGCCGGTGCTGTGGGTGGGTGGCGAGCGGGTGGTGCGGCACGGCACCAGCTTCGCGGCGCCCGGCGTGGCCGGCATCGTTGCGCTGATCCTGGAGCGCCACCCCGAGGCGAAGCTGGAGGACGTCCGCCAGATGCTCGCCCGCTTCGCCGTGCCCGGCGGCGGGGAGGATGCGCTGCCGCTGATGTCGATGCCCGAGGTCATGCAGACGCAGGCGTCGAAGAAGCCGCGGAAGCCCCGGGCGGCCCCCGCCAGGGCTGCGGATACCGACGCGCCCGCCAGGCCGGCGACCAGGCCCCGCAAGCGCGCCGCCGCTCCTGCTGAGGATGCCGCCGCCGCGCCCGCGAAGAAGCCGCGCACCCGCGCCGCGGCTCCGAAGGCTGCGGATTCCGCGGCACCGGCGGCCCCAAAGCCCCGGAAGCCCGCCCCGGCGAAGGCCGACGAGCAGCCGAAGCGCCGCAAGAGCACGTCGACTACAGCAAAGGCGGATGATGCCGCTCCGGCCGAGCCGCCTGCAAAGCGTCGCAGCCGTACCCCCCGCGCCGCGTCGAAGAGCAAGTGAGGTTCGCTGGAGCCGCGGCGATCGAGCGGCTCCGGCGGACCACGAGGCGGCCGAGAGGAGGTCCTTCGGTTGCCGCCGGGTGCCGGGCTGAGGAAGGGACTTCGCGGCGCCCCCTCAGGATGACGGATCATCACGTTGTTGAAGCCCCGCGCAGTTTGCGGGGCTTTCCGCTGTTCCAGCCGCGGGTTTACCCGCCCGGGAACGCACCCGGCCGGCGCGCGGGCCACCCGGTGCTCGCCCGGACCGACACCCTGGAGTGTGCGCACGCAGAAGCCCCGCGCAGCTTGCGGGGCTTTTCCGCTTTGCAGCGGCGGATTCATCCGCTCTCGCGCCGCACCTCGGCAACACCTCGACGTCCATCCATCCCTCCTGATATGAGACGCCCTTGAGACGTTTCTGAATCCCCTGCTCCTTATCTTCTCGATACCGTGGCGGACGCGCGGATCGCACGCGCCCCGCCTGACCTGTGAGGGCGGCGGCGCGAGGCGTGCAAAGGGGGGCGCGGAACCCGAACAGGATCACGAATGAAGCGGCTGGTGCTTTTCGACATCGATGGAACGCTACTCTCGGCGGGGGGCGCGGGCGCGCGGGCCGTGCGCGAGGCCATGCTCGAAGTCTACGGCGAGACGGGGTCCATCGGTGGATACAACATGGGCGGCCGCACGGACCCGCAGATCGTCCGCGAGCTGCTTACGCCGGTGGGATACTCGGTGGAGCAGGTGGAGGCGGGGCTGGACGCGCTGTGGGAGGCGTACCTGCGAAACCTGCGGGCGGAGATCGGCAGGGCGCAGATCCGCGCGCTCCCCGGCGTCCCCGCGCTGCTGGACCGCCTGGAGGGCTCCGGCGACCCCACCGTGCTGGGGCTGCTGACGGGAAACGTGGAAGAGGGCGCGCGCCTCAAGGTAGACGCGGCGGGGCTGGGCTTCGACCGCTTTCGCGTGGGGGCGTACGGATCGGACCACTGGCAGCGCCCGGAACTCCCCGCCGTGGCCGCGCGCCGGGCGAAGGAAAAGACGGGGATCGGCTTCGAGGGCAAGGAGATCGTCATCATCGGCGACACGCCGTTCGACATCTCCTGCGGCGCGCACCTGGGCGTGCGCACCATCGCCACCGCCACCGGCACGCACAGCGCGGACGACCTGGCGCGACACGACCCTGATTACCTGTTCGACGACCTCTCCGACACCGACGCCGTCTGGCGCGCGATCATGGAGTAGGGAAAAGCTCACACGGAGGCACGGAGTACACGGAGGATCAAAAACCTCCGTGCTCTCCGTGTGAGACCCTTCTTCAGGGGCATGATGACGAGAAGGGCTCCCGCGCCAAGGCACGGGAGCCCTTCATCATTCACATACGTCCGGCGAAGGACGGACTACTCGTCGTCCGCCTCGTCGTCGTCGTCATCGTCCTCGTCGTCCGCGGTGAAGCGCGGCGGCGGGGTATCGACGAAGTCGGGCATGCCGTGGATCCAGCCCGGCGGCGTACGCCCGCGGCGAAGATACAGGTCGCGGAACAGGTCCACGGCCTCACGCCGGGCGTCGGGGCGCTCCTCTTCGGGGAGCGCCCACAACAGCAGGTCCAGCACGGCCGCGGCGTCCGCCACAGGCACCGCGTCGTCTGGCCCACCGGCCATCCCCTCCCGCAGCTCGCGCGCAAAGTAGCGTTTCCACAGGCGAAGGTTGCGCTCGTACGGCACGGAGCCGTCGATGAACTTCTTGGTCGCGCCGACCTTTACGCCTGCTCGCTTGGCCACCTTTCGGAGCGACGTACGGGCAACCTGCGCCCGCACATGCTCACGAATCCGGTCGATGGCGGACTCGCCTGCACGCTCGCTCACAGGCTCCTCCCGCGCGGGAGGAACCGGGGCTCTTGTGCACTTCGTTTACGTTGAGTTGGCTTACACTCTACAGATTAGAGCCCATTTTTGCTTCGGGCAAGAGGCAGAACTTCAAAGTTCAACACTTATACAACGTGGACACCGGCAAGGCCCTGCCTCATCTACGCCAGATGCCGCGCCGATGCTTGGAAAATAGCGCCCCCGCGGGACCGTGCTGAATGGGACCGCCGTGGTCACGCTTGCGCGCCTGTGGCCCATTCGGAATGCCCGAAAAGCACTCGGAAAGTGATCAGAGCAGGGACATCACCCCCACCGCGGCGGAGAGAACGGCCGCTCCCAGGGAGATCCAAACGGCCAGCTGCGCCCGCTCCGCGGCCTGCGCCGCGCCCCCGCGAAGGGCGTCCAGCGCCTCCTTCTGCTGCGCCGCCAGCGCGGCGCGCTCCCGCTCCGCCTCGGCCCGGGCGCGGGCGTGGCTTTCCTCCAGGCGGCGCAGTGCGGCGGGAACGTCGGCCACCGTGTCCTCCACTTCCATCAGCCGCGAGGTGAGGGTGGCCACCTCGTCGTCCATCCCCCCGTTCGCCAGGTCCGGCAGCATGGTCGCCGCCGCGCCGAAGAGCGACTGGTCCATCACCCGCTTCGCCCCGATCACTTCTTCGATCCCCGCCTCGAAGTGCCGCTGCTCGATGCGCTTCTCCTCGTCCGTCCCCGGCTCGGCGATGGCCATCTGCGCGGCCTTGAGCACGGCGTTCTTGATGTCGCCGCCGCTGGCCGGGTAGCGTTCGGCCAGCGCGCGAAAGTCCACGTCGTCGCCCAGCGGCGTCTTTCGGCCGTGGATCTGCACCTTCCAGATCTTCTCGCGCTCCTCCAGCCCCGGCTGCTCGAACAGGATGTGCGTGCGGATGCGCCGCTCGAACGCCGGGTCGAAGTTGGCGGCCAGGTTGGTGGCAAAGATGACGACGCCGGGAAACTCCTCCAGCTCGCGCAGCAGCACGTTGACCACGGCGTTGGCCTCGCGCTGGTAGCCCTGATCGACGGAGGTGAAGCGCCGCCCCGCGATGGCGTCGGCCTCGTCGAAGAAGAGGACGGCCTCCTGCTCCTGCGCGCTGGCGAAGACGGCGGCCACGTTCTTGGCGGTTGCGCCCGCCCACTGGCTCTCCAGCTCGTTGTAGCGCACCACGAGCAGCTTTTTGCCCAGCGCGTGGGCAATGGCCTCGGCGCAGATCGTCTTTCCCGTCCCCGGCGGCCCGGCGAAGTTGAAGGCCAGCCCCAGCCCGCTCTCGTGCCGCTCGCCCAGCCCCCACTCGCCGAACAGGATGTCGTGCTTGCGGATCTGCACCAGCGCGTTGTCCAGCGAGCGCCGCGTGACGGGTGGCAGGACCACGTCGGCGAAGGTGCGGCGCGGGTCCACCGCGCTCACCAGCGCCTGGCGGTCGGGGCCGAAGAAGAGGTCGCGGATGGGGTTGGATGACATCTACGGTACGATGGTACGAGGAACGAAGGTACGTGCATGCGGCGGGGACCCTCACCCGCTCGCTTATGCTCGCACCCTCTCCCGCACGCGGGAGAGGGTGTAGACGTCGCGAAAACCTTTCGTGGGTTCCGCGGTTGAAGCCCCGTCCGGCGAGTGTAACGAGCCGGGACGGGGCTTGTCGCTGTCCCAGCAGCGGATTCATCCGCTCATCGGGGGCTCGAGCATCGCGTAAACGCAAGACCGCCGCCGCGTCGATACCCCGCGGCCTCAGCCTCGTCCCGCTCGCCCCCGCGAAGTCCCGCTGGGCGGCGCGCGGTCCCGCTCGTCACGCATCCCTCCGTACGCCGCCGCGTCCGCGCGAGATTCCGTCCCAGGATCCGGGGACGCTCCCCGGCCGCATCGCCGCATCTCATCGACCGAACCCGACCATGAACGCACCCGCACCGGCGCGGCCGCGGCGGCACGACCTGGACTGGCTGCGGGTGATCGCCATCGTACTGCTGCTCTTCTTTCACTCCGCCATGCCGTACGTGGCCGAGTGGGACTGGCACCTGAAGAACGACGCGACCAGCCCGCTGATGCTGGAGATCAACTACTTTCTCTCCCGCTGGCGGATGGCGCTGCTCTTCCTGATCTCCGGCGTGGGGACTGCGTACGCGCTGGGGTTCCGCCCGGCGCGCGGCTACCTGCGCGAGCGGGGGCTGCGGCTGCTGGTGCCGCTCGTCTTCGGCATCCTGGTCATCGTCCCGCCGCAGATCTACATGGAGCGGCTGGCGGACGGCGCGTCGTATCCCACCTACCTGCACTTCTGGCCGTCGGTGCTGCAGGGGCGGCCGTATCCACAGGGAAACACGAGCTGGCACCACCTGTGGTTCATCGCCTACCTGTTCCTGTACTCCGTGGCCGCGCTGCCGCTCTTCCTCTACCTGCGCTCGGAGCGCGGGCGCCGGGTGCGCGCCTGGATCGAGGTGCGGCTGGCGGGGCCGATGCTGTACCTCCTCGGCCTTCCGCTCGGCATCGTGCTGGCGACGCTGTACGTGCGCTGGAGCGGCCCGCAGAACGTGGTGGACGACTGGGGGCACCTGGTCTATTACTTCGGCTTCTTCGTCTCCGGGTACCTGCTGGCGGAGGCGGAGGGGGCGTGGCGGTGGATGGAGGCGAACCGGCGCACCTCGCTGCTGCTGGCCCTAGCGTCCATCGTCGCCATCGACTACCTGCGCTGGAACGACGTGGAGCCGGCGTGGGGATACAACGCCGGCAACGCCGCGCTGCAGCTTCTGCAGGGGTTCAACGCCTGGTTCTGGGTGCTGGCCATCCTGGGATTCGGGCGGCGGCACCTGTCGTTCCGCAACCGCTTGCTGGACTACGCGGGCGAAGGCATCTATCCCTTCTACCTGCTGCACCAGACGGTCATCGTCGTCATCGCCTTTTACGTGATCCGCGCGCCGGACGGGGTGTGGGCCAAGTTCTGGTTCACCAGCATCGTATCCTTCGCGCTCACCGTGGCCATCTACGACCTGCTCGTGCGCCCGTACCGCATCACCCGCGTCCTGTTCGGGATGAAGAACCCGCCCGCCGCTCCCCGCGCCGTCCCCGCCCCGCGCCCTCGCGCCGCGGATGCGCCGGAGCCGGTGCTGGCCGTGGACGCGGCGTGACGCCACCCGCCGCCCGTCCGCCGCGCGCTCCCGCGCCCGCCACGGCGGAGGTGCGGGAGCGCGACGTCCTGTGGAGCTGGCCGGCGGCGTTCGCGGTGGCCACGCTGCTGGGGCTGCTCTCGTTCGCCTACTACTGGCTGGACGACGTGGTGCGCGGCCATCCCACGCCCGCGCTGGAGCCGCTGGTGGAGGAGCTTACGGGCTACTGGGGCGCGGTGCTCCTGGTGCCCGTCGGCATCCGGCTGGCGCGGCGCTACCCCCCCGCGCCGACGCCGCGGATCCTGATCCACCTCATCGTGCTGCTGGCGCTCTCGGCGGCGTCGACCACGTGGAACTGGGCCGCGCGCAGCCTGCTCTTCCCCGCGCTGGGGCTGGGGCGGTACGACTACGGGCAGATGCCGCTGCGCTACCTGATGGAGCTGCCCAAGGGCGCCATCCTGTACGTGGTCATCCTGGCCTTCGTCGTCCTGCTGGACCGCTACCGCGCGGCGCGGGAGAAGGAGCTGCGGGTGGCGCACCTTGAGGCCGGCCTGGCGCGCGCCCAGCTGCAGAACCTGAGCGCGCAGCTGCAGCCCCACTTCCTGTTCAACGCGCTCAACGCCGTCTCGTCGGTGATGTACGAAGACGTGGAGCGCGCGGACCGCATGGTGGCCAGCCTTTCCGAGCTGCTGCGCGCCAGCCTGCGCGCCTCACGCGACCAGCAGATCGCGCTGGCCGAGGAGCTGGAGGTGCTGGAGCGCTACCTGGAGCTGATGCGCGCGCGCTTCGGCGAGCGGCTGCGGGTGGAGGTGGAGGTGGACGACGGCGTCCGCGGCGCGCGCGTCCCCGCGATGCTGCTGCAGCCGATCGTGGAGAACGCGCTGAAGCACGGCGCGCCCGATCCGCCGGAGCCCGCGCGGGTGGTGGTGCGGGCCCGGCGGATGGAGGACCGGCTGGTGATCGAGGTGCGCGACAACGGCCCCGGGCTGCGCGGCGCGGCGCCGATCGGGGCGGGGGTGGGATTGAGCAACACGGCGGAACGGCTGCGCGCGCTGTACGGCGGCGCGCAGTCGCTGGAGTTCGACGATGCGCCGGGCGGAGGGCTGATCGTGCGGATGACGATGCCCTTTCGCGACTCCGCCGTCCCTGCGCGCGAGGAGGAGGCGTGGAGCCCGTCCGCGTCCTGATCGCCGACGACGAGCCGCCCGCGCGCGCCAAGCTGCGCCGCTTTCTGTCTGCCGATCCACAGATCGCCGTCGTGGGCGAGGCGGCCAGCGGCACCGAGGCGGTGGAGATGATCGAGCGGCTGCGGCCCGACCTCGTTTTTCTCGACATCCAGATGCCCGGCGCCGACGGCTTCGGCGTGCTGCAGGCGATCGACCCGGCCGCCATGCCGCACGTCGTCTTCGTCACCGCGTACGACGAGTACGCGCTGCGGGCGTTCGAGGTGCACGCGGTGGACTACCTGCTCAAGCCGTTCGACGCGGACCGCTTTCGCACCGCGCTCGCCCGCGCCAGGGAGCGCGTCCACGCCCGCCCGTCCGCGGGCGACGACAGGCTGGACGAGCGCATCCGGCGCGTGCTGGCGGAGGCGCGACCAGCGCCGGCGTACCTGGAGCGCGTGCTGGTGCGCACCGGGACACGCGCCGTGTTCCTGCGCACGGACGAGGTGGACTGGCTGGAGGCGGAGGAGAACTACGTGCGGCTGCACGCCGGGCGCGAGAGCTACCTGGTGCGCGGTACGCTGGCCGGGCTGGAGGAGCGGCTGGACCCGGCGCGGTTCATCCGCGTGCACCGGTCGCACATCGTGAACCTTGCCAGCATCCGCGAGCTGCACCCGTGGAGCCACGGCGACTGGATGATCGTGCTGCGCGACGGCCGTGAGCTCATGCTCAGCCGCCGCTACCGCGACCGGCTTCCCGAGCTGGCGGGGTAGCGCACCCCGACGGTCAACCGAAAACCGGGGCCGACCCGGACCCACTGCAGGGTCTGGGGCCTTGGTGCGTGCCGTCTGTTCAGCCCCGCGCTCTGCGGCGCTTTATCCACTTCAACGGGTACGCGGGGTCAAGGGGCCACAGACCGAGCATGAAGAGCTCCCGGAGCGTGGGCTCGCGCTCCACCCTGGCCGGGGTCTTGGGGAACATGGAAAGCGGGATCCCGAACAGCATGGGCTCGTCAGGCGCTTCGTCGTTGTGCTCGGACATTTCGGGTTCCTGGCTGCCTGGTTACCAGCGCGAGCCCGATGAGCTGCGCCATCGGACTCAGAAGCGGACCCAGACGCGCTACCGCGCGCGGGTCGAAGACGTATGGCTCCGTGGCATCCATCGCCAATACGGCGACTTGCTGTCCGGTAGTTCCCGGCTCACCCACCATGATGGGAAACGTCGCCATCGACCTGTACCTACGCCCGCGCAAACGCGGGTGTTTCACCTCTGAAGTGAACGGAATGCAGCACGGCTCTCCGGTAGACAATGTGAACGGAGCGCCCGGCGCGTCAAGGGGGACGATGGGGTGGTGACGGCCGGCCCGGTAATCGTCCTGCGCCGTCACTTTCAAACCCACCAGTTGCTCGCCGTCCTTGACGGGGAGCAACAGGTTCGCGCTGATCTCGCACCCGGGCGGGAGGCGCAGCGTCACACGCGCCAGCTCGCACGCCCGGCGCAGAAGCAGCCCGATCGCGTCCTCCGGCTTGCGTACGATCTGCGGCTCCGCGGTCCCCGCATGCATCCCCGCGATGGAGCTAATCAGGTCCCCCACGTCCTGGAACACCGTGGTATGCCCGCGCAGCACGTTGCCCTGCACCAGGATCCGAACCCACTCCGACAGCACGTAGATCGTGATCAGGCCGGCCATCCACCGCCAGCCTTTCACGCCGAACAGGTCCGGTGATGCCACCGCAACGAACAGCGCCAACTGCAGCCCCGCCGCGATCAGCTGCATCGAGCGGCTGCGGGCCAGCATGCGGCCCCAGTTGATGGGGTACGCGGCGGCCTTCCGGGTCCTGGGCCAGTGGCGGACGTGCGCCCGGAGCACGTCTGCCGCCTGCTGCGGATCGTCCCCCATGCCTTCGTTCCACGTTGCGGGAGGTTGATCGACACGGCATGATCAGCGGCCCGCACCCACGGAGCGCCGACAGCGGTTCGTTCACTCTGTTCATCTTAACGCCACTCGCGCGGCGGCACCAACACGCGAGCCGACACGTGATCAGGGGATTGAAGATGCGGCAGGTCTGGATCACAAAGCGGGGCGGGCCGGAGGTGCTGCAGGTGCGCGAGGCGGCCGATCCGGTGCCGAAGGAGGGCGAGGTGCGCATCCGCGTGGCGGCGGCGGGGGTCAACTTCGCGGACGTGCTGGCGCGGATGGGGCTGTATCCCGACGCGCCGCCGCTGCCCACGGTCGTGGGCTACGAGGTGGCGGGGACGGTGGATGCGGTGGGCGCGGGGGTGCGGGACTTTCGCGAGGGCGACCGCGTGGCCGCGCTTACGCGCTTCGGCGGGTACACCGACGTGACGTGCGTGCCGGCGGCGCAGGCGTTCCCCATCTCCCCCGCGCTCTCGTTCCAGAAGGCGGCCGCCATCCCGGTGAACTACCTGACCGCGTGGATCATGCTCGTTCACCTGGGGTGCGTGCGCGCGGGGGACCGGGTGCTGGTGCACGCGGCGGCCGGCGGCGTGGGGCAGGCGGCGGTGCAGATCTGCCGCTGGCGCGGCGCGGAGGTGGTGGGCACGGCCAGCGCGTCCAAGCACGTCCGCCTGCGCGAGCTGGGCGTGGCGCACTGCATCGACTACCGCACACAGGACTTCGAGGCGGAGGTACGCCGCCTGTACGGCAAGCGCGGGGTGGACATTGCGCTGGACGCGGTGGGCGGCGAGTCGTTCAAGAAGAGCTACCGGTGCCTGGGCCCGCTGGGGCGGCTGTACGTCTTTGGCGTGAGCAGCTTTGCGCCGGGCCGAACCCGCAGCGTCGTCGCGGCGCTGCGCGGGCTGGCCTCCATGCCGCGGTTTTCGCCGATCGACCTGATGAACACCAACCGCGGGGTGCAGGGCGTGAACCTGGGCCACCTGTGGCACCGCGTTGACCTGCTGCGCGAGATGCTGCGCGACATCGTGGCCCGGGTGGACGACGGTACGTTCGACCCCGTCGTCGACCAGGTCTTTCCCTTCGACCGGGCGGCGGACGCCCACGCGCGGCTGCAGGACCGCCAGAACTTCGGCAAGGTGCTGCTGGCACCCTGAGGCCGGGATTCGCGATGATGGACGACCAGGAGCTGCTGCGGTACGCATACGCGGCGTTCAACGCGCGCAACGTGGACGCCGCGCTGGCGACGATGCACCCGGACGTGGACTGGCCCAACGGGATGGAGGGCGGCACCGTGCACGGGCACCGGGCCGTGCGCGCGTACTGGACGCGGCAGTGGACCCTGATCGACCCGCGCGTGGAGCCCGTCTCGTTCACGCCGACGGAGGACGGGCGCGTGGCGGTGGACGTGCGCCAGGTGGTGCACGACAGCCGGGGGACGCTGCTGCTGGACCAGCGGGTGCGGCACGTCTACCGCATCGAGAACCGGTTGATCCGGGAGATGGAGATCCAGGACCCGCTGGCGGAATCCTGACCCTTCCGTCCGAGTGAACAAAGAGCCGGCCCGCCAGAAGGTGGCGGACCGGCTCTTTCCTCCCCGGGTCGGGACGGCCAAGGCCTTTCAGCGCGTGCCGAGCCCCAGGGCGGAGATCATCTCCTCCATCACCCCCTGCTCCACGTCGTAGATGCGGGCCATGTACCCCACCGTCACGCCGTCGTCGCGCAGGTCGCGCAGGCGGTCGCCGGCCAGGCGGCGCAGCAGCCGTGCGTGCGCGGCGGCGGCGGGGTCGGCGTCCAGGGGGAGCGGGCGGATGGGTGTCACGGATGCGGTCTGGCGGTCTTCCGCCACCGGGAGCACCTGGCCGGCTCCGGTCTTCATGAATCCTCCGTCCCTGTGTGTCAGCCCGGATCCGGCGGCGTGATCGATTTTGTCGCGGCGTAAAGCAAAACGCATCGAGCGTGCCGACGGGGGGATCACGGTCCGTCTTTACCGAACTGAGTGCATCGCATAGATTTGCGCCTCGCCAAGCTCCCGTTCATCCACAGTGGTGCCATGAGCCAGACCTGTCCGTCCTGCGAGGCCCCGGCCTCCGGACGCTTTTGCCCCCAGTGCGGGGTTGCCATCGACGCGCAGTGCCGCGAGTGCCAGAACCCGCTGCCGGCCGGCGCCCGCTTCTGCAACCAGTGCGGCGTCTCCGTGGCAGCGCAGGCGGCGCCCGCGCGCGCCAGGCAGCCCGCGCTGCCGTGGGTGGTCGCCGGCGTGGCCGTCGCCGTCCTGGCCGCGATGACCATTTTTCCGCGCATCTCGGGAGACGACGCGCCCCCCGCGGCGCTGGCGCAGCCGGGGCCCGCCGCGCCGGCGGGCGGCGCGGCCGCGGTGGACCTGGCCAGCATGACGCCGCGGGAGCGCGCCGACCGACTGTTCAACCGGGTGATGCAGGGCGTCTCCAGCGGCGACACCACGCAGATGGGCCTGTTCACGGAGATGGGGATCAAGGCGTACGCCATGGTGCCGGAGCGCGACGCCGACCTGCACTACCACCTGGGCGAGCTCTACCGCCTGAAGGGCGACGCCGCCTCCGCGCGCGCCCAGGCCGACACCATCCTGGCCGCCGATCCGCAGCACCTGTTCGGCCTGTTCGGCGCCGCGCGGGCGGAGGAGCTGCGCGGGAACGCGGGCGCGGCAAAGGGGATGTTCCAGCGGTTCCTGGACGCCTACACGGCGCAGATCGCCCGCGACCTGCCGGAGTACCGGGAGCACTCGCAGGGCCTTCCCGGCATGCGCGCCGCGGCGCAGCAGGCGGTCGGCGGCTGATCCCTCGCCGGTCTCCCGGGAGGGGGTTCACGCGGAGGATGTAGAGGACAAGAAGATGAGGACGCGGAGGATTTCTTCTCCGCGTCCTCATCTTTCGTATTCAGGACCGTACCCATCCCCCGATTCCGGGGCCAGGACGGCCTATCCGATGAGCCGGATCGCCAGCCCGGCGGCGACGGAGGCGGCCAGCGTGGGGATCATCCCCCACTTCAGGCGGAACAGGGCACACGCGGCGCCCACCGCGATGAGCAGCGACCAGAGGTCCAGCGTCCGCCAGTCGGGCACCAGCAGGTGGAAGGGGCCGGCATCCACCTCGTCCACGCGGGCGAAGAGCACGTGCAGCGCGAACCAGACGGCCAGGTTCAGGATGACGCCCACCACCGCCGCCGTGATCCCCGCCAGCGCGGCCGAGAGCCCCCGGTTGCCGCGCAGCCGCTCCACGTACGGCGCGCCCGCGAAGATGAAGAGGAACGACGGCGCGAACGTGACCCACGCCGTCAGGGTGGCGCCCAGCAGGCCGGCGAGCAGCGGCGGCAGCGGGCCGGGGTCGCGCCATGCGCCCAGAAACGCGACGAACTGCACCACCAGGATCAGCGGCCCGGGCGTGGTCTCCGCCAGCCCCAGCCCGTCCAGCATCTCGCCGGGGCCCAGCCAGCCGTAGTTCTCCACCGCCTGCTGCGCCACGTACGCCAGCAGCGCGTACGCTCCGCCAAAGGTCACGGTGGCCGCGTGGCCAAAGAACAGTCCCTCCGTCACCCACACGCTCCGCGTCCCGAACACCAGCGCCAGCAGCGCGACCGGCGCCCACCAGAGCACGAAGCAGACGGCGACCACCCGCGCCGTCCGCCTCCATCCCACCCGTTCGCTCAGCAGTGAGCCATTCGTTACATGCGCTGCGGGATCGGCTCCACGGCCCATCATCCATCCCACCACCCCGGCCCCCAGGACGACGACGGGGAAGGGGATATCGAGCAGCGACAACGAGATTAACGCCGCCGCGGCGATGGCGTACGCCCCCCGCCCCTTCAGCGCGCGCCTGCCGATGCGGATGAGTGCCTCCACCACCACGGCGATGATGGCCGCCTTGAGGCCAAAGAAAAGCGCCGCGACCACCGCCGTTTCCTGGAAGGCGGCGTAGAGAGCACTCAGTACTGAGAGAATGAAGAAGCCGGGGAGGATGAAGAGGATGCCTGCCGCCAGCCCGCCGCGCACGCCGTGCATCATCCACCCCACGTACGTGGCCAGCTGCTGGGCCTCGGGGCCGGGAAGGAGCATGCAGAAGTTGAGGGCGTGCAGAAAGCGCGGCTCGTCCACCCACTGCTTTTCCTCCACCACGATGCGGTGCAGCACGGCGATCTGCCCCGCCGGCCCGCCAAAGCCGAGCACCCCCACGCGCGCCCACACAGGCACCGCCTCCCGCAGGGTGACGGGCGGCGGGCCGGGCAACGGTGGATCGGCGGGGGGAGGAGGCGTGGGGGCGGGATGCATGGGGGGAGGATAGCCGCTGCCCTCATCCGCCACAACGAGCCGCTGAAACTCCGCGGCGGCTGGACGCGTAGGGAGGCACGTCGGAGAAGTGAACCCTAACAGAAAAGGATCGAGCGATGCTCGCCCCCAAATACAAGCAGGTAGTGCGCAAGGTGATGGTCGCGTTGATGCTGGCTCCCGCGGAAGTTCCCGGCCTGTCCGGGTGGCGCAACGCGGCGCGCTGACCCCCACCTGCCCCCACACGCGACGAGGCGCGAGGCCGATTGGCCCCGCGCCTCGCGCTTTTGTGCGAACAAGCCAGCCGGTGGCTTCCCGAGGGAGCGCCACGCGGACGTGCAATCCATGAAATCGCTTGCGCGCGACCGAAGGACCTCCTCCCGGCCTGCTGGGAGTGCGTCTTCAGCCGCGGCGCGTGCCCTCGTGTGAGCCGCGCCCGCACTCCGTCGACGGTCCGTGGTCATGCCGCGAGGTCCTTCGGTCGCGCGCCGGGTTCGCGGCGAGGGGATCGTTCGGTGCGGCGCTCCCTCAGGAAGTCAAGTTTCGTGTGGGGGTCGAGATACCCGGTCAGGTGCCGAAGACGGGGTGTCCGGCTGGTGACCCGCGAACGCGGCGGTGAAGACGTCGCGGGCGGACTGCAGGATGCGGTCGCTGAGCGTGGGATCGTCCACGGCACGAGAAAGCATCACGGCGCCGGCAAGGCCGGACATCAGCGCGAGCGCGCGGTCCGTGCGGTCGGCGCCGTCCTTCTCTGGAAGCGCGCGCGCCAGCATGGCGATGCTCTCTTCGAAGCTCTCGGTAAAGGCGCCGCGCACCTCCGGGGCGTCGTGGCGGCCGAGCTCGGCCGCCAGGGCGGGGAGCACGCAGCCGCCGCCGGGGTCGTCGCGGTGCGTGCGGCTGGCGTAGGCGCGGATGAACGCCGCCAGCCGCTCCTCGCGCGGCGCCTGCCGCGCAGTGTCGATGAGCCGCGCGGACGACTCCCGCAGCGCGATGCGGCACGCCTCGGCGACGAGCTGGTCCTTGTTGCGAAAGTGCGCATAGAACCCGCCGTGCGTGAGCCCGGCGCGCCCCATCAGCTCCGGCACGCTGACCCCCGCCACGCCCTCCTCGCGAAAGGCGCGCGCCGCCGCGCTCACGATCTGCTCGCGCGTCTTTTCCTTGTGTCCCTGCGGATACCGCACCATCACCCCTTCCCGGTGCCCGGGCGAAAGACCATGCACGTGGTGGTGGCGTGCGCGTACAGGCGGCCTTCGCCGTCCGTAAGCCGCGCCTCGGCCGTGGCCACGCGGCCGCCCACGTGGATGGTGCGCCCCTCGCAGAACACGCGCCCGGTCTCGCGCGTCAGCGGGCGCACCATGTTGATCTTGAACTCCAGCGTGGTGTAGCCCGCGCCCGCCGGCAGCGTGCTGTGCACCGCGCACGCCATCGCCGAATCCGCCATGGTGGCCGCCAGCCCGGCGTGCACCACGCCGATCGGGTTGTAGTGGTACTCGTCCGGGTCCGCGTAGAAGACCACGCGCCCCTCCTCCACCTCCTGCATCCCGATCCCCAGCGTCGCCATGATGGGCGGCGGCGGCAGCTCGCCGCGCTCCATGGCCCGCAGGTAGTCCAGCCCGGCCATCCGGGCGCCCGCCTGCGCGCCCGGGAGTGGATCCTCCCAGCTGATGGTCCGCGTACGGACCGCCGCTTCGCCGCTCACCGCCATCCGTATCCTCCCGTCAGACGCGTTCGATGACCGTCGCCACGCCCTGCCCGCCCGCGATGCAGAGCGTGATCAGTGCCGTCGCCAGGCCGCGGCGCTCCAGCTCGTCCAGCGCGGTGCCCAGCAGCATCGCCCCGGTCGCGCCCAGCGGATGGCCCAGCGCGATGGCGCCGCCGTTCACGTTCACCCGCTCGGGGTCGATCTCCAGGCGGCGGATGGTCTGCAGCGGCACGGCGGCAAAGGCTTCGTTGATCTCCCAAAGGTCGACGTCCCCCGGCTGCATCGCCGCCTTGCGCAGCGCCTTGCGGGCCGTCTCCGCCGGGGCGGTGAGCATGATCACCGGGTCCTCGGCAAAGGTGGCCATCGAGCGGATGCGGGCGCGCGGGCGCAGGCCGTGGGCGCGCACGTACTCCTCCGACGCAAGAAGCACGGCCGCGGCGCCGTCCACGATGCCGCTGGAGTTGCCGGCGGTGTGCAGGTGCCGGATGCCGCCCTCCTGCGGAAAGCGGGCGAGCGCGATCTGGTCCAGCGTCTCGCCGTTGGGCCCTGCGACGTGCGCGCCGGCGGCCTGGAACGCGGCGGGGAGCCCGGCCAGCCCCTCCATCGTCGTCTCCGGCCGCAGGAACTCGTCCTTTTCCAGCGCCACGCCGCCCGTTTCGGGGTCGCGGACGGCGAAGAGGGCGCGGCCGAAGCGGCACTCGCGCTGCGCCACCGCCGCGCGCTGCTGCGAGCGTAGGGCGAAGGCGTCCAGCTCCTCGCGCGTAAAGCCCTCCATCGTGGCGATCAGGTCGGCGCTGATCCCCTGCGGCACCTGCGGGTGCTTGCGGCGCAGGTGCAGGTTCATCCCGTCGCCCTCGCCGCCGTCGCTGTTCATGGGCACGCGCGACATGCTCTCCACGCCGCCGCCCACCACCACCTCCTGCGCGCCGCTCATCACCCCCATGGCGGCGAAGTTGACGGCCTGCAGCCCCGATCCGCAGTAGCGGTTGAGGGATACGCCGCCCACGTGCAGCGGCCAGTCCGCGGCCAGCACGGCGTTGCGGGCGATGTTGGAGCCCTGCTCGCCCACCTGCGACACCACGCCCACCACCACGTCGTCCACGTCCGCAGGATCCACCTCCGTGCGCCGGGCCAGCTCCTGGAGCGTCTGCGCCAGCAGCTCCTGCGGATGGATCTCCGTGAGCGAGCCCTTGCCCTTCTTGCCCCGCCCGCGCGGCGTGCGCACCGCGTCGATGATGTATGCGTCGGCCATTGTCCTGGTCTCCGGGTTGAGATGACGATTATAATATTATATGCATCATGCTTCCGGGCAAGGCTGCCTTCTACTGCATTCTCACGCAGAGAAAGCAGAGAAAAAGAAAAGCAGAGGAACCTGGATGGGCGCCTCTGCTGCTCTGCCACTCTGCTGCTCTGCGTGAGTGCGGTTCGCCGGATCAGGGGATCCAGCGCGGCAGCCAGTCGGGGCCGGGGGAGCGGACGATGACGGCGCCGGCGG
>DASUVG010000315.1:0-27372 GCA_036379135.1 Longimicrobium sp.
GGCAAGACGGTGCTGCTGGTGACCCACAACCTGAACCTGGCCGCCCGCTACGCCGACCGGCTGGTGCTGCTGGACCGCGGCCGCCTGGCGGCGGAGGGGACGCCCGCGCAGGTGCTGACGCGCGAGACGGTGGAGCGCGTCTACGGCTGGCCGGTGGAGATCGTGCCGCACCCCGGCCCCGGGCCGGATACCGGCGCGCCCCAGGTGGTGCCGCTGGCGGGGGAGCAGTGCGTGCGCATGGCGCATGGGGAGGGGAGGGCCGATGCGGCGTGAAGAGGATTATTTCCGCGATTCGGGCCACGACTCGCTTCGGTTGGTCCCGCGCGGCGCCCCCTCCGCTCGCTCAGGCTCGCACCTCCCCCAAAAAAACCTGGGGGAGGTTGAAGAGCCGGTCGGGGACCAGGGCGGGACGAAGGTCATCCCGCTGCGTCCGCGGGGGGCCCCTCCCCCGGCCCCTCCCCGCTCGTTCCTCGCGGAGAGGGGAGAATTCGACCGCGCTTCGGAAAGGTGCGTCGCACCTCCCTCCCCCGCGCGGTTTGCGGGGGAGGGTCGGGGAGGGGGGCGCCCCATCATCCCGCTCCACCCTGTCCGAAGCTCGCCGCAGACTGCCCCACCCCAACCTCCCCCAGGGGTTTTTGGGGGAGGTGCGAGCCTGGGCGAGCGGAGGGGGCGTGGCGCGAGCCTCTCCGAAGCGCCACGGATCTCCCGGTTACTGCGGGGGCTGATGACGGTGGGCGGGATGATCGCCGGCCTGCTGCTCGCCACGCCGGCCGCGGCGCAGCGGCCGGGAGAGATCGCGGGGCGGGTGGTGGAGGTGGGGACGGCGGCGCCGGTGGAGGCGGCGGCGGTGGACGTGCCGGAGCTGGGGGTGCGCGCCTGGACGGACGGCACCGGCCGCTTCCGCGTCCGCGGCGTGGAGCCGGGAACGTACCGCGTCCGCATCTCGCGAAGCGGATACGCCGCCCGGCAGGTGGCGGCGCAGGTGCGCAACGGCGAGGAGGCGTGGCTGGAGGTGCAGCTGGCCGCCGCGGCGGTCGCGCTGCAGACGGTGCGGGTGACGGCGGAGGCGCAGCCGGCGGAGGGCGGCACGCGCGTGTCGCGGGAGGAGATCGAGGCCGGCGGCGCGCGCACGGCGGCAGAGGTGCTGGAGCGCGTTCCCGGCGTCGTCATCCGCTCCACCGGCGCCACGGGCGCGCGGACGGTCAGCATCCGCGGCAGCGCGGCGGACGCGGTGCTGGTGCTGGTGGACGGCGTCGCGCTGAACGATCCCGTCAGCGGCGAGGCGGACCTGAGCGGCGTTCCCGCGCAGTCCATCGACCGCGTGACGGTGCTCCCCGGCGCCCGCTCGGCCCGCTACGGCCCGCGCGCCGCCGCCGGCGTGGTGCTGATCGAGACCCGCGCCGCCGAGGTGCGGCGCGCGGCGGAGCTTTCCGTCGGCACCCTGGAGGAGCGGGCGGGGCGCGGGGAGTGGGGGATCGGCCGCTCCGGCCTCGTCCTGCAGGCGGGGGGAGAGGCGCGGCGGACGGAGGGCGGGTTCGATCACCCGCGCTCCGTGGACGACCCCACCATCGTCCGGCGCGAGAACGCGGACCTGGAGGAGTGGAGCGGGTTCGCGGCGCTCGCCGGCCGCGCGGCGGGGGGCGACCTGCGCGTGCGGGGCGGATGGGACGCGCTGGAGCGCGGGCTCCCCGGCCGCGACCACACGCCCTCGCCCGCGGCGCGGCAGCAGATGGAGCGCGGGCGCGGCTCGCTCTCCTGGCGGCGGACGTGGGACCGGGGCTCGGTCTCGGCGCTGGCATCCGGCGCCGCGCAGCGGGTGCGGTACGCGGACCCGCTGCCGCCGTTCGGGCTGGCGTACGACGACACCACGCGGGTGCGGCAGGCGTCGCTCCGCGTGGAGGCGGACCGGATCGGAGATCCCGATGCTCGCTATTCCCTATTCCCTGTTCCCTATTCCCTTTCTCGCTGGCTGCGCGGGTGGGGCGGGGGATTGGAGGCCTCGACGCAGCGGGTGGATGCCGGCGCGCTGGCCGAGACGGCGCCGCGGCGGCGGACGGACGTGGGCGCGTTCGGGCACGCGTCGGCGGAAGGAGGCGGAATCACCCTCTCCGCGGAGGGGCGCGCGGACCGCGACGGGGTGACGGAGGACGTGTACCTGAGCCGCGCGCTGACGGCGGGGGCGCGGCTGGGCATCGTCCGCATCCACCTGGCCAACCGCAGCAGCTACAGCCCGCCCTCGCTTGGAGACCAGTTCTTTCGCGCCGGAGTCGGTGTCGAGCCCAACCCGGAGCTGCGCCCGGAGCGCGTGCCGAACGAGTGGGAGCTGGGCGCGTCCGCGTCCACGCGCCTGGGCGCCGCGGAGGTGACGGCGCACGCGGCGGCGTACGCGGGGGACGTGCGGGGGATGATCCTGTGGCTCCCCGACTTCCGCTTTCGCTGGAGCCCGCGGAACGTGGACGCGCTGCGCCGGGGGATCGACACGCGCGCGGAGGCGCGGCTGCCGCGCGCGGGGCTGCGGCTGAGCGGATCGTGGTCGCTGGCGCGCGTGACCTACGACGAGCCGGGGGTGCGCGGCATCCAGCTCGCCTACCGCCCGCGCCACACCGGCTCGGCCGGCGCGGAGTGGCGGCGCGGCGGATGGCGGATGGACGCGTTCGCGCGCTACACCGGGGTGCGCTACCCCGCGGCCGCGCGGGTGAACGAGCTCCCCGGCTTCTGGAGCACCGCCCTGCGCGCCGGCCGCGACTGGCGGGTGGGGGGGTGGACGATGACGGCCGCGGTGGACGTGGACCGCGCGCTGGACGAGAAGGATTCGCTGATCGAAGGATTTCCCGAGCCCGGGCGCCGGGTTCGGCTCGACGTGCGCGTGGCGCGCACAGGCCCCACATCGAACGAAAGATGAGCACGATGCAGAACCGCTTCTTCCGCCGGCTCGCCGCGCTGACCGCCCTTGCCCTTTCGCTGGGCGCCGTGGCGTGCGACGGGGACCCCAACGAGCCGGAGATCGCCGAGCGGCTGGTGCTCACGGTGAACAGCGTGGAGAACTCGCTGTCGCTGGTGCCGGTGGACGGCGGCGGCGAAGTGCAGGCGCGCGCGGTGGGGCTGGGCGCGCAGGGAACGCCCACGGGCGTGTCGGCGCGCGGGGCGTACGCGGTGGTGCCGCTGGGCATCTACCCGTTCGCCGCGGTGGTGAACCTGCGCAGCGGCCAGGTGCAGAGCCGCGTGGCGCTGCCGGCCAACTCCGGCGCCACGGGCTCGGAGTTCCTGAACGACAGCATCGCCGTGGTGGCCAACCCCGGCCGCAACAGCGTGACGCCGGTGAACGTGCGGCGCGGCACCGCGGGCGCGGAGGTGGCCGTCGGCACCTATCCCGCGGCTGTGATCAGCGACGGCGCGCGCGTCTACGTGCTCAACGGCAACCTGGTGAACTTTGCCCCCGCGGGCCCCGGTTCGGTGACGGTGCTGGACGAGCAGCTGCGCACGGTGCGCACGGTGCAGCTGACGGGCATCAACCCCTCCGCGGGCGCCATCGTCGGCAACCGGCTGTACGTGCTGAACGCCGGCTCGTTCGGCGGCAGCAACGGCTCGCTCTCGGTGGTGAACCTGCAGACGCTGGCCGAGGAGTCGCACCACACCGGCTTCGGCGAGTTCCCGTCATCCATCGCCGCGTCGCCCGGCGGCGACCTGTACGTGGGCATCTACGGCACGGGCATCGTGGTTTGGGACCCGCGGTCGCGCACTTTCCGCGTGCCGCTGAACGCGCCCATCAAGCCCGCCGGCTCGGGGATCGTGTCGGGGATCGGCTTCGGCTACGCGGGCCGGCTGCACACCGTGAACGCCGGCAGCTGCCAGACGCCGGGTGCCATGTACCGCCTGAGCGCCGGCGACGGCTCGCTGGAGCGCACGGTGCAGGTGGGCATCTGCCCCTTCGGCATCGCCTTCGCCGACGTGCCGGAAGAGGAAGACGAGGACCTGAGCGAGTGATGGAGGAAAGCCGGATGGGAGATCACGTGAGTACGAAATCGACCGGTCGGATGGGGGACGACGCCATTCCGGAGCGTTCCGGTGTTCTGGAGGACGTCCGCATTGCCGAGGAGCAGGTCGCGCGCGGCGAGGGTGTGGAGCACGATGTGGCGAGGGCGCAGGTGCTGAGTCGGCTGTTCCGTCTCAACCCACCTGGAGTTTGACTTCCTGAGGGAGCGCTCGCGCAAACCTGAAGTAACGCAACCGTTTGCGCGCGACTGAAGGATCTCGTTTGCACAACCGCGGGGCTGGAATCCGAGCCCAGGAGCCGGCCCCTCAGTTGTGGGGCAAGCTCCTTCAGTCGGCGCCATGGTGTATCGCGTGAGCAGAGTGTGGGGCGGCCCCTCTATCCCGATGACAGCGCTCGGGTTCTCAGTGATACACTGAGTGACGAACGGCAACGGCCCGGTGGATGATGATCCGCCGGGCCGCTATGCTTTTCCGAGGGATGTGAAACGCGCAGATTGCGAGTCGGCGTCCTTCACCCGTTCACCCGTTCACCCGTTCACCCCTTCACCCGTTCACCCGTTCACCCCTTCACCCCTTCACCCCTTCACCCCTTCACCTTGTCCCCCCATCCCCCGCCGCCCGCATGGACCCGCTGATCATCCCTATCCGCGACCGCCGGCTGAAGATCGCCGAGCGGATGGACCTGTTCGGGCACGGGGTCGCCGCCTTCGGGCTGCTGACGGCGGCGATGGACGCCGCGCCCGGCGGCACCCCCGCGCAGACGGCGCTGGCGGCGGTGGAGCTGATCGGCGCGGCGGCGCTGGCGGGCGCCATCGTGCGCGAGCTGCGCGTGCGCGGCGAGGAGCGGCGGCCGGCGCGGATCAGCTGGCTGAACCTGGCCGCGGCCGCGGTGCTGTTCGTGGAGTGGTACGCGCGGTGGGGCGCGGGGGGCAAGCTGGTCTCGCCCCCGCTGATGAGCGGGATCGCCGCGCTGGCGCTGGCCTTTCTGCACCCGCTGATCCAGCGCCGGCGCGGCGAAAAGTGGTCGCTGCGGATGGACGACGACGGCATCTCGCTTCGCAGCGGCCGCTTTCGCCGCGCAGAGGCGCGCTGGAGCGAGCTGCGCACCGTCGACGCCACGCCCCACGCCGTACGCCTGGTGACGGCGGACGGCCGCGAGCAGCGAGTCAGCCTGCGCATGGCCACCAACCGCGACGAGATCGCCGCCGTCGTGGCCGACGCGGCTCGAGTCCGCCTGCCGCCCGGGCGCGAGTAACACGGGCCGGCGGAAACAGACAATTTCCTCCAGGCGCCGAGAGCCCGGATGTCAGCAAAGGCGCAGCTTTTGCCGGTGAGCACCGCGCGCAGTGCGCCACGGGGTGGGGGCGGAACGGCCGAGGATGCGGATGAAGCGACCCCTCCGCCGTCTCCCCGGCGGCAGCACGCGCCAGACGCACTGCAGCACCACGCTCCGCCGCCGGGGCGTCCGGCGGGCTCTCCCCCATCCACGCGAAGGAGGAATCCATGAAGAAGCTCGCTCTCAGCCTGGACCAGCTGGAGGTAGACACCTTCGAGACGGGACCCGCCGAGGCTTCCCTGGGCACTGTGCGCGCGCACGACACCGAGCCGCAGCCCCTTCCGGGCGAGGACGAGGTGGCGCCCGCGAAGAGCTGGGACACCATGTGCGAGCGGACGATCTGCTTTACCTGCGACCGCATGTGCCCCTCGAACGTGACGGCGTGCTACACGGGGAGCGCCCCCGCCTGCTGCGTCTGATCCGGGTGGCACGCCCGCGCCCGTTTCTCTCGCCCGCGGGAGCGAGCAAACTCGCCGCGACAGCCGCGAAAAGCCCCACGAACTGCGTGGGGCTTCGACCGCGAAACAGCCGCACCGGCACCCTGTAGTTGAAGCCTCACCCCTGAACGGCGTGGTTGCCGTTCAGGGGTGAGGCTTTCCGTTTGCGACGACCCGGTCGCTTCCGTGGCGCCGGCCGCGTCCTACCGCCCCAGCGTGTACGTGCCCAGCAGGCTGCGGCAGGCCAGGGAACCGCCGTCGGGGGCGGCGCTGACCTCGGCGAAGGAGCCTTCGCCGCGGGCGGAGGCGTGCAGGGTGAGCTGCACGGAGACCATCGCCGGCTCCCCCTGCGCGAACGGCACGGCGCGGATCCCCGCGCCGCACGGCACGTGCTCCCACTCCATCCGCGCGCACTCGTTCACGTTGGCGCCGCCGCGCTCCCACACGGCACCGCCCGCGCCCGTCGGGTCCGCGCGCCCGGGCTGCTTCCATCCCCCCTGCCAGTGGTGCAGGGTAAAGCGGATGGATGCGGCGGCCTCCTTCGAGGTCCAGAAGTCGTGCGCGGCCTGGACGATGTAGAGGCCTGAAAACGTTACCACCGGACGGAACGTGTACCACCCGGACATGGGCGGCGTCCAGGGAAAGTGCCAGAACTGCGTCTCCCACGCCTGCTCCGCGCCGCTGCCGAACCACCCGTTGCCGCTCCCCCGCGCCGACGCCGCCGCGCGGAACACCTGCGCGCTGTCCAGCCGGATGGGGTGCGGACACCGGTGGTGGTCGCTGCCGGGGATCCAGTGCTGCTCGTCCGCCAGCCCCGTGGAGCGGGCGGGCGACGGCGGCTGCGCCGTCGCCTGGCGCATGGCCATGCGGGCGGCCGCGTCCTCGCCCGCCAGCATGCGGTGAAAGGCGGCGATCCCGCCCACGTCCAGCCCCAGCGTGCGGTAGTGCATCTCCGCGCGCGCGGCCTTGGAAAGCGCGGCGGCCTGCGCCTGGTTGTGCGTCGCGAGCGCCTGCGCCTGCTCCAGCGCCGCCCCGGCGCGAAGCTCCGCGTCCAGGCGGTGTATCCATCCATCCCCGTCCGGCGCGCGCGCCGCCCGGGGCTTGTCCCTCAACGTGCTCATCATGCTATACCTCACGGTCGCGGGTCCTGCGGACCGGAATCTTTCCTCCGTCGCCGTGCAATCACGCGGTGACGGTTCACGCGCGGCGCAAACGAAGCGCCGGCCCGTCTTTGAAACGAGTCGGCGCCGCGCCGCTGCCGGCTCGCGGTTCGGAAATGCGCGGCCGGACGCCGCCCGGGGAAGCACCCCGCGTGCCGCACGCCCCAACCTCAACCCGCCACGTCGTTTAGCAGCGTCTAACCCGTTGTGGATCGGCTATTTGGATAAATATGCAACACGCCGGGAACTTTTTCTCTCGCGGCGGAAAGCGTGACGTGGCTGGTACATAGGGGGCACGCGAGGGACAGCGGCCCGGGCCGGCCCGGCGCGTTCACGCGCGGGACGGGGATGGAACCTTCTGGATCGATGCCGCACGGGAGAACACCGGGGAGGAGGCCTGACGCGGGAGCGGAGATTTTCATTGCGATCGCCGGTGGCGCGCCGCATATCTTCGGCGTTCACAGGCGGTCTCACATCCACGGGATGGTCGGCATGATCGGCGAGTTTCGCAAGTTCATCTCGCGCGGGAACGTGATGGACCTGGCCGTCGGCATCATCATCGGCGCCGCGTTCGCCACGCTGGTAAAGTCGTTCGTGGACGACATCATGATGCCGCCCATCGGCATGGCGACGGGCGGCGTGGACTTTTCGGAGCTGTACGTCAACCTGGGGCGCGGCGACTTTGCCTCGCGCTCCGCGGCGGTGGAGGCGGGCGCGCCCATCGTGAGCTACGGGCTGTTCATCAACAACGTGATCACCTTTCTGATCACGGCGTTCGGCGTTTTCCTGCTGGTGCGCGCCTACACCCGGATGCGCGACCGCGAAGCCGTGGCCGCGCCGCAGCCCACGGAGCAGGACTGCCCCTTCTGCCGGACCCGCATCCACGTCGACGCCGTCCGCTGCCCCGCGTGCACCTCCCAGCTCACCGGCGCGAGCTGACAAGAAGATTGGCCTCACACGGAGTCAACGGAGTCAACGGAGTCAACGGAGTGATGCTTTCCTCCGTTGACTCCGTTGACTCCGTGTGAGGCCAATCTTTTTTCCGTTCGATGCGGATCAGGGCACGTCCGCGTCGAATGCGCCGGTGAGGACGCGGCCATCGCGCTTCACCTGGACCCAGATGCGGTAGCGGCCCGGCTTCGGAAACTCGTACGGGAACGAGACGGCGCCCGGCTGCGCGCCGGCCGCGTGCAGCGCGTGGTCCGCCGGCGCGCGCATGATCAGCTGCCCGTCCGCGGTGCGCGTGGTGTCGCCGCGCTCCCGCTGCGCGAACAGCTGCTGCGCCACGGCCGAGACGCTGCCGGCCGGGTGCAGGTGCACGAACACCGAGCCGTCGTCGCGCGAGACGGCGGCGTGGCTCAGCATCCCCATGTACGGCTGCAGCGCGGCGGGCGCGCCGGCGGGGTCGGTGACCCGAAAGCGCAGCGTGGTCTCGCGCCCCGCCGCCAGCCGCGCGTCGCGCTCCCACGTCATCGTCGACCCGTCCTCCAGCCGCGCCGCCGTCCCCGCCTCGCCGCCGCCCACGCGCCAGGAGTCGTCCGCATCCCTCGCGACCACGGCGCCGGCCTGCGCGGCGGCGGGGACCGCCACCTTCTCCACGAAGGTCTGCGGAAAGCCGCTCTCGTGCACCACGTCCGCGTACAGCCGGTACGTCCCCGCGGGAAGCTCCGCCGGAAGCGTCAGCTGAAAGCGCAGCGAGTCCGCGCGGACCGGGTGGACGTGGGCAAAGGCGTCCATCCCCGGCTCCCGCACCAGGAACATGTGCATCACCTTGCCGTGGTCCGGCATCAGCGGGGAGAAGCGGCTCCAGGTGGTGTCCGTGATCGCGAGCGTGAGCACCCGCTCCCCGTCCACCGCGGCAACGGACGCCTCCGTCTCCGGCGCCGCGTACAGGTTGTCGGCGTAGGCGCGGTCTTCCGCGTCCCACCAGCGGCTGCCGCCCAGCAGCGCCAGCGCCAGCACGGGGACGGCGACGGCGCGCGCGATCCACGACCGGCGCCGGCGCCGCGCGTCCGGCACCTCGCCCGGCGGCAGCACCGACTCGCGCACCGCCGCGCCCACGATGGTCAGCGCGCCCACGAACAGGAACGCGCCCAGCCCCGCCAGCCCCAGCGCCATCCCGCGCGTCATTCCCAGCGTCTGCGTGGCCACGGCGGGGACGGGGACGATGACGGTGCCCGTCCCCGCCGCGCCCTCCACCGCCACGTGCACGCTGTACGAGCCGAAGTCCATGAACCACAGCTCCGCGCTCCATAGCCGCGGCTCGCCCGCGACGGGGAGCGCGGGGTCCGCGCGCGGCGCGCCCTTCGTCCCCAGGTCCCAGCGGACGGGCTGCACCGTCACCTTTCGCACGTCGCCATTCGGGACGCGGACGGAGATCTCCGCCAGCCCGGGGATCACCCCCGGTGGCCGGATGACGACGCGGACGGGGTAGGGGCCCGCGTTCCCCTCGTAGAACACGTTGGGGCTTCCCACGTGCGCCGCCAGCAGCGCCAGCGCCGCCGCCGCGCCAAAGGTGGCCGCCAGCCGGCGCGCCATGCGGCGGAGGATGGTCCCGCCGCTCATCGCTTCACCCTCGCCATGAAGTTCCCCCAGCCCACGCCGGCGCGCGCGGAAAGGATCGCCAGCACCGCCGCGATCCCCAGCCCCTTTACGATCACCATTCCGGAAGCCTCGCTCCAGAACTCGCCGCGGGAGAGGGCCCCGTCCCCGGCCATGTACGGACGCAGCTCCTGGTGCAGGATGGTCTCGCGCGTCGCCAGCCAGTTCAGCACGTTGGCGAACGGCCACTGGGCGACGAAGAACGTGGCGACGAAGAGCACGCCCAGCACCGCGGCCAGCATCCACCCCTTCTTCCGCGCCCCCCAGCGCTGCAGCACCAGGTCGATCGCCAGGGCGGGGACGATCAGCAGCAGCGGAAACTGCGGCGGCATCATCCGGTCGATGGGAAAGCGCACGGGAGCCAGCTTCGGCTCCGCGGGAAAGAGCGGAAGGATGATCGTAAGCGCCAGCAGCACGCCCATGTACGCCGCGGCGGCGGCCGTCGCCGGCCAGCGCAGCCGCCCCGCCAGCGCCGGCGCCACCAGCACCAGGGGCACCACGCCGGCCACCACCTTGTAGAACAGCATGTCGTGCTGGGCCGAGCGCCAGGTGTACTCGCTGCTCATCGTCGTCAGGTTGATCAGCACCAGCCCCGCCGCGTAGGCGAACATCCAGCGGTAGGCGCGCTGGTCGCCGTGGCGGTTCTGCAGCGAAAGCACCATCAGCATGGCGCCCAGCTGGATGGCCAGAATGCCCAGCGCCAGCACCGCGTGCGGCGGGCTGAGGATCTTCACGTCCAGCCCGTAGGCGTTGTGCCACCAGTCGTCGAACGGCGCCGACGTCAGCATGGCGATGGCGCCCCAGATGCACACCCAGGCGCCCAGCGAGCCGTGGAAGTACTTCCAGAAGCTCACCGTCCCCGCCCTGTCCTGCGCCGAGCCCGCGAAGCTGGTGTGCAGCACGTGCCATCCGCACGCCACGCCGCTCACCACCCCGCCCAGGTACATGGCCATGTGCGGATACGACCAGAACGTGTCGCGCCCGATGGTCTGGTGCCACGAGATGTCCCACAGCACGCCGACGATCACGCTGGTGGACGCGAACAGCACCGCGAGCACGTGCCACGGCACGGACGCGGCCGGGGCCCGCGCGTCGTCGCGCGCGGGTGCGCGGGCGGGGGCCGGAAGGGTGGATGCGCCTGGCATCACGGGGTCTGGGGGGCTGCGGGTTGAACGGAGGATGCGGGCGGCGGCGCCCGCGGAACGCGCGTGAGCGGAGCGGCTCCGGGGTTTGGACGGGAGCGCGCGCCGAAAGGTTGGTGTGGGGCTGCGCGGTGTACGCCGCGCACGGCAGGAAGTTTCGTCTTCCTCCCCGCCTTTGGAAAGGGGATCGTTCGGGGGATGGAGGAGGGGGCGCGGGGTTTTCCCTTCGCACCTGTGGCGGACGGCGTGCTCGATCTGCCGGAAATGCGCGGAGGGGTGGATGCGTCCGCATCCACCCCTCCGGCGGCGCCGTCGGTTCCAGCCGTTGTCGGGCCTCGTCTGCCGGCGAGGCCGGCCCGGAGTGGTTCCTGGGCCGGCCTCTGCGTCACGCCCGCGGGCTTGGACGTGCCGCGGGCCGTGGGAAGACGCGTCCTAGAAGATGAGCGTCGCCACGCCGGGGCAGCCAAGCGTGCCGGCGGGGGGCGTGTTCACCGTCTGCTGCGCCGGGCCCGACTGCAGGAGCACCTGCGAGCTGGAGCGCACCTGCAGCTGCACCACGCCGTTCCCGTTGGTCCATCCCTGCGTAAAGCCGGCGTAGCTGATGCCGGTGGCGCTCACCCACTGGTTGGGGCGGGGCGTCACCTTGTCCGTGCGCAGCACCCGCACCGAGATGCACACCGGGCGGAAGGGCACGTCCACGTTGCGGCGGGGCGCCAGCGACGGGACCGTGGCGTCCTGCGACGTGGGCGTCACCGTCACCATCCCCTCCTCCACCCAGACGCCCTGCTGCGGATCGAACGTCCACAGCGGGCGGGTGGCCGCCCCGGTGCCGCCGCGCACGGGGAACTGGATGACGGCCTGCTGCCCGGGGTTCAGCTCCAGCGGCTGCCCCTGCGGGTCGCGCACGTCCACGCTCAGCATGCCGAACGACTCGATCTGCTCCTCCGTGCCGCCAAAGGTGCGGCCGGTAAAGTCGCCCGGCGCGGTGCTGAACTGCGTGGGGCTGCTGGTGTCGATGTACGTGGCACGCACCGTCACCGGCGTTCCCGGGGCCACGGGAAAGGCGTTGGCCGGGATCAGCACCTGGCCGCCGCCCTGGAACGGCACCGCGCCGCCCGAGCCCGAATTGATCACCACGGGGGCCGCCAGCGGCTGGATGCGGATGGGCCGCGACAGCTCCGCGCCGGTGCGCACCTCGTAGATCGCCGTGGTCCCGTCGTACCCCGCCGCCTCCACCGTCACCGCGAGGCGCGGCGTCGCGGCCAGGCCGCTCAGCCGGAACCCGCCCTCGGGGTCGGTGACCGTCTCCGCGCCCCCTGCCGTGCGCACGCGGGCGCCGGCCACCGGGCGGCCGTCCAGGTCCAGCACCGTCCCGCCGATCGACCCGCCGTCCGTCAGGTTTTGCGACGGGGTGAGCTCCGGGCTCGCCACCGTTTCGCAGGCGGCCGCGCCGCCCAGCAGCAGCATCCCCAGCGCGAGCATCCGCACGGCGTTCGACGGCGGGTTGCTCCTCCGATCGTGACGGCTCCAAGTGATCTTCATTGGTTCCCTCGTGGAGTGGGATGGGATGGGTGGGTCCCTCCTGCCTGCCGTGCAGGCCGGGACCCAGGGGTACGCCCGTTCATCTGAATACAGGCGGTAAACGTATTGTAAAACACCCGTACTCGATCCGCAAGGGAGGTCCGTAAACGTGCGTACCTGCATGGCCTTCCCTCTTCGGCAAACGGGCGAGGACGATCCTCATTTCCGAATGATCCGTCGCCAGGATACCCGGTGGATCAGCGCCGTGGCGGCCGGCGGTGGCGGCGCTGGCGCTGCTGGCGGCGCACGCGGGAAGCCCCAAGCGTGTTCTACGCGCGTGACTTCCTGAGGAAGCGCACGCGCAGATCCTGCCGCCTGCACTGACGCCGGCGCGCGACCGAAGGACCTCCTCTCGGCGGCGCGGGGGCCGGATCAGGACGCGGAACCAGCCCCTTCGTTCTGCTGGCTGGGTCCTTCGGTCGGCGCGCCGGGTTCCCGGTCAGGGCAAGGTTCAGCGCGGCGCCTCCCTCAGCCTCAGGAAGTCACGCGCTGAATTGCCGGATCTGGTATCATGATCATACCGAGTGTTCACCCGGATCAGGGATCAGTATCCAGAGAACGGAAAAACGAAGCCGGCTCCGGAGCATCCGGAGCCGGCCGGGCCGCGCGCCGTCGTCAGCGCCCGGCGCTGACGACGTTGCCGCCGCGCACCACGCCGACCGCCACCACCTTCTGCGGCACGTCGCCGTTCCGGTCGAAGCGGATGGCGCCGGTAACGCCCTCCACGGCAGGATTCGCCGTACCGATCCCCTCCAGGTAGGTGCGGATGTGCGCGCGGCCGGGCCCCGCCCGCGTCAGCGCCTGCTCGATCACGCGCATGGCGTCGTACCCCAGCGCCGCGTCGGCGTTGGGAGGAAGGCGAAAGCGGCGCTGGTACTCGGCCACGAAGCGCCCCGCCGCCTGGTCGCCTGCGTCGGCGAAGAAGGCCGCGCCGATGAACACCCCCTCGGCCACGGCACCCTCGGCCTCCACCCCCAGCAGTCCGTCGGCGCCGATCACCGGGCCCGTGTAGCCCAGCCGCCGGACGCGCGGCAGGATGGCGGCCGCGTCTTCCGAGCTTCCGGCGATGAACAGCGCGTCCATCCCCCGGTTCAGCGCGCGCCGCAGGTACGGCTCCGCCCCCGCGCCCACGGTGAGCATCTCCGTGAGATACGGGTCCTGCGAGACCACGGCGCCGCCCTCTGCGCGAAAGGCGCCGGCAAAGCTGGCCTCGACGCCGCGCCCGTACTCGTCGTTGGCGTACAGCACGGCCGCGCGCCGCACGCCGTGCGCGCGGGCCCAGCGCGCCAGCGCCGGCCCGTACGCCAGGTCGCTGGGCGAGACGCGAAAGGTCCACGGCCCCGCCTGCGTCACCTGGGGGCTGCTGGCGGTGGGCGAGAGCGCCACCACGCCGCGGCGCGGGTGGTTGTAGCCCCCCGCCGCCGCCAGCGTCGCCGCCGAGTTGATGTGCCCGATCACCGCGACGACGCGGGCGTCGTCGCGCAGCTCGGTGGCTACCTGGATGGCGCGGCGCGGGTCTCCCGCGTCGTCCTTTACCACCAGCGCCAGCCGCCGCCCCTCGATGCCGCCGCGCGCGTTGATCTCCTCCACCGCCATCTCCGCCGCCTGGCGGACGGCGCGTCCGCCCGCCGTGCCCATGGACCCGGCGAGCCCCACGTGAATCTCACCTCCCGCGCCCATCCCGCCGCAGGCGCCCGACATCAGCCCCAGCACCGCGATCCCGATCCTGCAACCCGCGTTCATCCACCATCCCCGTTCTGACTGTGCATCCGTACTCGGCCGTCATTGGCGCAGAAAAAACAAGACGGACGGGGCCAGCCTGGCCCCGTCCGCACCCGCTGTCCGCCGGTGACGCGCGACAATATGGTCGATCCGCCGCCTCCTGGCGAGTGGCGAGCGGCCTGGATCAGCAGCGCGTGGTGCAAGCTCGGCTGCTTGGTCTCGGCTCCGGCTTCGGAGAGGTTGGGTGCATAGACCAGGAGAGTGGATAACAAGGGATTATGCGGTTTCTTCTCTCGTTCATCCGCCCGCCCGACCTTGGAATACAGCATCATCATCCCGTTCTACGACAACCAGCGCCTGCTGGACCTCTGCCTCCGAAATCTCTTTGCCACAATCGACGAGGCGGAGTGCGAGGTGCTGGTCATCATCGACAATCCCCAGCAGGAGGGGCTCCGTCCCAGCACGCACGGGCCGGTCCGACTGGTGCGGCCTGGCGTAAACCTGGGGTACAGCGGCGCATGCAACCTGGGAGCATGGGAAGCCAGAGGCCAAACCCTCGTGTTCCTCGACTCGGACATCGTCCCGGAGGCAGGGTGGCTACCTGCGCTGGCAGCGCGGCACCGGAGCGGCCGGAGCATCGGGGGAGTAGCCGGCAAACTGCTGGATCTGTCTCGCGGGCGCATGGCCTACTTCGGCCTCGCCTTCCACGAAGTCGACGTGATGAAGCCGTTTCAGCACAACCGGGCCGACCTGCCGTTCGTATGCGCCGACCGGTCGTTCCAGAGCGTGCCATCGGGGCTGTTCATGATCAGCCGGAAGGTTTTCGGCGAGATCGACGGGTTCGACGAGCAGCTATTCAATGCCTATTCCGACCTGGACTTTTCCCTCAAGCTTCAGCAGGCGGGGCTGCAGACCTGGGTGGCGGCGGGAGCCCTGGGATACCACCGTGGCGGGGTGTCAGGAGAGATTCGTCACAGCATGCACTCGGACGTCAAGGCGCTGTTCTTTCGCAAGTGGGGCGGCGTGATCCGTAATGACGCGCTGGAAATCCTGCAGGGATCCGCACGCGCCTTTGCGGCGAACCGGACGTTCCGGGGCAGGGAGGTACTGGCGGTCAACCTGTCCAGCACGCTGTTCCACCGGGACTACATGGAGAGCATCATGTCCGCCCTTCCCTTGCAGCCCGTGACTACATACAACCTTCCCGGCCGCGATCGTACACTGCAGAGCATTCGGCTGGAAGAGCGGCTCAGCTGGGACGTCTGTCGCACCAGGATCCCGATCTTCTACTTTCTCGACGACTTTTCACAGGTGGAACACAACCACTACTGGTTCATGCACCGCGCGCACCCCGGAGACATCGTCGCGGACCGACACGGAAACATCTTTTCGGTGGAGGAGATGGCCGCCCTCAGCTAATGAAGAGGCCGAAGCCTCGAAACGAGGCGAGTCCGATCGGCGCGACGTCCGTACCGCGCAGCGGGCGCCGAGACACGGCGGTGGCACGCAGGGCCGTGAGGTACCGGCTCAGACGGGGATGCGGATACGCCCGCACCACCTCGCGCGCGCCGGCCTCGTTTCCATCCATGTACCGGAAAAGGAGCGTATTGGCCAGCAGCGGCAGCTCCTTCACCACCGCGTCACGAGGAACCGCGGAGCGCACGAAGGCTTCCCAGCCGATCTCGGCAAAGTCCCGCGCCCGGTGCGGCTCTCCCGACGCATGGTACAGGACAGCCAGGTTGGACACCACGCGCCACCGCTCCCGTTCGTTGCCAAACAGCTCGGCCTCAGAGCGCGCCTCGTGCAGCGCGTCTTCGGCCGCATCAAAGCGGTCGAGGTGCAGCAGGCAGCTTGCCCTGAGGTTCGCTACGCGCAGCTTCAGCAGCGTGTACTTACTACGCCGGCAGATGTGCAGCGCCTGCTCGGCGTGGCCCACGGCACCTTCCCAGTCGCTGGCCAGAAAGCGGACGAAGCCGGCCTGCTGGGCGGCTTCGACCTGCCGCCACGGCGGCGGGTTAGGGACCGCGCCATGCACGGCGACTGCGCGGGTATACCAGCGGCTGGCCTCGGACGCGTCCAGCGTGAGGTAGAAGTGGATGTAGCCGTGGTCCGAAGCCACCGTGCTGATCAGGTAGGGATCACCACCCTGCTCGGCGAGGGCCATCGCACGTTCGATATGTTCCAGGGCGTGCGGAAGGTCGTCAAGCGCGGTGTAAATCACCGCATACCGGTTCTGGATGAGGAAGTCGTACCGCAGGTCGTGGGGCTCCATGGCTTCATGCTCGCGCAGCAGCTCCAGCGCGGCAGGAAAGCGCAGGTGCAGAATGCAGGAGTTCACGGCCTCGTGGTAGTATCTGTGCCGGAACTCCGAAGGGATGGAGGATGGCGCATTGCGGAGGTGTTCCCGCAGACGCTCGTACGCCGCCAAGCCACGGGCCGAGTCGACGTCGTGGATCAGGGAGTCGGCGTGCATCGTGGCCAAGTCCAGGAACTCAGGCACCTTTGCCGCATCCAGACGGGCTTCCATCATTCCCAACAGGACATCGCCCACTGCCACCACCTGCGGATGGTTTTGCGCGTCGTGCGCCCGCCTCAGCGCGCGGCTTCCCGCGTTCAGTGCCGCCCCACGCCTGTTCAGCCGCATGTACATGTCGAACTGGATCTTGTCCCCGTTCTCGACCTCCGCCTCTGGGTGCGACTCGATCCAGTCCGCCACGGCGGCCGCCAGCCCTCGGTCCAGACGGAATGCCGGTGATCCCGCGAAGTAGCGCTTCAGGACATCGTGATAGACGTGAAGCGAGTCATCGTGGCGGTCATAGCGCGTGAGCCCCCTGCGGGTGAGGAAATCCGCGATCTCGTGATCGAGTGCTACCGCCCCCAAGAACTCGATCGGCAGCTTCCCCTCGAAGGCGAGAATAGCCGCGAGTGCCTTGCGGATGGATTCCCACAGTGTGCCGCCCGAGTGAGCACGCAGGGCCTCCACTCGGCGATCCAGCGCCTGCGACACCCCTGGCGGCACCGAGCGCAGGAAACCAGCGAGCGCGGCAACGGACGACACGTACCACGTTCCGCCCGCCGTGAATCGCAGCGCGCCGGAGTCTTCCATGTAGTCCAGGAAGATCTCCAGGTACAATGGGCGGGTTCCCGCGTGCTGCACCAGCGCGCCCACCAGCTGGTCGTGCTCATTCACGTCCGGGAGCATGTTGCGGATGAACAGCGCAGCCTCGCCCTCGGTGAACTCCGGAACGCGCAGACCGGCGATGTACGGCTCCTTCACGTTGCGCGCGTCTTCGAGCCGGTCGAGAAAGCGGCTCAGTACCTGTGACCGTTCCCGCGCGAACGTTTCCACGTTCGTGGAGAAGATCATACACACGGAGATGCGTGTGCTGCGCAGGAAGGCGATCAGGTCCTCCCACACCGGAACAGTGGCGGGGCTCATCTCCTGAACGTTGTCGATGAGGAGCCCGACGGGGACAGTGCCGGCGCGGCGAAGGAGAAAGAACTTGATGGCCTCGCTAACGACCGCGATGGTTTCAGCGGAAGTCTGCCCGTGCACCAGAAACCGATGCACCGCTTCGCCTGACTCCCGGCCGAACCCGCTGTTCTCGAAGAGATCCGCCAGCTGCTCGGCGCTGTACCGCGCGAAGCCTCGATGCAGGGGCAGGCCCAGCAGGTCGCCGAGCAACCGACGGAACACGCGAAAGTCATCCGACTCCCGCGCGTCGAACTCGTACGTGTCAGCGCCACGCCGGCGCAGTAGGGCCGCTGCCTCCTGGAGCACCCGGCTTTTTCCCACTCCGCTGCCGCCCCGCAGATCCACGACGCGCGCGCGTCCTTCCTGGACGTCGTCCATCAGGTCGGGAAGCTCTCCCGTGACGAAGCGGACCACCTGCTCCCCGATGAGCGGTGCCCGGCGCATGAAGGTGACGTCCACCTCCCCCACCTCGTGCCGCGTGCACAGCTCTGATCCATTCTCCGATCGCGCGGTCATCCGTAACGCGGGGACCTCCACGGTCATGGCGCCGGGGAGCAGTTCGCAGTAGAACGAGTGCAGCCGGTCTTCTAGGGGATCCAGGGTGAGCGTCGCCGTACGTCTTCCCGGTGAGATGGAGATGTGCGGCGAGTCGTCGAACGAGAGCGCGAGTTCCTGCCGTACATTGCTACTGTTCTTCAGCAGCACGTGCACGTAGAACCTTGTGTCACGCCGGAGCTTGAGCCGGGGCTGCTCCACGGACGCATCGTTCTCGAACTCGGAGGCGATGCAGGAAACTTCGATGTCGTTCGGTGATGCGGCCGGGGCGGGCGCAAGGCCCGGCAGAAAGCGGGAGATCAACTGCGGAAAGCGGGAAACCTCACGTTCCAGCCCGTCCTCTTCGAGAACGGTGAGCTTGAAGTTGTTGCGAGCCGCGAACTGCATCAGCTGCATCTTCGCGGGCTTCGTCACCGCATTGGCGGACAGGATGATCAGTCGGTCAACCCGCTCGTTGACAATGATCACCACGTTCTTTCCCAGCACCTCCAGACCGATGGGCCGGCTGTGCATCTTGCACTCTACCCAGATGCGGCTGGAGAGCGCCGGATGCCGAACGTTTATGACCACGTCCTTTCCCCCATCCTGCGTCGGGGGCGTACGCACGATTTCGGTGTCCGGATAGCAGCAGCAGAGATACTCATAGCAAAGCAGCTCAAAGTCCTGCCACTGCAGTTGTCCCCACGATGTACCTTTTGCAGCTTTCATATCGATGGATAATCCCTTGTTATCGCGTCTGGCAGGGAAATGCGGCGGGAATGAAGAACGTTGGTTAATCAACGTGCTAGAAAGAATTTCCGCAAGTGAGCCGTGCCGACCTGTTGGTGAGCGGCGGGACGCGTGCGCGGTGCCCAAGCGTTCCGTAGATGGCTGCTGGCTACCTTGGCCGAGCATCTGGATGGGCACCGAACGTCTCAGGTTTCGGTGCGGCTGCGATCCGCAGCCGCCGCCGGGGGTGCTTGGAGGTGAGCACCTCGCGCTGGTTGCGCGCGTTCACGTGGGTGTAGATCTGCGTGGTGGCGATGGAGCTGTGGCCCAGCAGGTGCTGGATGTGGCGGATGTCCACCCCTTCTTCCAGCAGCAGCGTGGCGACGGAGTGGCGAAGCAGGTGCGGGCGCACGGGACCGTCTACGCCGGCGCGCGCAGCGTGGCGCTGCAGCAGGCCGCGTACGGATTGCTCCGAGAGCCGCCGTCCGTGGCGGTTGAGAAAGAAGTACGCATCGCGCGGCGCCACGACGTCACGGGCGTCGCGGTAGGCGTCCAGCGCGGCGACGACGCCGGCGTCGCAGATCTGCACCACCCGCTCCCTGCCGCCCTTTCCCAGGATGCGCATCCAGCCGTCGTCCAGGTCCACGTCGTCCAGCGACAGGTGGCAGACCTCGGAGACGCGGGCGCCGGTGGCGAAGATCGCTTCCACGACCGCCGTGTCCCTGAGCAGCACGAAGGCCTCCACGGCGGATCGTGGGGCGGCGCTCCGCTGCGCGTAGAGGTACTGAAGGAGCCGCTCCACCTCCGTCAGCGGGATCGTCCGGGGTACCCGCCGGGTTTCCTTGATCCTCACCTCCATCTTGCGGAAGGGGGTGAACGTGATCGTCCCGTCCCGTTCCAGGTAGCCGAAGAACGCCTTGAGCGTGGCCACCTTTCGCTTGACCGTCTTTTCCCGGTACGGCTCGAACAACCGCTGGATGTAGGGACGGAGCTCGGGCTTGCCCAGCTGCGACACGTCCGTGGCGGATTCCGGTGAGAGGGCGGCCGTGAACTGCCGCAGGTCCGTCTCGTACGCGCTCAGCGTTCGCGGGCTCAGGTTCTTCTCGTACCGGCAGTGGAAGAGAAAGCTGTCGATGGCCTCGGCGATGGTCACGCGGTACCATCCTGGGAAGTATGGGCAGACGGGCGGCGCGACAAGTTTACGCCGTAGACGGAATGGCCGCTCGCGCGCGCACCAACGCACCGAGGCCGGCTCCGGAGTGGGTCCGGAGCCGGCCTCGGCGTCATAAGCGGGTGCGTCGCGGGCGCGCTAGATGTGCAGCGCGTGGCCCAGGCTGGCCAGCGCGGCCTCGGCGATGGCTTCGGAGAGGGTGGGGTGCGGGTGCATCGCCCGGTCCATCTCCTCCATCGTGGTCTCCAGGTGCCGGCCGACGACGAACTCGGCGATCAGCTCCGTGGCGTGCGGGCCCACGATGTGGGCGCCCACCACCTCGCTGTACTTCTTGTCGCGGATCACCTTCACGAACCCGTCGGTGTCGCCCGCGGTGAGCGCGCGGCCGTTGGCGGTCCAGGGGAAGGTGCCCACCTCGATGTCCAGCCCCTTCTCCCGCGCCTGCTCCTCCGTAAGGCCCACGGACGCGACCTCGGGGTGGCAGTAGGTGCAGTTGGGGATGTTGGCGTAGTCGATGCCCGCGTGCGGGTCGCCGTGGATGGCTTCCACGCACGCCACGCCCTCGTGCGAGCCCTTGTGCGCCAGCAGCGGCGGCCCCGCCACGTCGCCGATGGCGTAGACGCCCTCCACGTTCGTCCGCATCTGCCGGTCGACGGCGATGAAGCCGCGGTCCGTCATCTTGACGCCCGCCGCCTCCAGCCCGATGTCCTCCACCAGCGGCGCGCGGCCGATGGCGCTCAGCACGCGCTCGGCCTCGACGGTCTGCGTGCCGCCCTTGGGGTCGCTGATGGTGAGGGTGACGCCGTTCTTGCCGATCTCGGCCTTCTCCAGCTTCACGCCCGTCAGGACCTTCATCCCCCGCTTGCGGTAGCTCTTCTCGACCACGGCGCTGCAGTCGCGGTCCTCCAGCGGCAGCACGCGGTCGGCCATCTCGACGATGGTGACCTGCGTGCCGAACGCCGCGTACACGTCCGCGAACTCGCAGCCGATGGCGCCGGCGCCGACGATCGCGAGGGTCCTGGGCGCTTCCTTCGACATCATCGCGTCGGTGGAGTCCCAGACGCGGTCGTGGTCGATCTTGAGGAAGGGCAGGTCGCGGGGGCGCGAGCCGGTGGCGATGATGACGTGCTTGGCGCTCACCGTCTGCGGCTTGCCGTCCTTGCCCGTCACCTCCACCTGCCCTTTGCCGGCCAGGCGCCCGCGGCCGGGGATGTGGGTGACCTTGTTCTTCTTGAAGAGGAACCCGATCCCCTTCACCAGCCGCTCGCTCACCTGGCGCGAGCGCTTGACGGCCTGCGCCATGTCCGTCTTGATCTCACCCACCGTCACGCCGAACTCTTTGGCGTGGCCAAGGTGCGTGATCATGGCGGCGCTCTCCAGCAGCGCCTTGGTGGGGATGCAGCCGATGTTCAGGCACACCCCGCCCAGGTTGCCCTCTTCCACGCACGCCGTCTTGTATCCCAGCTGCGCGGCCTTGATGGCGGCCACGTATCCGCCCGGGCCGGCGCCGATCACCACGATGTCGAAGCTGTTGTCCGCCAACGCTCACCTCAGCAGATGCGAGTTTGCTGCACTTGGGCCGGCGCCGGGCGGATGCACGAGACGTGCACGGCCGGGCGGCGGGCGGAGCAAACTACGCGGGGCGGGGCGGGGGAGCAACCGGCGTGCGCCTCGCGCCCGCGTCGTTGCCCGGGCGGCGGACGCCGCGGGTGGACGCGCGAGAAGCCCCGCAACGGGCGCGGGGCTTCTGCGATGGGGATCCGGGGGGACCCCGCGGGAGGGCGGTGGACGGCGGGGACCGCCGCCGCTCACTGCTTTTCCCGTTTGGGGAACATGGTCTGGATCTGCTGGATGACGGGCAGGTCGCCGATCATCCCGGGGTTCACCACGCGGATCACGGCCCAGATCAGCAGCGGGCCCAGCACGGGGATGAGCCCCATCAGCAGCGGCTGCAGCACGTTCAGCCTGCCCGGCTCCTCGGGGATCTGCAGCACCGCCACGAACGCGCCGATCACGGCGATGGGGACCAGCATGCCGGCGGCGCGGCGGATGCGCGACGGTTTGGCCACGCTGGGCTCGGCGCACTCCAGCCCGTCCCAGTCGCCCGCGGTGGTGCGCACCAGGTCCTGCGAGATGCGGTGGATGAAGTGCTCGCGGGTGTCGGGCTTGGGGACGAGCACCCACTTCTTCAGGCCGCGCAGGGCGGCGGCCTGGCCGGCGGCGCGCTCGCGCAGCCAGCGGTCCGTCTCGGCGTCGTGCCCCGGAAGGCGGGAGGGAAGGTTGCGCTCCAGGCAGCGCGCGGCCAGCTCCAGCGAGCGCAGCACCCGGTTGCGGCCGCGCAGCTGCCCCCACTCCGCGGGCGACTTCTCCACCGTCTCCAGAATGCGCAGCAGCTCGTCGGCCACCACGGCGTCGGGGTGGCGCTCGCCGGCGTGCCGGTCCCACCAGCGCTCGGTGATGTGCACCCCCCACCACAGCGCCAGCGCCCCCAGCAGCACCAGCCCCAGCCCGTACAGCAGCATGATCCCCAGCGACTGCAGCGCGCCCCTGGTGAATTCCTGTCGGTTTACCGCGATGGCGGCAAAGAAGTAGCCCAGGTAGAACACCGCGGCCAGCGTCCGCGTGAGCCCGCGCCCCCGCCCCGCCGCGGCGCCCCACCGCTTGCGCGCGCGGGTCGCCAGCAGCGTAAGGGTGCCGGCGCCGGCGAACAGCGCCATGATGGCCAGCACGTACGGCCGGTCCTTCACCTGGTCCTCCGGCATCATGCGCCGGACGAAGAAGGGGATGCAGAACGCCCAGTACACCCCCAGCGCCACCACGCTCACGCGCAGCAGCGCCGTCATCGCGTCGCGCTTGCGGACGACGATGCCGGCCAGCTGGCACTGCAGCCGCCGCATCCCCACCAGCACCTGCGCGCGCCGCTCCGCGTCCAGCCCCTGCAGCGCCTTGAGCTCCCGCAGCACCTTGAGCCGCTGGTCCACGTGCGCGGTAACGCGCCGCTGGTAGCCCACGCGGTATCGGTCCAGCAGCGACGGCGGCTTGGCCTCGGCCGGCGGCGCGGTGACCTGCGAGACGCGGATGGACGGGAGGTCGATCACGGTAGACATAAGCATCGTTCCCATGGAACCGGCTTGATACGAACCGGGGGAGCAGTACAGCAATCGCCGAGCCTGTGCGAAAAAGATTGTAAGTCGTTGATGTAGATAGAGATAAGGATGCTACTGGGTCGGTGCCCGCCCGCGGGTGCGGCGCGGCGGCCCCACCTTTCGGGACGTAATCGCCGCGATCCGCTGCTCCGAAAGGAAAAGGTCACGCGGAGGGACGCGGAAGGAACCAGGAGAGGACGACGGATAACGCTTCCTCCGCGTCCTCACTCCTTTCCTCCGCGTCCTCCGCGTGATCCTTCTTTCAAGGGGACCCCACACCGAATCCCGAAAAAGAATGGGGCCTCACACGGGGTCAACGGAGTCAACGGAGGGCAAAACTCCACTCCGTTGACTCCGTTGACTCCGTGTGAGACAAAGCCACGATCTGCTTACGGGAAGTGTTTAGCCGGCCTTCGCAGTCGTCCGCCGCGCCCGCCGTCTCGCCGCAGCGGTTCACGTCGTCGTCGCCCTTGAGCCCGAACTCGGCCACCACCATGCGCAGGTCGTCGATGCGCAGCGTGCCGTTGGCGCCGGTGACCGTCAGCGGGCCCGTGCCGCCCGTCTGGAAGAGCGCGCCCGAGGCGAGGGCCTGCCCGCCCGCCACCCCGAAGCGCAGCTGTACGTTCCCCGCGCCGCCGCCCCCCGCGGGGTTGTCGGAGCAGGCGGCAAGGGCCAGCAGCGCGGCGGCCGCGGCGAAGGTGCGGTTGATCCACATCGTCCGGAACTCCCTGTGTGTCTGGTTGCGGGGCGCCGGTGAACATCCGGCGCGCTCTCGGCGGCGGGACAGGGCAGGGGCAGGGCCCCGCGCCGTCCGCATCCGCCGCGCACGCCGATCACCCGCGCCGCGCCTGAGAATCCGGCCGGATCGGGGCGTGGACTGGCGTCCCCAAGCGGGCGCGTGTTATTGTCTCGAATCGCTACACTCGCGCGTTCTCTGTCGCGCCGGCCGCGCCGCGCGGCCCGTCCGCATCCCCCGCAGCCACCGGTTTCGTTGAGCATTCTCGCCGTCGTCGCACGCAGCGACTCCTTCTCGTCCCTGTGGCCCGAGCTGGCTACGGGGGTGGGCGCGCGCGCCGTCGTCGCCGAGTCCGCGGGCGAGCTGGGGCCCGCGGGGGACGCCGTGGCCGTGGTGCTCTCCGTGGCGGGGGTGGAGGAAGAGGCGGAGCCGGTGCTGCGCGAGATGGCGGCCGCCGGCGCCCCCGCGCCCCTGGTGGTGGGCGCGCGCGCGGACCACCGGCTGGCCGTGGCGCTCATCCGCGCGGGGGCCGCGGACTACTTCGCGCTTCCCGGAGACGTGCAGGCCCTGCGCGACGAGGTGGGCGAGCGGGCGCGACGGCGCGAGGCGCAGGCGGCGGGCGGGCGGCTGGCGGCGGCGGAGCGGCAGGCGTTCGACTTCAGCCGCATCATCGGCCGCAGCCCGCAGCTGCGCGGGGCGCTGGACCGCGCGGCCCGCATCATCCCCCACGGCAAGGCCACCGTCCTGGTCACCGGCGAGACGGGGACGGGCAAGGAGCTGATGGCGCAGGCCATTCACTACAACGGCCCGCGCGCCGCCGCGCCCTTCGTGGACCTGAACTGCAACGCCATCCCCGCCACCCTCATCGAGACGGAGCTGTTCGGCCACGAGAAGGGCGCCTTTACCGACGCGCGCACGGCCAAGCCCGGGCTGTTCGAGGCGGCGGACGGGGGGACGCTCTTTCTGGACGAGATCGGCGACCTGCCGCTCACCCTGCAGGGCAAGATCCTGCGCGCGCTGGAGGAGAAGGAAGTCCGCCGCGTGGGCGCCATGCGGGCGCGGGCGGTGGACGTGCGCATCATCGCCGCCACGCACGTGGACCTGGCGGGGGCGGTGGCCAAAGGGGAGTTTCGCGAGGACCTGTACTACCGGCTGAGCGTGATCCCCATCCACCTGCCGCCGCTGCGGGCGCGCGGCGACGACGTGATCCTGCTGGCGGAGCACTTTCTGCGGACGCTGGCCTCGCAGTACGGGCTGGACGTGCCCACGGTGACCCCCGAGCTGCGGCGGGCGCTGCTGGCGCACCCCTGGCCAGGAAACGTGCGCGAGCTGCGCAACGGGCTGGAGCGCGCCCTGCTGCTGGGCGACGGCGGCATCGTGGCGAACGACCTGTTCCACGGCGGCGCGCCCTCCGCCCAGCCGCGCGACGGGGAGGGCGGCGCGCTGCCGTTCCCCGCCACGCTGGACGAGATCGAGCGGGCGGCGGCGTTCGCCATGCTGGACCGGGTGGACGGCAACAAGAGCGCGGCGGCCGACGCGCTGGGGATCAGCCGGTCGCGGCTGTACCGGCTGCTGGAGGGAACGGATGACCCGGAATGAGACACCCGTCCCGGCGGGGGACACCCCTCTGCCGCGGAACGCGAGCATCCATGCGGGTTTTTGCCCGGCGCGGGGGTTGCCCCACCGTGCCGCGGACCGGCGATCCGCATCCCTCCGTTTGAAGTGAAATCCATGCAGATGAAGCGACTTTTCCGGCTTGCGCGCATTGCGCTGATCCCCGCCGCGGTGGCCGCGTGCGAAGACCCGTCCCGCGGGCCGGTGGCGGGCGAGGACCTGGTGTTCCTGCGCCCCGCCGCCGACGCGCCGGCGCTGGCGGTGAACCAGATCTCCTTCGTGGCCGTGGCGGGGGAGGACTACGACATCCGCATCCCGTACGAGAACGGCGACGAGTGCCTGCGCTTCCGGCTGGACGACGACGCGCTCACCCGCCGCCCCGGCGGCGCGCGCATGTACCCGGGCGACACCATCACCATCACCATCCGGGTGGTGGACAACGGCTACTTCAACTTCGAGTTCCAGCCGGCGGGGCTGCGGTTCGCCGAGCCGGCGGAGCTGCGGGTGAACTACCAGTTCGCGCACCCCGACTTCAACGGCGACGGCGAGGTGGACGACGACGACGAGGACTTCGAGTTCGGCTGGTGGCGGCAGGAGATGCCGGGGCAGCGCTGGGAGCAGATCGCCAGCGCGCGCCTGCACGACCTGACCGAGGTCCGCGCCGAGATCGACGGATTCACCCGATACGCCCTGGCCGGCGGAAACTGAGCGTCCCCGCGTGTCCACTCCCCTTTCCACCCCGCTGGACCGCGACGCCGCCCGCGAACTGCGCAGGCGGCGGGCGTGGATGCAGCTGGCCGGCGCCGGCGACCTGCTGGGCGAAGAAGCGCTGCTGGCGGAGCCCGAGGTGGGCTACGCCTACGCGGCGGCGTGCCGGCACGTGGGGCGCCCCGACCGCGCGCTGGAGGTGGCGCTCAAGGTAGAGCCCGAGACGCGCCGCCGCGGCGACTGGCGCCTGGGCGGCGAGGCGGTGAACCTGATCGGCAACATCCTCTTCGAGACCGGCCACGCCGACGAGGCGCAGGCGCGCTTCGAAGAGCTGCTGGAGCACGCGTCCCGCTGGAGCGACGAGGAGTTCAGCGCCCGCGCGTCCAACAACCTGGGCGTGGTCAGCAACGTGCGCGGGCAGCGGGACCTGGCGCTCACCTACTACCAGCGCGCGCTGGCGGCGTACCAGCGGCTGGGCAACCGGCTGGGGATCGCCGAGACGCACAACAACCTGGGGATCTCATACCGCGACCTGGGCTTCGACCGCGAGGCCGATGGCCACTTTCGCCGCTCCATCGAGCTGGCGGAGGCGGAGGGGAGCGAGCGGGTGGCCGCCATCGCCGAGACGGAGCGCGCCGTCCTGCGCCTGCGCGCGGGCGACGCGCCGCTGGCGGCCTCGCTGGCGCAGCGCGCCCGGGGCCGCGCGCAGGGGATCGGCGACCCCATCGGCGTGGGGAACGCCATCCGCGTGCTGGCGGGCGCGGCGCGGATGGAGGACCGGATGGACGAGGCGTCGGCGCACCTGGACGAGGCGCTGCGCGTGGCGCGTGAACACTCCGAGTCGTTGCTGCTGGCGGAGGTGCAGCGCGACCGCGGTCTTCTGTTTCGCGATCGGGGCGACACCGCCGCCGCCCGCGAGGCGCTGACCGAGTCCGCCGAGCACTTTGCCCGCCTGGGCGCCACCGCCGAAGCCGAGGCCGTCGCCGCTATCGCACGGGAGCTGGGGGCTTCCTCCGAATAGTCCAGACGGTGTCTGGACGATTCAAAAACAGATTGGCCTCACACGGAGTCAACGGAGTCAACGGAGTTTCTCTTCCGCCGGCTCCGTTGATTCGTTTCTACGTTTGCTCGATCCGGAAAAACTGAACTGATCCTCCGTTATTCACCTCAAATCAACTCAGAGCAGCATAGAACGAAAGAACCCATGTCGCATCTTCTTGGGCAGCAGTAGGATGGGTGTTGTCTAGGCAACCATCCGTCCACAGACCCTCGAATCCACGACATGGG
>DASUVG010000316.1:0-48605 GCA_036379135.1 Longimicrobium sp.
ACTGGATGATGCAGTTCCAGGCGGACGTGCTGGGCGTGCCCGTCCGCCGGCCTTCGATGGTGGAGATGACGGCCCGCGGCGCCGCGGGCCTCGCGGGGCTGGCCACCGGCTTCTGGGCGTCTCCGGAGGATTTCGATGCCGCCCGCCCCGACGAGCGCGTCTTCGAGCCCGCGGCGGATGCGTCAGGCCGCGCCGCCCTCCTCTCCGGCTGGCGCCGCGCCCTCGCCGCCACCCGCGCCTGGGCCACCGACGCGGGGTAACGCGGACGCGCGGGGGCGGGGTTCGCCGTGTGGATCAGACGGTACGCATCTCAGCGGGCAGGGGATGCTCCGCGAGCCACTCCATCACCAGCGACCGTAGCTCCACGAACTGCAGTTCCGCCACCGTCACGTGCAGCTGGCGGCAGATGCCGGGAAGGTCGGCACGAAACCGGGTGTACCGCGAGTGGATGGTGGCGGCGCCGGGCAGGCGCGCGTTTCCATCCAGCGACGTGGAGAGCATCCCCCGGATCGCGGCGACGGCGGTGGCGGGACGGTCGTGGTGGGCGCGGATGTCCTGGCCCGCGATGTCGGAGCAGAACTTCTGGTAACGATACGGCTCGCTGTCCAGCACCAGGGAGCGCTTCTGCTTCTGTGCGCCTGATCCGTATTCCTGGGCGCCCAGAAACAGCCCGAGTTCCAGCGGCATGTTGAAGCGCGGGAGCTGGTTCATGGGGTCGAGCTGCACGCGCGAGATGTCGTGTACGCCAAACCGGCACTCGCGGATGATCCGCTTGATCTTGCGGATGCGCACCTCGCCTCCATCCTCGGCCTCGAGGGCGCAGCGCGCCTCGAAGCCGCAGTCGTGAATGGCGAACACCAGCGCTTCGAACAGCGGGCGATAGGCTGCATCGAACGGGCAGTTGAGAAAGATGCTGCGCTCGTAGCTGCGGCCTCGGTGGCCGCGGACAATGAGCGGTGCCCTGGACGGGCGCCGCTCTACTTCCCGCGCTGCTTCTTCTTCTGGCGCGCCTCCTGGGCCTCGCGCTGTGCCTTGACCTCCAGCACCGCCTTGCGGATCTGCTCGCGGGTAAAGCGGCCGGTCGGTCCGCCGGTAACCAGAGTGCGCCAAGGTCTCTTCGTCTCGGGCATGTTTGGCCTCCGTGATTGCTGCTCCCGTGGACGAATGTAATGCGTCCGGAGTGTCCGTCCAGCCCCCCAAAGTAATCGAAGCGGACGCAGGCCGAAGGTGCTCGCACCGATTTGGCCACAGGCGCGCAAGGTCCGTGCGGCCAAAAATGTAAATGCTTGTGCTATGCGCATATGCGAAAGCGCGGCCCGGGGAATTCCGGGCCGCGCCTGCGCAACTTCTTAATCTATGACTTCAGCGCGTGGATGGTTCGTCACGCGGCGGGGAAGGGGGTCAGGGCCGCCCGGCGTTCAGTCCAGCAGCCGGATGGCGACGGCGCGTCCGCGCCGCTGTGCTTCGTACTCGGTCAGCACCTCGGCCACGCGCTCCAGCGTGGTGGGGTCGCGCACCTCGCCGACGATCAGGCCGTTTGCGCCCAGCCGCGCGGCGCGCTTGCGCATGGCGCGGATCAGGTCGGTCTCGTCCGCCCAGCTGGCGTCGCTGCGCGCGGTGACCAGGGCAATGCGCTCGTACTCGCCGGGCACGTCGTCCTCGTGGAGAAAGACGCGCACCTCGTAGGGATCGAGCTCGGGATAGGGGCCGGCGCCGTCCAGCAGAACGGCGCCCGTAGTCGTGCATCCGCCCAGCAGCAGGGCGAGCAGGACAGAAAGGAGGGCTCGGGTCTTCATCTCACGGGCTCCGGATTTATCGATCAAAGTCTGCCGACTTCCGGCATCTCCATAAGCACCCTGCCTGCCACGACCGCCCGCATCCGCAAGGTTATGGAAGTCAAGGAGTTGCCGATTTAGCTCCCGGATGGCCCGGAGGATGGTCGTCCTGCGGAGAGGACACTTCCCGGAAAGGCGGCGGGACGCGCATCCACGACCAAGAAACCATCGCGCGGAGGACGCGGAGGAACGAAAGCGAGGACGCGGATCAGGCCTTCATCCACGTCCTCCCCCTTTTCCTCCGCGTCCTCCGCGCGATGATTGCGGTTCTGCTTACGCCGGCACCGGCTCCGCCGCCACGAGCGCGTCCTCGAACTCGGCGAAGTCCGCGTCCCCCTGCTCGGCGTAGACCGGGTTGGAGAGATAGCGCTCGCCGAAGTCGCAGATCACGGAGACGATCAGCTTCCCCTCCATCTCCGGCCGCGCGGCCACCTGCAGTGCCGCCCAGGTGATGGAGCCGGACGAGATGCCGGCGAAGATCGCCTCCTCGCGCGCCAGCCGCCGGGCGGTGGCGATGGCGTCGTCGTTGGTCACGGTGACCACCTCGTCGAAGACGCCCGTGTCCAGGTTTCCGGGGATGAAGCCGGCGCCGATCCCCTGCTGCTTGTGCGGCGACGGCTGCCCGCCGGAGATCACGGGGCTCTCCGCCGGCTCCACGCAGACGATGCGGATGTCCGGCTTCTTCTCCCTGAGGAACCGCCCCGCGCCGGTGATGGTGCCGCCCGTCCCCACGCCGGCGACGAAGACGTCCACCTTGCCGTCCGTATCCGCCCAGATCTCCGGGCCGGTGGTGCGGTAGTGGATGGCCGGGTTGGCGGGGTTGTCGAACTGGCGCGGCATCCACGCGCGGTCGCCCAGCTTCTCCGCGATCTCGTTGGCCCGGGCGATGGCGCCCTTCATCCCCTTGGGCCCCTCCGTCAGCACCAGCCGGCAGCCCAGCGCGCGCAGCATGTTGCGCCGCTCCACCGTCATCGTCTCGGGCATCACGAAGATGCAGCGAAAGCCCCGCGCCACTGCCGCGTACGCCACGCCGATCCCCGTGTTGCCGCTGGTGGGCTCCACGACCACCATCCCGGGGCGCAGCACCCCGCGCTCAACGGCGTCGTCCACCATGGCCGCGCCGATGCGGTCCTTGACGGAGTTGAAGGGGTTGTAGCCCTCGTGCTTTACGACGATGCGCCCCGGCAGCCCCGCGCCCAGGCGGTTGAGCTGGATGAGGGGCGTGTTGCCCATGGTCTGCGTCACGTCTGCGTAGATCTTTCCGCGCGGCATCGGGATCCTCTCGGGTTCGTGATTTCGTGAGTGGGTTCGAGTGGAGCACTTCTCTCGCCCGGCCGTCGCGGGAGGACCATGGATCGACGCGAAGCCTCCCCCTGCTCTCGACCCGGCGCTGCAGACCGGCGACCTGCCGATCTACTTGGACACACCCGTCTTCCTCATCCATCTCTCGCACCAGCCTGGTGCTCGGGTTTAGACTCGGGATGCGTCCTGTCCGCAGGATACGCTGGACGGCGATGCCGATCCCGCGGCGTGGTTCGATCCCGCGGCGCCGCCTCGTCCTGATCCGATCCGCCGAGCAACCCCGCCGCGAGAAAGCGTCCTCGATCGATCGTCCCGCGCTCCCACATCGCGCCCACGACCATGCTCCGGCGTCGGAGACGCCTCGCGCTCACCGGCGTGGCGGATGGGGTGGGCCGGTCGTCCGCGGCGGACGTGAGGGCCCGTGGCGGGCGGGCCGTGCTCATGATAGCCCCTGGCGCCGAATCCGTTCCGCCGGCGCGCGCACTTCCCCCTGTCGCGCGCGGCACCGGACCATTATCGTGCACGTGCCAAGTTTTTAGCATACCCTCGATCCCCGGCTCCAGCCATGCCGCGAACCACGCTGCGCCTTCTGGCGCTCCTCTCCGCCGCGCTCGCCGCGGCGCCCGCCCCGGCCCAGACCACGCTGCCGGACCCGCCGGTGGCGCGCGTGCTCCCCCGCACCGACACCATGCACGGCGACGTGCGGGTGGACAACTACTTCTGGCTGCGCGACCGCAGCAACGCCGAGGTCATCGCCTACCTGGAGGCCGAGAACCGCTACACCGACACGGTGATGGCGCGCACCCGGCAGCTGCAGGAGACGCTGTACCAGGAGATCCTGGGGCGCATCAAGCAGACCGACACCAACGTGCCGGACCGCATTGGCCCGTACCTGTACTACTCGCGCACGGTGGAGGGGCAGCAGTACCCCATCTTCGCGCGGCGGCGCGGCAGCATGGACGCGCCGGAAGAGGTGATCCTGGACCAGAACCAGATGGCGCAGGGCAAGCGCTACTTCAGCCTGGGCGCCTACTCGGTGAGCCCCGACCACCGGATGCTGGCGTTCTCGGTGGACACCACCGGCGCCGAGTGGTTCACCCTGATGGTGAAGAACCTGGAGACGGGCGAGATCCTTCCCGAGCGCGTGGACAGCCTGGGCTTCGGCGCCACGTGGGCGGCGGACAACCGCACCCTGTTCTATACCAGGACCGACGAGGCCGCCCGCCCCGACCGCGTCTTCCGCCACACGCTGGGCACCAGCCCCTCGCAGGACCAGATGGTGTTTCACGAGCCCGACGTGCTGTTCCGCGTGGGCGTGTACCGCACCAAGGACGACGCGTACCTGGTCCTTTCCAGCGGCAGCTTTACCACCTCCGAGGCGTGGGTGCTGCCGGCCGGCCAGCCGAACGGCCAGTTCCGCGTGGTGGCGCCGCGGCAGAAGGACCTGCTGTACTCCGTCAACCACCAGAACGGGCGCTTCGTCATCCGCACCAACGTGGACGGCGCCAACAACTTCAAGCTGGTCACGGCGCCGGAGAGCGACCCCTCGCGGGCCAACTGGACCGACCTTGTCCCCCACCGCGAGACGGTGCTGCTGGACGGCTTCGACGTGTTTCGCGACCACCTGGTGCTGTACGAGCGCACCAACGCGCTGCGGCAGATCCGGGTGCGCGACATCCGCAGCAACGACGAGCACGTGATCGCGTTCGAGGAGCCCGTCTACACGGCAGGGCCCGGGAGCAACCCGGAGTACAACACCTCGATGCTGCGCTTTGGCTACCAGTCGATGGTGACGCCGTTCTCCGTGTACGACTACGACATGGCCACGCGCCGGCGCGAGCTGCGCAAGCAGAACGAGGTGCTGGGCGGGTACGACCCCTCGCAGTACGCCACCGAGCGCACCTGGGCGCGCGCCAGCGACGGGACCATGGTCCCCGTCTCCCTGGTGTACAAGAAGCCGCTGGCGCGCGACGGCGCACGGCCCATGCTGCTGTACGCGTACGGGTCCTACGGCAGCAGCTCCGACCCGACCTTCTCCAGCGGCAACCTGAGCCTGCTGAACCGCGGGGTGATCTTTGCCATCGCGCACATCCGCGGCGGGCAGGAGATGGGCCGCTCCTGGTACGACCAGGGCAAGATGATGAACAAGCGCAACACCTTCACCGACTTCATCGCGGTGGCGGAGCACCTGGTGCGCGAGCGGTACACCAGCAGCGAGCGGCTGGCCATCCGCGGCGGCAGCGCCGGCGGGCTGCTGATGGGCGCGGTGGTGAACATGCGCCCCGACCTGTTCAAGGTCGTGGTGGCCGAAGTGCCGTTCGTGGACGTGATCAACACCATGGCCGACGCCAGCATCCCGCTCACGGCGGGCGAGTGGGAGCAGTGGGGCAACCCGGCCAACGAGGCGGAGTACCGCTACATGCTCTCCTACTCGCCGTACGACAACGTGGAGCGCAAGGCGTACCCCACCATGCTCGTCACCACGGGGCTGAACGACCCGCGCGTGGCGTACTGGGAGCCGGCCAAGTGGGTGGCCCGGCTTCGGTCGATGAAGACGGACGACAACGTGCTCATCCTGCGCACCAACATGGGCGCGGGCCACGGCGGCTCGTCCGGCCGCTACGACGCGCTGCGCGAGACGGCGTTCCGCTACGCCTTCATTCTGCACCACCTGGGCATTCACCAGTAAGCCCGGTGGGATGAACGGCGCTCCCGCGTGCCGAGCCGCGCGGAGAGTGCCTGGACGGACGACGACGGGCGCGCGGCCGATCGGCCGTGCGCCCGTCGAGCATCTTGCCGGAAACGCCGCAGAGTAGCGTGTAATCCCCCGAGCCGATCAGCATCCCTCACGGCGGACGTGATCGGCATGCGCGCCGTGCCGGGGTGATCTGCAGGCGTATCGAGAAGCAGTCGAAGCACACTTGACGACAATAGTATCAAACATTTACCATTGAGAGGCGGCGCTCGTTATGTGACGAAGCGTTGGGAGCAAGGCGTGCCCACTGCTGTGGAGGACCGATGCGGGACGTCTGGCGCTCCGTCCGACTACGCTCCGTTTCCGGGCTGCTGGCCTGCACGCTGATGATGCCGGCGCCCCTGCGCGCACAGCAGGCCGGAGTGAATCCCCGCCCGGATCCCGTCCGTGGAGAACGTCCTGCGCCTGCGGTGCCGGCGGCCGCGGATCTCGTCACGCACACGCTCGCCTTCCGGGGCTTCGCGAACGTGGCCGCGGTGGTGGAGGGGCAGCACGTGTTCGTCACGTTCGAGAACACGCGCTACCGCGACCTGCCGAGAGCCCTGGACGAGGTCGCGGGGCAGCTGCTTCCGTCGCTGGGCGCGGGCATGGAGCTCGTGCTCGTTCCCACGGTGGACGGGGTGCCGCTGGGGAACGCCAGGTACGCGGCGGCACCCGGGCCGGCGGCTCCAGCCGCGGACCGTGCCGTCGCGCCCCGGCCGCGCACGTCGCTCAGCGTATCGGGGCTTCCGTCCGCGCTGCTTTCTTCGCCGCGGGCCAGCTCGTCGTACGGGCGGGTGGACGTGGTCGCCCATCCCTGGTTGGAAGCCAGCTTCGGCGACTACGACGAGCCCATCCGCTCGCGCGCCGGCGTGGCGCCGGAGGTCCGGATCGCGATTCGCCCGGGATTGCGGCTCTCTGCCCAGGTGCTTTTCACGCTGCAGGACGACCTGTCCACCGGCGAATCTCGGGTCCGTCCCGGCCTGGTGACGCTCAGCCAGACGCTACGGCTGCCGCGCAACGTCTTCGTCCACGCCACGGCCGGCGCCTTTACGCCCAACCGCTACGGCGCCGACGTGCAGGCGCGCGCCTGGTCCCCCGGCGGCCGCTGGTTCGCCGGCGCGGAGCTGGGCCAGACGGGATTCGCGTCCTATGCGCGGGACGGCTGGCGGCTCTCCGCAACGAGGGATCACACGGCGCTGGTCGAGGCGGGCTGGCGCGACCTGCGCCACGGCCTGGTGGTGCAGGCGACGGCGGGAGCCTTTCTGGGCGATCAGCAGGGGGTCCGGCTGGACGTGGTGCGCCAGTTCGGCGAGGTGGATCTCGGCTGGTTCGTGGTGGCGAGCGGGGAGGGAGAGAACGGCGGGGCGATGCTGCGCATCCCGCTCGGCGTGCCGAAGCACCCCGCCCCCCACGCCCTCCGCCTGCGCGCCGCCGACGCGTTCCGCTGGGAGTACCGCTACCACGGCTTCGTTCCCGGCGGCCGGCGGTTCAGGACGGGGTACCCGCTGGACGATGTGAGCCGGTGGGTAAGTCGGTAACTGTGGAGAGGTAAGTGGTCCGCGCGCCGGGAAGCGCGAGCGCCGACCCAGCAACGCGGCTCACCACACTTGGGTCAGAACGACGACATATCAACGGAGAAGTCACGATGCGTGTACTGAACTGCGCCTTTCTGGTAGGATGCGCGACGGTCTTCTCGGGTTGCGAACACTCGACAGGATTGAACGTAGATGCTCATCAAACAGAAATCGAAGGTACTCTAACCGCCTTTGTTACGGCCTGGTTGGACCTGGATGAGTATTTCGGGGCGGACATCCGCCTGTCCGGCACCGGCCCCGGCCTGGCTTTGCGCCTCGGAGAGCATCATGAGATACGCTGCACGCAGGTGCTCCAGTACGCCTATGTTAGCGTCACTTTCTCGGCCGACCCACAGCAATGGTATCGCTATCGTGTGGACTGCAGAGAAGGGACCCCGGCTCCGGCTCCCCGCGTGAGCACGCCGCTGAACCTGACGCAGTATTTCGCCAATGCTGACGGTCGCGTTCTAGAAACGGCCGTAATCGACCCTCCCAGGCTGGCGATGCCGATCACGGCTGATGGGAAGAACCCGCCGGTTGTGAGTCTGGGGCACCTCATTCCAGGATTTTCTCTAGAAAGTGGGGAGACCAACATCTGGCTGCTGTGCAAGGAAGCAGGAGAAGGCACGCTCTACCTCCACTTTGCAGCCGGCAGCAGCCCAGATAACGGCGAATACCGTCTCGTATGCCGAGTAGACCATGATCAAGGTGGCGGGGGATGACTTCCAGTGCGTGTTGCGAGGCCTCCGATGACAAACATGAGTCGGTGGCGGCGCTGCCTGGTTGAAGTGGCTATCGCGGTGTCCCTCTTCGCCATCGCTCCGAGCAGTTCCCAGGCCCTGCCCGGCACCTCCGGACTCGTCTCCATTCCCACGGCTACGATTGCCGCGGACGGCGACCTGACGGCGGGGATGAACCGGATCGCGCCGGGCTACCGTGACTACCACAGCGGCAGGGCCGACGAGAACGCGGTGATCGCGCAGTTCGCCACGGTGGGCTTTCTGCCGTTCGTGGAGGTGGGGCTGCGGCTGACGCGGATCGCGGACGTGCCCCGCCAGGCGCTCGGGGACCGGATGGTGAGCGTGCGCGTGCGGCTGCTGAAGGAGGGCGCCTACCGCCCGGCGGTCGCGGTGGGCGTACACGACATCGTGGGGACGCGGCGCTTTCACGCCACGTACGCCGTGGCTTCGAAGACGGCCGCGACGGTCGCGGGTGCGGTGGGGCTGCACGTGGGATACGGCCACGACGTGCTGGGGCTGCGCGCCAGGGGCCGCCAGTTCGACGGGCTGTTCGGTGGCGTGTCGGTGGCGCCGCACCGCTGGATCACCCTGGTGGCCGAGTACGACGGCGAGCGGCCCAGCACGGGCGTGCGGCTGGGCCCGGTGCACGGGGTGGCGCTCCTAGCTGCGCTGCAGAACTTCGACGCCGTCTCCGGCGGGGTGAGCTACACCTTCGCGCTGCGCTGACGCCTGATCCGCAGGCTCCTCTCGCGGGCGCACGGCCGATCCTGTTCGCCGACACCGGGTTCCGGATGGCGAGAAACCCGATCGCCAGGTGTCGCGCTGCACACTTTTCCCCGGCGCGGAAAATTGTGCAGGAAATCCATAGCTCCTAAAGCGCCTTCTCTTGCTAGCGTGCAAGCAACGACGCGGCGAGGCGTACCATCTGTACAAAGCCACAGCCGATCCCTGATGACAGGCGCGCAGGGCCTCTCGGCGGGTGGACCCGATCTGCTGCAGATGTGTGGCACGGGTCTTGTACTAAGACACACCGTTCCCGCACTGTTTCGGCCGCCCCGGTCGAAGGACGGGAGCGCCGGGCCGGGCAGCACCCTCCGCCGAAACTCCCCTGCAGTACCTGAGGCTTCGCGGAAACCCGACAGGTAGCACCAGGACTTCTCCAGCCGCACGCAGTCCCGCGGCGCCGTACCGCTGTTTGCAGTGCCGGTCCGCGGGCCAGTCTCGCAGACTAATGCAATCCGCCAAAAAGAGCGCAATTCGCAGTGCCTCGCGTGCACCGGAATGCGCATGGTGCACCATAGTGGTTCATCGGCCCGCGGTCCCCGCCGCGGGCACCCCCCGGGGACAAGGGTCCCCGTATTTCACCCCCTCCTCGTGGAGACGACGGATGCGCAGACTTTCGGTATTTGGATGGGGCGCCGCGGCGCTGCTGACGATCGGGACGGTGGCCGCGTGCGAACGGGCCGTGGGCGGGCTCTCGGCGCCGGAGCGGATCTCCCAGGCGGCCCAGCAGGACCTGATCGGCACGCCGGACCTGGTGGTGGACACCCGCACCATCGCCAGCTCGTGGGTGGTGCGCGAGGAAGAGTTCGTGCAGGGGCAGTGCAGCGTGGAGGAGGGCAACATCCCCACCGGCACGCAGCGCTCGCTGCGCTTCTCGGTGCTGATCAACAACGTGGGCGACGCGGACCTGTACGTGGGTGACCCGCTCGCGCACATGGACCCCAACGGCGACGGCAACTTCAGCGACACCGATGGGCTGTTCGAGTTCGCCAGCTGCCACGCGCACTTCCACTTCCGCAACTACGCCACGTACGAGATCCTCCCCGTGAACTCGGACGGCTCGCTGGGCACGGCGGTGCAGGCCCGCAAGCGCGGTTTCTGCATGCTGGACACCACGCCCTGGGCGCAGGACGGCACGGCTCCCAAGGCCCGCTACTACATGAACTGCGGCAACCTGACCATCCATGGCAACCAGGGCATCAGCACCGGCTTTGGCGACATGTACGTCAAGCAGCTGCCCGGCCAGCTCTTCGTGCTGTCGGATCCCAACGAGCCGGTGCCGCCGGGCCGCTACGTGATCCGCATCACGGCCAACCCGCCGTTCGCGCAGAAAGCGGGCGAGGTGTGCCCGGCCAAGGATTCCAACGGCATGTGCCACATGTTCAAGGAAGCCTCGTACGACAACAACATCGGCGAGGTCGTGATCGAGGTGCCCAACCGCGTGGGCCGCACGGGCTACGGCCCGGGCGCCGGCCAGTTCAAGGAGGAGCTGGACGCGTATCACCACCCCGAGGCGCACGGGAACCACTGATCCGCTCTACGCGGGTCTGAGAAGGCGAAGGGCGGGGAGCGATCCCCGCCCTTTTCGTGTGAACGGGTGAACGGGTGAACGGGTGAACGGGTGAACGGGTGAACGGGTGAACGGGTGAACAGGTGAACGGGTGAACGGGTGAACGGGTGAACGGGTGAACGGGTGCTGGAGTTATGGATTCCGGCGCGGGTCGCATGCACGCACCCCGTGGATCACTGGCCGCTGATCCCGATCCAGCAAAGCGCAGCTCGACACACGAAAGAGGCCCGCCCCCGGTACCGGGAACGGGCCTCTTCTCATTCACCATCTCACGCACTCACGCACTTCCGCACTCACGCACCTACAGGTTCTGCAGGATCCAGTCGGTCAGCATGGTGTGCAGGTGCGCGCTGGTGGGGCCGCCGCTGATGGAGTGCGTGCGGTCGGGGTAGGCCATGAACTGGAACTGCTTTCCCGCCGCCTGCAGCGCGCTGGCCAGCCGCACGCTGTTCTGAAAGTGCACGTTGTCGTCGCCGGTGCCGTGCACGATGAGCAGCCTGCCGCGCAGGTTGGCCGCCGCGCTCACCGGCGCGCCCAGGCGGTACCCCTCGGGGTTCTCCTGCGGGGTGCGCATGAAGCGCTCGGTGTAGATGGTGTCGTACAGCCCCCAGTCCGCCACCGGCGCCACCGAGATGCCGGCCTTGAACGGCGCGCCCGGCCGCGTCATCGCCATGGCCGTCATGTATCCGCCGTAGCTCCACCCCCAGATGCCGATGCGGGCCGGGTCCACGTACGGCTGCTGCGCCAGCCAGCCGGCCGCCTCGATCTGGTCCGCCGCCTCCTGCTGGCCCAGCTTGAGGTACACCATCTTCTTGAACTCGCGGCCGCGCCCCCCGGTGCCGCGGTTGTCCACGCTCACCACGATGTAGCCGCGCTGCGCCAGCGACTGGTGCCACAGGTAGCGGCTGCCGCCCCACGCGTTCGACACCGTCTGCGAGCCCGGGCCGCCGTAGACGTACATCAGTACCGGATACTTCCGCGACGGGTCGAAGTCCGCGGGCTTGATCATCCACGCGTTCAGCTCCGTGCCGTCCTGCGTGCGGATGGTGAAGAACTCCGGCGCGCGCACGGCCAGCCGCCCCAGCGTCTCACGCACCCGCGCGTTGTCCACCAGCGTGCGCACCTCGGCCCCGTTGGCGCGGTGCAGGCGCGTGACGGCGGGCGTCGAGATCGTGGAATACGCGTCCAGGTAGTAGGTGCCGGCGGGGCTGATGGTGGCGTTGTGCGTTCCCGCCTCGCGGCTCAGCTGCTCCACGCCGCCGCGGCCGTTCAGCCGCACGCGGTACACGTGGCGCTCCGCCGGCCCCTCCTCGGTGGCGCCGAAGTACACCCAGCCGCCGCGCTCGTCCACCCCCATCACCCGCGTCACCTCCCAGGGCCCGCGGGTAAGCTGGCGCGCCACGCTGCCGTCGCGGTTGTACACGTACAGGTGGTTGAACCCGTCGCGCTCGCTGGACCACAGGAACTGGCGGCCGCCTTCGATCCAGTGAAAGTCGTCGTGCACGTCCACCCACGCCGCGTCCGACTCGGTGAACAGCGGGCGGGTGCGGCCGGTGGTGGCGTCGGCCAGCAGCACGTCCACGCGGTTCTGAATGCGGTTGGCGCGCTGGATCATCACCTCCGTGGGCGACTCGGCCCACTCCATCCGCGCCAGCAGCGCCTCGGGATCGTTCCCCGTGTCCATCCACGTCGTGGCCCCGCCGCCCACGCCCACCACCCCGATGCGGGCGATGGGGTTGGGCGTCCCGGCCTTGGGGTAGCGCAGGGCGATGGGCTGCGAGTAGAGGCTGTCCGTCTCCTGGATCATGTAAAAGGTGCGGACGGGCGACTGGTCGATGCGCCAGAACGCGATCCGCTGGCCGTCGGGGCTCCAGCGCCAGCCGTCCTGCAGCCCCAGCTCCTCTTCGTACACCCAGTCGAAGGTGCCGTTGATGATGGTCTCGCTGCCGTCCTGCGTGAGCCGCACCTCGCGGCCGCCGGCCAGGTCGGCCACGAACAGGTCGTTGTCGCGCACGAAGCCCACCCTGGATCCGTCCGGCGAGAACTTGGCGAACTGCTGCCAGCCGTTTTGCGTGCTCACAGGGGCGAGGGCGCGGCGGTCCAGGTCCCACACGTAGTACTTGCCGCGGGTGTTGGACCGCCAGACGCGCTGCGTGTTGGTGTAGATGAGCAGCTTGCGCTCGTTCGCGGACCACTGGTAGTCCTCGATGGCAATGGGCCGCTGGGCGCCCTGCGGCACCAGCGCGCTCGCCGGGACCAGGACCTCGCGGCGGCCGCTGGCGGCGTCTTCCACCATCAGGTCGCCGCCGTCGCCCACGAAGGTGTAGCGCTGGCCGTCGTTCAGCCACTGGATGGCGGGCAGGCCCTGCAGCCGGAACTCGCCGCTGAAGATGCGCTCCACGGTGAGCTGCGACGGCGGCGTCTGCGCCTGCTGCGCCGGCGTGGGGGCGGCGGCGAGCAGCGCCGCGAGTCCGACGGCCAGATGCCGGACGGGGGTTCGCATGGGCATTGGATGATGATGCCGTTCTCGGGATGATTCCGCGCGGCGCGACCCGCCCGCGGTGACCGGTGGTGATTCGTGTGATACTGACACGTGATGCGAAGGTTCGCCAGAGGGCAGCGGGGCCGGGCCCATGCGAACCCGAGGCTATGACGGCCATAAGCCCCGCCCTGGGCTCGCGGAGCTCGCCCAGCGGGGCTTCACCCGCTCGCGTGGGCGCCGTCCGGCGCGCGTGTCGAGGCCCCGCGTGCACGCAAGAGTATCGGCGGTGTCGGCACCCGACCTGTGGGAGCGGTTGAAGCCCCGTTTTACGAGGAACGAGCAGAGACGGGGCTTGTGGCATTTCTAGCCCCGGGTTTCAACCCGGTTTCAACCCACGGTTCAACCCGGATTTATCCCGTGGCCCCCCGGCGGTCGCGGCGTTCCATCCGCGCCGTGCGGTCGTCATCCCACCGTCGCCGTTGTGAGGCAGGGTGGAGCGCGCGTATCTTCCGATTGTATCCAAAAGCATCCTCGGCCGCTCGGCAGGGCTCACCCCATCCCATCCGCCAATCTCCCGATGAGCGTCATCGACCCGGCGCGCGGCACGCCCGTGCTCCCCGATCAGGAAACCGGCTCTTTTCACGACGGGCTGCCGCGCCGGCTGGGCATCTGGAGCGCGGCGGCGGTGCTGGTGGGATCGACCATCGGCAGCGGCATCTTCCGCGTTCCCAGCACCGTGGCGGAGCGCGTGGAGACGCTGGGCGCGTTCAGCATGATCTGGATCGTGGGCGCGCTGGTGGCGCTGATGGGCGCGCTGACCATCGCCGAGCTGGCGGCCATGTACCCGCGCTCCGGCGGCATCTACGTCTTTCTGCGCGAGGCGTACGGGCCGCTGCCGGCGTTCCTCTTCGGCTGGACGGAGCTGCTGGTCATCCGCCCCAGCGCGCTGGGCGCCATCGCCATGATCTTCGCGGAGTACGCGGGGCGGCTGTTCGGCTACGGCGCGGGGTGGGTGCGGTGGGTGGCGGCCGGCGCCATCCTGCTCCTGGGACTGGCCAACATCCGCTCGGTAAAATGGGGGGCGGTGGTGCAGAACCTGAGCACGGGCGCCAAGATCGCGTGCATCGTGGGCCTGGCGATCGTCGCGTTCCTGCTGGGCGACGGCGGCGGCGGCGCGCTGGCCAACCCCAACGGGATGGCGCCGGCGTCGTGGATCGGGTTCGGCCTGGCGCTGGTGTCGGTGATGTGGGCGTACGACGGCTGGGCGGACCTCACCTTCATCGCCGGCGAGGTCAAGGACCCGGGCCGGACCATGCCGCGCGCCATCATCGGCGGGGTGCTGGCGGTGGCGGCCATCTACCTGTCCATCGTAGCCGCGTACCTGTGGGTGATGACGATGCAGGAGATGGCGGCCAGCACGCTGGTGGCCAGTGACGTGGCGCAGAAGGTGTTCGGCGCGGTGGGCGCGTCGGTGGTGGCGGGGATGGTGATGATCTCCACCTTCGGCGCGCTGAACGGCAGCACCATGACGGGGCCGCGCATCCTGTACGCGATGGCGGCGGACGGCAACTTCTTCAGCCCCATCGCGGCGGTGCACTCGCGCTGGCGCACGCCGTACGCGGCCATCGGGCTGGCGGCGGGGCTGGGGATCGCGTACGTGCTGGGCCGCAACTTCCAGCAGCTGGCGGATTCGTTCGTGCTGGGCATCTGGCCCTTCTACGCGCTGGCGGTGCTCGCCGTCTTTCGCCTGCGCCGCACCCGCCCGGACGTGCCGCGTCCGTACCGCACGCTGGGCTATCCCGTGGTGCCCATCGTCTTCCTTCTCGCCGCGACGGGGATGCTGCTGAACTCCGCCATCAACAACGCGAAGGAGACGCTGCTCGGCTTCGCGATCATCCTGGCGGGGATCCCGGCGTACTACCTGTGGCGGGCGCTCAAGGACCGGAAGGCCGCGCGCGAGGGGCAGCCGCGGTCCTGACCGACTTGCCTATCATCACGCCTCGGCGACGGGAATCGAACTGCACCCGACGGCGCCCCCTCTCTGGCCCTCCTCCACAAAGTGCGTGGGGGAGGGAGCATGCGCCCGATGAATTGTCGTAACGCAATCGAATTCCCCTCTCGCCCATGGGGTTCATGGGGGAGAGGCCGGGAGAGGGGGGCGCCGTCGGACGCAGGGCGATGTCCGCCGCCGCGCCTCAGCCTGTTGATGCGGACCACCTCGGCGAGAGCTTCGTCGATCGCGGCGCCCGTTCGTATCGTAAAGATTGACGGGCACTTAGGCCGTCTTCACCGTCCAGCGGGAGGCGTTCTGATACGCCTGCGGGCGCAGGATTTGCGGCGGGCGCCGGGACCGCATTTGGGCGGAGCTGCGGAACCTTCCGGGCGTCCGAGGCTATTAGCGCCGGCGACCGGGCCCACGGGTGCGTCCGGAGAAAAAGATTTGACTTTGGACGCTTTCGGGCCTACATTGACCGGTTATGACGGACATCCGGGAGACAAGCCGCTCCGCGTGAACTGAGGGCAGCGGGGCCTCGTACACCACCGAGGCTCGCTGCTCTCGTCATTTTACCAAAAGGACGAGCTAACATGTTTTTGAGCTCACGGGCCCTGGACTCGTTCGATCAGTACCTGCAGGATGTTGAAAAGTATCCGCTGATCGACGATCCCGCCGAGGAGCGCGCTCTTGCCCACCGGGCGCGCGCCGGAGACAAGCAGTCCGCCGAGCGCCTGGTGACGGCGAACCTGCGCTTCGTGATCTCCTACGTGAAGAAGTACCAGGGCCGCGGCCTTGGCCTGGCCGAGCTGGTGTGCATCGGAAACGAAGGGCTGCTCAAGGCCGTGAAGAAGTTCGACCCCGACAAGGGCGTCAAGTTCATCTCCTACGCCGTGTGGTGGATTCGCCAGACGGTGCTGCAGGCCCTCGCCGAGCAGACGCGCTCGGTGCGCATTCCCCTGAACCAGAACTCCAACCTCGTCCGCCTGTCGCGGGTGGAGACGGCGCTGACCCAGCAGATGGGCCGCTCGCCCACCGACGAAGAGATCGCCGACGACATGGGCGAGCCGGTGGACACCATCCGCGCGCTGCGCCGGGTGGCCGCCAGCGAGCTTTCGCTGGACGCGCCGCTGGACCGGGGCGACCGCGACTCGGCCAGCTTTGGCGAGCGCTTTGCCGGCAGCGAGGCCGACCAGATCGAGGAAGAGGTCGAGGCCCAGGCCCGGCGCGAGTTCCTGGAGAAGATGTTCGAAAAGTACCTCACCGAGCGTGAGCGCAAGATCCTCTACCTGTACTACGGTCTGGACGAGGGCGAGGAGCGCACGCTGGAGGAGATCGGCAGCATGCTGGGGGTTACGCGCGAGCGCATCCGCCAGATCCGCAACCGCGCCTTCGAGAAGCTGCGCGAGAGCCCCGACGGGCACGCCCTGGAAGGGTTCTGGGCGCTGTCCTGAACCGGGACCGCGGACGCTGCACCTTGGACGGTAGACGGTAAAATCAGCGGAGGGTGGAGACGGGCTTGCGTCTCCGCCCTCCGCTTTTGTGTGGTGGTGCATAGGAAAAGCAACACGCGGTGGACGGAGGAAAGAGAGGACGCGGAAGACGATTTCTTCCGCGTCATCCTGTCGTGCTCACCGGTGACGGCAAATGAGTACGGATTGCGCATCTCTCCCCACGACATTTTTTTGTTCTCTCTGTTTACTTGGAGTATTGGGTGGGATTCCCTTGAAGGAATGTCGGGGAGGTGTTAACGTATGGTGTACGAGGTTGAGTTCACGGATGAGTTCAGGGAATGGTGGGATGGCCTGAGGGCCGAGGAACAGAACAAGATCGCGAAAACGGTTCTTCTGCTCGAGGAGCACGGACCTGGGTTGGGCGATCCGCACAGTTCCGCGATCTATGGCTCTCGCCACCGGCACATGCGCGAACTGCGGGTTCAGCACGAAGGAAGACCGTACCGCATCCTCTATGCATTCGACCCGAGGCGAATCGCGATCTTGCTGATCGGTGGCGACAAGACGGGCGACAAACGCTGGTATGCGTCCTTCATCCAGGTCGCGGATGACCTGTACGACCAGCACCTGCGGGAGATCCGCGAGGAGAAGTGAGAATGGCCAGGAAGTTCCGTGAGCTGATGGCGGACTGGAGCCCCGAGCGCATCGCCGAGGTAGAGGCCGGCGCCCGTGAGATGCTTCTCGAAACGCCGCTGTACCGTCTACGGCAGGCGCGCAACGTGACGCAGGACGAACTTGCGGCTGCCATGGGCACCACGCAGGCGTCGGTTTCGAAGCTCGAACGGCGTCCGGACGTCTACCTCAGTTCCGTGCGCCGGTATGTCGAAGCGATGGGCGGTGAGTTGGAGATCACAGCTCGTTTCCCGGACGGTGCGGTCCGGTTGGATGAAGCTCCGAGCGCCGGTTGATGGAGGCGCTCAGGACTGCACGTGCTTGTGAGATGGAATCGACAGCCCCGGTCATCGCCGGGGCTGTTTCGTCGGCGGCATCCTTCCTACATTCGCTGCGCTCCGGGCATTCGCCCGTATCCATTTCGCCTGCAGCGTGCTTTCCAGATGAGTGATCCGTTCTCCACCCGCGTGCGCGCCGACTTTCCGGTGTTCGAGCGGCGGGTGGGCGGCAGGCCCATCGCGTTCTTCGACGGGCCGGGGGGCAGCCAGGTGCCGCGCCAGGTGGCCGACGCAGTGCGCGACTACCTGCTGATGCACAACGCCAACACGCACGGCTTCTTTGCCACCAGCGAGGAGACGGACGCGGCCATCACCGCCGCGCGCGAGAAGGTGGCGGCGCTGCTGAACGCGCCCTCCCCGCGCGAGGTGGCGTTCGGAGCCAACATGACCACGCTCGCGTTCCACCTCTCCCGCTCGCTGGGGCGCGAGTGGGGGCCGGGGGACGAGATCGTGGTGAGCCAGCTGGATCACCAGGCCAACGTGGCGCCCTGGGTGCGGCTGGCGGAGGACCGGGGGATGACGGTGCACGTGGTGCCCTTCAGCCCGGAGACGTTCACGCTGGACCTGGATGCGCTGGACGCGGTGCTCTCGTCGAGGACGCGGCTGCTGGCGGTGGGCGCGGCGTCCAACGCCATCGGCACGGTGAACGACGTGGCGGGGGTGGCGGCGCGGGCGCGGGCGGCGGGGGCGCTGAGCTTTGTGGACGCGGTGCACTACACGCCGCACCGGCTGCCGGACGTGCAGGCGATCGGGTGCGACTTCCTGGCGTGCAGCGCCTACAAGTTCTTCGGCCCACACGTGGGGATGCTGTGGGGGCGCGCGGAGCACCTGGAGCGGCTTACGCCGTACAAGGTGCCGCCCGCGAGCAACGCGGCGCCGGAGCGGTGGGAGACGGGGACGCTGAACCACGAAGGGATCGTGGGGACGGGCGCGGCGGTGGACTGGATCGCGTCGCTGGGCGAAGAGGCGGCCATCCACCTGCGCGAGGCGCTGTGGGGCGGCTACGAGGCCATCCACCGCCACGAATCGTGGCTGTTCGCGCGGCTGTACCGCGGGCTCACCGCCATCCCGGGCGTCAACGTATACGGCCCGCCGGAGGACGGGGAGCGCACGCCCACGGCGGGGTTCACCATCGACGGCGTGACGCCGGACGAGGCGGCGCGGCGGCTGGGAGCGGAGGGGGTGTTCGTGTGGAACGGGGACTTCTACGCCACCACCGTCTGCGACGTGCTGGGGCTTTCGGACTGCGGCGGGCTGATCCGCGCCGGCGTGGCGCCGTACACCACGGAAGAGGACGTGGAGCGGCTGATCGACGGCGTGGCGCGGCTGGCCCGGGCCTGACCCGCGTCCGCCGATGAGGGAACCCGGGGTGGTGCCGTTTCGCTGGGACGTGCGCCGGCGCGAGCAGCTGGGGCGGCTGCTGAGCGCGCCGCCGCCGGAGCGCCCGTACTGGTACATCCCCACCCGCTTTCGCGAGCTGCTGCCGGAGGTGCGCGCGTGCACGGCGCGGGTGCTGGCCCGCGCGGGCGACGCGCGGCTGGTGTTCGTGGGCCGATCGCCGGAGAACCTGTTCGACTACCTGACGGGCGCGCTGGCCGACACGCCGTGGGCGGACCGGTGCGACCTGCTGAGCGTGTCGCTGCAGGTGGGTACGGAGTGGGTTTCCGCGCCGGCGCTGCGGGCGCTGCGGCGGCAGCACGCGGCGCTGGGGCTGCATCCGGCCGCCATCGCGTCCGCGCCGCGGCCGATCGCGTTCGTGGACCTGGTCTCCAGCGGCGGCACGTTCGGCCAGCTGTCCGCGTTCCTCTCCCGCTGGGCGCGCGACGAGGGGGTGGACGTGCACGCGGTGCGGCGGCGGCTGCGCTGGATCGGCATCACCAGCCGCACCAGGAACAGCCCCAACACCTGGCGCTGGTTCCAGCGGGTGGACTGGGCAAAGGACTATCCGCGGGGCGCGCTGCGGGGCGTGTCGGTGGACTGGTGGTTCTGGAGCTGGCTGGGGAACCACCAGGACAAGACGATGCGCTCCAACGGGTACGAGCACTGGGGCACGGAGAACCTGGCCGGTCCGGACCACGCCCCCGAGCGGCTGGAGGCGCTCCGCGTCGCGTACAAGATCCACGAGAAGGCGCGGCAGCGCGACGAGCGCGAGCGGTTCGCGGCGGAGCTGGTGGAGCGGCCGGAGATGCGCGAGCCGTGGCTGCGCTCCCTCGTCGTCGCGCTGCGGCGGTAGGGCTGCGCGACGCCGTTCCATCGACCGAAATACAAAAGACCGGGCCTCACACAGAGTCAGCGGAGTTAGCAGAGTAAAAACTCTGTTGACTCTGTGTGAGGCCAGTCTTTTGTAGTTTTCCTACGCCGCCCGCGGAAGGGCGACGGAGCCGGGCTCGTCCAGCAGGGGATGGCCTTCGGAGCGTGCGACGTAGGTGGCGGCGGTGATGTCGCCCGCCACGTTGAGCGTGGTGCGGCACATGTCCAGGATGCGGTCCACGCCCAGGATGATGCCGATGAGCGCCGGGTTCACCCCGATGGTGCTCAGCACCAGGATGATGAAGGGGATGGACCCCGACGGCACGCCCGCCGTGCCGATGCCGCCCAGGATGGCCAGGTACGCCACCGTCACCTGCTGCGCCAGCGACAGGTCCACGCCCGCGATCTGCGCCAGAAAGAGCACCGTCACCCCCTCGTACAGCGCCGTCCCGTTCTGGTTGGCCGTGGCCCCCACCGTCAGCACGAAGGAGTTGATCTGCGGCGGCACGCCCAGGTTCTGCTCGCTCACCCGCAGCGCCGTGGGGAGCGTGGCGTTGCTGGACGAGGTGCTGAACGCGGTGAGCAGCACCGTCTTGATCCGCCGGAAGAACTCCAGCGGCGAGATCCTGGACAGCAGGCGCACGGACAGCGAGTAGACGCCGAACATCTGGATGGCCAGCCCCAGCAGCACCGTGAGCACGAACCACGCGAGCGTCGCCAGCAGGTCCAGCCCGAACCCCGCCGTGTTGGCGAAGAGCAGCGCGAACACGGCGTAGGGCGCCATCTTCATGATCAGCTCGATGAGCTTTACCGAGATCTCGAAGAGCCCGTCCATCACCCGGAGGAACGGCGCCACGACGGACGCCTTGACCAGCGTGCACGCCACCCCCAGGGCCAGGGCGAAGAACATCAGGTGCAGCAGGTTGGGCGTCTCGCCCGCGATGGCGGCGACGGGGTTGGCGGGGATGAGCGTCTCCACCGCCTCGGTCAGCGGCGCCTTCTTCGCGCCGCCCTCGCCGATGCCCGCGGCCTCCACGCGGGCCTGCGCCTGCTCGCCGTAGCGCGCCTCCAGCGCCGCCGCCGTCTGCGCCGACACGCGCTCGCCGGGGCGGATGGTGTTCGCCAGCGTAAGGCCGATGGCCACGGAGATGGCGGAGACCACCAGCGTGTAGCCGAACGCCTTGAGCCCCACGCGCCCCAGCTTGCGGATGTCGCCCACCCCCGCGACCCCCACCACGAGCGCGGAAAAGACGAGCGGGACCACCACCATCAGCAGCAGCCGCACGAACAGCCCGCCGATCGGCTGCGCCAGGTGCCGCACCGTCCAGGCGAGCCGCGGGTCCTCCGGGCCCAGCAGGGCGCTTGCGGCCAGCCCCGTGACGGCGCCCAGCACCAGCCCCAGCAGGATGCGGGTGTGCAGCGGCATTCCGCGCGGCCTGTCGTCCGTGCGGTCGTCCAGGTCCGTGGTCATCTCGCGCTCGAACGCGTCGGCGTCCGGCCGCGCGTGCGTGCCCCGGGTCTCGTCTTCTTCCATCCTCTGCGTGTTCCTGTCCGGGAAAAGACGCTCCGCGCGGCACGTGGGCACCGCGCGGGGCGCCCGGCTGTGCGCCGGGTGACGGTCGTCGTCGGAATTGCGTTGTGCCGGCCACGGTACTTCCTCACGCCGCGTACGCGCAAGGCGGAGGGCCGGCCGCGGTGAGCGGGGTGTACCACGCCTGCACGTCCGTGAGTTCCATCCCCCGCCGGGCAGCGTCGTCTTCACCGGACCCGGGACGGCGCCGCGTCCGGGCTCGATCCGGGCCACGCAAAGAGGAGCAGAGGAGAAGAGGCGCTCACTCCTCTGCTCCTCCGCTGCTCCGGGATGTCACCCCGCCGCGCGCGTGACGCCGCCCGGGCGCCGCGGGAGCGGGAGCGGCCGGCGGGGCCTGGCTCCCGGCGGCGCCCGGGCCGGCTACGCGCGCGGCGGGGTGGTCAGATCGCGCACACGCACTCGTCGCCCCAGCACTCGCCGTGCGCAAACGGGCCGTGGCGTGCCACGCAGTAGGTGTTGCACTGGTCGGGCCTGCAGGTGGGCGGAGCCGAGGCCTCCGCCACGGGGGCGAACGCCCCCGCCGCGCCGAAGCCCAGGCTCCCCAGCACCCCCGCCGTAAAGACGCCGCTGCGAACCGTCCTGCCGATCCCGCGCATGGTGGACCTCCTGGTCGTCTCGTGTCCAGCGCCGCCGGCCGTGGTGCCGCCGGAGCCCATCATGGATCGTGCCCTCCAGGGGGAACCCGGCATCCGTTTCTCCCGGTGTGCGGCCGTGCACACCTTGAGACGCATGCGCAGGGCGCGTTATGTTATCCAGTTCCACGCCTTGCAAGCCCGTACCTGACGGATACATGCGCGCCGACGAGATCCGCTCCCGATTCCTGGACTACTTCGCCCGCCAGGGGCACACCGTACGCCCGTCGTCCAACCTGGTGCCCAAGGACGACCCCACCCTGCTGTTCGTGAACGCGGGGATGGTGCCGTTCAAGAAGGTGTTTCTGGGGATGGAGGAGGTGCCGTTCACCCGCGCCGCCAGCAGCCAGAAGTGCGTGCGCGCGGGCGGCAAGCACAACGACCTGGAGGCGGTGGGGGTCACGGCCCGGCACCAGACCTTCTTCGAGATGCTGGGCAACTTCTCGTTCGGCGACTACTTCAAGCGCGACGCGATCCGCTTTGCCTGGGAGCTGATGACGGTGGACTTCGGCATCGACCCCGACCGGCTGTGGGTCACCGTCCACCACACCGACGACGAGGCGCGGCAGCTGTGGCTGGAGATCGCCGGCATCAAGCCGGAGCGCATCTTCGGCCTGGGGGACAAGGACAACTTCTGGCAGATGGCCGACACCGGGCCCTGCGGCCCCTGCTCGGAGATCCACTTCGACCGGCGGCCCCCCGAGACGCGCGGCACCGCGGTCACGCGCGAGGAGTTCGAGGAGCTTACCGAAAAGGGCGAGATCCTGGAGTTCTGGAACCTGGTGTTCATGCAGTACGACCGCGACGCGGACGGCGAGCTGCATCCGCTCCCCGCGCCGTGCGTGGACACGGGGATGGGGCTGGAGCGCCTGTCCAGCATCCTGCAGGGCGTGGACACCAACTACCAGACGGACCTGTTCACCGACGTCATCACCCGCGCGGTGGAAGTCGTGGGCGTGCCGTACGACTACCACACGCCGCAGGGGGTCTCGTACCGCGTGCTGGCGGACCACGCCCGCGCCACGGCGTTCCTGCTGGCGGACGGCGTGTTTCCGTCCAACGCGGGGCGCGGCTACGTGCTGCGCCGCATCCTGCGCCGCGCGGTGCGCCACGCCTGGCTGCTGGGCCGCCGCGAGCCCACGCTGGTGGAGGTGGTGGAGACGGTGATCGACCGCATGGGCGTGGCGTATCCGGAGCTGATGGCGCGCCGGGAGTACATCACCCGCAACGTGCGGGCGGAGGAGGTGGCGTTCCTGGAGCGCATCGAGAGCGGCCTCAAGCTGTTCGACCAGCTGGCGCCCGCGGGCGGATCCGGCACCATCGCGGGGGCGGACGTCTTCAAGCTGTACGACACCTTCGGCTTTCCGGTGGACCTGACGGAGCTGATGGCGCGCGAGCGCGGCTACGAGGTGGACCTGGCCGGCTTCGAGCAGGCGCTGGAGGGTCAGCGCGCCCGCAGCCGCGCGGACCGCGCCTCCGCCGGCATCGGCGTGGAGGCGGACGCACTGGCGATGGGGTGGGAAGAGGTGCCGGGGGCGGAGGGCGCGGAGCAGGACTACGCGGCCTACCGCTCGGTGGGGCTGGAGACGGACGTGCTGGCGTTCCGGCGGATGGAGGACGGCCGCATCGCCCTGCAGCTGCGCGAGAACCCGTTCTACGCCGAGAGCGGCGGCCAGGTGAGCGACCGCGGCCACGTGCGCGGCGACGGGTGGTCGATGACGGTAACCGAGGTGCGAAAGGTGGCGGGCCGCATCGCCGTGGTCGGCACGGTGGAGGGCGACTTCGCGCCGGGGACGGTGACGGCGGAGGTGGAGGAGCCGGCGCGGCGCGACACGGAGCGCAACCACACGGCCACGCACCTGCTGCACGCCGCCCTGCGCCGCGTGCTGGGCGACCACGTGCACCAGCAGGGCTCCGTCGTCGAGCCCGGCCGGCTGCGCTTCGACTTCGCGCACACGGGGCCCATGACGCCGGGCGAGATCGCCGAGGTGGAGGGGCTGGTGAACGAGGCGGTCTGGGCCAACTACGACGTCTGCGCCAACGAGATGGGGTACCAGGAGGCCATCGGCCGCGGCGCCATGGCGCTGTTCAGCGACAAGTACGGCGACGTGGTGCGGGTGATCGAGATCCCCGGCGTGTCGATGGAGTTGTGCGGCGGCACGCACGTGCGGACGACGGGGCAGATCGGCCTCTTCCGCATCACCAGCGAGAGCGGCGTTGCGGCGGGCGTGCGGCGCATCGAGGCGGTGACGGGGCGCGAGGCGTTCGAGCGCGTGCGCCGCGACGAGGCCACGCTGCGCCAGGCGGCCGGGCTGCTGCGGACGAAGGAGGAGAACCTGATCCCCCGCATTCAGCAGGTGGTGGAGCAGACGCGCGACCTGCAGAAGCAGCTGGAAAAGGCGCGCACCTCCGGCGGCGCCGACGCCGTGACGACGCTGCTGAACGGCGCGGCCGCGGTGGATGGAACGCGGGTCGTGGTCTCCGGCGGCGCGTTCGGCAGCGTGGACGAGATGAAGGCGCTGGGCGACCTCCTCCGCGAGCGGCTGGGGAGCGGCGTCGCCGTGCTGGCGGAGACCGAGGGCAAGCCGATGATCGTCGCGGTGGTGACGGACGACCTGATACAGCGCGGCATTCGCGCCGACGCGGTGGTCCGCGAGGTCGCCGCGATCGTGGGGGGCAAGGGCGGCGGCAAGCCGCACATGGCGCAGGCCGGCGTGGGCGATCCGTCGCGGCTGCAGGAGGCGCTGGACCGCGTGCCGGAGCTGGTGCGCCCGCTGCTGGCCGCCGGCGCGCCCGCGTGACGGCTGCGGAGGCGTGGGTGCGCGGGCGGCTGAACGGCGCGCCGCCCGCGCTGCTGGAGGCCATGCTCGTCGCGCTCCCCGCGGACGAACGTCTGCCGGTGGCGGACGCGCTGGCGGAGGGCGCGCTGACGATCTACGCGCGGCTGCTGGCGGGCGGGGCGGGGGCCCTGCGCGAGGACGCGCTTCCGCTGCTGGCGGCGGACGCGCTGTTCACGCACGCGCTCCAGGCGCAGGCGGAGGCCGATCCGGACGGCGTCCCCGCGCTGGCGGAGCGCATCGGCGCCGCGGGTGCGCTGGCGGGGCTGGCGGGCTGATCCAGCTCAGCAACCGATTTGTCCTCACGAAGAGTCAGAGGGGTCAGCAGAGTACAGGCTTTTCTGCTGATTCCGCTGACTGGTATTTGGGGCCGATTCATCCGGGGATCTGGATGACGAGCGGTGACGGACCAATACCAGATCCGGCAATGGAGTGCATGACTTCCTGAGGGAGGCGCCGCGCTGACCTCGCCTTGACCGGGAACCCGGCGCGCCGACCGAAGGACCTCGCCAGCAGAACGAAGGGGCCGGATCCGCGTCGTGATCCGGCCCCTGCTCAGCCGAGAGGAGGTCCTTCGGTCGCGCGCCGAAGTCCCGTGCCGGCGGCAGGATCTGCGCGTGCGCTCTCTCAGGAAGTCACATCATATCATAAGCTCGCGGGCGATCTCCTGGAGCTTTTTGGCTGGCGCGGTGATGGCCCCCGCCTCGGCTACGTCCGCGGCCACGCGCACCCAGACCGTCGTGTCCAAGTCGGTGCCGCTCAATCATATCACATTCTTTTCCCGGATCTGGTAGAAGAATAAGGTACGCGGTCTCATTCCGGGCGCCGATCGCGTCCACACTGCCTGCTTCGAACGGCTCCGGACGGTGAGGGCAGAGGAAACGGCACGAGAAAACTCCGCTAACTCCGCTAACTCTACGTGAGGAACCCGTCTTTGTGCGGATGCAGCAGATCTGCCGGATCGCACCTCACTCCCCGACCACGAAGCTGTTCGCCGCCCGGCACGTCTGCGGGTCCGGCACCGGGGCGGAGAGTCGCGCGGTGATGCGCGCGCCCACCAGCGGCGCGCCGTCCGCGCGCAGCTCCGCGCGGTGCAGGCGCCCCGTTGCACGCATGCGCACCGGCCCTCCCACCCTGCCGTCGGCAAAGACGGGCGTGGCCCAAAGGGTCGCGCCCGGCGACCGGACCGCGCGCGCGACCATCACCTGCGCGCCGGCGCGCGCGAGAAAGCGCAGCCGGAGGGCCGCGCCCGGGTCGCAGTAGCGCCAGGCGGCGGCCGCGGGCTCCGCCGCGTGGGCCACGGCGCGCGCGGTGGCGTTCTCGTAGAGCGACAGGGTGAGGCCGGCGCCGCCCTCCCAGCGCGCGCGGGCCAGCCGCAGCAGCGCGCCGTGCTGGTATACCCAGGGCGCGGGGGCGTCGCGCGGGCCGGCGTCGGGGCACTCGTACGTGTGCCCCACCACCACCCACCGGTGCCGGGGCAGCTCCTCGGCCCACCAGGGCGTGCGCACGTACCGCCCTTCGCACGGCACCGGCTCCAGCATGGTCTCGGGGTGCTGGAGCGCCGCCAGGACGTACGTGCTCCAGTAGCCGCCCAGGAGCGGCGCGCCGGGCGCCCGCGCCTCCAGGCGGGCGGCCAGCCTGGCCGGCGCGTCCGGGCGCGCCGCGGACGCCGCCGGCACCCGCAGCACACCCACCGCCAGCCCCGCCACCCCCGCCGCCGCGAGCACCGTGCGCCAGCGGCGCGCCAGCCTGGGGATGCTCGCCGCCAGGCCGGCCAGCGTGAGCAGCCCGGCCAGCGTCCCGAACACGAAGACGAGCGAGAAGTAGCGCCCGGAGAACTGGTTCACGCGCACGTGGCGCACCAGGACGAACACCGGCAGCTGGGCGGCCGCGATCGCCCAGCAGGCGAGCACCAGCGCCGCGCCCTCCACCCGCCACGCGGGCACCCGCCCGCCGCGCGCCCGCCAGAGCACGACCACGGCGGCGCACGCCCCGGCCGTCGCCACCACCAGCAGGGGCATGGAGGCGGACGTGGCCAGCGTCTTCGCCACCCGCCGCGCGTTGTCCGCCAGGTGCCCCCGGTCGAGCACCAGGCCGGTCCGGAAGTAGTGCCCGAACCGGGCGTGGGCGTACAGGTCGAAGGCGGCGCGGAGCCCCCGCTCGGCCATCATCCCCGCGCCCACCACGAGCACGCCCTCACCCCACCTGCGGAGTGCCGAGCGGCCCGGCGCCGCGTCCACCGCGCGCCCCCGGACGGCTTCGACGGCGGCGACGATCAGGAGCAGCGGCCCGCTGAGCGGCGACGTCCAGTGCGCCAGGAACGCGGCGAAGGCGGTGGCGGCGCGCAACGGCCACCGGCCCCGCCCGGCGGGTGCCGTCCGCCCGGCCAGCCCGCGGAGCCCCCACCAGGCGAGCAGCAGCGCGGTGATCTGCCAGGCGTAGGGATGCGCGGCGTCGAAGAGGACGAAGCGTGAATCGGAGTTGCCCACCAGAACGGCGGCCAGCAGGCCCCCCGCCGCCCACCCCCAGGCCCCCGCCAGGCGCGCCATCACCACGGCCGCCATCAGCACCCACGCCGTGGCCACCAGGTGCAGCCCCGCGTAGTCGAACGTGTGCCCGAAGACCCGCCCGGCGGCCCGCAGCAGCAGCAGGTGCCACGTGCCCAGCCGGTCCTGGCCCCAGTAGTAGGCGTCGAACAGGCTCCACTCCCTGGCGCGCGTCATCAGCACGGGGATGGCCAGGTCGGAGTTGAAGGCCGACGGGCGGGGAAAGAGGGCGCGGCTGACCCACGGAGCGGCGAGCGCCGGCAGGCACACAAGGGCCGCCGCCCCCAGGAGCCGGGCCCACCCACCGGCGCGGGGGAACGCCGCAAGCTTTCCCTGCGCCCACCGGCGCCGCTCCCCGATCACGTCGGCAAGCCTGCCGCTCGTTGTGGTTGAGCTCGGCATGGGGTAAAGGAAAGCCTCGTTTTCGTGGATGCGGGCGATCGAAAGGCGGTCAGCGGGAACCGATAGATACACCGGTGGGGATCACCCTGCAAGAAACACCCGTCGCACCCGCACCTTGGTCTCGCGCCCGCCAGCGCTTACTTTCTCCGCCCCGGGCGATCCCGATCTCCCGCGCACCCGATCGCTCGCGCGAGACGGAGTTCGGTGATCCGGTCCGGGGTGGAGGCCAGGGCCCGGGTTCCGGCGCCGCCGGAGGCCGTCCACGCGGGGAGAGCGGGGGAATGCCCATCCGCTGGCTCCGCCGCATTTCAGGGGTGGGGATGACGAACGGCGGCTGGCTGATGTACATGACGTCGTTCCTCTCCGGCGCCGCGCTGCTGGTGTTCTTCGCGGGGCGGGAGCCGGAGTGGGCGGCGCCGCTGATCCTGACGATCCTGGGCGTGCTCTCCGCGGCGGTGCCCCGGCCCACGCCGCGGACGGAGCGGATGCACGGGCGCATCCGCGCGCGGGGCGGGGCACGGCGCCTGGGCGTGCTGGCGGCGATCCTGGGGATGTTTCTGCTGCTGCGCGCGCTGGGCGTGATGTAGCCCGTTCTCAGCGCACCGCCGCCAGGGCGGCCTGCACCTCGTCGAGCAGGAACATCTCTTCCGTCTTGCAGTGGTCGTCGTCGGGATCGTCCTTCGCCGGGTCGCGGGGAAAGCGCAGGTCGGCGTCCGCGGCGGGCTGTGGGCCCCACGCGCCGCCGATGGCGCCCGCCAGCCCGCACGAGGAAAGGCCGGGCGCCGATCCCACCCGCACGTTGATCCACCGGCGCACCCCCGGCGGCCGCGGCGCCTGGCTCCCCTCCCTCTCCCCCGACACCGGGTCCAGCGTGACCAGCAGGCGCACGTCGGCGTCGTTCGCCAGCGTCCGGGCCAGCAGGTACGCCATGTTGCCGCCGTAGCTGTGGCCGATGATGGCCAGCGGGGCTCCCGGCGCGCGCTGGCGGATGGCGCGCGCCATCTCCCCCACGCTGTCGCCGTGCGAAAAGTACATCTTGCGCGTGTGCTCCCACCGCTCGTCGTACGCGCAGAAGATGCGCACCACGTTGCGGTTCAGCTCGTCCGCGAACCCGCCGACGAAGACGACCAGCGGCGTGTTGCCGCCCGGGCAGGCCGGGTCCATGCGGTGATACGCGCTCGTGCGGCGCTGGTGGGTGATCTCGATGGTGCACAGGTCCGCGATGCGCCCCGCGGCCTCCACCATCCGCCCGTCCTGCCCCGCGGCGCGCGCGGGGAACGACGCCTGTCCGTGACCGGGGATCAATCCCGCCCAGCGCGTGCGCCCCGCCTGCGCGCAGCCGGCATCCGCCAGCACCGACGCCGTCAGCTCGCCGGCGGCCCGGGTTACGCGCACGGTGGCCGGCGCGCCACAGAGGAACTCGAACGGGGCGCGGTACGTGCCTGCCAGCGCCAGCTCCCCGTGCCGCAGCGTGGGGCGCACGCGCGACGCCGGGTTCTCCGGGCAGCGCTGCGCGTGGAGGTACTGTCCCGTGGCTCCCAGCGCGATCAGGGCCAGGCTCAGGCTGCGGCGCATGCGTTCCATCGCGTGATGTGCGAAATCCAGGCTCTCTGCGCCTGCCACGAGGCAGGCCGCGTGCCTTTCCCTCTCCCCCTGCCGGTCCCGGATGATGATCTCGACCCGATCCACCGTAATCGCCAGCCTGCTCGCCCTCTCCACCGCGTGCGGCGGGGCTGACGACGATGGCGCCGTGGCGACGGACAGCACCGCCGTCGCGTCGCCATCCGCCGGACAGGCCGCGGCGCCCGCATCCACCGATTCGACCGCCGCTCGGGACACCGCGTGGACGTTGCGCAACGACGGCATCGGCTCGCTGCGCGTGGGGATGACGGCGGCCGAGGCAGAGACGGCGCTCGGCCACTTTCGCACCATCCCCTTCAATCCCGGTGCTCCGGCGGATTCCATGGCGTGTGGATACGCCGCGTCAGACCGGTTGCCGGCCGGCGTAAAGGTGATGATGGAAGGGGCGCGCGTGGTGCGGCTGGACGTGGTTTCCGGTGACGTCGCCACCGCCGAGGGCGCGCGCATCGGCGATACGGAGGCGCGCATCCAGCAGCTGTATCCCGGGCGCGTGACGGTGCAGCCGCACAAGTACACCGACGGCCACTACCTCGTCGTGCGCCCGGCGGAGGCGTCGGATGCCATGCACCTGATCGTCTTCGAGACGGACGGGCAGGCGGTGCTGCGCTTTCGCGGCGGCCAGAAGCCGCAGGTGGAGTATGTGGAGGGGTGCGCGTGACCTGCGGGTGAGGGCGGCGCGGTAGTGAAGGAACCCGTCAGCCGGCCTCGCCCCGGGCGGTGAGGGGACCGCTCCGCCGGCCTCGACCGGGGCGGTTGAAACCGCGGCTACGACGTCACGAAGTCCGCCTGCGCGGACTCGGCGGCCCGGCGGCGTGCGGCGTCCCGGGCACCTGCGCGTCCGCAGCGGGCGCGGGAAGGAACCTCGTTGCCGTTCGGAAGCACCTCGTAGCGCCGGTGCGGCACGAGGTCCAGCGCGCAGCCGTCGTTCCGCGGGCACGCCACGAAGCGCGGCGCTTCGACTGCCGCAGTCACCTGCGTGCCAGTTCCGGAGGGATGCGTCTTCGAACAGCCGCGATCCGGCCACCGCGACGCCGAATCCGCCAACGTGCGTGCAAAGGAGACGCGGCACGAGGTGATGGGGCGCGAAAAAGCCGCACAGGCATCGTCGCTGTACGGCTGTTCTGTTTGGCGGCGCCCCGAGATACGTCAGGAGGCGCGCCGCAACTCTCCCGGGAATGCGCTGGCGTCTTCTGCGGCTCGGAAGAACTTCTCCGGGTACAGGTAATCCTCGCCGGTCTCGTCCACGATGCGAATCCAGCCGCTCCGCTCCGCCGACGGATCCGGGAGCACCTCGTAGACGCTGTTTACCGCAAGGTCCAGCTCGTAGTCGTCGTTTCGAACACAGACGACCAGCCGGGGCGGGGTGGGAGCACGCTTTTTCATTGGTCCAGGTAGCGTTTGATTTTCTCTCTGCGCCTACCGATCCCATGCGCTTCGTACCAGTGAAGCTCGGCCAGCCTTACCTCACCGGTGTCCAGAAGAACGGTAGCGACACCCTTGCATTTGCGCCAGCGTCCCGGGCCGTAGAGTTCACGAAGCATTGCGAGATCGTGAATCCCGTGTCCCTTCGCGATGGTCTCCTTCTTCCCGACCTCGCCGATGACGCGAAATTGCATAAACCCGGCCGACTCGCGAGTATGGTGTGCAATCGGGCTCGATGATCCGAGGAAGGCCGCAAGCTAACGACGTGGACAGCCGGGGCGTCAACCCGGATCCGCCAACTCACGGACCCGTTTTGGACCTGATCTCCGCACTGGAAGAGGCGCGCGCGGCCGAGAAGGAGCAGGCGCTCTTCTACCGCGCGCTGGCCGCCGAGGCCGAGGACCGCGGCGACGCGGCCATGAGCGAGCGCTACAACGAGCTGCACGCCGACGAGCAGCACCACGTCTCGCGCCTTACCGCGCGGCTGCTGGAGCTGGGCGCGCCCCTGGCCGACATCGCAAACCTGACGTCGGAGCCGGTGGGGATGGCGGCGTGGGAGGCGGCGGCCCGCACCCGCGAGGAGGCCGAGGTGCTGCGCTACGAGCGGCTGCTGCGCGGCGGGCTGGACGCGGAGACGCGCGCACTGGTGGAAGAGATTCTGGACACCGAGCGGCACCACGCCGCGGAGCTGGGGGGCAAGTGGACGACGGCGTGATGCTGGGACTGCGGGGGAGGCGGGCGCTGGTGACCGGCGCCTCGCGCGGCGTGGGGCGCGCCACGGCGCTGCTGCTGGCGCGCGCCGGCGCGGACGTGGGCGTGGGCTACCACAGCCGCGAGGCCGAGGCCGCGCAGGTGGTGGAGCAGGCGCGGGCGCTGGGCGTGCGCGCCTTTGCCCAGGCCGCCGACGTGGCGACGCCGTGGGGCGCGGAGATGCTGATGGAGCGCTGCCTGGTGGAGCTGGGCGGCCTGGACATCTTCGTAGGGAACGCGGGGATCTGGGTGCCCGACGACGTGCCGGTGAGCGCGATGACCGACGCGCAGTGGGACCGGACCATGCTGGCCAACCTGTCCTCCGTCTTTCAGACCGTGCGGCTGGCCGCGCGCTTCGTGAGCGACGGAGGGCGCATCGTCATCGTCTCGTCCACCGCGGGGCAGCGGGGCGAGGCGTACCACGCGGACTACGCGGCCAGCAAGGGCGCGCTCATCTCCTTTACCAAGTCGGTGGCGGTGGAGCTGGCGGAGCGCGACGTGACGGTGAACTGCGTGGCGCCCGGGTGGATCGACACGGAGATGGTGGAAAAGCCGATGGCGCAGGCGCGCGAGGCCATCGAGCGCGCCATCCCGCTGGGCCGCGTCGCCTCCGCGGACGACGTGGCGGGGCCCATCCTCTTTCTCTGCTCCGCGCTGGCCCGCCACGTCACGGGCGAGATCCTGAACGTCAACGGCGGGAGCGTGCTCTGTGGCTGAGGACGGAAATCTGCCCCGCGTGCTGCTGCTGGCCACGGGCGGCACCATCAGCATGCAGGTGGACGCGGCGCAGGGCGGCGCCGTCCCCAGCCTTTCCGGGCGGCAGATCCTGGACGCGCTGCCGGGGGTGGAGCGCATCGCCCGGGTGGAGGTGCGCGAGTTCGGGCGCTACCCGGGCCCGCACATGACCATCGCGCGGATGTGGGAGCTGCGCGCCGCCATCCTGGAGGCGCTGGCGGGAGACTTCGCCGGCGTGGTGGTCACCCACGGCACCGACACGCTGGAAGAGACGTCGTACCTGCTGGACCGCTCCATCCCCTCCGAAAAGCCGGTGGTGATGACGGGCGCCATGCGCAACGCCACGGAGCTTTCGTGGGACGGGCCGGCCAACCTGATGGCGGCCATCGAGGTGGCGGTGGCGCGCGAGTCGCGCGGCCGCGGGACGATGGTGGTGATGGACGAGGAGATCGTGCAGGGCGCCGAGGTGGTCAAGACGCACACGGAGGCGGCCGGCACCTTCCGCTCGCCCAACTGGGGCCCGCTGGGGGTCACGGACCGGGGCGAGGCGCTGTTCTACCGCGAGTCGCGCCGCAAGCCGCCGCTCACGCCCCACGCGCCCGCGCTGCCGGTGGACCTGGTGAAGATCGTGGCCGGGGCGGACTCGCGGCTGCTGGAGGCCAGCCTGGACACCGGCGCGCGCGGGATCGTGCTGGAGGCGCTGGGGCGGGGGAACGTGCCGCCGGACGTGGTCCCCGGGATGCGGCGCTGGGCGGACGCGGGGCGGCCGATGGTCATCACCTCGCGGTCGCTGCGGGGGCGGGTGCTGGACACCTACGCCTATCCCGGCGGCGGCCACATGCTGCGCGAGATGGGCGCCATCTTCGCCGACCACATGACGGGGCAGCAGGCGCGCATCGAGCTCATGCTGGCCATCGGCGTGCACGACGGCGACGTGGAGGCCATCCGCACGGTGGTCGAGGCGGGCCGCTACGAGCACTGAGGGCCGGTGGTCACCCGGTGGCGCGGGAACTTGAATGGCGGGATTTTCGATGAGGAGGTGGTACCGCAGGGATGACCAGGCGGCCGTCGCGCCGGACGACCTCCGTGCGATGCGCGAAAAGGCGGGGTGGACGCCGGAGCGGATGGCGGACGAGATGGGCGTGCTTCCCGTCGAGGTAACCGCGTGGGAGTCCGGCGCCATCGCCGCCGATCTTCGCCAGGCCGCCCTGATACGATGGCACATCGAGCAGGCGGAGTATGAGGCCAGGCTGCCCCGCTCCCACTGCTACTGGTCGCGCGCCAACGAAGCGCGCCTGCAGCGGATGTGGGAACAAGGGCTGGTCAGCGCGGCCCGGGCATACGATGAAATGGAGGCGCACGCGCGGGAGTGTGGCGAGTGCATGTACGTGAAGATCCTGCGTCGCGACATGCCGCCGCCGCCCCAGCCGCCCGCGGAGCCCGGGTTCCGCGGCTGGATGCGTTCTCTGCGCGCCCGCATCGGCCGGCTACCGGTGTGGCTGCGCCTGCCGTTGCAGACAGCCGACTTCGCGCTGCACATGGCCGCTGTGTACATGGCCCTGCTGCTGGTGAGCCGTATCCGGGGCGATGCTCCCAGCTTGTCTCCCACGGGAATGGTCGTGCTGGGTGCCTTCATCCTGTGGATCGGCCGCCTGGGCAAGCGGCTGCTGCCGCTCGCCGCCCGTCGCCCGTACCTTGCCGGCCAGCTGTTCGCCGCCGGAATCGCCCTTCCCGCTATCCTGCTCGCGGGGCTGCTGGGCGAATGGAACCTGGGCAGCGCGGAGGGGTGGGTCGGTGTGGGGGTGATGAGCCTTTTCGCAGGCGGCGTGGCCGGCCACTGGGTCGCGAAAGAGGAGCCGGAGCACGAGACGAACGCTGATCCTTCGTGGGACGAAGAGGAGCGGGTGGTCGAGATCCCGCAGCAGGCGCACTGGTTCAAACCCTGACGCGGTACCCGGCCGCCTAACGCGCCCCTTTCGATCCGCGGAGCCGGGACGAAGACGAGTGGTGATCCCCCGGCACGGCATCCCATGATCCACCCGCTCACCCGGCGCGACTTTCTGAAGACGGCCGCGGCGGCGGCGCTGGCGCCCGCGCTTCCCGCGTGGGGGCGTGCGCCGCGCGTGCGGCCGTTCTCGTTCGCCTTCTTTTCCGACACGCACGTCGCGCTCACCCGCAACGCGCACGAGTGCCGCGCGCTGCTGCGCGAGATGGGGGGCACCATCCGCCCCGCCTTTGCCGTGAACGGCGGCGACGTGACGGACTACGGGTGGAAGGGCGAGTACGAGAGCTATCGCTGGGTGCTGCACGGCACCCGCTTTCCCGTGCACCACGTCCCCGGCAACCACGACGTGCGCTGGTCGCCGCTGGGGATGCAGATCTACACCCGCTACCTGGGCCCGCCCTACCGCGCGTTCAGCCACGGCGGGTGCCGGTTCGTCCTGCTGGACACCTCCGTCCCGCTCTCGCACTGGGGTCACTACGAAAGCGCGCAGCTCCGCTGGCTGGATGGGGAGCTGCGCGGCACGGGGCGCGAGACGCCGGTCTTCGTCTTCACCCATCACTGGGTGGGGCGCGACCGGGTGATGGTGGACAACGAAGAAGCGCTGCGGCGCGTGCTGGAGCCCTACAACGTCAAGGCGATCCTGAATGGCCACGGCCACCAGGACCTGCTCTGGCGCTGGGACGGGATGCTGGGGACGATGAACAAAGGGCTGTACCAGGGCTCGTACCAGCGCGTGGACGTGGACCCGGACGCGGGCGAGGTGCGGCTCTGGCGCCGGACGGCGGAGGACCCGCAGCTGCGCCCGCTGGCCACGGTGGGCCTGGCGCCGGACCGCGGCACCCGCCCCGTCTGGGCGCTCGGCTCCCCCCGCGTCCGCGCCGGCGAGGCGCTGCGCATCGACCCCGGTCCCGCGACGGAGTACCGGTGGAACGAGGGCGCCTGGGCCGCCCTCCCGGCGGAGGGAGTGCCGACGGCGGCGCTGGCCGGCGGCGTGAACGTGCTCGCGCTGCGCCAGGGCGAGGGCGGCGCGCAGTCGTCCTTCACGCAGGTGGTGGAGGTGGAGGCGCCCGTGCTGCGCCCCCGGTGGGAGCGGCGGCTGAGCGGGGGCGTGATGTCGCACCTGCGGCTGGACGGCGGAGTGCTCTACGCCAGCGCCATGGACGGATCGGTGCACGCCCTGCGCGCCGCGGACGGCGAGGTGCTGTGGAGCGCCGCGACGGGGGGGTACTGCCACTCGTCGCCGGTGGTGGCGGACGGGCGGGTGATCATGGGGAGCGCGGACGGGTTCGTGTACGCGTTCGATGCGGCCGACGGCCGGCGGATCTGGCGGCGGCGCACGGGCGGGCCGGTGTACGCGTCCGCGGCGGTGGCGGCCGGGACCGCCGTCATCCCCTCCGGCGACGGGACCGTGTACGGGCTGGACGTGCGCGACGGCGCCGTGCGCTGGCGGTTCGCGCTTCCGCCGGGCGACACCGCGTTCGCGCAGAGCCCGGTGGCCACGGACGGCGAGCGGGCGTACGTGGGCGCGTGGGACCGGCACCTGTACGCGCTGGACGTCCGCACGGGCGCGGAGGCGTGGCGCCGGCAGTGCACGGAGCGCTCCTTTGCCTACTCCCCGGCCATCGGCGGGCCCGCGGTGGCCGGCGGATGGGTGTACGTGCCGTCGAACGACAACGTGCTGCACGCGTTCCGCGCCGCTGACGGCGAGCCCGGGTGGAGGTACACGTCGCCGGGGGACAAGGTGGGCTACTCGTCGCCGGTGGTGGCGGGGGACCGCGTCTACGTCGGCTGCCTGGGCGCGGCGGGCGAGGTGCGCTGCATCCGCGCCGCGGACGGTGCGGAGGTGTGGATGGCGGCCACGGGCGCGGAGATCTACGACTCCTCGCCCGCCGTGTCGGACGGGTACGTCGCCATCGGCTCGGTCAACGGCACGCTCTCGCTGCTCTCCGCGGAGAGCGGCGCGATCCGCGCGCGGCACCGTCTGGCGCCCGGCCACCTGCTCTCCTCCCCCGCCGCGGGGGATGGATGGGTGTACGCCGCCTCGTTCTCGGACGTGGTGACCGGGTTCACCCTCGCGGAGTAGTTCGATCCGATCAGCGGACATGCGCCCCGCGGACCTGTCGTCTGCGGGGCGCTTCCGTGAATACGGATTCACGGGACAGAATGCCTGATGCAGAGACGCGGAGCCGCAGAGGAGCTCGTCCTCCGCCGTCTCCGCGTCTCCGTTTTCCCGTCAATGGTGACTTTGACCCGCTTGCGGCCCTGTCAGAATTTGCTCGCGCTACTTCGCAGAGGCCCCGATTCCCCAGGTGGGGCGGGCGCGTCCCAGGTGCGTCTCCGGAACGTCAGAGGATGAATATCAGCCAAGTTGTTGGATAATCATGCATTTCCGTGGATCGGCACGGCCGCGCCCCGGCTGGTCCCGTCCCTGCTTTGGGGCCCGGTGCGCCGCAAGCCGAGCGAACCGCGTGGCGCTGACGCATAGATCATCCAACACACCACCCGGAGCACTTCCGTGAAGATCCGCACTCTTGCCCTGCTGCTTCCCCTCGCCGCCGCCGCGTGCGACGAAGCCCCCACCCTTTCCGCCCGCTCCGCCGCCCCGCAGGCGACCTCGTACGCCGCACCCGTCACCAGCGAGGGCTACCTGACCGGCGCGGACGGCGTGCAGCTGTTCTACCGCGTGTACGGCAGCGAGCCGGACACCACCGTGGTGCTGGCCGGCGGCCCCGCGCTGGCCATGAGCTACCTGGACAGGGACCTGGCCCCGCTGGCGCACGGCCGCACCGTGATCTACTACGACGCGCGCAACGCCGGCCGCTCGCAGATCGTGATGGACCCCGCCATGCTGTCGATGGAGCGCCACGTGGCGGACCTGGAGGCCGTGCGCCAGCACTTCGGGATCGGAGAGCTGAAGCTGGTCGGGCACTCGTGGGGCGCCATGGTGGCCCCGTTCTACGCCGCCGCCCACCCGCAGAACGTCGACCGCATGGTGCTGGTGACCCCCGGCCCCATCGAGACGCAGTACGACGCCATCTTCGAGGCCGAGCGCGTGTCGCGCACCGACCCGGCCGTGCTGCAGCGCCAGGGCGAACTGTTCGGGCTGCTGTTCAGCGGGCAGTCGCCGGACCCGGTGGGTACCTGCGAGGAGCTGTTCTCCATCTGGTTCCCGGCGTACTTCTTCGATCCGGCCAACGCGGGCAACATGCGCGGCCGCTACTGCGACACCACGCCGGAAGGCGCCAACGCGCTGCTCTTCAGCCTGTTCGCCGGCCGCGCGTCGCTGGGCCAGAGCTTCGACCTGGCGCCGATGCTGAGCACCATCCAGGTGCCCGCGCTGGTGATCCACGGCGCCGGCGACGCCATCCCGCTGGCCAGCACCGCGGGGTACTCCGACGCCCTGCCGAACGGCGAGCTGCTGGTGATCGACGGCGCCGGCCACTTCCCCTGGCTGGAGGAGCCGACGGAGTTCTTTACCGCGGTGAACACGTACCTGCGCCGCGGCGATCTGTAATCCGCACCGCCGCACGACTGATCGTCAGCGGAAGGGGGGAGGGGGAGGGGCTCCGACGAGCCTCTCCCCCTCCCCCGTTTTGGCCACGGGTGGGACACGCGCGCCGTGGCGGGTGTGTCCCGGTGCGGCGGCGGCGCAGCCGTATGGCAGCGTCGTGCACGGAAGCCCGCGGCGCACAAGCGGATGCCGGGAAACGACTTCCGTCCGTGAGGCGGATTCGGCCGTCAGATGGCGCAACTGATGCATCAGACTGTCGCAGTTCCTCCATCATGGCGTTCCACCGGCCGGATCGGCGTCCCTCGCCGCGGCCGCCCTGCCGCCTCCCGGCGGCGCATTCACACCCTTAATGAAAGGCACCTTCCATGAGCACCACCGACACCCCGGCAGCGCAGACCGCCACGCCCATCGAGTTCATGCACGGAGCGTTCAGCGCGCAGGTTGAGGGGCACATCGGCACGGCGGACCAGAAGCTCTCCTACTCGGTGGTGGCCGAGGAGGGGCAGTTCATGATCGTGAACGTCATCGGCCGCACGCCGATGATGGCGACCGACGGGGTGGTGGTCTTCCCCAACGGCCAGCAGACCGGCGGCCCCGGCGGCGTGGTGATGAACCAGGCGCTGCCGGCGTCCGGCACCTACATCATCACCGCCGGACAGCACCTGATGGCCACCAACGTTCCCGAAGGCGACCTGGTGGTGGAGGTGATCGTCCTGCCTTCGTATCTGCTGAACCAGCAATGATCTAGCCCCAGGCCGCGGAGGCCGCGGCAGTCCTCCTCCGCGTGGATGGAGAAAGAAAGGCCGGCCGGCGCACCGATGCGCCGGCCGGCCTCCTTCGTTGCCCTTCGTTCTGGTCAGCCTCTTGCATCGGAGGCGCCGGTCTGTTATTGTTTGCGAAATCAAGGTAGAGAGCAACCTCTGCTTAAGAAATTAAGGTGAACGGTCCGGCGCGCCTCGACGACATCGACATCCGGCTCCTGGAGCTGCTGCAGGAGCACGGCCGCACGTCGCAGCACGACCTGGCGCAGGCGGTGGGGCTCTCGTCGCCGGCGGTGGGGGAGCGGCTGCGCAAGCTGGAGGAGCGCGGCATCATCCGGCAGTTCACCGTGCTGGTGGACCCGCGGCGGGTGGGGCGCGACGTCACCGCGTTCATCTTCGTGGGGATCAACGGGTCGCACCACTACCCGGCGTTCCGGGCCAGGACGGAGCGGCACCCCGAGGTGCTGGAGTGCCACAGCGTCACCGGCCAGGGGAGCCACCTGCTGAAGATCCGCACCGACAGCACCTCCACGCTCGAGGGGCTGCTGGCGGAGATCCAGTCGTGGCCGGGGGTGCAGTGGACCACCACCAGTATCGTGCTGAGCACCATCAAGGAGACCAGCGCCCTGGCGCTGGGGCCGCGCACGCCGGCGACGGCGGACGCGGCGCAGACGGACGGGGCGGCGGTCGTCCCGGAGCGGTAGCCAACTTTTCCATTCGCCCAGAACCCCGTAAAGAGGTCGCATGCCCAGGACATCCGCCCGTTTCGACACGCTGGCCGCCGCCCGGAGCTGGGAAGGTGACACCCGCAACGGCGCCCGCCCCGCCGCCGAGCCGATGGACATCGAGACGCTGTTCGGCCAGCACACCTTTGGCCTGGCGGAGATGCGCGCCCGCCTGCCCAAGCAGGTGTACAAGGCCATCGTGCGCACCATCGACCACGGCGACCCGCTGGACCCGTCGGTGGCCGACGTGGTGGCGCTGGCGATGAAGGAGTGGGCGCTGGAGAAGGGCGCCAGCCACTTTACGCACTGGTTCCAGCCGCTCACCGGGAGCACGGCCGAGAAGCACGATAGCTTCATCACGCCCAACGCCGGCGGCGGGGCGGTGGCCGAGTTCAACGGCAAGGAGCTCATCCAGGGCGAGCCCGACGCGTCGTCGTTCCCCAGCGGCGGGCTGCGCGCCACCTTCGAGGCCCGCGGCTACACGGCGTGGGACCCCACCTCGCCCGCGTTCATCGTGGAGACCAAGGCGGGGTGCTACCTGTCCATCCCCACGGCGTTCGCGTCGTGGACGGGCGAGGCGCTGGACACCAAGATCCCGCTCCTTCGCTCCATGAACGCGCTGGAAAAGCAGGCGCAGCGCGCGCTGGCTCTCTTCGGTGTAAAGAGCGGCCGGGTGACGGCCACCTGCGGGCCGGAGCAGGAGTTCTTTCTGATCGACCAGGAGTTCTTCTACCGCCGGCCGGACCTGCTGACCACGGGGCGCACCCTGATCGGCGCCAAGCCGCCGCGCGGGCAGGAGCTGGAGGACCACTACTTCGGCTCCATCCCCGACCGGGTGCTGGCGTTCATGATGGAGGTGGAGCGCGAGCTGTACCGGCTGGGCGTGCCCGTGAAGACGCGGCACAACGAGGTGGCGCCGGGGCAGTTCGAGATGGCGCCCATCTACGAGAACGCCAACCTGGCGGCCGACCACCAGCAGCTGATGATGATCACGCTGCGCAAGGTGGCGCCCCGCTACGGGATGGCCGCGCTGCTGCACGAAAAGCCGTTCGCGGGGGTCAACGGCAGCGGCAAGCACCTCAACTGGTCGCTGGGCACGGAGAACGCCAACCTGCTGGAGCCGGGCGACACGCCGCACGACAACATGCAGTTCCTGTTCTTCTGCACGGCCGTGCTGCGCGCGGTGGACCGGCACCAGGACCTGCTGCGCGCGTCGGTGGCGCACGCCGGCAACGACCACCGGCTGGGCGCCAACGAGGCGCCGCCGGCCATCATCTCCGTCTTCCTGGGCGACCAGCTTACGGACGTGCTGGAGCAGATCGAGCGCGCGGGGACGGCCACGGAGAGCAAGCAGGGCGGGCTGCTGGGGCTGGGCGCCCCGGTGCTGCCGCACCTGCCGCAGCACGCCGGCGACCGCAACCGGACGAGCCCGTTCGCCTTTACCGGCAACAAGTTCGAGTTCCGCGCGCCCGGCTCGTCGCAGTCCGTCTCGTTCCCGGCCACGGTGCTAAACACCATCATGGCCGAGTCGCTGGACGAGATGAGCACGGCGCTGGACGCGGAGCTGGCCAAGGGGGTCAAGTTCGAGAACGCGCTTTCCAAGCTGATCGCCGAGGAGGTGCGCCGGGTAAAGCGCATCGTCTTCAACGGCGACGGCTACAGCCAGGAGTGGCAGGACGAGGCCGCGGGCCGCGGGCTGCTGAACCTGCGGACCACGCTGGACGCCTTCGAGACGCTGCCCTCGGAGAAGAACAAGGCGCTGTTCGAGAAGTACGGCGTGCTTTCGCACCGCGAGCTGGAGAGCCGGCACGAGGTGGCGCTGGACCAGTACTTCAAGACGGTGAACATCGAGGGCGAAACCACGGCCGACATGGCGGGCACCATGGTGCTGCCGGCCGCGGTGCGCTACCTGAACGACCTGGTGGCGGCGGCGGACCGCACCCGCACGCTGGGCGTGGAGACACGCGGCCTTACCCGCACGGTGCAGATCGTCAACGAGCTGGTGGACGAGCTGCGCGACGCGCTGGACGCGCTGGTGGCCCAGAACGCCGAGCTGGGTGGCGACGACGTGCACAGCAAGGCCTACCACGTGCGCGACAACGTGATCCCGGCCATGCTCAAGGTGCGCGGCGCCGCGGACCGCCTGGAGAAGGTGGTGCCCGACGACTACTGGCCGCTCCCCACCTACCGCGACATGCTGTTCGTGAAGTAGCGGACGGCGGGTTCCGGTGAACGAAAGAAGGCCGCTCGCGAGGGCGGCCTTCCTTTGCTTGACGCGGAGGAGACGAGAGAGAACGCGGAGGAGCAACCCCTCTGCGTCCTCGTTCTTTCGACCCTGCGCCCTCTGATGGCCAAATCCGGGAAAAGAAGTGACTTCCTGAGAGGGTGTTGCTGAACCTCAACCAGCGGCGTTGACTTCCTGAGGGAGCGCCACGCGGAACCTGAACCCACACAACAGCTTGCGGCGCGACCGAAGGACCTCGTCCGCCCCTCGCGCGGGCTAGCTTCCGAGCATGGAATCCGGCCCCGCAGTTCTGCTGACAAGGTCCTTCGGTCGGCGCCAAGGCATCTCGTACCAGCAGGTTGTGGAGCAGCGCCTCCCTCAGGAAGTCAACGCTCTTGCTGGAAAGTCCAGGGGTTTAGCAACATCCTCTGAGGCCTGCACTGACTCCGGCGCGCCGGGTTCCCGGTCGAGGCAGGGGATCAGGTCTGCGGCTCGCGGACCTCGACGTCCACCTGGAACCAGTCCTTGAGCTCCGAGGCCAGGTCGGGGCCGGCATAGCGAAGCACGCCGCGGTGCCACCACGCGTCCTCCTCCGGCCCCACCTGCAGGCCGGGCTGCAGCAGGGCACGAAAGCGCGCGTCGATCTCGGCGACCTGCGCGGCGGCGTCGGCGTCGAGCTCGCCGCGGCCTGCTTCCAGCCGGTCGCGGACGGCGAGGTCGTTGTGGTACTCGTACACGTTCCACCCGTAGCCCGCCTCGCAGTCCCGCACGAAGTCGCGCCACTCGTCGAGCAGCACCTCGGTGCGCTCGTGGAGAACTTCTTCTTGCGTGTTCATCGGCCGTTCAGGCTGAGGCTCGCGCGCCCGCCGGGGTACGGAAGGGCGTCGTGCAACAAAGATAACATGCGTGCAGGTTGAGTGCCGCCCCCCCGCGGGTGCGGACGCGTTGCCGCGCGCGCGCGCCGGTGCCATCTTGGCCCCGGACGCGGGTGGGCGGACGGTCGATCAACAGGAGTGGGAGCAATGGCCGAAGGGCTTCTGCCGGTGGGGAGCGAGGCGCCGGTGTTCGCGGCGCAGACCACGGACGGCGAGCGGGTGTCGCTGCCGGACTTCCGCGGCACGCAGGCGGTGGTGCTGATGTTCTATCCGGAGGACGACACCCCCGGCTGCACTCGGCAGATGTGCCTGGCGCGCGATGAGGGGGCCCGGTACACCGAGGCCGGCGTGGCGCGCTTCGGGGTGAACCCGGGGAGCCTGGAGAGCCACGTGGAGTTCCGCGACAAGTACACGCTGGATTTTCCGCTCATGGTGGACGAGAACGCCGAGATCGCCTCCGCGTACGGGGTGCTGCAGGAGGGCGGCGGCGTGGGGCGCGCCACGTACCTGATCGACCGCGACGGCCGCATCGCCTACGCGCAGCCGGGGACGCACGGCGCGGACGAGGTGCTGGGGGCGCTCCGTGGCTGAGACGCGCGGCTCGGGCGAGGTGACCGTCCGCTCGTTCACCGGCGGCGTGTTCGCCGAGAACACCTACCTGGTGGCGTGCGCGCGCACCGGTGCCGGCATCCTGGTGGATCCCGGCGCCGCGGCGGGGGACGCCCTCGCGGCGGCGCGGGCGGCGGGCATCACCATCGAGAAGATCGTCCTGACGCACGCGCACGTGGACCACGTGGAGGGGATTCCGACGGCCCGCCGCGCGCTGCCGGGCATCCCCATCCTCCTCCATCCCGCGGACGCTCCGCTCTACGCCGCCGCGCCCATGCAGGCGCAGATGTTCGGCGTGCGGCTGGAGGCGCTGCCGCCCGTGGACGGCGAGCTGGTGGTGGGGGAGACGGTGCGGTTCGGCGAGTGCGCGCTGGCGATCCGCTTCGCCCCGGGGCATGCGCCGGGGCACGTGGTCCTGGTGGGCGACGGCGTGGCGCTGGTGGGCGACGTGATCTTTGCCGGATCCATCGGGCGCACGGACCTGCCGGGCGGCGACTTCGGCACGCTGATGCGCTCCATCCGCGAGCAGGTGCTCACGCTGCCCGACGAGACCACGCTGCACACCGGCCACGGCCCCGACACCACGGTGGGCCGCGAGCGCACCACCAACCCGTTCGTCACCGGCGTGTACGGCGGCGGCGGATTCGCGTGATCCGCATCCCCTGATCGCGCGGACGCGGAGGCGCGGACGGAACTTTCCGCCGCGGCTCCGCGTCTTTGTCCGCGGCTTTCCCTCCTTCCCGCTCCCTGGACTCCGGACGAATGAAGATTCGCGGATGGATCGCGCTGGCCGCCATGCTCCTGCTCCCCGCCGGCCTGCGCGCGCAGGCGCCGGCTTCCGACTCCATCACCCCCGATTCCACCGCCGCGCCCGACCCGGTGCGCGGCTTCATCTACGACCTTGCCGATCCGCTGGCGCTGGCCAACGCGCTGGTGCTGGGGGTGTACGACCACGCGCGCACGGAGCCGGACGAGTGGGGCGGGGGACTGGACGCGATGACGCAGCGCATCGCCTCGCGGGCGGGCGGGCACGTGATCGGGACGTCGGTGCGGCACGGGCTGGCGGCGGCGCTGGGGCGATCGACGGACATCGAGCCCTGCCGCGGCTGCGCCAGCACGGAAGACCGCGTCACCCACGCGCTGGTGGAGATGTTCACCGACCGCGACGCGACCGGCCGGCGCGTGGTCTCCGAGCCGTTCCTGGCCGGCACCTACGCCGGCGCCATCGCGCCCACCCTCTGGCATCCCGACAGCAACCTGGGGGACGGGCTCAAGGCGGGGACGTGGTCGATCCTGTTCACCGCCGCGGGGCGCGTGCTTTTCGCCTTGCTGGAGCCGCTGGTGCCGGCGGAGGGGGAGGGGCGGTAGGAGGCGGATTCGGCGCCGGCCGGGCTTCATCCTTCCGCCGAATCCGGAAGAAACGATCACGCGGAGGAAACGAGAGGGGACGCGGATGACACCTTCATCCGCGTCCTCTCTTCGTTCCTCCGCGTCCTCCGCGTGATTCCGATCTTTTGCGGGTTGGGGATCAGGATCAGGATCGGGACGCGGGGCTTCAGCCCCGGCTGAAGCGCCGGATCTACCGCGTGCCGCGGAAGACGTAGGCGTCGCTGTTCGTCAGCACGTTGTGCGGCCCGGAGCCCCACAGCTCCGTGACGGGCCCGCCGGGCTCCATGTGGGTCCAGGTGGTGCCGTCGTAGTGCTCGATGCCGCAGACGTTGGAGACGAACAGGTCGTCCGGCGCGCTGCCCCACACGCTGAAGTGCGGGCACTCGGGGAGTCCGGGAACCGGGCTCCACGCCACGCCGTCGTAGTGCAGGACGCCGTTGGTGGCGGCGGCGTACACGTCGGTGGACGACAGGCCCCAGACGCCGAGCACCTCCCCCACGCCCTCCAGCCCGCTGGTCATCTGCGTCCAGTCGCTGCCGTCGTAGTGAAAGATGTAGCCGCCACCGCCCACGGCGAACACGTCGTTCGGCCCCGAGCCCCACACGCCCGTCAGCCAGCTGTCGACCGGCATGGTATCGCCCGGCACCCACTGCGCGCCGTCGTAGTGCAGGATCAGCCCCTCGTCGCCCACCGCCCACACGTCGTCGGGGCCGGAGCCCCACACGCCGAACAGCCGCTGGCATCCGCATCCCAGGCCGCTGTCCATCTCCTCCCACGCCGCGCCGTCCCAGTGGACGATGGTGCCAAAGCTGCCCACCGCGAAGACGTCGCTGGCGGAGCTCCCCCACACGTCCAGGAGATCCTCCTCGTTCAGTGCGTCGTCCACCACCCAGGCGCCTCCCGTGTAGCGCACCAGCGCGCCGAAGTCGCCCACGGCGAACACCTCGCTGGCCGACGCTCCCCAGATCCCGTTGACGAAGATCTCGTCGTCCTGGAACGCCGGGCGAAACAGGAGCAGGCTCTCCTCGTGCGGCAGCTGCCCCTGCACGAAGACCTTGAACTGAAAGGTCTCCACCTCCGGATCGGCCTTGAAGCGCCACGTCTTCGCTTCGGACACCGCGTCCGTGGGGAGCGCGCCGGCGTAGGTGAAGTACGGCGTCTCTCCCGTCAGGAAGATGCCGTTGCCGTCCTCGTTGTCCACCGACACCGAGCCGCCGCCCACGGTGACGTCCGGGCCCGTGTAGAAGAAGACGACCAGCCCCGTGTCCGTGGAGTCGTCCGACGCGCCGAACGTCTGCGTCATCAGGTTCTGGACGGTCACGTCGATCTGGAAGATGCTGTCGGACGGGTTGTAGGCCGCGCCGCCGGCCTCCAGCCGCACGTACACGTTCTGCCCGCCGATGATCAGGCCGGGGCGCGAAGCGGAGCCGTCCGGCGCGTCCGCGGCGCAGGCGACCCGCGCCGCGGCGATGCTGGCGGTGCAGCGGAGCTCCGCGCGAAAGCCGTCCGGGGGCGGCCCGGGCGAGGGAGCGGAGGACGTGGCGGTGGGAAGGTCGGCGCACGCGGCGGCGAGCAGCGCCAGCGCGGCGGGTACCGCGGTGAAGGTCCTCATGGGGACGTCCCGGCGGCGGGGGGCGCCGGTCGCGGCAGCGGCGGGCGCGAGGGGGGGACCACCGGACGCGCGGGAGGAGCATCCCCCGGTCCGGCCAATCGCGGAAGCTAGGCGGTGTGCGCTCCGTGTACAAGAGCGCGGTCGGGACAATCCGCAGAGCAGCGCGGGGCCTTTGTCTTGCAGCGGCCCTCGCCGTCGTTTTTCCGGAAACCCCGATTCGCCCGATGCCCGAGCCCCACGTCACCACCCCCGCCCAGGCCATGGCGCCCGGCCAGCTTTCCTCCGCGTACCTGGCGCAGCTGCTGGACGCGGTGGAGCAGGCCGTGATCGCCACCAGCGTGCAGGGGGAGATCGTGTTCTGGAACCGCTGCGCCGAGCGGCTCTACGGCTGGCGCGCGGACGAGGTGCTGGGGCGCGACGTGTTGGAGGTGGTGCCGTCGGAGATGTCGCGCGAGCAGGCCGCCGAGCTCATGGAGCGGCTGCGCGCCGGCGAGCCCTGGCACGGCGAGTTTCCCGTGCGCCGCCGCGACGGCTCGCGCTTTCACGCCTGGGTGGCCGACGTGCCCATGCTGGACGGCGCGGGGAACGTGGTGGGGATCGTGGGCGTGTCCAGCGACCTCACCGGCAGCATGGAGGCCCGGGAGGCGCTGGGGCGCGCGGAGGGCGAGGCGCGGCGCGAGCGCGAGCGGCTGTGGAGCGTGTTTCGCCACTCGCCCGCGGCGCTGGCGCTGGTGCGCGGGCCGCGGCACGTGTTCGAGCTGGCGAACGCCGCCTACGTTCGGCTGGTGCAGCGCGAGGTGGTGGACCACGCGCTGGTGGACGTGTTTCCCGAGCTGGCGGGGCAGGGGATCCTGGAGCTGATGGACGACGCCTACCGGCGGGGCCGCGCGCAGGTGGGGATCGAGCGCAGGGTGCGGCTGGCGGGGCGCGACGGCGAGGTGGTGGAGCGCGTCTTCGACTTCACCTTTCAGCCGCTCCCCGAGGAGGACGGGCGCACCGAGCGCATCCTCATCCAGATCAGCGAGGTCACCGGCCAGGTGCACGCCCGCCGCGGCGCCGAGCAGGCCCGCCGCGCCGCGGACGAGGCCAACCGCGCCAAGAGCCAGTTTCTGGCCAACATGAGCCACGAGCTGCGCACCCCCATCAACGCCATCACCGGCTACGCCGAGCTGCTGGAGCTGGGGATCGGCGGATCGCTCACCGCGCAGCAGCGGCACCAGGTGGAGCGCATCCGCTCCAGCAGCCAGCACCTCACCACGCTGGTCAACGAGGTGCTGGACCTGGCCAAGGTGGAGTCGGGGCAGATGACGGCCGAACGGGAGCGCGTCCCCGTCGCCGAGGTGCTGGCGGAGGCGCTCACGCTGGTGCAGCCGCAGGCGGCGCGGCGCGGGCTGCGGCTGTTCGACCACACCGACGAGGCGCGCGACGCCGCGCTGGTGGGCGACCGCGACCGCGTGCGGCAGGTGCTGGCCAACCTGCTTTCCAACGGCATCAAGTTCACCGAGCCGGGCGGCTGGGTGAGCGTGTGCGCCACGGTGACGGACGAGCCCGACGGGGACGCGCGCCTCCCCGGCCCCGCGCCGTGGCTGCGCATCGACGTGGAAGACACGGGGATGGGGATTCCGCCCGAGCGGCTGTCCACCATCTTCGAGCCGTTCGTGCAGGTGGACGCCAGCTACACGCGGCAGGCGGGGGGCACGGGGCTGGGGCTGACCATCAGCCGGCGGCTGGCGCGGCTGATGGAGGGCGACCTGACGGTGCGCAGCACGCTGCAGCGCGGCTCGTGCTTTACCCTGTGGCTTCCCGCCGCGCCAGAGGCGGAGCCGGGGCCGGCGGGCCGGCGCTGGCCCCGCGCGCCGTACGAGCTCCCCGGCCTGGGCGAGGTGGGTCGCGCGCTGACGCGGGTGGCGGAGCCGGTGGCGGAGGAGCTGGGCCGCCGCCTGGCCCGGGACCCCGCGCTCCCCAGCGCCACCCGCACCGACCGGGTGCAGCTGCAGGACCACACCACCACCTTCCTGGTGGAGATCGGCCTGGCCATGGTCACGCTGGACGAGGCCGGCGGCGAGCCCGCGCTCATGCGCGACGGCACCGAGATCCAGCGGGTGATCAGCGAGCGGCACGGCGCCCAGCGCGCCCGCCTGGGGTGGGGCGAGGGCGAGCTGCGGCGCGAGTTCCAGGTGCTGCGCGACATCGTGGTGCCGCTGGTGCGCGCCGAGGTGCGGGAGCGCGCGGAGGTGGAGGTGGACGTGGACGTGGCCCTGGGGGTGCTGGAGCGGCTGCTGCAGCAGGCGGAGATCGTAAGCCTGCGCGGCTACCGGCACGCCCTGGCGCGGGAGTGAGGTGAACGGGTGAACGGGTGAACGGGTGAACGGGTGAACGGGTGAACGGGTGAACGGGTGACGGGGGCTGGGCTTGCGGCGCGGCGAAACACATCGAGCTGTCGCCCGAAAGGCCCCCTCTCCCCCGGCCCCTCTCCCCCGCTGCGCGGGAGAAAGGGGAGAATTCGATCGCGTGTGGACGGTGCCGTGCACGGCCGCGCGACGGACCCTGCCCACCCGAGCGGTTGAAGCCCGGCACGGCCGCGCGAGCGGCCGGGGCGGGGCTTGTG
>DASUVG010000317.1:0-34324 GCA_036379135.1 Longimicrobium sp.
GGCCGAGCGGGCCCAGCGGGTGCTGGACGAGCTGGGCACGGTGGTGCTGGGACAGGAAGACCTGCTCCGGCAGATGATGGTGGCGCTGCTGGCGGGGGGGCACGCGCTGCTGGAGGGCGTGCCGGGCACCGCCAAGACGCTTTCCATCCGCTCGCTGGCCATGGCGCTGGAGCTTCGCTTCGGCCGGGTGCAGTTCACCCCCGACCTGATGCCGACGGACCTGATCGGCGTGAACGTGCTGGACCAGATGAAGCGCGAGTTCACCTTCCACTCCGGGCCGGTGTTCACCGACCTGCTGCTGGCCGACGAGATCAACCGCGCCCCCGCCAAGACGCAGGCGGCGCTGCTCGAAGCCATGCAGGAGCGGCAGGTGACGGTGGACGGGCAGACCCGCCCCCTCCCCGCCGGCTTTACCGTCTTCGCCTCGCAGAACCCGGTGGAGTACGAGGGGACGTATCCACTTCCCGAGGCGCAGCTGGACCGCTTTCTCCTCAAGATCGTGGTCGGCTACCCGGGCGCCGAGGCGGAGCGCGCCATCCTGGACCGCTACGTCGACGGCTTCAGCGCCGACCGGGCGGAGACGTACGGCATCAGCCCGATCCTGGGCGGCGGGGAGATCATCCAGCTTCGGCAGGCGGTGTCGACGGTGCACGTGGAGCCCATCGTGCGCGACTACGTCACCCGCATCGTCCGCGCGACGCGCGAGGAGCCCAGCCTGGCGCTGGGCGCGTCGCCGCGCGCGGGGGTGGCGCTCTTTCTGGCCTCGCGCGCGGAAGCCTTTCTCTCCGGCCGCGACTTCGTGACGCCGGACGACGTCAAGGCGCTGGCGCTCCCCGTGCTGCGCCACCGCGTCGTGCTGACGCCCGAAGCCGAGGTGGAGGGGCAGACGGTGGACGAGCGGCTGGCCGGGCTGCTGAACACCATCCCCGCCCCGCGCGGATCGGCGTGAACCTGATCCCCTCCCTCCGCTGGCTGGGCCTGCTGGCGGCGGCCGCGCCGCTCTTTCTGCTGAGCCCCGCGGTCGCGCTGGGAGTGGACGTCGTCCTCGTCGTCCTGCTGGTCGCCGATGCGCTCTCCGTCCCGGGCGCGGACGGGCTGCGGGTGACGCGCCGCGCACCCGCGCGCATCTCGCTGGGCGCGCGGGCGGAGGTGGAGATCCGCATCGACAACCGCACCCCCCGCCGCGTGCGCGCGCGGGTGACGGACGACCTGCCGCCGATCCTGGAGCGGGTGGGGGACGACGTGGCGGACGTGTGGCTCCCCGCGCGCAGGGAGGAGCGCGTCGCCTACACCGTCCGGTCGCTGCGCCGAGGGGACGGCGAGCTCGGCGACCTGCACCTGCGCGTGGCGGGGCCGCTGGGGCTGGCGTGGCGGCAGCGGCGGATGAACCGGGCCGACGCGGTGCGCGTGGTGCCCGGCGTGCTGGAGGTGAAGCGCTACAGGCTGCTGGGGCTGCGCAACCGCCTGCGCGAGGCCGGCTTTCGCAGCGTGCGCCAGCGCGGCGAGGGCGGCGCTTTCGAGAGCCTGCGCGAGTACGTGCGCGGCGACGACCCGCGCACGGTGGACTGGAAGGCGAGCGCGCGCCGCGGCAACCTGATCGTCAGGCAGTTCGAGCTGGAGCGGCGGCAGAACGTGGTGATCGCCATCGACGCCGGCCGGCTGATGACGCAGAAGGTGGGCGAGCGCGAGCGGCTGGACTACGCGCTCACCGCCGCGCTGCTGCTGGCCGACGTGGCGCGCGTGCACGACGACGCCGTGGGCCTCCTGGTCTTCAGCGACAGGGTGGAGGCGTTCATCCCCCCCGCGCGGAACTCCGTGTCGCGGCTGGCCGAGGCGCTGGGCGAGGTGCACGCGCGGATGGTGGAGCCCAACTATCCCGCGGCGTTCACCTATCTCTCCAGGCAGGTGCGCAAGCGGTCGCTGCTGGTGCTGTTCACTGACCTCATCGACCCGCTGGCCAGCGCGTCCGTCGTCTCGCAGCTCAGCCGCGCGGCGGAGCGGCACCTGCCGCTGGTCGTCGCCATCCGCAACCCGGACCTGGAAGCCGCCGCCGCCCAGACCGCGCCGGACGAGGCCACCGTCTACCGCCGCGCCGCCGCCGAAGAGCTGCTGCAGGCGCGCGCCGCCGCCCTGGCCGCCATGCAGCGCGCCGGCGTGCTGGTGGCCGATACCCGCCCCGGCGACGCCGTCCCCGCCGTGGTGAACCGGTACCTGGACGTCAAGCGCCGCGGCGTGCTCTGAGCCCGATTTCCGGGAGCGCATCTGTCCGCAGAGGAAGGTAGGACACGGAAGCAGATTCGTTCGTCCTCCGCGTCCTCTCCGTGCACTGCCTCGACGTCCGCGCGAGAAGATCCTCGACTCTGGCGCGCGGACAGGTATCTTTTCCGAAGGCGCACCGCGCCCGCCCTGCCGTCCCGGGGGCCACCCCTTTCCGCCGGACCGGACCCCCCCTCATGAAAAGCGGACGCGTGGAGCGAAGCCACTCCCCGGCGCAGGCCATCACCGAGGCCGTGCTGCTGATGGGGGCGGCCAGCGTGCTGGACGGCGCCACCGGCTACGAGGTGACGGTGATGCCGCTGTACGTGATCCCCGCGGGGCTCGCCGGGTGGCACGCGGGGCGGTGGGCGGGGCTGGCGGTGTCGGCGATGGGGGCCGTGGCGTGGCTGGCGGCGGACGTGTTCTCCGGGCACCCCTACTCGCACCCGCTGATCCCGTACTGGAACGCCGCCGCGCGCATGGCGGTGTTCGGCGTGGTCGCGGTGCTGGCGGCCGAGCTGCGGCGCATGCGCGACCGCGTCTCCGCGCCCGGCGACAGCGACGAGGGGGTGACCGAGGGCGGGTCGTTCTACCGGCTGCTGGAGCACGAGCACGCGGCCGTGGCGCGGCACGGGCGCTCCGTTACGCTGGCGTACCTGGACGCCGGCGCCGCGGGCGAGCCCTTCGCCGGCGCGCTGGTGGACGCGCTGCAGGCCACCCTGCGCGCGACGGACGTGGTCGCGCGGCCACGCGGGCGCGAGTTCGCGCTGCTGCTGGCCGATGCCGGCCCTGCCGCGGCGGCCGTGGCGCTGGAGCGCATCCGCGAGTCGCTGGCCATGCTGGCCTCCGGCCACGACCCCGCCCCCGCGCTGGCGATCGGCGCGGTGAGCTGCACCGACCCGCGCTGCAGCATGAACCGCCTGATCCAGCGCGCCTACCAGGTGCTGTACGAAGCCGAGCGCGTACCCGGCCAGGTCTCGGTCACGCTGGAGACCATCGCCGAAGCCCAGCCCGTGGGCTGACGCTGATGCCGTGGTATGATGATGATATTCAATCCGGAAGAACTGATCTGATTTTGATCACACAGGGCAGCAGAGAGGCAGAGTAGCAGAGAACACCGTTCCTTCTCTGCCCCTCTGCCCCTCTGCTGCTCTGGGTGATACCGAATCCGCAAAAAGACTGGGTCTCACACAGAGTCAACAGAGTCAACAGAGTGAAGCCTTGGCGAGATGACCGCCCTTGGCGCCGCATCGATCGTTTACCAGCGATCGGATGAATCGCGGAGTACATCGCGCGGCACGAGAAAACTCTGTTGACTCTGCTAACTCTGTGTGAGGCTTATTCTTTTAGCGGATACGGGATAATCAGAATATGATGCATTCTTGTTGCGGATCTGGTATGGGGGAGATAGCGCAGGTCCGGAAATCCAGGCGGGGCGGAGAGGTTTCTCCGCGCCGCTCCGCCGCGTCACATGACTAGCGCGGTCAGCGCCAGAAGTCGCGCGCCTGCCACTCGTCGGGAAAGCCCATGATGCCGCGGGGCACGCGCGGATAGCGCTCCAGCAGGTCCACCAGCCGACGCTTCCACTCCGCCCCCGCGCCGGTCACGTCCAGCAGCGCCGCGAGCACCACCAGCCGCGCGTACAGCACGTCCGTGCGCCCCAACTCCCCGCGCAGCTTCTTGGCGCCCACCGGCTGGTCCACGTGCATGGGCGCGTTCCACAGGCGGTTGTGGTGCGCGCACATGTTGCGCAGCAGGTTCAGGCAGCGGAACCAGGAGCCCAGCACCGTCTCGTCGAAGCCGAAGCGCCGCGCGACTTCCTTGCGGTGAGACAGCTTGAGGCCGGAGAACAGGCGCGACAGGGCGCCGTAGGTGATCGCCTCCATGATCGCCCAGATGGGCGCCAGCTCCGGAGCGCTGTATCGCTGCTCGTAGTGCCGGATCGCGAGATAGCGCTTGTCGCGGCACGCCGTCTGGTAGAACTCCACGAACGCAGCCACGCGGTCGAAGTGCCGCGGCTCCAGAAAAAAGTGGGGCCCGTGCGCCACCGCCACCTGGCTCACGATCGCCGCCCGCAGCGCCACTTCGATGCGCTCGATGGCATCCAGGCACAGCAGCCGCAGCTCGCGGTCGAAGCTGTACAGGTGCAGAACGTCCTCGAAGGCCGTTCCGGGGATGAACATGGGCGTGCCGGTCTGCGGGTCCGGCTGCTGGAACGGCCGCATGTACACCAGCAGCCGGTAGTACCCGACATACTCCAGCCGGTGAAGCGCCGTCACCGGATCCGGGCACGCCAGGCCCCGCGCCTGAAGGTGCGCCAGCAGGTCGGGCGGCGGGAGCGCGGGCTTGTCGTAGAGCCGCCGGGGAATGGGCGCCACGGGAGATCGAAGGCAGGGGAAATAAACAAGCCCCCTGGTGCGCATTCACCGGGCGAACCCGTTAAAGAGGCGTGGGGGCTATTGTTGACGCGCAATCTAGGGCGCCTTCCGCCCTCTGTCAAGGCCCAAAGCAAACAGAGTGAGCGAGCGGCGATTTCGCCGCGATCCGCGTCACGTGCTCGCCGGTTCCTCCATCCCTTCGCTGCGCAGAACCTCCAGCGCCGCCTGGCCCGCGGCTTCCTCGCGGCGGGCCTGGATCAGCACCTCCAGCTCGCGCTCGCGCAGGTTGAGCGTGTAGCCGGCGCCCACGATCCCCACGCGCAGGTAGCTGAGCGTGAGCGGCTTGCCGTCCATGCACTCGTCGGCGTTGTCGAAGCGCACGCCGCGGCCGTCCACGAACGTCACCGACCCCTTTCCCACCACCTCGCCCAGGTGGCCCTGCACCACCAGGGCGGTGTCTTCGTCGATCCCCAGCCCCAGCGTCTCGGGGTTCTGGGCGATGACCATGAACAGGCGCTGCAGCCGCCGCCGCTGCGTGAAGTGCGTGTCGATCATCGCCCGAAAGCCCAGCAGCCCGAAGCCGGGTCCCAGGTGAAGGTCCTGTATCTGCCCGTACTCGTCGGGCTCGCCGCCGGCCAGGATGGTCTCGGTGAGCGCCGCGGCGCCCGCGCTGGTGCCGCAGATGGTGGCGCCGCCGGCGTACGCCTCGCGCACCGCGCGGTCCAGGCGCGACCCGCCCACCGTCGCCACCAGGTGCACCTGGTCGCCGCCGCCGAAGAAGATGCCGTCGGCCTCCTCGATCATGCGGACGATGCGGCGGTCCTGCGCCTGGTCGCGGCGGGCGACGATGGGGATCTCCACGTGCGTGGCCCCCGCCTCCTCGAACGACTTCATCCACTCGCGCGCGGAGCCGGCGGGGTCCTGCGAGGCCGTGGTGATCCCCACGATCTTGCCGCCGTCCAGCGCGTTGCAGTGGCGCAGAAAGGCGCCCAGCGCGTCGCCGGCGGGCTCGCACGCGCCGCCGATGAGCACCAGGGTGCCGCCGCCGCGGTCCGAGCGCCTGCGCACCGGGTCGCGCTTCACGGCGCCGCGGGGGCCGCTTCCGTTGCTCGACTGCCGCTCCATTCCGCTCCCGTTTCCGCCGCGCCCAGCTCGCGCAGCGAGTGCACCGCCAGCGCCGCCGCCACCTGCGCGGCGCGGTCTGCTCCCTCCGTCAGCGGCCCGGCGTCACTGAGCTCGCCGCCCGTCTCGATCACGATCCGCCCGTCCCGCACCATGGCCACGGAGTGCGCCACCCGCGTGTCGCGCGCCGGCACGGCGTCCATCTCAGAGAACACGGCCACCCGGCACCCGGCGCGGCGCGCCATGTCCTGCACCTCCCATTCCCGCCCGGGCAGGACCACGATCCCGTCGCGCCGCACCGCGTCGGCGATGACGGAGACCAGCTGCAGGTTGCGCTCCTCCTCGCGGTAGCGGTCGGGGACGTCCTGCACGTCGCTGTCCAGGATGACGGCGATGTCCGAGCGCGCGTACGGCAGTCCCGCGTTGAGGATGTACGACGGCGCCACGTCCACGATCAGCTCGTCCTCGCCGATCCCGCGCCGCAGCATCTCGTCGCGCACCGCGGCGCGCTCGCCGCCGCCGGTGATTCCGCACAGCACGCGCTGCGTCAGGGGCGGCACGTCGGGGGCGTCCACCAGCGCGCGCAGCTCGTTGAGCGCGAACTCCACGTCGTTCAGCTCTCCCGCGAACGCCTTCCGCACCACGTCCAGCGCCAGCGCGGCGGCACGGAGTCCGACCTCCGCGTGCAGGTGCTCGAAGACGACGGTGTACTCGCCGGGGCGGTCGCCGCCGCGGGCGCGTCCGTATCCAACGTCGTGCCCCACCATCGTCTGCAGCTCCAGCCCCACGTGCTCGGCGATGTGCGGCGCGTACGTCCCCCGGCGCAGGCGCGTGACGAAGCCGCCGCGCTCGCCGATGCTGCACCGGTGCTCCCACAGCCCCGGCATTGCGCGGATCAGCGCATCGATAAAGCCGGGAACGTCCGCCGAGTGGATCTCCTCGTACTCCCCCACGGCCACGTCCAGCCGGGTGACGGGGCGCGGCGACCAGAAGTTGGCCCCGCGCAGCGAGCGCAGGCCGACCAGGCGGATCTCGGTGTACGGGTCCGGGTGTGGCATCAGGCGGACGGGCTCCGGGCGATGATCGTCATCGCCTCGCCATCAGCAAACCCGGCGCCGCGGCGCGCTCCGAATCCGTTCATCCGTCCGTGAACGCCACCGTCCACCCGTCGGGGAGGGGCGGAAGCCGGTACCAGCGCGGGCCGCCTCCCGGCCCCCTGCAGGCGCGGGACCGGTGCATGCGCACGACGCGGTACTCGCCGCGAAGCTCGGAGCGCCAGGCGCGCACGTCGTAAAGGGCGTCGCACACCGGCCCCGGCAGCACCCGGACGTACAGGTCCCGCCCCAGCGCGGGAAAGGCGGACGGGTCGCACCCCGCGGCGTGCCGGATGGCCTCCGCGTCCACCCGGTCGCGCAGCACGCGCACCTCGCCGGGGTCGCAGTCGATCCACTCCTCCCATTCGGCCGGGATCGGCACTGCATCCGCCGCCACGTACAGCGAGTCGGTGCTCCACGGCACCCGGTTGCGATCGTCGATCCGGCGCTCCGTGAACGCGACTGTCCAGCCATCGGGAAGCGGGGGAAGCCGGAACCAGCGCTCCTCGCTCCGTCCCGCGCGGCAGCCGCCGTAGCGGTCCACGATCAGGATGCGGTACTCGCGGCGGGAATCGGAGCGGAAGGCATCCACGGAGTGCCGGGCGTGGCAGTCGCCCGTCATCACTACATGGACGTAGAGCTCGCGCCCCAGGGCGGGGAACGGAAGCGGATCGCATCCGCCAAAACGCCGGATCTCCGCCGCGTCGGCGCTGTCGCGCACCACCTGGGTGCCCGGGGGATCGCAGTCCGTCCACAGCCCCGCCAGCGGGATCGGCACCGCGTCCCGCGCCAGCTCCAGCGAGTCGGGCCGCCACCGCTCGTACCAGTCCGGCTGCGCGCCGGCCGGAGCCGCGACCCCCAACGCCGCCGTCAGCATCCACCCGACGAGACGCATCCTGCCGAAACCGGATCGCGTGCTCCGCCGGACTCCACGTGCCAGCCCCATCGTTCGCCTCGCCGCCGCGGGTGGGACTACGGACCCGGGCGGCGTACCTGCAGAAGCGTCGGGAGGTTCCGGGGATTCGGTTCATCGAACGGCATCCGGCTGCGTCCGCGGGCGCCCCCCCTCTCCCGGCTCGCGCTCCGGCACCCCTTCACCCGTTCACCCGTTCACCCGTTCACCCGTTCACCCGTTCACCCGTTCACCCGTTCACCCGTTCACCCGTTCACCCGTTCACCCGTTCACCCACCCCCCTACATCGCCGCGCTCCCCTCGGCAAACCGCTGCACGTACGACAGCACCGGCGGCACCTTGTCCGCCAGCACCATCACCAGGTCGCCCTCCTGCAGGCCGCTCAGGGCGCGGTCCACGGCCTTCATCTCGTCCAGCTCCGTCTCGATGGCGTCCACGTGCATCCCGCCCTCGCGCAGCCCCTCGATCACCAGCGCGGAGATCTCGCCGGGGGCCCGGCCGCGGGTGTCGGAGTCTTCCTTGACGATGGCATGGTCCAGCACGGCGCACAGGCGGCCCAGCTCGCGGATGTCCTCGTCGCGGCGGTCGCCGGGGACGGTGATCACCCCGATGCGGCGGCGCGCGGGGATCTCCGTCACCATCTCCACCAGCCCCGCCACCGCCGCCGCGTTGTGCGCGTAGTCGACGAGGACGCGAGCGTTCCCCACGCGCAGCAGGTTCAGCCGCCCCGGCGTCATGCTGGGCGAGGGGAAGAAGGAGAGCAGGCCGGCGCGGATGGTGTCGTACCGCACGCCCTGCACGTACGCCGTGGCGATGGCCGCCAGCACGTTCTGCCGCTGGAAGCGCGCGGCGCCGCCCATCATCAGCGGCACCTCGCGCTCGGCGGCGATGGGGATGCGCAGCCGGCCGCGGCGGATGACGAACTCGCCGTCCTCGATGCGCGCGCCGATGCCGCCCCGCTCGATGTGGTCTTCGAAGAGCGGGTTCTCGCCCGCCGCCATGGTGCTGAAGAGGACGATGTCGCCGCCGCTGCGGTCGCGCATGGCGTAGACGCGCGCGTCGTCCGCGTTCAGCACGGCGTGCCCCTCGCGCTTCACCACGGCGGGGACCACGGACTTCACGTCCGCCAGCTGCTCCAGGGTGTTGATCCCCCGCAGCCCCAGGTGGTCGGCGGAGACGTTGAGCACCACGCCCACGTCGCACTCGTCGAAGCCCAGACCCGCGCGGATGATGCCGCCGCGCGCCGTCTCCAGCACCGCGACGTCCACCGTGGGGTTCGAGAGGATGATGTTGGCCGAGAACGGCCCCGTCATGTCGCCCTCCATCACCAGCCGGTTCTGCAGGTACACGCCGTCCGTCGTCGTAAAGCCGACCGTCTTTCCCGTCTGGCGAAAGAGGTGCGCGGTGAGCCGCGTCGTCGTCGTCTTGCCGTTGGTGCCGGTGATGGCGATGACTGGAATGGTGTACGGCTGCCCGGGTGGATACAGCATCTCGATGATGGGCGCGCCCACGTAGCGCGGGCTGCCTTCCGTGGGATGCGTGTGCATCCGCAGCCCGGGCGCCGCGTTCACCTCGATGATCACCGCCCCGTTCTCGCGAAAGGGGACGGTGATGTCGGGCGAAAGCACGTCGATGCCGGCGATGTCGAGCCCCACCACGCCCGCGGCCATCTCGCACGCGGTCACGTTGTCGGGGTGGATCTCGTCCGTGCGGTCGATGGAGGTGCCGCCGGTGGACAGGTTGGCCGTGGCGCGGAGAAAGACCTGCTCCCCCGCGGCGGGAACGCTGTCGCAGGTGAGGCCCTGCGTGGCCAGGTAGGCCGCCGTCGCCTCGTCGTCCGGCAGCCGGGTGAGCGTGCGCGAGTGGCCCTTGCCGCGCCGCGGGTCCTGGTTGGCCGACTGGATGAGCTGCGAGATGGTGTGCCGTCCGTCGCCGACCACGTGCGCGGGAACGCGCTCCGCCACGGCGGCCACCCGTCCGTCGACCACGAGCACGCGGTAGTCGCGCCCGGTGACGAACTGCTCCACGATCACCCGCCGCCCGTATTCACTGGCGACGGCGTAGGCGCGGCGCACCCCGTCGTCGTCGCGCAGGGCGCCGCTGATGCCGCGGCCGTGGCTGGCGTCCAGCGGCTTGATGAGCACCGGCCAGCCGATCTCGTTCGCCGCATCCACCGCGGCGTCCCCGGACGACGCCGTGACCCCCTCCGGCACGGGGAGGCCGATGGCGCCCAGTACGCGGCGGGTATCGTCCTTGTCCTGCGCGATCTCCACCCCGATGGCGCTGGTGTAGTCGCTCATCGCCGCCTGCACGCGGCGCAGGTTCTTGCCCAGCCCCAGCTGCACCAGCGAGTAGTTGTTCAGCCGGCGCACGGGAATGCCGCGGCGCTGCGCCTCTTCCACGATCGCTGCGGTGCTGGGGCCCAGCCGCACGGACTCCAGCAGGTCGTGCAGGTCTTCGACGGCGTACTGCACGTCGTACGGCTCGCCGCTCATGCAGGCGCGCACCAGGCGCACGGCCTCGCGCACGGCCTGCAGGCCGACCTCCTCCTCCTCGTACGCCACGATCAGCCACCACACGCCCGGGTCGCCGGACTCGACGACGCGGCCAAAGGAGACGTCGGTGCCCGCCAGCGTCTGCAGCTCCAGCGAGACGTGCTCCAGGATGTGCGGCAGGTGCGTCCCCTCCTCCAGCCGCTCCAGGAACCCGCCCTGGGCGCCGCGGGAGCACGGGTGCTCGCGCAGGGTGGGGAGCAGCGACATCAGCCGCTCGTTGAAGCCGGGGATCTCCGTGCTCGGCACGTCTTCCAGCGAGCCAAGGGTAAGGTCGCAGGCGATGACGGGCGCCAGGCGCCAGAAGTTGGGCCCGCGCACCGCGCGCAGCCGGGCCACCCGCAGGTCATCGGGGTTGAACCGTACGCCGGGTGCCAGAGGGTCGCGCAGGACCGTGGACATGTGTCAGGTGAGGTCGCGAGAATTCGCCGGGTGAGGTGGATCAGCGGCCGTAGCCGCGGCGCGAGCGCTCCCAGGCGTCGCTTTCCCGGATGGATCCGCCGCGGGCCGGCGCGCCGCGCGCCTCCTGCCGCGGCGGCGAATGGCAGTCGATCCGCCGCGCGAACCGGCGCTCGTCGCAAGCGCCACGGGCCGGATCGCCCATGCGCTGGACCTGGTCGCTCCCGGTGTACAGCATCACTCACCCTGTAAAATCATGTTACCGCGGAAGCCGGAATGCGCTCGGCGGGCCCGTAAGCAGGGCAGGAACTGTACCAGCCTTCGTTCAGGTGGAGTCTATGTTTTTGGGGAGGATGGAGGCCGGGTGGCGGCGGCGGGGCAGGGGTGTGGGGAAAGTTTCTCACGCTCGGGCGGCGCCACGGGCTGAAGCCCGCGGCTGAAATGGCCATAAGCCCCGTCTCGGCTCGCTGGCGCTCACCGAACAGGGCTTCACCCGCTCGCGTGGGAAGAGCCGGCGCGTCCGGCGGGTCCGACGCGTGGACCGCGCGCCCCGACGGGAGCGACGCGGGCTTCCCGCCAGGTATCGCGATGCTTATTCTGCGGAGCGATCCCCCGCGGGAGGGGTGAGCGGGGACAGGACGTCGACACCTTTCGATGGGAGCGATGCCATGAAGCGGAACGTGACGCGCGGGGTGCTGGCGGCGGCGTTCGCCGCGGCGATGGGCTTCGGCGCGGCGCAGGCGGTCGCGGCGCCGGCCGCGGACGCCAAGGGGGCGGCCGCCTGCCAGCAGGACGTCTGCACCCAGAAGTGCGCCCGGGAGGGGCTGACCGGGATCTGCTCCGGCCGCGGGTGCTACTGCCGGTAGCGGAAAAGAGAACGGCGTAAGGGTACAGAGGAACAGAGGAAAACAGAGGAACAGAGAATGACGGGAGGGACGCCCGTTCCCCCATCATCCTCTGTACCTCTGGCTGTTCTCCGTTCCTCTGTACCCTTGCAGTTCTTCTTCATGCGGGCGGATGCGCGTCGGCCGGGAGGGTCCAGCGCAGCTCCCACTCGCAGAAGGCGTCGCCCTCCAGCGAGCAGCGCACGTGGCGAACGGCCGGATCGGCGCCGCCCGCGAGCTCGATTGACCGCAGCAGCCCGCCGGTCTGGCGGCGGCAGAAGGTGCGCTCCACGGGGTCGAAGCCCACCAGCCGCAGCACGGCGCGCCCCGGCTCCTCCTCCACCACGTCCATGTTGCCGGGCTGGTAGAACAGCCGGAACAGCGACACGCGCTGCAGCAGGAACTCCGCGGGCGACTTCTTGAGCAGGATGCCGCGGTAGTGCTCCACCCCCGCGTTGCCGATGGAGAACGCGCCCGACCGCTCCGGCCACTCCGGGTGCTCGGCCCCGATCTCCGCCTCCACGCCGTGCCAGAGCGATAGCAGAAGCTCCAGCGGCACCTCGTCCGTCTGCGAGGCGGCCTGGATCCGCGCGCGTTCGTCCGCCGGGACGCGTGCCAGCACCCGATCCACCCCTTCGTCGCCGATCAGGCTGCGGACGAAGGCGAGGGTGGAGCGCAGGGTGCTTCCCTTGGCCTGCTGCTGCGTGGCGATGGCGTTCATCTCGATCTTTCTTTCCTGTCAGCCGTGGGGGCGCGGGCTGGGCGACGGTTGATTCCTGCGGGCAGCGGCTACCTTCACGGTTCCATAGGCAAGGCTGGCACACACCAGCAGCTGCCAGAACAGTAGTGCACCGATGATTTCACCCACGTGTGTGAGGGTCAGGAGACTGAACGCCGTCCAGAGGGCGAACAGCGCCAGTGCCAGGCCCAGGCGGCCGACGGAGTCCCGGAACGACGACGGGCGAAGGATCAGCGCCAGCACGACGGTTCCGATCGCCGCTTGAATCAGCGTCCGCTGCAGGTCGCCCGGCCAGTTCTTCCCGGCGTCCGTCGCCGAGGGATCGAACCCGGCGCGATCGGCGGCGCCCGCCAGGATCAGGAACGCCGCCATGGGAAATGCGGTCCAGATCATCGCCGCCGTGTTCTTCGCACGCTCCACGACCGGGTCCTTCGCCCCGCTGTACCCGCTCGTACCCGCGCGCGGCGCAGCGGCCTTCCCCCGGCCTGCTGCCGCGCGGCGCTTGCGGCTCATCGGGCGCGCTCCCGGCCCGTGACGAGCAGGTGCACGACCTGCCCGTCGCCGCGGTAGGTGCGGATGGTCACGGGAGCCAGTTGCAGCCAGCTCGGCGTGGGGCTGTAGCCGCGCGGCCAGGGGCGGCCGGTGGCGCCGTCCACCAGCAGCGCGCTCACCAGGTTCCCGTCGTCGTCAGGGTAGCGCCGTGCACCGACGTAGCTGAAGACCTGGATGTCGTGCGGCGTCAGGGCCACGTCCACCGTGTCGCCGCGGACCCGCATGACGGTGCCGGTACGCGTCGCCGCCAGCGGCGGAAGGATGGCGGGCACGCCGCTCCACGCCTCCGCGCGCCGGTCGCGGAAGTGCGCCAGCGGCCCGCCGGATACCTCCCACGGGCGAAAGCTGGCCAGCAGCCGGCGGACGACGACGGGCCGGTCGAGGTCGTGCTCCAGCCGCCGGCCACGGTACCGCATCCACTGGCCCGTGAAGTACATCCCCTCGCCACGCCGCGGGTCGCGCAGCTCCGCCCACCGGGTGGCAAGCAGGCGGCAGGGGCCCCCGCCCGCCGGCCGCACGAAGGAGCCGCGCGGATCGAAGTCGTCCAGGTTCACCCGCACCGCCGCCTCCGCGGGATGCGCGCCGTCGACGATGGTGAGCCTGTAGTAGCGGATTCCCAGGCCATTGCTCATGTCCAGGAGCTCCGACACCATCAGCTCCGGCTTTCCATCCGCATCCAGGTCACCGCTCATCACCCGCAGCGACTCGGCGGATCCCGCCATGCCGTAGTCCGCCGGCCACTCGTGCGAATCCCGCCCGTCCGCCGCAGTCACCCGCATTACGATGGTCGTGTCGCCGGTGCACGAGCAGACGCGCCGCCCGTCGCGCAGGGCGATGCAGCGGGCGCGGACGCACCCCGGAATGCGCGTCTCCACGGACGAGTCCGCCACGGCGACGGCCGGATTTCGTCCAGCGGTGCAGGACACGTCCGTGCGCCACGATCCGGCGGATGCGGACGGCTGCGCCCCGGCCGACGCGGCGGCGGCGATGATGCCGGCGAGGACGAGCAGGCGGATGATCATGGCGCCACCGGAACGTGGGATACGGGACCACAGGGGGCGCATTGTAGCGGGCACCACGCCCGACTGTTCCATCCATCGATCCACCTGATGGCGATCCCGTACTCCGCGGTTGCGGGCTCCAGTGCGGCCAGGGCGCGGCGGTCGGACGCGACGCACGACCGCTCCATCCCGCTCTCCGCTCCGGTGGCGGCACCGTCCGCCGTCGCATGCGCCTGCAACACGACGAAGCTTGCGGCCGGCCTCGTCGCGCGCGACCATGCGAATGGCGCGGTGTGGCGCTTCATCCTGCCATGGAAACGCGAATCATGATGCGTATAGTCCCCCTGCGGCCTCTGCTGCTGTTCCTGACGCTTGCCGGTCTCGCGGGTTGCGCCCCGGCGAAAGGTCCGTCGCCCCTGGAGCAGCCGGCCGCCTACGCGCGCACGCCCGGTGAAACGCTGCGGTACCGGGAACGCTACGAGTGGTCCTCCGGCATGGTGATGGGTGTTCCGGAGCAGGGGCCCGGGAGCGTGCGTGAGACCCACGTCGCCATCCAGTTCACCGGGGGCGACACGGCCCGGGCGTGGATCGAGTCGCTGCGGATTGCCACGCCGAACCAGCCGGACCAGGTGGCAGGGGCGGACGTTCTCCATCTGCCGTTCCTGCTGACGATCGGCCCCCGGGGGGTCGACAGCGTCTTCCAGAGGCCCCCGATTCCCAGCGGGTGGGAGGTCGATCAATTCTTCACGCGGTACCTTCCCCGTCTGCCCGGCGGTCCGCTGACCCTGGGACGGACGTGGCGGGATGCGTCCTCCGTGGACCTCTCGGACTCCGTCTGGACCGGCGGCCGGACCCGCACGGTGAGCTACCGCGTGGCAGGCGACAGCGTCGTGCGCGGCGAGCGGGTGGTGGTGGTGGAGTTCACCGCGCTGATCGAAAGCCAGCGGCGCATGCGCGATTCCCCCACCTCCGCGCCGGGCATGCCGTACCTGCGGCCGATGGTGATCTCGACCTTCCACGAGGAGCAGGCTCGCCTGTACTTTGCGCCACGGACCGGCCGGCTGGTCCTCCGCACGCGCAGCGGAGTGCACGAGCAGAGCAGCACCTCGTATACCAACGTCGAGGCCAGTACCGTCGTCACGAAGTACCGCGGCTCGAGCGAGCTGATCTCCGCCGGGCGCAGGTAGACGGCGCCCCCCTACGCCGTCGCGGGCTCCAGCGCGGCCAGGGCGCGGCGGTCGGGCTTGCCACTCCCCAGCCGCGGGATCTCGGGGAGGATGAAGACCGTCTTCGGCACCTTGTATCCGGCCAGCCGCGTCCGCGCGTGCGCCGCCACCTCCGTCTCCGCCAGCACGACATCCGGACGCGGGACGATGAAGGCGCGGCCTACCTCGCCCCACTTCTCGTCCGGCACGCCGACGACGACGGCCTCCGCCACGCCGGGGCAGTCGCAGAGCGCCGCCTCCACCTCCGCGGGAAAGACGTTCTCGCCGCCGGAGATGTACATCTCCTTGCGCCGCCCGCAGATGCGGTACGCGCCGTCCGCGTCGCGCACCGCCAGGTCGCCGGTGCGCAGCCAGCCGTCCGCCGTGAACGCGGCGGCGTTCTGCTCCGGATTGCGCAGGTAGCCGGCGAACACCTGCGGCCCGCGCAGCAGCAGCTCGCCGGGTTGGCCGACCGCCGCTTCCGAACCGTCGTCGCCCTCCAGCCGCATCTCCAGGAACGACACGGGCCAGCCCACGCTCCCCGGCCGCCGCACGGCTTCCTCGTCGCTGATGGCGAAGCAGTTGGGGCCGCACTCCGTCAGTCCGTAACCTTCGCGAAAGGTGTAGCCCGCATCCCGCACCCGCGCCGCCAGCGCCGCCGGGCAGGGCGCGCCGCCGGAGACGAAGCGGCGCAGGCGGGGCAGGGGACGGCCCCAGCGCGCGCTTTCCGTCAGCATCAGCAGCTGCGTGGGGACGGTGAGCGCGACGGTGCACCCCTCCTCCTCGAACGCGGCCAGGAACCCGTCCGCATCGAACCCGTCCAGCAGCACCACCGTCCCGCCGCGGTGCCAGAGGGGCGTGGCGAACACGTTCCATCCGCCCGTGTGAAAGAGGGGTGTGCTCACCGGCGCCACGTCGTCCGCCGTCAGCTCCCACGCGGTGGTGGTGGCGATGGCGTTCCACAGGATCTGCCGATGGGGAAGGACGGCGCCCTTGGGCTTTCCCGTGCTCCCGGAGGTGTAGAGGATGAGGAGCGGATCGTCCCCATCCACCTCCACGTCTTCGGTGGATGGATGCGAGGCGGCCAGCAGGCGCGGCGCCTCGTCGTCCAGATCCATCCAGATGGCGTCGGCGGACGCGTCCTCGGCCCTGTCGCGAAAGCGCGCCTCGCCGATCAGCAGGTCCGGGCGCGCGTCGGCCAGGATCGGCGCCAGCTCGGCGGCGGAGAGGCGCCAGTTGAGCGGCAGCAGCGCCGCGCCGATGCGGCCGCAGGCAAAGAACAGCTCCGCCAGCTCGCGCCGGTTCCCCGCCAGCGCCGCCACGATCCCGCCGCGCCCGATGCCGCGCGCGCGGAGTACGCCCGCCCAGCGGTCCGCGGCGGCGTCCAGCTCCGCGTACGTCTGCCGCCCGCCGCGCGCGCGGTCCACCAGCGCGATGCGGTCCGGCGCGACGTGGCGCCAGTAGCGCAGCGGGTCCGGGTGGCGGGGAAAGTGGAGCGGATGCATCAGTCGCGCGGGTGGGAGAGAAAGAAGCGCAGCATCTCGCGGCTGGCGTCGGGGCCGCGCGCGTCGGTGTAGGTGCCCTCGGGCGATCCGCCGGACCACGCGTGCCCCAGCCCCTGCACGATCCACAGCTCCGTCGCCGGACCGAAGCGATCCTTTACGACGGTCAGCCCGCCTATCTCTTCCTCGCTGCGCAGAAAATCCTTCGCCCCGCCCGCCACGGCCCACTGCGACGCCAGCCGCCGCCCGTTCTCCGCGTTGACCACCGCGTCCGCGGCGCCGTGAAAGACGATCATCGGCAGCCAGGTGCGGCCGGAGGCGCGAAGGATGGAGCGCGCCGGCTCCACCAGCGCGTCGGGGTTCGCGGGTCCGCCGCGCATCGCGGCGAGCGCGGACGGCAGATCGGTCGCGGCGCCGTACGCGGTGCCGCTGTGCACGCCGACTGCCGCGTACAGGTCGGGGTACGAGGCGGCGGTGTTGACGGCCATGATCCCCCCCGCGCTCACCCCGCCGATGTACACGCGCGCCGGATCGACGGCGTAGCGCCCCATCACCTCGCGCGTGATCCCGGCGATGATCGCCGGCTCACCCGCGTCCGCGCGCTGGTGCGCGGGATCGAACCAGTTCCAGCACTTCTGCGGGTTGTGCGCGGCGGTCTGCTCGGGGTAGACGACGATGGCCCCCGCCGGCTCCGCCAGCGCGTTGAAGCGCGTGCCGCGGGCAAAGTCGTCTGGGTCCTGCGTGCACCCGTGCAGCATCACCACCAGCGGCGGCGGGAACCGGGGCTCGTAGCCGGCGGGGATGAACAGCCGATATCGCCGCGTTCCCTCCGGTCCGGTGTACGCGGCCCACTCGAACGAGGATAGCGACGCGGCGGACGGCGCGGGCGAGGCGGCGGACGGCGCGGGCGCGGGCGCGGGTTCCGCGGCGCCCGCGGGTGCGCAGCCGCCGGCGGCGAAGGTGGATGCCATCGTCAGGTGCAGCAGCGTACGGGTGATGTGGTTCATTCGGCCTGTCTGGGGTGCGCGGAGGCACGGGTCAATTCCGGAGCGATCCAATACGATCCAGCCGCATGGCCGGTCGCGGGAGAGCGATTGAAATCGCGGCAACAACGTCACACCGTCCGCCTGCGCGGACACGCGAGGTTCGGGACCTCATCGCACGACAGGTCCCTTGCCCGCCGAGAGGAGGTCCTTCGGTCGCGCGCCGGGGCCGGCGTAGCGGACGGTTTTACGCGGCGCTCCCTCAGGAAGTCATACGTTGCGGAGGATGGATCCGTCCATCTCGCACCTCCACCCGCTGACGCGCAGCCCCGCGCAGTTTGCGGGGCTTCCCGCTTTTCCAGCCGCGGATTCATCCGCCCGGGACGATGTGGGTCGTCGTCGGTCGCCCCGCCTCAGCTCAGAACCCGAAGAAGTCCAGGATGATGGCGCTGGCGTCGGGGCCGCAGGGGTCCGTGTAGCTTCCCGCGCTGCTGCCGCCTGACCACGCGTGGCCCAGGCCGCTGATCACGTACTTCCGCATCACCACCGACGCCGACTGGCTGTTGCGGTAGTCGTAGCGCGTGTACGAGCGGCAGGCGGTGGCGGTGGAGGTGACGTCCGCCACGTCGTCCACGTCGCCGTCGTCGATCGCGTCGTAGCCGCGGTCGTTGGCCTGCGCCCACTGCGACAGCGTCTGGTGCGCGTTCACCGGCGCCACGGTGCCATCCGCCGTACCCTGAAAGACCAGCGTGGGCACCTGCCGCCGGTACGATCCCATCGCGGCGTAGCAGTCGTTGCCGCGCGCCCAGGGGTCGTGCACGCTGCCGTACTTCATCGCGTCCGTCCCGCCGAGCGCGGTGGTGGCCCCTTTGTACATCACCCCGGCGAAGGCGGCCACGCGCCGCACCTGGTCGGGGTAGGCGCACCCCATGGTGTTCGCCATCGCCGCGCCGGCGGAGAAGCCGGCGATGCCCACCCGCGCCGCGTCCACGCGGTAGTTCGTCTTGACCCAGGCGATCATCCCGTTGATGAGCGACGGCTCGCCGGTGCCGCGCGCCTGGTTCACCGTGTAGAACCAGTTCCAGCAGTCGGCGCCGTTGTACGCCGTCCCCTGCTCCGGGTACAGCACCAGGAAGCTGCGCTGCTCGGCGAACGCGTTCATCCGCGTGCCGGCGGCGAAGTCATAGCCGTCCTGCAGGCAGCCGTGCAGCATCACCATCAGCGGCCGCGCCGTCACGCCGTCGTAGCCGGACGGCACGTAGAGCCGGTAGAAGCGCGCGCCGTAGGCGTTGCTGTACGTGCCGCTGATCCACCCCGTCTGCACCGCCAGCGACGGCTCCGCGCCGCGCGCGTCCGCCGCCGTGGGGGTCTCGGCATCCGCGCAAGCGGCCAGCGCGAAGCCGGCCACCACCATCCACCTGCCCATCGTCCGCCTGGCTGCCGGGATCTGCCGGTCCATCGGTCCTCCTGGGGTGAGGAACTGCAGGGAACAGGGAATAGGGAACAGGGAATAGGGAATAGCCAGCGTGTGCGTCGCTTCGGGTTTGATTGCCAGCTTTCGTCGTGATCAACAGAGCAATTGAGATTCGATCGATCTACCGTCCGCCCGCAGAAGCGGATGAAGAATTCGCCGCTGCCCGATTCACGCGTCTCCGGCCGACCACGAAGATTCCTACGGTAGATTCCTCGGAATGACAGGCTGCCGCGGTGTCGAAGCCCCGCGCAGTTTGCGGGGCTTCCCGCTTTTCCAGCCGCGGATTCATCCGCCCGGGGCGGACCCGGCCCTCCCCTCCCATCACTCCATCACTCCATCACTCCATCACTCCATCACTCCTCACTCCATCACTCCATCACTCCATCACGACCCGGGCGCCGGCGTGAACCCACCACGCCGGCGCCGCGCGCCGTCCGCTTACCGCGTCTGGTACTTCACGCCCAGGAAGAGCATGGTGCCGATCTCCGGCATGTTGATCATCTCCTGGTGCTTCTCGCCAAAGCCGCAGGAGCGGGCTTCGTCGGTGGGGTTCTGAAAGAGCACGTCCGTGTCGGCGTAGGTAAAGCGGCCGCCGCAGGCGAACAGGTTGCTCACGCCCAGGCTGATCTGCGTGTTGAACCGGTCGATGCGGTACCCCAGGTTGGCGTCAACCGTGGTGAACCCGGGCACGAAGCCGCGGTTGGCGCCGCTGCGGAAGTAGTACTCGTCCACGTGGCGCATGCTCAGCCCGCCCGTGAGCCGGCCGAAGTCCTGAAAGCCGGCGCCCACGGTCCACTTGAGCTCGGGCGAGTTGAGCGTGGTGCTTTCCTCGCGCCCGGCCTCGACCGCCACGTCGCTGATGTCGATCAACGACAGCGTGCCGCGCACGTTGATCCTGGGGGTGATCACCACGTTCACCCCGGCGTCGGTACCCGTGAGCCTGGCGCTGCCCAGGTTGTAGTAGGTCAGCGTGAGCGCCGGGTTGCCCAGCGTGTTGTTGATGCGGTTGCCGTCCGCGTCGTACGCCCACACCTGCGTTCCCGCCGGCTGCCCGGCGGCGCCCAGCCCCAGCCCGTCGCCGATCACCGCCAGCGGGCTCATGAAGTTCTCGTACCGGCTGCGGTAGTGGGCCACGTCCACGAACACGCGGTCCGCGATCACGCCCTTGTAGCCGAACTCCCAGGTGGTGTTCTCCTCGGGCTCCAGCGGCGAGTACTCGCGAAAGATGCTGCCGTCCGGACGCTTGACGGTAAAGCCGCGGGTGTTGCCGTAGATGGTGGTGACCGCGTTCCAGTCCGGGATGTGGAAGCTGGTCTGCAGGATGGTGGGCGACTTGAAGGCGCGGTTGTACGTCACGCGGAAGTTCTGCCCCGTCGCGGGGCGCACCACGATGCCGGCCTTGGGGCTGAACTGCGCGTCGTAGTTCTCGTGCGTGTCGTAGCGGCCGGCCAGCACCACGTCCATCCACGGCATCACCGGCGCCGTAAGCTGGCCGAACGCGCCGAACTGCCCCACCTCGATGTCCTCGTTCGTCAGCCGGTCGGTGAGCCACTGGCGGTCGCTGCTCACCACGTCCTGGCGGTAGCTGGTGCCCACCACCAGCGCGCTGTTCAGAAAGAAGGGAAGGCGCGAGTTGTACGAGACCTCACCCGCGTACATGCGCCCGTCGCTGGGCCAGTCGCTGGCGGCCACCAGCTGCTCGTCGCTCAGGCGCGAGGCCTCGGGGCGCGCCAGGTTGGGGTAGTACGCCTGCGTGTAGCGGTTGGTGGCGTAGCTGTCGCCCGACTTGCTCTGCGCGCGGTAGACGTTGGCGTACCAGTGCGTGTTGCTGAAGCGCAGCTGCTGAAAGTTGTAGCCCCAGTTCTCCAGCTGGTTGCGTCCCACGTTGGTCTGACCCACGCCGTCCGTCACGCTGGCGCCGCCGCTGAGCTCCAGCTTGCCGTCGCCAAAGTAGCGCACGATGGCGCCGGAGCCGCGCAGCACGCTGGCGTTCCAGTCCAGCCCCGCCCGGCCTTCGCGCCCCACCTCGGGGAGGATGGTGGCCGTGGGGACGTCGCCCTCGCGGTACGCGCGGGCCAGCGAGCCCACCAGGGTGAGCCGGTTGCTCCAGTCGTCGGCCTCCTGGAACTCGCCCGACACCTTGTAGCCCCAGTTGCCGCTGAAGCCGGCGTAGCGCGCCTGCAGGTCGCGGTAGCTGCGGTTGCCGCCCGTCACCTCGACGGTCAGCCCGGGGAAGTCGCGCGGGTCCTTGGTGGTCAGGCTGATCACGCCGCTGCTGGCGTCCGCGCCGTACAGCGCCGCGCCGGGGCCCACCAGCACCTCGATGCCGGCGAGATCCACCTTGGGGGTGGCGGTGAACTGGCCCACGGGAAGTCCGTTCTCCGGCAGTACCATCACGCGGCCATCCTCCACCATCAGCATGCGGTTGTTGAACGACGAGTTGAAGCCGCGCGCGTTGATCCCCACGCTCGTCATCCCCACCTGCACGAAGTCCAGCCCCTTCACCTCCTTGAGCGCGCCCGCGAAGGTGTTGCCGATGGCGGCGTCCAGCTCCTGCGTGCCGATCCGGGTGATGGTGGCCGGCGCCTCGGTCACGCGCTCGCTCTGCCGCGAGGCGCTTACGACCATGGCGTCCAGCTCGAACGGCTTGTCCTCCAGCTGAATGGCCACCAGGCTCTCCTCGCCCACGCGCACGGCCACCTCGCTGGTGGTCTCGCGAAAGCCGATGTGCGACACGCGCAGCTGGTGGGTGCCGGCGGGAACGCCGCGGATGGCGAAGGCGCCCAGCTGGTCGGTGACGGCCGTCAGGCGCGTGCCCGACACGCTCACGCGCGCGCCGGTGAGCGCCTCGCCGTCGCGGCCGGCCACGGTGCCGCGGACGGAGCCGTTCTGTGCGTGGGCCAGCGCCGGAACCAGCGACAGTGCCAGTGCCAGCACGAGGGTGCGCCAGCGCGGGCGCGGGGTGCTGCTGCTCATGGAAGGATCTCCACGTTGGGGGACACGTGTGCGCCCCTGGGGCGGTGCGCACGGTTGGAACTCTCCGCTGCGGTCTTTGCGATGGAGGCGACCGCGCTCCTCAGAAAACGCCAGTGCGTCAGTGCGTCAGTGCGTTAGTGCGTTAGTGGGCCGGGTCGAGCGTCCGTTCGGGGGGAGGGTTCGGTGCGACCCGCGGGCGCCCCCTCCGGGCTCGTAAACCTCGCCCACCTCCCCCAAAAACCCCTGGGGGAGGTTGATGGAAGCCGATCCTGCCGGGCGTTGACGGATGGCATCGAACTGCGCGCGACGGGGCCCCCTCCCCCCAACCCCCTCCCCCGCTGCGCGGGAGAGGGGGAGAATTCGATCGCGCTCCGAAAGCCCGTGTCTCGCGTCCCCCTCCCCAAGCAGTTTGGGGGGGAGGGGGGCAACCCATCATCCCGCACCACCCTGTCCAGAGCACCGCGAACCCTGCCCTACATCAACCTCCCCCAGGGTTTTTTGGGGGAGGTGGGCGAGTGGTGCTCGCCCGGAGGGGGCGCCGCGGGTCGCGAAGGAGTCAGCCTCTCGATCCAGACTCCCGCACTCCCGCACTCCCGCACTCACGCACTTTCCTGCGGCGCCAGCACCACCGCCTCGCCGTCGATCACCTGCGTGCCGTCGTGGCGCGTGACCGTGGTCGTCAGGCGCACGCGGCGCTTGGGCATGACCTCGGCGACCTCCACGCGCGCCGTCACCGTGTCGCCGATCTTCACCGGGCCGGTAAAGCGCAGGCTCTGCGACAGGTAGATGGTGCCGGGGCCGGGCAGCTTCATCGCCAGCACGGTGCTGATGAACGACGCCGACAGCATCCCGTGCGCGATCCGCCCGCCGAACCGGCTGGCCTCCGCCCACACCTGGTCGATGTGCGCCGGGTTCAGGTCCCCCGTGATCCCCGCGAACATCACCACGTCCGCCTCGGTGACGGTCTTGGTGAACTCCGCCGTCTGTCCGACTTCAAGTTCGCGCTGCGTCATCGACCCGTGGTGCAGGAGTGCCCAGTGCCCAGGTTCAAGTGCCTAGTGCCCAGTGCCCAGTGCCCAGTGCCCAGTGCCCAGTGCCCAGTGCCCAGTGCCCAGTGCCCAGTGCCCAGTGCCCAGTGCCTGGTGCCTGGTGTCCGGTGCCCGGTGCCCAAGTGCCCAGGTTCAAGTGCCGAGTGCCTGGTGCCTGGCGGAATCCCCGCAGTTACTTGGCACTTGATCCTTGGCACCAGGTACTTCCTTCCCCTCACACCGACATCACCAGCTTCACGTCGCCGTCCAGCTGCCCCGCGGCGCGCTCGCGCGTCATCCAGCTGACGGCGAAGAACACCAGGATCGACAGCACCAGCGACAGGCCGCTCACCGTGACGCCCGTGGGGAACTTGTAGGCGTTGAAGTACGACAGCGTCTCGAACATCAGCGTGATCGCCAGGCCGGTGCTGATGCTGGCGACGGCGCCTTCCCTGGTCGCGCCCTCCCAGTTCAGCCCGATGGCGAGCGCGGGGACCAGGGTCGATGCGAACAGGCCCCATCCGAAGATCCCCAGGAACGCCACCAGCGCGCCCGGCAGCAGCGCCAGGAACCCCGCGGCGACGGAGATGACGACGGTCGAAATCCGCCCCCAGAGCAGCTCGTTCTCCACGCGCCGGCCCAGCGCCACGGGGATGTCGTGCGTGACGGCCGCCGCGCCGATGTTCATGAAGCTGTTCACGGTGCTCATGATCGCCGCCGCCACGCCCGAGAAGACGAGGCCGGCCAGCAGCACGGGGGTGTAGCGCAGAAGGAAGAACGGCGTCGCGTCGTCGGGGCGCGCCAGCGGCTCCATCTGCCCGCTCGCGACGAGTGCCTTCACGGCCACGCCCACGCCGAAGTAGAGAAGCATCGTCACGAGCAGCGCCGCGGTCACCAGCAGCGGATACCACTTCAGCTTTCGCGGATCCTTCAGCATGTAGAACTTGTGGATCACGTGCGGCTGCCCCATCGACCCCACGCCGAACACGAAGAACAGCGACAGCGCCGCCACCGCGCCCATCTTGCCGAACGGCCCCATGAACGCCGCGTCGTTCTCCAGGATCGTCCGCGAGATGCCGCCCATCCCGCCGCCCACCTTGAGCGTGTAGATGAAGACGAGCACCGAGGCGACCGCCATCAGCGAGCCCTGGAACATGTCCGTGTAGACGCCGGCCAGAATGCCGCCGGCCACCGAGTAGCCCAGCACGATCGCCATCCCGATCCACACGCCCCAGGTCAATCCGGTGCCGAAGATGGCGTCGATCACCAGCCCCAGCGCCAGGATGTTGGTGGCCATGTAGCCGATGACGGCGATCAGGATCGCGACCGCCGACAGCCCCTGCGCCGCGGGCGAGCGGTAGCGCGCGCCGATGGCGTCGGGCACGGTGATCAGCCCGCGCACCTCGCCCAGCAGCCGCATCCGCTTCGCCAGCGCCCAGCTGGTCATCGACGACGTCACCGAGGCGGGAAGGATGAGGAACATCGCCCCCAGCCCCAGCGAGTAGACCAGCGCCGGCCCGCCGATGAAGGCGAAGCCGCTGAGCGTGGCGCTCATGGCCGCCAGCGTCAGCGCCGCCAGCCCGATCCCCTCGCCCGCGACGAAGAAGTCGTTGGCCGTCTTCGTCTTGCGCGTGGCCCACCAGCCGATGGCGCCCACGATGATGAAGTAGACCACCGCGACGCCGATGATGGTCGGCTGCGCCAGGCGCGGAAGCTCGCCCGTCTGCATCATCCCCAGCGCCATCACGCCACCACCTCCGCCGGCTCCGGCTTCTGCGTCACAGCGGAATGCGTCGTCGTCGTCGCCGTCGTCTGCGCATCCTGCCAGGCGCGGGCGGCTTCGCGCACGCGTGCCAGGTCGGCCTCGCTCAGCGTCATGTCTTCGAAGGTCAGGGCGTAGGCGATGGGAAGCACCAGCAGCGGCAGGATGCCGATCCCCAGGATCACGATCGCCGCGCCAACGGGAAGGCCCAGGATCAGCGTGGGATTCGCCGCGTCGGGCGCCGGCATCGACAGCACCGCCGCGAACCCGCCCGCCACGATCAGGAACACGATGGCGAAGGGCAGCTTCAGCCGGCCGACGCCGGTGTCCGCGCGCGCGGCGCCCAGCGCCGACGCCGCCACCATCACGGTCGCCGTGCCGATCCCCAGCGCCCACGGCGACCACCCGGGCGGATCGCCGGGAAGGAAGGCGGATGCGTACGCCGCCGCGCAGGTCAGCGTCCCCAGGAACAGGGCCAGGAGAGAGTTGCGTCGTGCCATCAGGCTTCCTGGTAAAGGGCTTCCAGCCGGTCGCGGTGCCGCTCGGCGATGGCCGTGCGGCGCAGCTTGAGGGTCGGCGTCAGGTCGTCGCCGTCGAACGGAAGGTGCAGCAGCGCGAAGCGGCGCACCCGCTCGGGGTTGGAAAGGCCGGCGTTCACCCGGTCCACCGCAGCCTGCACGCTGGCGTACAGCCGCGGGTCGTGGACGACGGCGGGATCGTCCGGGTCCGCCGCGTGGCCGTTGGACAGGGCCTCCAGCGCCGTGCGGCTGGGGACGATGAGCGCGCTGACGAAGTGCCGCCCCTCGCCGTACAGCATGGCCTGGTGGATCACGGGGTCGCCGGCGAGCGCCGCCTCGATCGGCAGCGGGGCGACCTTCTTTCCGTTGCTGAGGGCGATGAGCTCCTTCTTGCGCCCCTGCACCCGGAGCGCGCCGTCCCCGCCGATGCGCCCCAGGTCGCCCGTGCGCAGCCACTCGCCATCGGCGGAAAAGGCGGCGCGCGTCTCGTCCGGGCGGCCGTGGTAGCCGCTGAAGGTCAGCGCGCCGCGGCGGATGAGGATCTCGCCGTCCTCCGCGATCCGCATCTCCGTCCCCACCATCGGCGGCCCCGCCGTGTCGAAGGCGTAGCGGGCGGGTCGGTTGAAGGCGGCGCACAGGTGCTCCGTGAGCCCGTAGCCGCCCAGCACGGTGATCCCCAGCGCGTCCAGGTACTCGCTGACGTCCGTCGGCAGCGTCGCGCCGCCGCTGGTCGCCAGCCGCGCCCCGCCGAACATCCCGCGCGCCCGCTCCACCAGCGGCGCGCCCTCTGTCAGCCACGCCTCTTCCAGCGCCGCGGGGACGGACCGGCCGGCGCGGATCAGGGCCGAGCGCTCGCGCCCCAGCTCCAGCGTCCGCTCCCACCGGTCGCGGTCCGCGCCCGCTGCCGCCGCCTGCTCGCGCCGCAGCGCCTCCGCAGCCTTTTCGTAGAAGCGCGGCAGCCCGCCAAAGAGCGTGGGCCGGAACGCGCGCGCCGCCTGCCAGACGCGGCCGTGGTCCGCCACCAGCCCCGCCCGCATCCCGACGAGGATGCGCGTGTGCAGGCCGAAGATGCGCTCGGCGGCGTGGCAGAAGGGGAGGAACGAGAGCGCGGTGTCTCCGTGGCAAAGGCCCAGCGTGTCGCGGATGGAGGCGGCGGAGGCCAGCAGGCAGCGGTGCGAGATCTCCGCGCCCTTGGGCTCGCCCGTCGATCCGGAGGTGTAGATGAGGATCGCCGTGTCGTCCGCCGTAGCCCCGTTCGTCCGCTCCGCGAGCTCGTGGCCGATCTCCGGCAGCGACGCCAGCGCCGCATGACCGGATGCGAGCCATTCTTCCCAGGAGAGGACGTCCATCTCCCCGTCCGTCTCCGCCGCCACCACGATGCGCAGCGCGGGAAGCTGGTGCCGGACGGCGCGCACCTTCTCCAGCTGCGCGGCGGAATCGACCACCACCGCCACTGCGCCGCAGTCCGCCAGCACCTGCCGCACCTGCCCGGGGGCGCTGGTGGGGTAGATGCCGACGGAGACGCCCGCCGCCATCATCACCCCCAGGTCCGCCACCGGCCACTCGATCCCGTTGCCTGCCAGGACGGCCACGTGCTCGCCGCGGCGGAGGCCGGCGGCCACCAGCGCCGCCGCGAACGACCGCGACTGCTCCGCCCACTCGCGCCAGGTCAGCGTCTCGTCGCGCGCGGCGCCGCCTGCGGCAAGCACGTGCAGCGCCGGCTGGGCGCCGTCCGCGCGGACGCGGTCCAGGAACGCGGTGACGGCCGTATCAGCCATGCCCGTTCCCTCCGTTCCGGGTCCAGCGCAGCGCCACGCACCCCATCGACAGCCCCGCGCCGGAGCCGGTGAGCATCACCAGGTCGCCGGGGTGCAGGCGGCCGGCGCGCGCGGCATCGTCCAGCGCCATCGGCAGGCAGGCGCTGCCCGTGTAGCCCCACTTCCCCATCACCGTGTGCGCCTTTTCCATCGGCTCGCCCAGACGGCCCATCACCTCCACGATGGTGGAGCGGTTCACCTGCGTCCAAAGCCACAGGTCCACGTCCTCCACCTTCGATCCGACGCGGCCCAGGACGGAGCGGACGATGCGCGGCCACCCCTCCTCGTTCACCTCCTTCGGATACTTCCGCACGAAGCGCAGCCGGTTGCGGACGCCGCTCGCCAGCACGCCCTGGTCGATGGGCTCCGCCGTGCCGCCCGCGAACACGCCCATCCCGTCGGAGAACGACCCGTCCGCCGCCAGCTCCGAGGCCAGGATCCCGGCTTCTTCCGACGCTTCGAGGACGATGGCCCCCGCACCGTCGGCGAAGATGGTGACCGTCTTCTTGTCCGCGCGGTCCAGGAACTTGCTCATCGCATAGGCCGCGACGACCAGGACGCGCCCGTAGCGCTCGTCCGCGCGCAGGTACTTCCACGCCACGTCCAGCGCCGTGGCGAACCCCGCGCAGGCGCTGTTGACGTCGAAGGTCCCCGCGTCCGCCCGCATCCCCAGCCGCCCGTGCAGCACCGACGCCGTCGCCGGCGACACGTACTCCGGCGTGTCGGTGGATACGATTAGCAGGTCCACCTCCGCCGCACCGATCCCCGCATCCTCCATCGCGCGACGCGCCGCCTGCTCCGCCAGGTCCGCCGTGGACTGGCCGTCCGCGCACCAGCGGCGCTCGCCGATCCCCAGCGTGTTGCGGACGAAGTCGTCCACGTCCTCACCCAGCGCGGCGGAAAGCTCCGCGTTGGTGACGACCCGTTCGGGGACGTAGCTGCCGGTTCCGGTGATGACGGCGTTGCGAAACACAGTGCGTGAGTGCGTGAGTGCGTGAGTGCGTGAGTGCGTGAGTGCGTGAGTGCGTGAGTGCGTGAGTGCGTGAGTGCGTGAGTGCGTGAGTGCGTGAGTGCGTGAGTGCGTGAGTGCGTGAGTGCGTTTGTCGATACGTATTAGCAGCGCGTTGCTGACGCACTCGCTGGGGCTCTCACCCGGCTCGCCGAGGCAGCCGTGGCGAATGAATTCGCGGCTGGGACAACGCGATCTCCGCCTGCGCGGACGGCCCCGTGCCGTGACCGCGTCCGTGGTGCCACCCTCGGCACTTGAAATCCCCGCGCAGTTTGCGGGGCTTCTCGCTTTTCTGCCCCGGGCTCACCCGCCCGCGAGTGACCCTGCCCCGCGCATCAGCCTCTCCGCCGCGCCTTGCCGCCCGTGCCGTTTATCCCCCCTCCCGCGCAGTTTGCGGGAGGGGGTGGACGAGCCTAAGCGAGGCCGGGGGAGGGCCCCGTCGTCCCGCGAACCACCAGCTTCACGGGCAGCGGCTTCCCCGTGCGCGGGGCCGCCCCCTCGCCGTCCAGCTGCTTGATCAGCAGCCGGGCCGCGCGGGCGCCCAGCTCGCGGGCGGGAACGCGGACGGTGGTGAGCTCGGGGGTCAGCACGCGGGCCAGCTCCACGTCGTCGCAGCCCACGATGGACATCGTCCCCGGCACCGCCACCCCGGCCGTCAGGCAGGCCTTGAGCGCCCCCGCCGCCACCAGGTCCACCGCGCAGAAGCAGGCGGTGGGGCGCTGCGCCGCCGGCAGCGCCAGCAGCGACCTCATCGCCGCCAGGCCGCCGCTCACCGTGGGCGGCACGCGGCGCAGGCGCTCGGTGGGGAGCGTGAGCCCCGCTTCGCGCAGCGCCTGAAAGAAGCCGCGCTCCCGCATCCGCAGGCCGTGCACGTCGCTGGCGGGCCCCGCGAACGCCAGCCGCGTGTGCCCCAGCCCCAGCAGGTGCTCCGCCGCCAGCCGCCCGGCCCCGATGGCGTCGCTCGCCACGCCCGGCCAGCGCTCCGACGGCTCGTCCACCAGCACCACCTTCATCCCGCTCAGCGCGCCTTCTTCCAGCGCCAGCGCGCCGAACCCGTCCAGGATCACCCCGTCCACCTGCCGGGCCCGCAGCGCCTCCAGGTGCCGGTGGGGCGACACCTCGCGCGCGTCGCCGGGGAGCACCGCGTATCCCGCCTCCGCCGCCACCCGCTGCACGCCCGTCACCACGTCCAGAAAAAAGGGGTTCGACAGGTCCGGCACCATCACCCCGATGGCGTACGACTTTCGCTGGACCAGCCCCCGCGCCACCAGGTTGGGCCGGTAGCCCAGCTCCCCCGCCGCCCGCACCACCCGCTCCCGCGTCTGCGCCGAAACCCTCGCCCGCGGGTTGCCCCCCAGCACCAGCGACACGGTCGCCTGCGAGACGCCCGCCCGTCGGGCAACGTCGTGCGTGGTAGCGGGGCGGGAGGCGTCGGTTCGTCGGGTAGGCATGGTGATACGTATTAGCTAATACGTATTGGCAGCGTGCGCAAGAGTTATGTTCAGAGTGTGGACGAAGGCATGGGGACGATCATCCGGGCCTCCCGGGCACGGCGCCGCACGGACCGATGGGGCAGGGCATTGCACGGGGGCCGCGTCGGCACGTATCAATCACCTGCACGCGGAGACGTACGATGCGGATCAGGAGAGGCGGCACGGGATCGCGGGGACGCCGCGTGCGCGACCTCTCTCAACCGGAGTTCGGTAGATGATGGGAATCATCCTGCAGTCGCGCGGCCTGGAGGCGTTGCTGGCCCTGGTTGCCGCCGCATGGTGCGGGATCGTGGTGTGGAAGACGATCGACTACATCGTCACCACCAAGCGAAACAGCCGCGAGCGAAACCAGCGCGGCCCCGACCTCGACGCGTAGTCTGAACGGGTAATCACACGCGAGACGTGGAGGAAAGAAAAGGACGCGGAGCGATTTTTCCTCTGCGCCCTCCATCTTTCGTCTCTGCGCTCTCTGCGTGAAACCGCCGGTTCAGCCGCCGCCCAAGGCGGTGGGCCGGAGCCGACGGCGCAGTCCGTGCCTGCGCTTCCATACGTCTGCATCCGATTTCCCGCCGGGAGACGCCGATGAATCCGGAAGACCACACGCCGCGCGGCCGCGCCCTGCGCCGGCTGGACACCCTGGGCTACGTGCTGGACAACTCCATCCCGCTCCCCGGCACCAACCGGCGCTTCGGGCTGGATGCGGTGATCGGGCTGGTGCCGGGGTTCGGGGACGCGGCCGGGTCGCTGATGTCGGCGTACATCGTGGTGCAGGCGGCGCGGCTGGGGGCCCCGGCCGCGTCGCTCGCGCGGATGGTGCTGAACGTGGGCATCGAGGCGGTGGTGGGCGCCATCCCCTTTGCCGGCGACCTGTTCGACGCGTGGTTCAAGGCCAACGCGCGCAACGTCGCCCTGCTGCGCCAGGAGCTGGACCGCCCCGGCAGCACCCGCAAGTCGAGCACGGGTGTCGTCCTGGCCGTCATCATCGCGCTGGTGCTGATCCTGGGCGCGGTGGGATGGATGGCGATCTCCGTCATCCAGGCACTCTGGCAGGCGATCACCTGAGGACTCCCGCCCTCCAGAAAGTTGACTTCCTGAGCCTGAGGGAGGCGCCGCGCTGAACGTGCTGCCACGCGAAGGCCTGCGCGCCGACCGAAGGATCTCGCCAGCAATACCGTGGGGGCCGGCTCGATGATGAGAGCCGGCCCCCACCGTTATCCAACGAGATCAGTCGGTCGCGCGCATGCGGCTGTGCGGGTTCAAGCGACCTTGATCAGCGGCTGCTGTTCGGCGCGTCCTCCCGGCCCGCATGAGCGGGGCCGTCGAAAGCCTCGCGCTGCGTGATCTGCCCGCCGTCCTCCCGCTCCCGCTCCGTCACCGGCCCGCCGCGCAGCCCCTCGCGCTCCACGTCGCCATCCTGCGTCCCCTCGCGCTCCACGCCTCCCGCCGACGCGCCTTCGCGCTCCACCGGCGCCTCGTCCAGGCGCTGCTCCACCACGCCGGGATTCACCTCGCTCTGGCTCTCTTCGTCCTGCATCGCCGCCTCCCTGTACTCGATGAGCCACCTTCTTCGGGGCGGATGGTGGTCGCAAGCGGCAGGCCGGAGGCGTTACCATCCTGGGAAAGACACACCGTTGACAGCGGGTGATGGAGATGTTACCATTCTGGTAAATTCGAGAAGAGATGAGGATGACGTGGAAAAGCGGAGCGGACGTGCGGATCATCACCGAGACGCGGCTGACGGCGTTCTGGACCCTGCATCCCGACGCGGAGATCCCGCTGAAGGCGTGGCGGCGATTGATCCGCAGCGCGGAGTACCGCAGCCCGCACGAGGCAAAGGCGGATTTTCCCGCCGCGGACTTCCTGGGGAACGGCGTGACGGTGTTCGACATCGGCGGCAACAGGTACCGCCTGGTGGTCACCATGCGCTACGACCTGCAGCGCGTGTACATCCGCCACGTGCTCACGCACGGCGAGTACGACCGCAAAAGCCGCGGCGGGGACCTGTGATGCCGCGCCCAGACGACAACGAAGGTGGCACGATGAAGACGGTACTCGACTTTCCCTCGCCGCACGTTCTGCGCAGCCAGGCCGACTATGACGGCGCGGTCGCGGAGATCGACCGGCTGCTGGACCTGGACCCGCAGCCCTCCACCCCCGAGCACGACCGCCTGGAGCTGCTTTCGGTGCTGGTAGAGGACTACGAGGCTCGCCACCACCCCATCGACGACGGCAGCCTCACGCCGCAGGACGTGGTGGACTTCGTGCTGCAGCAGCGCGGGATGACGCGCGCCGACCTGGCGCCGCTGATGGGCGGCCGCAGCCGCGTCTCCGACTTCTTCAACGGCAGGCGCGCGCTCTCAAGGGGGCAGATCGAGGCGCTGCGCGAGCATCTCCGCATCTCCGCGGATCTGCTTTTCCCAGGCACCCGCTCCTTTCGGGAACCTTAGGGCACGCTCCTTCCGCGCCAGTGACGAGCACCCGGATGGGACGGTGCCCGGGCCCGCGTGGAGACCGGCCACCCCGCACTCCGCGAAGCCGGCCTTCGCGACGTTCCCGCAGCGGTTTCGACCGCCGGACGCGGAGCCGGCCTCCCGCGCCTCCGCTGGCACATCGGCTGCCGAGGCTGTATCTATGTAGCCTGACTCAACCTGAGAGCCACCGGGAGCACACGAGCTTGGCAATCCCGAGGATCGACCTGGACCCGCACCTGTGGATCGCGCGCGCGCGCGAGGGCTGGGCGCGCCTGCGCGGCGCCTGGCGCGACCGGCAGGAGCGCAAGATCGTCGTGGGGCTGGCGGCGCTGTCGCTGGCCAGCTGCGGCACCGGCGGCATGGTGGCCGCGTGGACGCGCGCGTGCGCCGGCACCTGCCCCACCGCCGAGACCATCGAAAACTTCGCCCCGCGGCAGGCCAGCCTGGTGCTGGACGCGCGCGGCGGCGTGCTGGGCCAGTTCTACCGCGAGCGCCGCACCGTCATCCAGATCGACTCGCTGCCGAACCACGTGCCCATGGCCTTCGTGGCCATCGAGGACAAGCGGTTCTTCGAGCACGAGGGCGTGGACCCGGTGCGCATCGTGGCCGCGGTGCGCGACAACATCATCAAGGGGTGGGGCGGGCCCGGCGGCAGCACCATCAGCATGCAGCTGGCGCGCAACCTGTTCCCGCAGCAGCTCCCCGCCAGCGAGACCAGCGTGCGCCGCAAGGTGGCCGAGATCAAGCTGGCCATGCAGATGGAGCGGCGCTTCAGCAAGCGGCGCATCCTGGAGCTGTACCTCAACCACATCTACCTGGGCTCCGGCTCGTACGGCGTGGAGGCCGCCGCCCGCACCTACTTCGGCAAGCCGGCGCGGCAGCTGAACTTCGTGGAGGCCGCCACCATCGCCGGCCTGCCGCAGGCGCCCAGCGCGTACGACCCGCGCCGCCACCCCGAGCGCGCGGAGCGGCGGCGCAACGTGGTGCTGCAGGCCATGGCCGACGCGCGCGTGATCACCCAGGCGCAGGCGGACGAGGGAAAGCGCACCCCGCTGGCGCTGGCGCCTCCGGGCGGCGCCCTGGGCGCGCCGTACTTCGTGGAGGCGGTGCGCCGGCAGCTGGAAGACCGCTTCGGCGAGCTGCTGTACACGGGCGGGCTGCGCATCCACACCGACATCGACCCCGTGCTGCAGCGCACCGCGGAGCAGGGGCTGGAGGAGCAGCTGCGGCAGATCGAGCGGGGTACGTACGGCGGCTTTCGCGGGCCCAGCTACCAGCAGTTCACCGCCGGCCTAAAGCCCGGGCAGGCCGTCACCCACACGCCGTACCTGCAGGGGATCGTCGTGGTCCTGGATCCCGCCACGGGGCTGGTGCGGGCCATGGTGGGCGGGCGCGACTTCAGGCAGTCGCAGTTCAACCGCGCCATGCAGGCGCTGCGGCAGCCGGGCTCCTCGTTCAAGCCGTTCGTCTACGCGGCGGCGCTGGAGCACGGCCGCTCGCCCTCGTCCGGCATCTCCGACGGACCGCTGACCATCAACAACGGCAGCGAGTCATGGTCGCCCAAGAACTACGACGGCGAGTACGGGGGATGGACGTCGCTGCGGTCCGCGCTGCGCAACTCGCGCAACCTGGCCACCATCCGCCTGGGGCGCGAGACGGGGATCGAGAACGTGCGCGCCCTGGCCGCCCGCACCGGGCTGGGGACGCGCATCCCCGGCTACCCCTCCGTCTACATCGGCTCCGCGGGCGTGTATCCCATCGACATGATGGCGGCGTACGCGTCGTTCACCAACGGCGGCTGGCGGGTGGAGCCGCAGCTGGTGGCGCGGGTGGAGAACCACCGCGGCGAACTGCTGTGGGCCCCCGCCCCCGCCCCCCGCCGCGCGGTGGAGCCCGGGATCGCGTGGATCCTTACCGACATGCTGCGCGAGGTGGTGGACCGCGGCACCGGCTACCTGGCCCGCGACCCCTCCGTGGGCGCGCTGCCGTACGAGGTGCCCGCCGCGGGAAAGACGGGAACGACGAACGACGCGACGGACGTGTGGTTCGTGGGGTACACGCCGGACCTGCTGGCGGGGGTGTGGCTGGGGTTCGACACGCCGCGCCCCATCGGGTCCGGCGCCACGGGGGGAACACTTGCCGTGCCGGTGTGGGCCCGTGTTATGCGTACCGCGTACGCCAACCGCAAGCCGCCGG
>DASUVG010000318.1:0-7229 GCA_036379135.1 Longimicrobium sp.
CGCATCGAGCCTGTGGATCAACCGATACGGCTCATACCAGATCCGGGAAAGGAATGTGACTTCCTGAGGGAGCGCACACGCCGATCCTGTCGCCTGCACTGACTCCGGCGCGCGACCGAAGGACCTCCTCTCGGCTGCGCAGGGGCCGGATAAGGACGCGGAACCAGCCCCTTCGTTCTGCTGGCGAGGTCCTTCGGTCGGCGCCCCGGGTTCGCGGTCAAGGCAGGGTTCAGCGCGGCGCCTCTCTCAGGAAGTCATGCACTCCATTGCCGGATCTGGTCTGGTATCACTGATTGCAGGTCACTGCTGTCCGGCTAAGAACACGGAACGTCCTTGTAACCTGATGCCGTATGGTGCCTTGCGGGGTTCCGGGAGTGGGAACGATTTGAACTGAGCAAGGGTCCGGCTCATCCTGTTGCCTTCTCGTGCACAGGAGAGTCGATGAATCAAGGACGCACCGTCTTCGCTCGTTGCAGGTACAGAGAACAATCACCCGGAGGAAACGAGAGGACGCGGAGGAAAGATGTCATCCGCGTCCTCTCCTCGTTCCTCCGCGTCCTCCGCGTGAGTCATTCGTTTGCCGGAGCTAGATCACTCCGGCGACTCCGTGTGGGGCCATTCTTTTCCCGGGCGAAACGAAAGGCGCGGAGGGCGCGGCAGCCACTCCGCGCCCTCCGCGCCTCCTGATCCCGCAAAAGAAGCGAGGCCCGGCTTGCGCCGGGCCTCGTGTGGCCTGCTCAGAGCTGGCAGCCGGGGCGTGGCGCCAGGTCGCCGAAGATGATCGGCAGCGACAGCACGCCCGTGGAGGTGAGCGCGTACAGCCGCAGGTTCACGGTGGCCGGGTCGCCCGGCGCCCGCGGCGCCAGGGCCAGGGCGCCCGTCACCGGGTCGCGCGTATACACCCGCTTGAGCTCGCAGAAGTTAAAGGCGTTGATCACCGCCACGTACGGCCTTCCGTTCTCCTCGCCCGACACGAACGCCAGCCGCTGCCCGCCCAGCGGGTAGTTGCCGCCCTCCGGGTGCAGCGCCACGCCGCCCGTGGGCGCGCCGCTGGCCATCACGCCCTGCAGGCGCAGCAGGTTGTTGAAGAAGTACGCCTGCTGCCCGCGCGCCACGCCCAGCGTGCCGTCGCGGTTGATCCCCAGGCCGATCACCCGCTCCGCCGCGTTGCTGATCAGGTCGCGCACGTCGCCGCGCATGACCATGGAGTCGCCCACCGCCTCGAACAGCGGGATGCGCGCGTTGGAGCGCACGCCCTCGCCCACCGCCACGTAGCGCCGGTCCGTGCTGGCCGCCACGAAGGTGGTGTCGGCAAAGCCCACCTCGCGCACGTCGGCGCCGATGTCCACCCGCGTGTCCCACTTGCCGCCCGAGAGGTTGGCCGGCAGCGAGCGCAGCTTGGTCAGCGAGTCCGACACCGTCTGCGGGAACCCGGCGATGCAGTCCGGGTCGGTGGTGTCGCCGATGCGCCGGCGCGGGCACACCAGGATCTCGCCCGGCGGACGGTAGAACGCCGAGTCGGCGTTCACCACCAGCGCGCGGCCGGCCGTGTGCTTGTCCACGTAGCCGGTGAAGATCTCCGAACGCACCTTGGCCGGGTCGTAGATGCGCACCGTGCCGTCCTGCGCGGCCGGCGTGGGACGCGTGGAGTACAGCAGCAGCCCGTTGCTGGCCTGGGCCAGGAACTGCGGGCGGTCGGAGTAGTCGTGCAGCGACACCGTGGTGGCCTCGCCGCTCTCCACGTCGTACAGCACGCCGAACAGCCGCTCGTTGCGCGTAAAGATGCGCCGCTCGTCGGCCTCTTCCAGCTCGGACCCGCCCAGCGGGATCACCGAGATGTTGGTGCCGCCGCTGTTGGCCACGTACAGCGAGTCGCGGAACCGCCCCACCGCCAGCCCCCAGGGCTGCGAGCCCACCGCCACCGGCGCGCCGTACGAAAGCGAGCCCAGCGGCAGCAGCTCCACCCGGTTCTGGCTGAAGTTGGACAGGTACACGAAGCTGCTGTCCGCCACCAGGTCCGCGATCACGTCGCCGCCGGTGGCGCCCGGCCGGTCGATGGTCACGCCGCGCGCCACGAACACCTTGAGCAGGCGCCCGGAGCCCGCCGACAGGCGGAAGCCCTGGGGCGCCACCACGCACCCCAGCTCCTGCGGCGTGTTCTCGCGGGTGGCCGCGCCGCAGTTGCGCTGCACGTCCACCGCCCACGCCGTGATCTCGAAGTCCACCTCGAAGGTGGCGTACGGGTCAAGGCCCAGGTCGGCGAAGGCAAAGCGGAAGGTGGCGTTCGTCACCCCGCCGCGACCCACGAACGCCCGCAGCGTGTCGGGCCTGGGCCCGTCGCGGCGAATGGCCAGCACCGTCACGCCCACCGAGTCCACCCGGTTCTCGTCCACCCCCGTCACCTGCACGGAGAACGAGTCCTGCTGCTCCACCCGCTCGGGGATCCCCAGCTGCATGGTGGTCTTGGGCGCCACGATGTCCACCGCCGGCTCCCGCAGCGTCACCGTCACCGGCGCCGCCACGCCCACCAGGTTGGCCCCGGAGGTGGTGCTGGCCGTCACCCGCACGTCGCCGCGCGCGGCCAGGGGGATGGGGATCACCACCGTGGTGTCGTACGACGGCCGCGCCGAGGGGAACTGGAACACCTGGTTCAGCTGCACCCCGCCGCTCAGGTTGAGCGTCACCGAGCTCAGCAGGTCGCGCGTGTCGGAGGCGGTGATGCGCACCGACATCTGCGTCCCCGCGAAGTACTCCGCCGCGCTGGTCTGCACGCTGATGCGCGGGCCGCCCAGGTTCACCCGCACGGTGTCGGCGCTCTCGCGGTCGGCCGTGTCGCGCGCCGTCACCACCACGAACACGCCGCCCTCGGGCACCGTGTCGCCGGTGGCGATCAGAAAGCGGTCGATGATGGTGTCGCGCACCAGCCGGCCGTCGGCCCGCAGCTCCACCGTCTTGGTGCCGAAGCGCTCCACGCGGGTGGCGGTGCCCAGCGTTGCGCTGCCGCGGATGGCGTACCCCTCGATGGTGACCGCCTCCACCCCCACGTTGTCCGTGACGCGTGCGCGCACGAACACCGAGTCGCCCACGGCCACGTTGTCCGTCGCCGTGTCGGGAAGGACGATGCTGACCGTGGGGCTGACGCTGTCGGCCGCCGCCGGGGTCTCACCGGGGTCGGTGGGGCCCGGACGGGGGGTGAACGGGTTGCCGGAGCCGTCGCAGGCCGCGAACAGGGCGGAGCCCATCAGGGCCGCCACCAGGGCGGCCCTGCTTCGGAGCAGTTTCATGGAAGGGTACCTCTGAGAAGTTCAAAGCGCCGGGCGCTCAGCTCGGCTGCCGTACGATGTGGGGGGTCACCAGGATCAGGAGGTCCTGCTTGCTCTCGCTGCGGCGGGTCACCCGGAACAGCCCGCCCAGCAGGGGCAGGTCCATCAGGAAGGGGATGCCGCTGCGCGTCTCCTCCACCCGGGTCACCGTCAGCCCGCCGATCACGATGGTCTCTCCGTCCTGGGCCAGCACCGCGGTCTCGGCCTGCTGCCGGGCCACGTTGAGCAGGTTGTTCTCCGTGGTGCGCGGGTTGGAGTTCTCCGCCCGCAGCGCCAGGCGCACGCGCCCGTCGGCGGTGATGTGCGGCGTCACCTCCAGCTCGATCCCCGCCTCCACCTGCACCGGCTGCAGCGTCACCCCGCCCGGCGCGGTGCCGCCGCCCACGCCCCCGCCGCCCCCGCCGCCCTGCGTGGAGGCGGTGAGGAAGGTGATCTCCTCGCCCACGAAGATGCGCGAGGTGGTGTTGTCCAGCATGGTGATCTGCGGCATCGCCTGCACGTCGGCGATGTCGGTGGTCTGCAGCGCGCTCACCAGCGCGATGAGCGAGAAGCGGTTGGCCAGCAGCAGGCTCACCGCCACGTCCAGGGTGGCTTCCTCCACCTCCGCGTCGGCGTTGCCCACCGCGCCGATGCTGGGCCCGCCCAGCACGAAGCGGTCGTCGGGCGAGCTTTCGCCCGTGGGCTGCCCCGTCACCGGGTCGTACAGCGGGCTCTCCACCAGGCCGCCGAACGAGTTGCCCTGGAAGTCCTTCAGGTCGTAGCGGATCCCCAGCGCCTCCAGCTGCGTGCGGTCCACGAAGATGATCTTGGCCTCGATGGCCACCTGCGGCACGGGCACGTCCAGCGTGGTCACCAGCGCCTGGATGTCGCGCACCACCCGGTCCACCTCGGTCACGATGAGCGTGTTGGTGCTGGTGTCGGCCACGATGTTGCCGCGGTCGCTCATCATGCTCTCGAAGGTGCGCGCCAGGTCGCCCGCGGGGACGTAGTTCACGCGGATGGCCTGCGTCACCAGCGGCTCGGCCGCCACGCGGGCCGCCAGCCGCTCCACCTGGTCCACCCGGATGATGCCGCCCGACAGCTCCTCGGCCGCCAGCCCGTAGGCCTGCAGCAGGGTGACCAGGGCCACGTCCCAGGGCTGGTTGGTGAAGGTCACCCCGTCCACCACGATCCCCGACACGTCGATGCCGGCGATGATGGAGCGCCCGGAGAACTCGGCGAAGGTGGCCAGCACGTCGCGCATCTCGGTGTTCTCGAAGCTCACCGTGATGCGGCGCGCCTGGGTCTGCTGCGCGGGCCGCGGCGCCTGCGGCTGCGGGCGCGGCGCCGACTGCGCCTGCTGCCCCGCGGGGCGCCGCGCGCCGCCGCTGCTCCACGGCGCGAACGCGGTGGCGCCGGACTGCAGCGTGATGCGCAGCCCCTCGCCCACCCGCTCCACCCGGTACGCCGTCTCGCGGTCCAGGTCCAGCACCACCCGCACCACGTCGGGCGCGTGCTGGCTGGTGCGCACGCCGCGCACCCCGCCGCGGTCCAGCCCCTCGTAGCGGCTGGCGGGCAGGTCCAGGGTGGCGTTCTCGATGTCCACCACCACGCGCGGCGGACCGCCCAGGGCAAAGTCCGTCCACTGCACCTCGCCCCCGGCGATCTCCACCGTGAGCTCCGTGCGCCCCTCGCGCCCTTCCAGCCGGAGCGCCGCCACGCTTCCGTCCGCGGCCGGCGGCGCGGGGGCCGCGGCCAGCAGCGCGGGAAGGAGCAGCGCGAACACCGCGTTGCGCACCATCATCGAAAGCCTCATGGCTCGGGGTGTGTGGGTCATCACGGGCGGCCTCCCGCCGCGGGTCGCTGTGCGGGGGCGGCGGCCGGGGCCGCCGGCTGCGCGGCGGGGGCCGGGGCGGGCTGCCCCGGCGTGGTCACGCCGCGGCGCGAGCGCTCCAGCTCCAGCGAGTACACGCGGCTCACGCCCATCTCGTCCTCGCGCACGTCCACGCGCCGCGGCTGAATGCGCAGCACCGTCACCGAGCCCAGCCGCTGCCCCACCCGCAGGCGCACCCGCTGGGTGGTGTCCGGCAGGGTGAAGGTGGCCACCGAGGTGCCCGGGTTGCCGCTGTAGATCACGCTCACCAGCCGCAGGTCCTGCACGCGCACCCCCATCTCCTCGCCGCTCAGCAGCGGCTGGAACGGGTCGGGGCGGCCGCCGGCGCCGGGGTACTGGAACACCTCGCGGCGGTACACCTCCGCCTCGGGGAGCGACGCCTCGGCCGGGGGGGCGGCCGCGCCGCCCGCGGCGGCCGGGCGCGCCGGGGCCGCCTGCGCCACCGCCGCCGCGGCGGAAAGCGCCAGCGCCGCCAGCGTCAGCAGGGTGCGCTCAGGCGCTCGCATCGTCCTCCACCGGAGTGCTGGGGATCACGTAGGTCTCCACGGAAAAGCGCGCTTCCAGCTCCGCCGGCGCGCCGGGCCGGGCCGGGGCGTCGTTGGGGGCCTCCGCGAGCGGGGCCACCGTCAGGTTGGTCGGCGTCACGATGCGCGGCAGGCTGGCCACCCGGGTAAGGAACTCGCCGATCTGGTGGTAGCCGCCCGTCACCGCCATGTCGTACACGCGGCGCGTGTAGTACTGCTCCTCGGTGGCGCCCACGGGCTGGATCAGGGTGAGCTCCACCCCCGTGCGCTGCGCCTCGGCCGAGATGGCGTCCAGCAGGTTGGGAAGCTCCTCGTCGCTGGGGATCAGCCCCTCGGCCAGCTCCAGCTGCTGGCGGTACAGCGCCAGCTGCTGGTCCATGGCGCCCTCGGCGCCGCGGGTGATGGCGCGGCTGCGGGTGTTCACCGTCTTGAGCGTCTCCAGCCGCGTCTCCAGCACCGCGATCTGCTCGTTGCGGGGCGTGTACACGCGGTCGTAGAAGCCGAAGGCCACCAGCGCCAGGGCCAGGCCGCCGTACATCAGCTGCTTGCGCTGCTGCGGGTCCAGGGGGGGAAGCGCCATGTCAGGTCACCGCACGGTGAGAAGGGGAACGGTCTCGACGAAGGCGGAGTCGGGCTCCTCCCACCGGGCCTCCAGGGTGAACTTGAGCACCGTGCGCCCCTGCACGTCGTCGCGCTCGCTGGTCACCAGCGACACCTCGCGGATCATGGGCGAGGCCTCCAGGTTCTTCATGAAGCGGGTAAGCGACTCGGTGCTTCCCGCGTTCCCCTCCAGCGTGAACACCGGCCCCGGCGCCGGACCCGCGGGGGCGGCCGGCGCGGCGGCCGCGCTGTCGCCCTTGGCCGAGTCGGCCTTGGCCGCAGCCTGCGCGGGGGTGGGCGCCGGGGCGGGCGCCTCCTCGTCCTCCACCACCGCCAGCTTGGTCAGCCACATGAACGGGGGGGTGGCGCGGCTCACCTCGTCCATCAGGTGCGGCCACACGTAGCGGCGGGTGTCCACCTGGCGAATGACCTCCATCTTGCGGTCGATGGTGTCGCGCCGGGTGTCCAGCGTCTTCATCAGGGCGATGGTGCGCTCCAGCCGCACCGAGTCGGCCGCCTCGGCGTCCACCTGCGCCTGCAGCTGGCTGCGCGACTGCCCCGAGGTCCAGAACCAGTACGCCCCCAGCAGCGCCAGCAGCACGGCGGCGCCGGCCAGTCCCGCCACGCGCGGGTCGGCACCCAGGCTGGGGAGCGAGGCCCCGCCGGGGGCCCGCCGCGCCGCCGACGCGGGGCGCCGCGGCGTGCCGCTGGGGAGCAGGTTGATCTCGATCACGTTGGTTTACGGTCGGGGTGCGGTGGGCGCCGCCCTCAGGCGGCCTGGCGCAGCGCCAGCCCCACCGACAGCATCAGCATGGGCGCCAGCTCGTCCACGGCGAAGAAGGAGGTCACCCCCGGCCGCGCGCGCAGGCGCTGCAGCGGCGAGGCCACCTCGGTGCGGGCGCGCAGCCG
>DASUVG010000319.1:0-16368 GCA_036379135.1 Longimicrobium sp.
CCTCCTCAGAAAAATGCGGATGGCTCCCTGCCGCATTCCATCTCTTTCGCGTTCCCGGCACCCCTCGGGAAGTCCGGTGCGCTCCCCGCCGAAACAGAGGACCGACACTGCGGTTGCGCGCGACGATCGGCGGCGGATGCGCTCGAAAGTACCTCGCACGGCACGAGAAAACTCTGCCAACTCCGCTAACTCTGCGTGAGTTACGATCTCAGGGTGCGCGCAGGGAAAGAGAGGACGCGGAGGAGAATCGATCTCTCCTCCGCGTCCTCTCTTCCTTGCTCCGCGTCCTCCGCGTGAAACCGGCCGTTCCCGGTGCGCGGTCAGCGTCCGCCGAAGGGGCTGCCGCCCGAGGGCTGCTCGTCCTGGCGCGGCTGCCGCACGCGGGGCGGCCGGCCGAAGTTGTACTGCACGCTCACGTGCACGGCGCGCGAGGTGAAGGTGCGCTCGGTGAGCTGGATGAGGTTGTCGTCGCCCGCGCGGACGCGGAAGCGCTGCGTGTTGAACGGGTCCGACACGCGCAGCGTAACGCTCATCCGTTCGCCGTACATCTTCTGGCGCACGGCCAGGTTGGCGAAGGCCATCGCGTCGAACTTTCCGCCCTCGATCTGCATGGGCGCGCGGTAGAAGTACATGGCCGTGAACGTGGTGCGCGGCGTCGCGTTGAACGTGCCGTTGAACCGCGCCGACCACGTCACCGCGTCGGAGGAAAGGCTGGACTCACCCGAGGTTCCCTCCGTGACCATCTTGAACACGTTGAACGCCGCCAGCCCGTTGAACCGCGACCCCAGCCGCAGCGTGCCGTTCAGGTCCGCGCCCCACGAGCTCCCCGTGTCCAGGTTCTTGAAGCTCACCGAGGTGACCTCGCGCCCGGCCACCACGTCGTCCGTGTCGACGATGATGCGGATGACGTCGGTGGTGCGGCGGTAGAAGGGCGACAGCTGCACCGAGCCCATCTGCCCCGAGTGCTGCAGCCCCAGCTCGATGGCATCCGTGTACTCCGGGTTCAGCCGGGGATTGCCCAGGAACACGTTCTGGATGTCGAAGAAGGTGGGGAACGGGTTCAGCTCCTGGGTGCCCGGGCGCCGGATGCGCCGCGAGTAGCTGAGCTTGACCTGCGTCTTGTCGCTCAGGTTGTAGCTGGCCAGGCCGCTGGGAAAGAAGCTCGTGTAGCTGTGCGGAAAGCTTTCCCCGGCGTCGGCGAGCGCGAACTCGCGGGTGGCGTACTCCGCCCGCAGCCCGCCCTGCAGCTCCAGGGCGGCGGTGCCGTGGCTGAGCACGCCGTACACGGCGTTCACCGTCTCGTCGAACTCCAGCGCGTTGCTCAGCTCGTCGCGCACCCACGCGCCGGTGCCCAGCACGTCGCGCATCACCGTGAACTCGCGGTCCATCCAGCGCGAGTTTCCCTTGTAGCCCGTCTCCAGCTTGGTGCGCTCGCCCAGGCCGCGCGTGTAGTCCACCTGCCCCGTGAGCTGGTACGACCGCGCGTCGGTGCGGTTGGTCTCCGAGTCCGTCAGCCCGCCGCCGGAGTTGGGCTGGCGCCACAGGCTGGTGAGGTCGTCCTCGTCGTTGGCGTTGACGCGCACCTCGGCCGAGAGCTCGTGCGTGCGCGGCTCGATCGTCCGCTTCCACGCCAGCGTGTAGTCCCCCATCCAGTTGTCCGTCCGGGAGTCGCGCACCCGCTCGTAGGCGTCCACCAGCAGCCGCGTGCCGTCCAGCTCGGTGTACGCGCTCAGCGCCTCGTCGGTCTGTCCGCGCAGGTTCAGCAGCAGCGAGTTGGAAAGGACGTCGCGCTCGCCCAGCCGGTAGTCCAGCGTGCCGTTGAAGTTGTGGCCGCCGTTGCCGGCGGCGCCGCGGATGTCCTGCTCGCTGTAGGAGAGCGGCGTCCGCTGCGCGCCCAGCCGGGTGCGGTCGTTCACGCCCAGCTGGTCGCGCTCGTCGGTGTTGAACCCGTAGCTCAGGAACCAGGTGGCGGGGCCCTGCTGGTAGCCCAGGTTGCCCGCTACGGTGTAGCGGTCGGCGGTCGAGGCGGCCAGCGTGAGCCCGCCGCTCAGCCCCAGGTCCACGTTCTGCTTGAGGACGATGTTGATGATGCCGGCCATCCCCTCGGGGTCGTGCCGCGCCGAGGGGTTGGGGATGACCTCCACCCGGTCCAGCGTGTTGGCGGGAAGCTGCCGAAGGTAGCCGGCCAGCTGCTCGCCGCGGATGGGCGAGGGGCGGCCGTTGATCTGCACCACCACGTTCTCGTTGCCGCGCAGGCTCACCCTTCCGTCCGAATCCACCTGCACCGAGGGGACGGACTCCAGCACCTCGCTGGCCGTGGTGGCGGCGGGGGCCACGTCGCGGGTGGAGTAGCTGTTGCGGTCCGGCGCGATGGCGATGGCGGGGCGCTCCGCCTCCACGCCGATGGTCTCCAGCACCACCGCGCGCCGCGACAGCCCGATGCTGCCGGCGTTGGCCCGCGGCGACGCGGCCGCCACGGTGAGCTGGCCCGTGCGCTGGGGGCCGTACCCCATCATGCTCACCCGCAGGTAGTAGCTCCCGGGCCGCAGCCCCTGGATGCGGAACGTCCCGTCCGGACGGGCGATGGCGCCGGCCACCAGCGCCGAGTCCGCCGTGCTCCACACCTCCACGCTGGCCGAGGGGACGGGCGCGCTGGTTTCCGAGTCCACCACCGTGCCGCGGATCTCGCCGGGGCCGGCGGCGGGTGGCTGCGGGGGGCCTCCCTGCTGGCCGGGCGGCCTCTGGCCCGGGGTCTGGGCCAGCACCGGCGTCGTGCTCAGCGCCGACAGGGCTATGGCGACGAGAAGTCGTTTCATGATGAAAGCTCCGCGAGAGGGAGGGGGGGCGCAGCATGTCTTGAGGTCCGTGGCGGCGGCGGAAGCATTCAGCACCGCGGTCACGCCACCGGACAGGGGTGGCTACGGGCGCCCCCGCGCGCAGGTTTCAGCTCCCGGCTCCCACCGGGACGACGCCGTACCTCGAAAACGCTGTAGTGTCCAGTTACCGCCACTGTCTGTGTTCTGGTCTCCACGGCTTTGTAGCGCAAAGCAATGCGATCACGCCAACGGGAAAGGCGCCGGTGCGCTCCCTCTGCGCCTCCGCGTTCCGCGCGGACCGGTGGTGCGAGTCGACGAACTTAATTTTCCCCTAACGCTGCCGAACCGTTGTGAGCCGTCTTTTCCATGACTGGAGGATGATGGGCGCACTGATTCGCGGCGCGGCTGCCGTGGAGGTGAACGGGTGATCGGGTGATCGGGTGAACGGGTGAACGGGTGAACGGGTGAACGGGTGAACGGGTGAACGGGTGAACGGGTGAACGGGTGAACGGGGGTGGCGCGACCCGGGGCCCTCTCCCCCGACCGGCCTTTTGCTCGTTCCTCGCAACGGCGGTCGACCCCTCCCCCAAACTGCGGGGGAGGGGTAGTGTGGGCCGCGAGATCTCGGCGCGGCGAACGGGAAACAGGCGCGCAGCCGCAGCCTGATGCTCGCCGGAGCGGGATCGAATTCTCCTCTCTTCCCTGCAGTTCGGGGGGAGAGGCCGGGAGAGGGGGGGCGGCCTCGGGCGCAGTGCGATGCCGTTCGGGTACGGCCAGATACTACGTTTGCACTGGTCTGCAGGAGCGCGCTGTCACCTCCGTCACCCGTTCACCCGTTCACCCGTTCACCCCTCCGAGCGGGATGTGAAAGCGGCAGCGCGGCGGCGTGCCCTTGTCGCACTGCTCGGTGACGGGAAGGCCCACGATCTCCGTGAGCAGCGCTTCGGCGAGCTGACACACCTCGGGGTGGGCGGGGACCAGCGCCGCCAGCGGACAGCTGAAGCCGCGGATGTGCACCGCATCCTCCCCCTCCTCGATCTCCGCCACCCCGCCCAGTTCGCCCAGCACCCCGTACGCCGCCTCGATCCGCATCCGCACGTCGTGGCCCTGGCCCGCGCGCCCGGCCGCCGCGCGCCGGCCCACCTCGCGCAGCAGCTCCCCCAGCGCGTCCGGCCCCAGCCGCTCGCCCAGTGTGTCCAGCAGCACGCCCAGCACCGGCGCGTACGCCTTGGGGAGCAGCGTGTCGGCGGCGGCGGTGAGCGCGTAGACCATCGCCGGTTTCCCCACGCCGCGAACGGGGCCGCGGCGCTGCTCCACCAGCCCGTCGCGCTCCATCGCCGACAGGTGCGAGCGCACGGCGTTGTCCGTAAGCCCCAGCGCTGCCGCAAGGTCGCCCACCCTGGCGGGAGAGCGCCGCAGCAGGGCGATGATCTGCCCGCGCGTGCTGGTCAGCAGCCGCTCGATCCACTGGCTTCCCTGCATCGTCCCTCCATTTGCGGGTCCGCTCCCAATCTAGGGCGCGGACGGAGTTTTGTCTATTACACAATTAAGTATTTGACATATTGGTGTAAGGCACCTACTGTTGATCCGGTGACCTGCTGGATTCCACGAACACACTGGAGGATCAATGAACCGGATCGTTGCCGTTGCCGCCGCCCTTGCCCTCGCCGCCGCCTGCGGAGATTCCGAAGCGGGCGAGCAGGCGTCCACCCCCGACGCCGCATCCACCGCGGACGCCGCGGCGCCCGCCGCGCCCGCGCCGGCTCCGGCCGCGCCGGCCGTGACCGACCCGCAGATCGCCGCGATCGTCGTCGCCGCGAACCAGGTGGACATCGACGCGGGCGAGCTTGCGAAGGAGCGGGCCGCCGATCCCCGCGTAAAGGAGTTCGCGCAGCGGATGATCACCGACCACAGCGGCGTGAACAAGGCGGCGTCCGACCTGGTCGGAAAGCTGGGGGTGACGCCGGAGCCCAACGCCACCAGCCAGAAGCTGACCGCGGACGGCGAGGCGAGCCGCGCCACGCTGGGCGGCCAGAGCGGCGCCGCGTTCGACCGGGCGTACGTCGCCAGCGAGGTGGCGTATCACCAGGCCGTGCTGGACGCCATCGACCAGACGCTCATCCCCAGCGCGCAGAACGCGGAGCTCAAGGCGCTGCTGGAGCAGACGCGGCCGGCCGTGGCGGCGCACCTGGAGCACGCGCGGCAGCTGCAGACCTCGCTGGGCGGCGCATGATCCGCGCGGCCGCGTGCGCCGTGCTCGCCCTTGCCGCGGGATGCGGCGGGGGCGGGGCGGGGCCCACCGCGCACCCGGTGGAGATCCGCGCCTTCCGCTTCGCCCCGGACACCCTGGTCGCCGCGCCGGGCGACACGGTGGTGTGGACCAACGCCGACGTGGTTCCCCACACCGCCACCGCGGCGGAGGGCGGATGGGACACGGGGCAGATCGGCGCGAACGCGAGCGGTCGGATCGTCGCCGGCGAGGCGGGGACGTACCCCTACGTCTGCGCCTACCACCCCACGATGCGCGGCACGCTGATCGTCCGCTGACCGCGCACTGACGCACTCACGCACTCACGCACTCACGCACTCACGCACCAACGCACTTTTCTCCGAGGGCGAAGATGGCGGCACAGGAAGACGAGCTGAGCGGTCCCGACCTGCAGGCGGGCGTTCCCACGGCGGAGCTGGGCGAGGGCGAGATGCTGCTGGGGCACGCCGCCGGCGAGGCGGTGCTGCTGGTGCGGACGGCGGACGGCGTGTTCGCCGTCGGCGCGGCGTGCACGCACTACGGCGTCTCGCTGGCGGAGGGGCTGCTGACGTGGGGGACGGTGCGCTGCGCCGCCCACCACGCGGAGTTCGACCTGCGCACGGGTGAGGCGGTGCGCGCGCCGGCGCTGCGGCCGCTGCGGTGCTGGGAGGTGGAGTCGCGGGACGGGCGGATCTTCGTCACCCGCAAGCGCGCGGAGGCGCCGGCCGCCCCCGCGCCGCGGCGCGCGCCCAGGTCCGGCGGACCGGATTCCATCGTGATCGTGGGCGCGGGGGCGGCGGGATCGGCGGCGGCGGAGCGGCTGCGGCGGGAGGGGTACGCCGGCCGGCTGACGCTGATCGGCGCCGATCCATCCGCCCCGTACGACCGGCCGAACGTCTCCAAGGACTACCTGGCCGGCAGCGCGCCGGAGGAGTGGATGCCGCTGTGGCCGGACGGCTTCTGGGCGGAGCGGGACATCGAGCTGCTGACGGGGAGCCGGGTGACCGCTATCGATCCCCGCGCCCGCGAGGTAAAGACGCTGCGGGGCCAGGCGTACCGGTACGACCGCCTGCTGCTGGCCACCGGCGCGGACCCCATCCGCCTTCCCGTGCCCACCCACGGGCTCCGGCACGTACACTACCTGCGCACGCTGGCCGACGCGCGGGCGGTGATCGAGGGCGCCGGGGATGCGCGCAGGGCCGTCGTGGTGGGCGCCAGCTTTATCGGTCTGGAGGCGGCCGCCGCGCTGCGGGCGCGGGGGCTGGAGGTGCAGGTGGTGGCGCACGGTGGCCCGCCGCTGGAGCACGTGCTGGGCGCGCGCGCCGGCGCCTTCATCCAGTCGCTGCACCAGGCGAACGGCGTCGCGTTCCATCTGGGCGAGACGGTGGCCGCCGTGGGCCCGGATTCCGTCACGCTCCGCGGCGGAACGACGCTCTCCGCCGACCTGGTGGTGGTGGGGATCGGCGTGCGGCCCGGCGTGGGGCTCGCCTCGTGGGCGGGGCTGGCGCTGGAGGGCGGGGCCGTGGCCGTGGACGAGCACCTGCGGACCAGCGTCCCCGACGTCTTTGCCGCGGGCGACCTGGTGGCGTGGCCGGACCCGCGCACGGGAAAGCGCATCCGCTCCGAGCACTGGGTGGTGGCGCAGCGGCAGGGGCAGACGGCCGCGCTCAACCTGCTGGACGCCGGCGTGCGCTTCGACGACGTGCCGTTCTTCTGGACGGCGCACTACGACGCCACGCTCCACTACGTGGGCCACGCGGACCGCTGGAACCGCATCGACGTCTCCGGCAGCCTGGAGGAGGGCGACTGCGCGCTCGCGTTCCGCGGCCCGGGCGCGGACGGGGCGGAGCGCACGCTGGCCGTCGCCACCCTGGGCCGCGGCCGTGACGCGCTGCGGGCGGAAGCTGCGCTCGAGCGCTACGACTGGGACGGGCTGGACGCGCTGGTCCCCGTGGCGGCGATGGCCCATGGCTGAGGCCGCCGCGCTCCGGCGCCCCACATCCGCCCCGCCGCGTCCGGCGCCCTCCGCCGTCCCCGATGTCGCCGGTTCCGAGCACGCCGGGGGGCTGCAGCCGCTGGTGCGGCGGATGCTGGCGCTGCTGGGCGAGGACCCCGGCCGGGACGGGCTGCTGCGCACGCCGGAGCGGGTGGAGCGCAGCCTGGCCTGGCTCACCCGCGGCTACGAGATGTCGGCCGAGGACGTGATCGGCGACGCGCTCTTCCACGAGGCGCACCGCAACATGGTGGTGGTGCGCGACATCGAGATGTACTCCCTGTGCGAGCACCACCTGCTGCCGTTCTTTGGCCGCGTGCACGTGGCCTACATTCCGGACGGGCGCATTGTGGGGCTCAGCAAGCTGCCGCGCGTGGTGGAGGTGTTCGCGCGGCGGCTGCAGGTGCAGGAGCGGCTGACGGAGCAGGTGGCGGACGCGCTGGAGCAGGTGCTGCGGCCGCGCGGCGTGGGCGTGGTGGTGGAGGCGTCGCACCTGTGCATGATGATGCGCGGCGTGGAGAAGCAGAACAGCACCACGGTCACCAGCGCCATGCGAGGCGCCTTTCTGCACGACCTGCGCACGCGCGACGAGTTCCTGCGGATGCTGCACCGGCGCTGATCCCCGGGTACACTCCAGCGAAGCGTGAAACCGCTGATCCCTCCCGCCGCCGGAAATGCGGACGCTGGACGTTTTGCCGGCACGGCGGTGCGACTATCTTCCGTTCCGGGACGTATCCAGGACAACGGAACCGGGAGGCGGCGTGGGGGCAGGGTGGGAGCTGGTGATCTTCGACTGCGACGGCGTGCTGGTGGACAGCGAGCCCATCGCCAACCGCGTCTTCAGCGCGATGCTGGGCGAGGTGGGGCTGCCGATGGACTACGACGAGACGGTGCGCACCTTCGTGGGCCGGTCGGCGGCCACCTGCGTGCGGATGGTGGAGTCCCGCATCGGCCGGCCGGTGCCGGAGGGGTGGGTGGATGCGTGGCGGCAGCGCACCCTGGACGCGTTCAGCCGCGAGTTGCGGGCGGTGGAGTGCGTGGCGGAGGCGCTGGACCGCATCGCGGCGCCGTTCTGCGTGGCGTCCAGCGGCGAGCCGGCCAAGATGCGCTTTACGCTGGGGATGACGGGGCTGCTGCCGCGCTTCGAGGGGCGGATGTTCAGCGCGGTGGAGGTGCCGCGCGGCAAGCCCGCCCCCGACCTCTTTCTGCACGCCGCGCGGACGCTGGGCGCGGCGCCGGCGCGCTGCGCGGTGGTCGAGGACAGCGCCGTGGGCGTGCAGGCCGGCGCCGCGGCGGGGATGACGGTGTTCGGCTACGCGGCCATGACGGACGCGGACGCGCTGCGGGCCGCCGGCGCCGCGCACGTGTTCACGCGGATGGAGGAGCTGCCGGAGCTGCTGGCCCGCGCCGGCGGCGTCAGCCGCGCGGGCGCCGCTCCACGCCCAGCTGGCGCTCCGTAGGCCGGAAGCCCAGCGACTCGTAGGTGCGCGCCGCGTCTTAGTGCACGTCCGCCACCATCACCAGCCGCTCCGTCCCCGGCGCGGCGAGCGCGTGGCGGGCGCTCTCGTACACCAGCGTCCCGCAGATCCCGCGGCGGCGGAAGTCCGGGTGCGTCTCCACGGCCTGAAAGCGCGCCACCCCCTCATCGGCGAACACCCCCAGGTCCGCCACCAGCCGCGCGTCGGCGAACGCGCCGAACCACGCGCCCCGCCCCGCCTCCGCCATCCGCCGGTACCCCTCCATCTGCCGCGCCTTGAACGCGCGGTACTCCGGCAGCGAGAACTCCGCCGCGTGGCAGGCCACCTGGTTCTCCATCGCCTGCCGCCAGTCGTCGTCGCTCGCCAGGGGGCGGACGGCGACGTCGCGGTTGGGGCGCGGCGGCGGACGAACGGCCTCCGCGGTGAGCACCACGTTTTCGTTCAGCAGGAATCCATCGTCCAGGAACGGCTCCAGCACGCCCCGCTCGCCCTCCGGCGAATCCCACCCGAACGCGAGGTGACGTGCGGGTTGATGCGATGCGATCTCCTCGCGGAACCGCTGCTTCCAGCGCTCCAGCGCGCCTTCCGCCGGCGGATCGCGGAAGAGCAGGAAGTTGCCCCAATGGAAGCCGGGGTTCGACGGCGTGCGGATGGCCAGGTAGTCGCCGCGGTCCGCGACCACGCCGTGGTGGCGGGCAAAGATCAGGTCCGTGCGATAGCCCAGCGAGCGGATCCGCATCGACGTCGACCGGGTGCGGTGGATGAGTGCGGGAGCGATGAACGAGAGCGGGGGGCGCGCCGGCCGGCACGCCCCCGCTGTGTATCGTCCGGGCCGTGATTCAGTTGCGCGAGAGTGCGGAGCCCGGCGGGATGACCTTGAGGTCCCCCTGCGCGCGGGGGATCACCTCGTAGTGGTCGTCGTACTGGCCCGCGAAGCCGGTGACCTCCACGGTGTCGCCGGGGCGCAGGGGGCGCACGTCCACGTTGGTCTCGGCGTCCACGAACACCAGCACGGGGCCGGAGCCGTCGTCCACCATCACCTTCCACCCCCACGGGTCGTCGTTCACCACCTCGCCCGACACGCGCCCGCGGATCTTCACCAGCCACCCCTCCTCCGACTCGTCCAGCGAGCCCGTGCGCACGGTGCGCGCGGCGGGCGCGTCGCGGTCGCCCAGCGGGCCGATGGCGGCGGGCATGATGGCCAGCTGCCCGTTGGGCTCGTCCAGCGTTCCCTGCACCCGCACGCGCTGGCCCACGCGCAGCCGCACCGGGTCCGGCGGCGCCAGCACCCAGATGCCGGCGGTCTGGTCCTGGATGGCGAACCCGCCGTCGAACACGCCCGGCGGCACGCTGACGATCCCTTCCACCAGCACGGTGGCGCCGGCGCCCTGTTCGCGGGCGCGGGCAAGCGGGGTGACGCGCGACTCCTGCGCGTGCAGGGGCGGCGCGGCGGCGGCGATCGCCAGGACGGCGAGCAGGACGGATCGAACCATCGGAGAACGCTTCGCGGAGGGGAGGAACTGCGCGGAGGATGATACGGACGACGCTGCACGAACGTTCCACAATCTGCGCCCCGCGCGCAAGTCTTGCGGGGAAACGCGTTCGACGTTTCCTCCCCCGGGGCTCCGTGGAGTGCCGCGCCGCCGGCAGCCCGGCGGCCCCGTCCACCCCGCGCCCGCCGAGCCGCGGCTGTCCTAATCCCCCGTCCCAGGGACGTTGCTCTACTGACCCGCGCGCCACCGCTCCCCGCCCGGTGTCCTGATGCATCCTTCCCTCCCTCTCCCGATCCGCCGTCCGCGCCGGTCCCGGCTGCCGCTGCTGGGCGCCGTGCTGCTGCTGGCGCTCCCCGTGGGCGCCCACGCCCAGTGCCGCACGCTGGAAGACGGCACGCGGTGGTGCGACGACGGCAGCGGCCCCGGCGGCGACAACGTCCCCTACGTGGACGTCAGGCCGGCCTCGCTGCGGACCTCGCAGCCCGTGGTCCCCGTGACGATCCAGTTCTCGGACGACGTGGGGCTGGTGGACTCCACCTTCCAGGTGCGGGTGAACGGAGTCGACACCGCGTCCAGCTTCAGCTACATCAAGGCGACCAGCGGCACCGGCCCCGCGCGCGTAAAAGCCACCGCGACGGGCATGGTGCGCCTTTCCGGCACCGGCCCCACCACGGTGGTGGCGCGCATCTGCGACAATGCGCCCGTGCGGCAGTGCGTGACCAACGGCGACCCCGTGACGTTCCTGCTGGTGCTCCCCCGGGTGGAGGTCACGCCGGACGCGGACACCGCCGTGGTGGCCGCGGGGGCCCGCACGCAGGCGTTCGTGGTGCGGAACGCGGGGACGGAGGCGGCCACGTTCCACTTCACCGCGGACTGCCGCGACGCCGGGACGGGGAGCGCCGCCGCCAGCTGCACCGCCCCCGTGGCGGTGACCGTGGCGGCGGGGGCCTCGCAGACGGTGCATCTGGCGTTCACGGCCACGGCCGAACAGGCGTTGACGGTGGGGCTTTCGGCCCGGCAGGCGGACGCGCCCGGGGTGCAGGACGCCGGCCGCGTGGACGTCGCCGTGTACGCCGCCGGCGGCATCGCGCGGATGGCGCCCGTCATCCGCGAGGTGAACCTGAACACCGGCACCTCGGCCGTGCTGCGCGGCCAGTGCCTCACCGTCTCCGCCGGGCCGGGGGCGGCGTACGAGTGCGGCGACCTGCGCCTGGCGCACGCGCTTCCCGCGCACCGCACGCTGGGGCGCACCTGGGCGCCCGTGCTGCTGTACAACAGCCAGCACGCCGACCCGCGCCCCACCGTCTACTATGACGTCACGCTCCCCGCGGGCGCCGCCGTGCCCTGGCAGATGCTGGCCGTGCTGTATCTGCCGGACACCGGAGAGTCGCTGCAGGTGCCGTTCACCGGCGCCGAGTGGCAGCCGGGGACCACCCGCCGCATCGCGGTGCAGCTCGATCCCGGCGCCCGGCCCACGGGACGGTACGTCTACCACCTGCAGGTGCTGGCGCGGTGGTACGACGGCCAGGCCAGCAGCCCCGTGACGAGCTCGTCCGTGGACGTGGTGAACCGCAGGGGAAGCCCGTTCGGCGCGGGGTGGTGGCTGGCGGGGCTGGAGAGCCTGTGCCAGTGCGCCCTGGGCGGCGTGCGCATGCTGTGGACGGGCGGCGACGGGAGCACGCGTCGGTACGAGCCCGCCGGCGCCGGCGTGTGGGTCTCGCAGAACCCCGAGGCTCCGCCAGACACCGTGCGGCAGGTGAGCGGCGTGTACGTCCGCAGGGTGCGCGGGGGCGGCGAGATCCACTTCGACGCGTTCGGCCGGCACATCCGCACGGTCGACCGCCAGGGCCGGGTGACCACCTTCACCTGGGCGAACGGCCGCCTCACCCGCATCCAGGTGCCCGTCCCGGGAACCGGCGCCGCGCCGGCGTACGACTTCATCTACGACGCCGGCGGCATCCTCACGCACGTAAACGCCACCACGCCCACGGCGGCGACACGCACGGTCGCGCTGGGGCACGAGCTGGGCGGCGGCCGGGTGACGTACATTCAGGACCCCGACCAGCACACGGTGCGCTTCGGCTACGGCGACGCCGCGCGCGCGTACCTGGTGACGCAGCGCACCGACCGCCGCGGCACCCCGCTCGGCTTCGCGTACTCGCCCTGGGGAAGGCTCGCCTTCACGCGGCTGCCGCTGGCGCCCGGCGACACCATCGTCCGCCGCTTCGATGCCGTGGAGGACCGCGGGCTGGGGGTGTCGGCGCCGCTGGCCTCCACGTACACCCTGCTGGACGGGCCGCGCACGGACGTGAACGACCGCACGTACGTCTGGCACGGCGACCGCGGCGCGCCCCGCCGCATTCGCGACCCGCTCGGCGGGGAGACGGTGATCATCCGCGGCGACCCGGCCTTTCCGGCGCTGGCCACGGAGGTCGTCGCGCCCGGCGGGCTGCGGACGACGGCGGTCTACGACGCGCGTGGGCGGGTGAGCGAGAGCGTGGTGCACGGGCCGCTGGGGGACGCGCGCCGCACCGTCACCCGGTACGCGTACGACGACCGCTGGGACGCGCCCACGCAGATCCGCGGCGAGTCGGTGGACGGCGTCACGGGCGCGGTGACGCCGCTGGCCGGGGCCACGTACATGACGTACGACGCCGCCGGTAACCTCTTCTCCCGGCAGCAGGGCGACGCGGACTCGCACCTGGTGCGCTTCCACTACTATCCGGCCGGGCATCCGCACGCGGGGCTGCTGGCCGCCGTGACCCCCGCGCTGGACGCCGAGCTGCGCCGCGGGCGCGACTCGCTGGTGTACGACGGGGCGGGGAACCTGGCGCGCACGGTGAGCCCGTCCGGCCTTCTGACCCTGCACTACCGCGACGGGCTGGGGCGCGACACGCTCTCCATCGCCCCCATCGACGAGGCCGCGGCCACCACGGAGGAGAACGTGCGCGCCAGCGGGGCCCGGCAGCGCACCACCTACGACGTGATGGACCGGCCCTGGCGGATGGAAAGCATCGGTCCGCCGCGGACGCACGCCGCCGTGAACGCCGGCTTCGCGCCCGCCGCCACGCCCGGGGAGCGGCTGGAGGTGGTCACCGCGTACGACGAGGAGGGGGCGCCGGTCTCCGTCCACCGGACCGCCACTCCCGACTACGACGAAGGCGTGGGATTCCTCACCGAATACACGTACGACCGTGCGGGCCGCAGAACGTCGGAGACCAGCAGCCAGTCGGGGACCCGGACGTTCACGCTGGACCCTGCCGGCAACGTGGTGGTGGCGCGCACCGCCACGCAGCACGAGGTGCGGATGCACTACGACGCGCTGGATCGGCTCACGCGGCGCACGGTGCCGGAGCGTGCGTACGCCCGCACCTGCGACGAAATCGTGCTGCTGCTGGACGGCTGCGACGCGTTTCCGCGCTTTCCCAACTTCGGCACCGGGTACAGGGTCGCGGAGGAGTGGTCGCACTACCGCTACGATGCCGCGGGAAACCAGGTCTACGCGGAGAATGCCGACGCCCGCGTCCAGCGCTCCTATTTTCCCAACGGCGCGCTGCAGACGGACTCCACCTGGATCCGCGGCGCGGCGGACGTCGCCTACGCGTCGTATGGCCTGCGCTACACCTACGACCTGGCCGGCCGGGTAACGGCGCTGGAGCATCCCCGCAACCTCACGGGGAGCTCCGTGCGGCCGGACAGCTTCTCCTATCACGCCGTGACCGGCGCGCTCGACCGCGCCACCAGCCGGCAGGGGCACCGCTTCGACTTCTACAGCGCACCCGACGGCCAGCTCACCAGCATGCGGCTTCCCGGCGCCATCACCGACTCCATGCGCTACGACGTGGAGGGGCGGCTGGTGTGGCGGAACGAGAGCGGACCGTCCGCGGGCGTGCTGCACGACGAGAGGATGCAGTACGATGCGCGCGGCAAGCTGCTGCACGCCGACAACGGCGACAGCGGCTTTCACAACTGGTACTCGGGGCTGGGCCTGCTGGTGGGGACCGACTGGTACAACCTCACGCAGAACGTGGGGCGCATCGCCGAGGAGCTGCGCACGGACCCGCTGGGGAGCACCACCCTGCGGCGCACCTCCGACGGCATGGAGCCCGGCGGCGAGTACCCGCGGTTCCAGAACGTCTACCAGCCGTCCACGGGCCGGCTGGTGGTCGCGCGGCGGCTGCCGCCCACCGTGGCCAGCGGCAGCTTCGTGCAGGACAGCACGATCCGCCGCTACGACCTGGGCGGAAACGTGACCTACGGCTACCAGCGCGTGGGCCAGCAGGTGGACGGCGGCGTGCAGATCGGACGCGAGGTGGAGTCGCGCAGCTACTACGGCGCGGACGACCGCCTGCGCGTGCTGCAGAAGCTGGACATCCGCCGCACCGACTGGAGCAACCACGAGAACGCGGGCGTGTGGGAGGAGTACCGGTACGACCCGCTGGGCCGGCGCGTGCTGGTGCACACCCGCACGGACGGCGGGCTGTGCAACTACGACGCGTGGGGATGCACCGCCAGCACGACGACGTTCGTGTGGGCCGGCGACCAGCTGCTGTGGGAGCTCAAGAGCGCCAGCGGGTCGTACGCCGGCGCGGCGGGGGGAAACGTGGGCTACTTCCACGCGGGCGGCATCGACCGTCCGCTGGTGATCACGAAGGGTACGACGAGCATCGTCCCGCACCAGAACTGGCGCGGGCAGTTCGCACGCGGTACCTATGCGGACGGCGCGAAGGTGGGCCAGCGCAGCGACTGCACCAGCTATCCGGCGAGCGGCTGCGTCCCCATCCAGTGGCCCGGCGAGCGCACGACGGCGCGCCACGAGCTGGAGCCGGACGGCAGCATCCGGAACTGGTTCGGCGGCCTGGTCGATGACATGCGCGACGCCAGCGGCCAGATGTACCGCCGCAACCGCTACTACGACCCTGCCACGGGGCAGTTCACCCAGCCGGACCCGATCGGACTGGCGGGCGGGCTGAACGCGTACGGGTTCGCGGCGGGAGACCCGGTTTCATATGACGATCCGTATGGGTTACGTATCGAGTGCAAGAATTTCCACGGATGTCAGATGTGGATGAGAATTTACGCAGAAGCCCGAAATGCAGCGGGATCCTCTGACGAACGGATTGCCGTGCGTGGACGTAACTTGGTAACTATGATGGACGCCATTGTGGCCGATAGAGAAGTATTGACGGTGAGCGTCGAGGATGCAGGAAATTGGAACCGTCTAAGAAATCGGGGGAACGGAACATCGGGCTGTGTTCGCATTCCAGCAATTTGCGAAGGCCGTGGAAGTTTCGGGCTTATGGTTGACCCGAAGGCAGATCATGGACGTGGTGTTTCTGCCGAGGTCAGGTTTGCTCACGAAATCGGGCACGCATTTGCTTACATGGTTGCTGGGCTTTCTGATGACGCAGAGGATAATTCTGAACACAACTACTACAGTGTACAAGCCGAAAATGATCTGCGAGCTGTGCGCGGCTGCGAACTCCGCAGAAACCATCAGGACAACGACGCCGCCGGCTGCTAACCACACTCACAGTGAGCTGTGCAATGCGGAAGATCGGAATTCCAATTGTACTTGGCCTTGTGTTGTGCCTGGCGTTCGATCCCTACACCTTCGGGGGGGTCGGGGGAGATCGTCGGAATTTCGAGGTTCACGCGTGGCAAGTTGTCGCTACCGCGAGTCTCGTTTTCGTGCAACTGGCGGCCCTGTTTAGCAGCAGTTGCCGCGCTACACTTACGCTGCTGGTGCTGGAACTGACGCTTTTCTGTACCTTGAATTTGATCTACATCATTCGCGATGGGTTCGATGCTCGCACCGTTGTTGGCAACTATAGCCACCCGCTTCCACTGAAACTCATAGTCACTGGACTACTACTTCGAAGCGTGTGGATACTGATGGCGTTTCGTTATGTCACGCGAAACGCGGCGAGCCGCAACCTGCGTTGAACTATCATCGTCTTGCGGCTGACATCAACCTGCAGTGGTGGTCACGAAGGGGACCACAGCATCGTCACGCACCAGGGTAGTCGCACGCGGTACCTATGCGGACGGCGCGAACGTGGGCCAGCGTAGCGACTGCACCAGCTACCCGGCGAGCGGCTGCGTCCCCATCCAGTGGCCCGGGGAGCGCACGACGGCGCGCCACGAGCTGGAGCCGGACGGCAGCATCCGGAACTAGTTCGGCGGCCTGGTCGACGACATGCGCGACGCCAGCGGCCAGATGTACCGCCGCAACCGCTACTACGACCCTGCCACGGGGCAGTTCACCCAGCCGGACCCGATCGGACTCGCCGGCGGGCTGAATGCGTACGGGTTCGCGGCGGGGGACCCGGTTTCCTAT
>DASUVG010000320.1:0-132013 GCA_036379135.1 Longimicrobium sp.
GCGCCCACGCCGCCCACCTTCAGCCCCGGCAGCTCCAGGCTTCCGCGCGCCCCGCTCTGCCAGGTGAACATCACCTGGAAAAGCGGATGGTGCGCCATGCTGCGCACCGGATCGAGCAGCTCCACCACCTGCTCGAAGGGCAGGTCCTGGTGGTGCTGCGCCGCGAGCGCCCGCTTCTTCACCCGCCCCAGCAGCTCCGCCGCCGTCGGCGCGTCCGAAAGGTCCACGCGAACCGCCAGCGTGTTCACGAAGAAGCCGATCAGCCCCTCGATCTCCCGCCGCCCGCGCCCGGCGGTGGGCGTGCCGATCACCACGTCATCCTGGCGCGAGAGCCGGGAGAGCACCATGGCCCAGCCGGCGAGCACCGTCATGAAGAGCGTGGTGCCGTGCCGCTGCGCCAGCGCCTTGAGCCCCGCCGTGAGCTCCGCGTCCAGCTCCACGCCGAGCCGCGCCCCGGCGGGGTCCATGTGCGCCGCACGCGGGCGGTCGGTGGGCAGCTCCAGCAGCTCCGGCGCGCCCGCCAGCGTCTCCGCCCAGTAGTCCGACTGCGACCCGAGGACTTCGCCCTCGACCCACTTCCGCTGCCAGGCCGCGTAGTCCGCGTACTGCACCGGCAGCGCGGGGAGCTCCGCCTCCCTCCCCTGCACGTTGGCCGTGTAGAGCGCGGAGAGCTCGCCCGTGAGCACGCCCATAGACCAGCCGTCGCTGACGATGTGGTGCATCGTCATCACCAGCACGTGGTCGTCCGCGGCCACCCGGATCAGGCGGCCGCGGATGAGCGGGCCCCGCTCCAGGTCGAAGAGCGTGCCCGCTTCCTCGGCCAGCAGCCGCTTCAGATCGGCTTCGGCGTCGGTTTCCCCGCCCAGGTCGTGCTCGACCAGAGCGAACCCGACGTCCGCCGGCGCGATGCGCTGCTCGGGAACGCCGTCCACCTGCGCGAAGGTCGTGCGCAGCGCCTCGTGGCGCGCCACCAGGCCGTCCAGCGCGCGCAGGAGCGCCCCGCGGTCCAGCTCGCCGCGCAGGCGCAGGCGCGCATGCATGTGGTACGTGCTGCCCAGGTCCCCCAGCTGCTCCAGGAACCACAGCCGCTGCTGCGCGAACGACAGCGGCAGGCGGCCCTCCCGCGCGGCGGGCACGATGGGCGGCAGCTCCGCGCGCCCCGCCGTCTCCAGCGCCCGCGCGAAGTCGCCCAGCACCGGCCGGGCGAACAGGTCGCCCAGCGAAACCTTTACCCCCAGCGCCTGCCGCACCCGCGAGATCACCTGCACCGCCATCAGCGAGTGCCCGCCCAGGTCGAAGAACTGGTCCCGGCGGCCCACCCGCTCCACGCGCAGCACCTCGGCCCAGATCCCGGCCAGGATCTCCTCCACCACCCCCGTCGGCGGCTCGTAGGCGCGCGTGGCGTACGCATCCCCCTCGGGGGCGGGAAGCGCCTTGCGGTCCACCTTTCCGCTGGGCGTGAGCGGGAACTGCTCCAGCCGCACGTAGGCCGCCGGCACCATGTACCCCGGCAGCGACGCCGCGAGGTGCGACCGCAGCGCGTCCGCGCCCGCCGTCTCGTCGCCAACCACGTACGCCACCAGCCGCTTCTCGCCCGGCACGTCCTCCCGCGCCGCCACCACCGCCGCGCGCACCCCCGCCAGCTCCGTGAGCCGCGACTCGATCTCGCCCGTCTCGATGCGGTAGCCGCGCACCTTCACCTGGCCGTCGCCGCGGCCCAGGAACTCGAGAACACCAGTGCGTGAGTGCGTCAGTGCGTCAGTGCGTGAGTACTCGGATTCAGGATTTACTTCCGCACTCACGCACTCACGCACTCCCGCACTTTCCTTCCACCGCCCCACGTCGCCCGTGCGGTACATCCGCGCGCCGGGCTGGCGGGAGAAGGGGTCGGCCACGAAGCGCTCGGCCGTCGCCGCCGGGCGGCCCAGGTAGCCCCGTGCCAGCCCGGCCCCGCCGATGCAGATTTCCCCCGCCACCCCCGTGGGCACCGGCTCGCCGCGGGCGTCGAGGACGTAGATGCGGGTGTTGGCGATCGGCCGGCCCAGGGGTGCCACGGTGTCCGCCACGTCCGGCGTCCACCGGAGGCCGGAGGAGGCCACCGTCGTCTCCGTGGGGCCGTACATGTGGTAGAGCGCCGCGTTCGGCAGCAGCTCGCCGAAGCGGCGTGCGATGGCCGGCACCAGCGCCTCGCCGCCATTGGTCACCCGCAGGAGCGACGTGCACGTCCCCGCCTCCGGGTGCTCCACGAACGCGCGCAGCAGCCCCGTCAGCGGCGCCATGCCGATCCCCTCACGGCGGATGAGATCCACCAGGTGGGCCAGGTCGCCCTGACCCCCGGGGCGCGCCATCACCATCCGGGCGCCCGTCGCCAGGGGCAGGAACAGCTCCCGCACCGACGCGTCGAAGCTGAACGAGATCCGCTGCAGCATCGCCTCGCCCGGCTGGAGCCGCCACGTCTCCTGGCTCCACGCCAGCAGGTTCACCACGCTCCGGTGCCGGTTGACCACGCCCTTGGGACGCCCGGTGGACCCCGACGTGTAGATGACGTAGCAGGAGTGGTCGGGCGTGAGCTCCGGGACGGCGGGCGCGGTGTCGGGCCTGTGCGCCCACGGGGCCGGATTCGCCAGGTCCACGACGGGGACGCCGGCAAAGCGCGCGGCGGGCGGCCCGTGCGTCAGGAGGACGGCGGGCGCGCTGTCCTCCAGCATGTACGCCAGCCGGTCCTCCGGGTACGACGGATCCAGCGGTACGTACGCGCCGCCGGCCTTGAGGATGGCCAGGAGCCCGACCATCATCTCCGGGCCGCGCTCCAGGGAGATCCCCACCCGCACGTCCGGCCCCACGCCCAGGCCGCGGAGGTGGTGCGCCAGGCGGTTGGCCCGACGGTCCAGCTCCGCGTACGTCAGGTGCTCGCCCTCGAACGTCACCGCCACGGCGCCGGGCGTGCGCGCGGCCTGGGCTTCGAAGAGCTGGTGGATGCACAGCGGGCCGGAATACTCCGCCTCCGTCTGGTTCCACTCCTCCAGCACCCGGACGCGCTCGCTCTCCGGCATGAGGTGCAGCCGGTCGACGCGCCGGTCCTCGTCCGCCACCATCTCCTGCAGCACCCGCCGCAGGTAGCCGGTGTACCGCTCGACCGTCTCCCGGTCGAAGAGCGCCGTGGCGTACGTCACGCCGCCCACGATGCGGTCTTCCGCCTCCCACATCGACAGCGAAAGGTCGAGCTTCGCCGTCGCGTGCCGGTCTCCACCCGCCTGGCCAACCGCCAGTCCGGACAGGCTCAGGCCGGGCCCGTCTCCCTGGCTGGCGTTCTGCCACGCGAACAGCACCTGGAACAGCGGGTGGTGCGACATGCTCCGCACCGGGTCCACCCGCTCCACCACCTGCTCGAAGGGGATGTCCTGGTGATGCTGGCCGTCCAGCACCCGCTCCTTCACCCGCCCCAGCAGCTCCGCGACCGTGGGCGACCCCGACAGGTCCATCCGCAGGGCGAGCGTGTTGACGAAGAAGCCGATCAGCTTCTCGACCTCCGGCCGCCTGCGCCCCGCCGTCGGCGTGCCGACCACCACGTCCTCCATGCCGGAGAGCCGGCCGAGCACCACGGCCCAGCCGGCCAGCAGCGTCATGAACAGCGTCGCCCCGTGCTTGCGCGACAGCGCCTTGAGCCCCGCCGTGAGCTCCGCGTCCAGCGCCAGGTCCACCCGCGCGCCCGCATGGTCGATCTCCGCCGGCCGCGGGCGGTCGGCGGGCACCTCCAGCAGCTCCGGCGCACCGGTCAGCGTCTTCGTCCAGTACTCCGCCTGCTGCCGGAGCACGTCGCCCTCCACCCACTTCCGCTGCCACACCGCGAAGTCGGCGTACTGCACCGGCAGCGCGGAAAGCTCCGCGTCACGCCCCTCGCGGTGCGCGGCGTACAGCGCGGAAAGCTCGCCGAAGAACACCCCCGTCGACCAGCCGTCGCTGACGATGTGGTGCATGGTGACCAGCAGCACGTGATCGTCTTCGGCCATCCGGATGAGCCGGCCGCGAACCAGCGGCCCGTGCTCCAGGTCGAAGCGTGCACGCGCCTCCTGGAACGTCAGCCGGCCGAGCTCCGCCCCCGCGTCCGCGTGTCCGCTCAGGTCGTGCTCCTGCAGGCAGAACGTGCTGTCCTCGACGGCCGCGATCCGCTGCTCCGGGACGCCGTCCACCTCGGCGAACGTGGTGCGCAGCACCTCGTGGCGCGCCACGACGCAGTCCAGCGCACGCCCCAGCGCCGCCCGGTCCAGCGGGCCCCGCAGGCGCAGGCGCTTGGGGAGGTGGTACGTGCTGCCAAGGTCCCCCATCTGCTCCAGGAACCACAGCCGCTGCTGCGCGAACGACAGCGGCAGGCGCCCCTCGCGGTCGGCCCGCTCGATCGGCGGAAGCTCCGACCCCGTGCGCTCGAGGTTGCGGGCCTGCGCGATCTTCAGGAGCCTGCGGCGCTCGGCCAGCGTCAGGTTCGTCAGGGTGCTATCGGAGCTCATGAGCGACGTTCGGTCTTCGTTGTAGATTTGGCGGGCGGGCGCCTTCGTGCGGCGTCCCGCCGGGGCACGGCCCGGTGAGCCGTGCGGGTCCTGTCCGTCCGTGGCCGTCGGGGCCGGGCCGGTCACGCGCGGCCCGGCGCGGTCATCCCAGGGCGGGCTCGCGCGCCAGCTCCACCAGCCCGGCGAGCGCCTCGGGATCGAACTGCGCGAGCTGCGCGTCCAGCACGACCTGCGCGAAGTCCTTGAGCACGGGCCAGGTGAACAGCTCGCGCAGGGCGATGTCCACCCCCAGCTCCTGCCGCACGCGCGAGATCACCCGCACGGCCGAGAGCGAGTGGCCGCCCAGTGCGAAGAAGTCGTCGTGGCGGCCCACCCGCTCCACGCGCAGCACCTCCGCCCAGATCCCGGCCACCATCTCCTCGTCCTCGTCCGCCGGCGCCTCGTACTCGCGCACGGCGTACGCGTCGCCCTCCGGCTCCGGCAGCGCCGCCCGGTCCAGCTTGACGCTGGGCGTGAGGGGAAAGCGCTCCATCCGCACGAACGCGACGGGCACCATGTAGTCCGGCAGCCGCTCCGCCAGGTGGGCCCGCAGCGCGGCCGCGTCCGTCTCGTCGCCCGTGTACCAGGCGATCAGGCGGTTGTCGCCGTTGGCGTCGGGGCGCGCCATCACCACCACCTCGCGCACGGCCGGGTGCTCCAGCAGGCGCACCTCCACCTCGCCCAGCTCGATGCGGAAGCCGCGCACCTTGACCTGGAAGTCGTTGCGGCCCAGGAACTCCACCATCCCGTCCGCCAGCCAGCGGCCCAGGTCGCCCGTGCGGTACAGCCGCGCCCCCGGCTCCGCCGAGAACGGATCGGGGACGAAGCGCTCGGCCGTGAGCGCCGCGCGGCCCAGGTAGCCGCGGGCCACGCCGTGGCCGCCCACGTACATCTCGCCCACCGCGCCCACGGGCACGGGGTTGCCGGCCGGGTCCAGCAGGTACATCCGCGCGTTGGCGGTCGGCCGGCCGATGGGCACCACCCGCTGCGCCTGCGCGGGCGCAAGGTGCGGCGCCATCATGGCCGTGGCCGCCTCGGAGGGGCCGTACAGGTGGTGCAGCACCGTCCCCGGCAGCCGCTCCAGGAAGCGGATCAGCCCCGTGCCGGGGAACGACTCGCCGCCCACCAGCATCTGCCTGAGCCCGGCGGCCAGGTGCAGACGCGGGCTTTCCAGCATCACCAGCAGCAGCGAACCGTTCAGGTTCACCATGGTGATGCCGCCGTCGTGGATGGCATCCAGCAGGTAGTCGGGGTCCTTGTGGCCGCCGGGCCGCGCCATCACCACCCGCGCGCCCACGCTCCAGGGCAGGAACAGCTCGCGGATGTGCCCGTCGAAGCTGAGCGACGTCTTGCACAGCAGCACGTCGTCCGCCGTCAGGCTCCACGCGCGGGCGCCCCAGGCCAGCCGGTTCACCAGGCAGCCGTGGTGGTTCATCACCCCCTTGGGCCGTCCGGTGCTGCCGGAGGTGTATATGACGTAGACCAGGTGCGAGGGATGCACGTCCGTCCGCGCCGGGTTGGTGTCCGGCCGGTGCGCCCACGCGTGCCCGTCGGTCTCGAAGCGGATCACGGGAATCCCGCTCTCCCCCACCAGGCCCCACACGAGCGCGTCGGGCACGCCGTACGCCAGCACGGCGGCGGGCGCGGCGTCCTCCACCATGTGGCGCAGCCGGTCCGCCGGGTAGTCGGGGTCCAGCGGCACGTAGGCGCCGCCGGCCTTGAGGACGGCCAGCAGCCCCACCGCCATCTCCACGCCGCGCTCCGTGCAGATCCCCACGAGGACGTCCGGCCCCACGCCCAGCTCCATCAGGTGGTGCGCCAGCCGGTTGGCCCGCGCGTTCAGCTCGGCGTAGGTCACCGTCCCGTCCCCGCCCGTGACCGCCACCGCGTGCGGGGTGCGCGCCGCCTGCGCCTCGAACAGGTGGTGCGTGCACAGCTCCCGCGGGTACGGCGCGTCCGTGCGGTTCCACTCGTGCACCACCCGCGCGCGCTCCTCGGCCGGCAGCACCTCGATGGCGCCCACCGGCCGCCCGGGCGCCGTCGCCAGCGCCTCCACCAGCCCCGCGAGCGCCGCGTGCATCATCGAGCACACCCGCCGGGCTTCCACGGGGGTGCGGACCTTGGCCGTGAGCCCCATGGCCTCGCCCACGTCGTCCACGTTCAGGGTGAGCGGATAGTTGGACCGCTCCTCGGCGTAGATCCTCCGCATCCCGTCCGGTGCCGCTCCTGCCGCGGCGGGCGCCGCCGGGAGCACGCTGTGCCGGTAGTTCAGCAGCGCCGTGAACAGCGGCGCCGGCGCTTCCACGCGGCTGCACCGCTGCGCCAGCGCCAGCGGGGCGTGCTCGTGCCGCAGCAGCTGCGTCAGCAGCGCGTGCGTGTCGCGGACGCTCGCCTCGGCCCCCACGTCCCCGACGCGGATGCGGATGGGGAGGGTGTTGATGAAGGGGCCCATCATCCGCTCGGCGTTCTCGCCGCCGGTCATCCGCCCCAGCAGCAGCGTGCCGAACACCACGTCCTCCCGGCCCGAGACGCGGGCCAGCACCTGCGCCCAGGCCACGTGGCACAGGGCCGCCGGGCTCACGCCCAGCGCCCGCGCGCGCTCCCGCAGCCGCGCCGCCAGCCGCGGCTCCACCCACACCGCCGCCACGTCCATCCCGGAGCCGTCGCCGCGCGCGTCCACCAGCCCGAACGGGGCCGTGGGCTCGTCCACGTCGCCCAGCATCTCGCGGAAGAACGCCTCGTGCTCCGCCTGGCGCGCGCCCAGCCGGGTCTGCGCCACCAGGTCGCGGAAGGGCAGCGGCGCGGGAAGGGTGTCCGCGCGGCCCGCCAGGTGCGCGTCGATCTCCGTCTGCATCACCTCCAGCGACGTGTGATCGCTGACCAGGTGGTGGCGCAGCACCATGAGCAGCCAGCGGCTGCCGGCCGCGTCCGGGGCCACGTGGGCGCGCATCAGCGGGGCGCGGCGCACGTCGATGCGGTGGTGCCGCGGATCGAACCGGGCGTACAGCTGCTTGGCCAGGTCGCCGTCGGCCGGGTCCAGCTCCACCTCCTCCACCACGAGACGCGCGTGCCGCCACACCACCTGCACCGGCTCCCGCACCCCGTCCCACCGCACGGCCGTGCGCAGCACGTCGTGCCGGTCCATCACCGCCTGCAGCGCGCCCAGGTACCGGTCCAGCTCGGCCCGGCTGTCGAAGCTGTACAGCGTGCCCAGCAGGTACGGATCGCCCTCCGTCGACATCAGGTGATGGAAGAGGATGCCCTCCTGCAGCGGCGCCAGCGGATAGATGTCCTGGACGTTCCGCGCGCCGCCCTCCACGCCCGCCGTGATGGCGTCGATCTCCGCCTGCTCCAGGGTCACCAGGGGGAGCATGTCCGGCGTGATGCGCTCGCAGCCGGCCGGGATGGCGTTGGCCGGCACCTCCACCTCCTCGGACTCGCCGCCCACCTGCGCCGCCAGCGCCGCCAGGGTGGGCGCGGTGAACAGAGCCCGCACCTCCGCGTACAGGCCGCGCTGGCGCATGCGGGCGATCACCCGCACCACCAGCAGCGAGTGTCCGCCCAGCTCGAAGAAGTTGTCGCGGCGGCCCACCCGGTCCGTGCCCAGCACCTCGGCCCAGATCTCCGCCAGCGCCTGCTCCGTCTCGCCCACGGGCGCCTCGTACTCCCGCGCCGCGTAGGCGTCGCCCTCCGGCGCGGGGAGCGCCGGGCGGTCCAGCTTGCCGTTGGGCGAAAGCGGGAACTGCTCCAGCCGCACGTACGCCGCCGGCACCATGTACTCCGGCAGCGTCTGGCCCACGTGTGCACGGAGCACCTCCGCGCCGGCCGTCTCGTCGGCCACCACGTACGCCACCAGCCGCCGGTCGCCCGGCGCGTCCTCGCGGACCAGGACGACGGCCTCGCGCACGCCCGGGTGCTCCAGCAGCCGCGCCTCGATCTCGCCCGGCTCGATGCGGAAGCCGCGCACCTTGACCTGGAAGTCGGTCCGGCCCAGGTACTCCAGAACACCAGTGCGTGAGTGCGTCGGTGCGTCAGTGCGTGAGTCGTCGCATCCCGCACTTGCTTCCGCACTTCCGCACTCCCGCACTCCCGCACTTTCCTTCCACCGCGCCAGGTCGCCCGTGCGGTACATCCGCGCGCCCGCGTGGCCGGAGAACGGGTCGGGGACGAAGCGGTCCGCCGTCAGTCCCGGGCGGTCCAGGTAGCCGCGCCCCACGCCGTCGCCGCCGATGCACAGCTCGCCCGCCACGCCCATGGGCACCGGCTCGCCGGCGCGGTCCAGCAGGTAGGCCCGCGCGTTGGGCATGGGCCGGCCGATGGGCACGGGGCCGTTCATCTCCTCCGCCACCCGCACCGCCCCCGTCACCGCCGTGGCGGCCTCGGAGGGGCCGTAGCGGTTGTACAGGGTGGCGTGCGGAAGCCGCTCGTACAGGCGCCGCACCAGCGCGGGCGGCAGCGCCTCGCCGCCGCAGGGCACGCGCACGAGCGACGTGCACCCCTCCACCCCCGGCTCTTCCAGGAACACCTGCAGCGACGAGGGGACAAAGCTGGCCGTCCCGATGCCGTACCGGCGGATGGTCTGCACCAGGTACGCCGGGTCGCGATGGCCGTCCGGGCGCGGCATCACCACGCGCGCGCCCAGCATCAGCGGCCAGAACAGCTCGTACGCCGAGACGTCGAAGCTCAGCGAGGCGTTCTGCAGCACCGACTCGCCCGCATCGAGCCGCCAGCGGTGCTGGATGCCCGCGATGCGGTTCACGACGTTGCGGTGGACGTTCATCACGCCCTTGGGCTTGCCCGTGGAGCCCGAGGTGTAGATCACGTACACCAGGTGATCCGGCCCCACGCCCACGCCCTCCGGGTTCGTCTCCGGCCGGGCCGCCCACCGCGGCGCGTCCGCGTCCACGGCCAGCACGGGAACGTCCATCCCGGCGAAGCGCCCCGCCAGCGACGCATGCGCCAGCAGCACCGGCGGACGGCTGTCTTCCAGCATGGTCCGCAGCCGCTCGTCGGGCAGGTCGGGATCCAGCGCCACGTACGCGCCGCCCGCCTTGAGCAGCGCCAGCAGGGCCACCACCAGCTCCAGGCTGCGCTCCACGCAGAGACCCACCCGCACGTCGGGTCCCACGCCCAGCGCGCGAAGGTGGTGCGCCAGCCGGTTGGCCCGCGCGTTCAGCTCCCCGTAGGTGACGTGCTCGCCCTCGAAGACCACGGCCTCGGCGTCCGGCGTGCGGGCCGCCTGGGTCTCGAACAGCTGGTGGACGCAGGCGTCGCGCGGGTAGTCCGCCTCCGTCCGGTTCCACCCCTCCAGCAGCAGGGTGCGCTCGCCCTCCGGCATGAGCGACAGCCGCTCCACCGGCCGGAGCTCGTCCGCCGCCATCTCCTCCAGCACGCGCCGCAGGTAGCCCGCCCAGCGCTCCACCGTCTCCCGCTCGAAGAGCGCCGTGGCGTAGGTCACGCTCCCCACGATGCGGTCTTCCGTCGCCCGCAGGGCCAGCGCCAGGTCCACCTTGGCCTGCACCTGCGACGACGCCGTGCCCACGCGGCCCACCTGCAGCCCCGGCAGCGACAGCCCGCCGCCGCGCTGCATGTCCTGCCAGGTGAACATGGCCTGGAACAGCGGCGCGTGCGACAGGCTGCGCGCGGGGTCCACCCGCTCCACCACCTGCTCGAAGGGGATGTCCTGGTGATGCTGGGCCCCCAGCGCCCGCTCCTTGACCCTCGCCAGCAGCCCCGCCACCGTCGGCGCGTCCGACAGGTCCACGCGCAGGGCCAGCGTGTTGACGAAGAAGCCGATCAGCCCCTCGATCTCCCGCCGGCCGCGGTTGGCGACCGGCGTGCCGATCACCACGTCGGCCCGGCCCGAAAGCCGGCTCAGCACCACGGCCCATCCGGCCAGCAGGGTGATGAACAGCGTGGTGCCGTGCCGCCGCCCCAGCGCCTTGAGCCCGGCCGTCAGCTCCTCGTCCAGCTCCACGACCAGCAGCTCGCCCGCGTGGTCCACCTGCGCCGGCCGCGGGTGGTCCGTGGGCAGCTCCAGCAGCTCCGGCGCGCCCGCGAGCGCCCGCGCCCAGTAGTCGCCCTGCGCCCGCAGCACGTCGCCCTCCACCCACTTCCGCTGCCAGGCCGCGTAGTCCGCGTACTGCACCGGCAGCTCGGCGAGCGGTGCCCCGGTGCCCCGGGCGTGGGCGGCGTAGAGCGAGGCCAGCTCGTCGAAGAACACGCCCATGGACCAGCCGTCGCTGACGATGTGGTGCATCGTCAGCATCAGCACGTGGTCGTCGTCCGCCAGGCGGATGAGCGCGCCGCGGATGAGCGGGCCCCGCTCCAGGTCGAACGGCGCGCCCACCTCGCGCTCCATCAGCCGCTCGAGCGCGTCGTCCACGCCGGGCCCGCCGCCCAGGTCGTGCTCCACCAGGGCGAACCGGCCCACGGGCGCGATGCGCTGCTCGGGGACCCCGTCCACCTCCGTGAACGTCGTGCGCAGCGCCTCGTGCCGGGCGACGATGGTGTCCAGCGCGTGCACCAGCGCCGCGCGGTTCAGCGTGCCGCGCAGGCGCATGGGGGCCTGGACGTGGTAGGTGCTGCCCAGGTTGCCCAGCTGCTCCAGGAACCACAGCCGCTGCTGCGCGAACGACAGCGGAAGCCCGCCCTCCCGGGCGACCGGCTCGATGGGCGGCAGCTCCGAGCGCACGGCCGTCTCCAGCTCGCGCGCGAACTCCGCCAGCACGGGGTGGGCAAAGAGCTCGGCCAGCGCCACCTCCACGGCCAGCACCTGCCGCACGCGCGAGATCACCCGCACGGCCAGCAGCGAGTGGCCGCCCAGCTCGAAGAAGTCGTCCCAGCGGCCCACGCGCTCCACGCGCAGCACGTCGGCCCAGACCTCCGCCAGCGCCTGCTCGGTCTCGCCCACGGGCGCCTCATAGCCGCGCCGGGCGAACGCATCGTCCCCGGGCGCCGGCAGCGCCCTGCGGTCCAGCTTGCCGTTGGGCGTCAGGGGGAACGCGTCCAGGCGCACGAAGGCCGCCGGCACCATGTGCGCCGGCAGCCGCTCGCCCAGGTGCGCCCGGAGCACCTCCGCCCCGGCCGTGGCGTCGGCGACCACGTAGGCGACCAGGCGCGTCTCTCCCGACGCCTCCTCCCGCGCCACCACCACCGCCTCGTCCACGCCCGCGTGCTCCACCAGCCGCGCCTCGATCTCGCCCGGCTCGATGCGGAAGCCGCGCACCTTGACCTGGTGGTCCACGCGGCCGATGAAGTCCAGCGCCCCTTCCGCGGACCACCGGCACAGGTCGCCGGTCCGGTACAGCCGCGCGCCCGGCTCGCCGCCGAACGGATCGGGGACGAAGCGCTCCGCCGTCAGCGCCGGCCGGCCCAGGTAGCCGCGGGCCACGCCGGCGCCGCCCACGTACAGCTCGCCCGCCACGTCCACCGGCAGCGGCTCCAGGGCCGCGTCCAGCACGTACGCCCGGGTGTTGGCGATGGGTTGGCCGATGTCGGGCGTGCGCGCGGGGTCCGCGCACTCCGACACCGTGCTCCAGATGGTGGCTTCGGTGGGGCCGTACAGGTTCCACAGCCGGTGCCGCGCGCCCCAGCGGGCCGCGAGCTCCGCCGGCAGCGCCTCGCCGGCCGTCGTGATGGTGCGCAGCGCGGGCAGCTCCTCCACCGGGAGGGCCGCCAGCGCGGAGGGCGGAAGGGTGACCGTCGTGATCGCCTGCCGGCGCAGGAGCGCCAGCAGCCCGGGCCCGGGAAGGAGCTCGTCGCGGGAGGCGACGCAGAGCGCGGCGCCGGACGCCAGCGCCATCACCAGCTCGAAGGCGGCCGCGTCGAAGCTGAGCGACGCGAACTGCAGCACCCGGTCGCCCGCGCCCACGCCGAAGGCGCGCTGCTGCGCGGCGGCGACGTTGCACAGCCCCCGGTGCGGCACCAGCACGCCCTTGGGGCGGCCGGTGGAGCCGGAGGTGTAGATGACGTACGCCGCGTGCTCCGGCGTCAGCGCGCCGCGCGCGGGATCCGTATCCGCCTCCGCCGCCCACGGCCGGGTCGATGCGTCCACCCGCAGCACGGGCACGTCCGCGCCGAGCCCGGCGAAGACGTCCGCCAGCGTCTCCGCGACGGCGTCCTGCGTCAGCACCATGGCGGGCGCGCTGTCGGCCAGCATGTACGCCAGCCGGTCGGCCGGATACGAGGGGTCCAGCGGGACGTAGGCGCCGCCGGCCTTGAGGACGGCGAGCACGGCGGCCACCATCTCCGGCCCGCGCTCCACGCTGATCCCCACCCGCACGTCCGGACCCACGCCCCGCGCGCGGAGGTGGTGCGCCAGCCGGTTGGCCCGCGCGTTCAGCTCCCCGTAGCTCCACCGCTCATCGCCAGAGGCCACGGCCTCCGCGTCGGGTGCGCGCTCCACCCATGCCTGGAAGAGCTCGTGGATGCACGACCCGCCGGCGTACGGGGCGTCCGTGCGGTTCCACTCCTCCAGCACCCGGGCGCGCTCCTCCGCCGGCAGCACGTCGATGGCGCCCACGGCGCGCGACGGCGCCGTCTCCAGCGCCTCCACCAGCCCCTCCAGCGCCCGGTGCATGAAGCCACAGACCCGCACCGGATCCAGCGACGCATGCATCACCTGGCCCTTGAGCCGGAATCCCTCGCCCAGGTCGTCCACCGACATCGCCAGCGGGTAGTTGGACCGCTCTTCGGCGAAGATCATCCCGCCGGCCCTTGCGGCCGGGGCGGCCGCGGGTGCGTGCGAACCCGTCTTGTTGGCGCTGTGCCGGAAGTTCAGCAGCGTGGTGAACAGCGGCGACGGAGCCTCCACGGCGCTGCACCGCTGGGCCAGCGCCAGCGAGGCGTGCTCGTGGCGCATCAGCATCGCCAGCTGCGCGTGCGTCTGCCGCACGCACGCCTGCGCCCCCACGGCGCCCAGGCGCACCCGGAGGGGGAGCGTGTTGATGAACGGGCCCATCACCCGGCTGGCGCCCTCGCCCCCGTGCATCCGCCCCAGCAGCAGCGTGCCGAACACCACGTCTTCCAGCCCCGCGGCCCGCGCCAGCACCTGCGCCCACGCCACGTGGAACACGCTCGCCGCGCTCACCCCCAGCGCACGCGCGCGCTCCCGCAGCCGCGCCGCCAGCCGGCCGTCCAGCTCCAGCCGCGCCTCCCGCATCGCCGACCCGTCGCCCCGCACGTCCAGCACCCCGAACGGCGCCGTGGGCTGCTCCACGTCGCCCAGCATCTCCGTGAAGAACGCCTGGTGCTCCTCCGCGCTCACCCCGTTGCGCGCCTGCGCCACGAAGTCGCGGAACGGCAGCGCGGCGGGAAGCGCGTGCGCCCGGCCCGACAGGTGGGCGTCGATCTCCGACTGCAGCACCTCCAGCGTCGCGTGGTCGCTGATCAGGTGGTGCCGCAGCAGCAGGAGCAGCCAGCGGTTGCCGGCCGCGTCGCGGGCGACGTGGGCGCGCATCAGCGGCGCCTGGCGCACGTCCATCCGGTGGTGCCGGGGATCGAACCGCGCGTACAGCTGCTCCCCCGCGCTCATGCCCGACGCCGCGTCCAGCTCCTCCTCCTCGACGGTGAGCGGCGCCTCCCGCAGCACCACCTGCACCGGCTCCGGCAGCCCCTCCCACCGCACGGCCGTGCGCAGGATGTCGTGCCGGCCCATCACCGCCCGGAGCGCGACCAGGTACCGGTCCAGGTCGTCGCGGCTGGCGAAGGCGTGCAGCGACCCCAGCAGGTACGGATCGCCCTCCGTCGTCATCAGGTGATGGAAGAGGATGCCCTCCTGCAGCGGCGCCAGCGGGTAGATGTCCTGCACGTTCTCCGCGCCGCCCGGCACCGTCGCCGCGATCGCCTCGCGCTCCGCCTCCGTCAGCTCCAGCAGGGGGGCGGACGGCGGGGCCGCCATGGCCGCGGCATATCCACCCGAGCGCATAAGCTCCAGCAGCGCCGGCTTGTTCGCGCGCAGCGCAGCCACCAGCCCCGGGTCCATGGCGCGCTTCATCGAACGCACGAGCAGCTCGTCCCCCTCGCACGCGAGGACGATTCCGCGGTCGCGGAGCTCGTTCAGAAGCTCGGAGATGCTCATGCGCGGATCCCTTCCGAAACGCCGCGGCCATCCTGCACGAATGCGCGCCGGCCCGGCCGGACTGGCCGGGCCGGCGCGTTGCCCGCCCCTGCCTGGCGCGGAAGCGGATCCGCGCAGAGCTCACCCGGCGTGGGACTCAGATCGTTCGTGACAGTCGACATGGCAGCGCGAATGCAGGCAGTTGCAGGGGTGGGTTTCACGATGGACCGATACGAGTGGACACAACGCGTCCAGTAGAGCACGTGCACAGCGGAAAGCAATCGAGAGCCCCGGGGTCCGTTCGCATGACGGAACTCCGCGGCTCGATGCTCCGGGCCTCCGGTGAGCGCCGGGGGGCGGAAGGAGTCACCCTTCCGCCCCCCGGGACCTTCTACGTCGTCCTTGGACCACTGCACGCCGCGGAGATCGTCGCCACGCGGGCCGGGCGATCCCTGATTGTGGGGCGGCAAACGATTCATCGGGAGGCCTTGAATATAACACCCGTCGCCGCCTTTGCTCAAGTGCCCCCCTGATCGCCAGATACGATTTTCTGCCGCTGTTTGCGTGCACCTGGGGGCGAGCGGAGCAGGCAGGGCCGAACGGCAGGGGAACGCGCGGCGCACGGGGCCGCCCGTGGAAATACTTCACTCTACATGGCGTAAAGAGAACGAGGATCCGCATCCCTCCAGTCCCTCGCCGTCCCCGTTCGGCCACGTTCCCGCCGGCGCGCGTCCGGCATCCGTCCCACGCGGCCGTAAACTGCGCCCAGCCCCCGCCGCGGCGCGCGGCGGGGGCTGTCTGGTCGAGGGCTTCCCGGGGCCCGTCCGGTCAGACGGCCGCGAGGTCCTCCGCCGTCTCCTCCGCCGCGTCGGGATCGGCGCAGTGCGGGGCGACGACCGTAAGGCCGCGGATGCCGTCGAGGGCCGCCTGCGTGACCGGAAGGACCGGAGCGGCCTTGGCCCTGGCGGGGCTGGTGGCCTCGATCAGCGCCTTGAAGGCGCGCAGCGCGCCCTTCATGCGGTCCATGCTCTCCGTGCCGATGCCCACGCGCATGTAGCCGTCGCACGACTTGCCGTATCCCACGCCCGGAACGGCGACCACCTTGTGCTCCGACAGCAGCCGCATGCCGAACTCCTCGGAGCCCAGCGTGGACGGCGCGATGCTCACGAAGAAGTAGAACGTGGCGCTGCCGTCCATGTAGTGAAGGCCGATCTCGTCCATGTACCGGCCCAGCTCGGCGCGCTTTTCCACCACCGCGCGGATCTGCGGCTTGGTGATGGCCAGGATGTCGTCGAAGTGGCGCTCCAGGTACATCTCCAGCATGGTGGGCGGGCACGTCATCAGGTGCTGGCTGATCTTGAGCAGCTGCGCCATGACGGTGGCGTTGGAGATCAGGTAGCCGATGCGCCACCCCGAGAGCCCCCACCCCTTGGACATGGTGTTGCAGATGATCGTGTGCTCCTTCTCCGGGTCGTCCAGGCCGCAGGAGACGAACGGCTCGGTCGAGACGAAGTCGCTGTACGCCTCGTCGGAGATGAGGTAGATGCCGTGCTCGCTGGCCACGCGGTGCAGGTACTGCAGCTCCTCGCGCGTGTACACCCGGCCCGTGGGGTTCTGCGGCGAGCAGATGACGATGGCGCGCGTGCGCGGCGTGACCCAGTTGCCCAGCTCCGTCACCGGCACGTCGTACGGTACCATGACGGGGGTGGCGTGGCACAGCCGCGCCTGCTCGCTGTAGCTCACCCACGCCGGCTCCGGCACCACCACCTCGTCGCCCGGCTCCAGCAGCGCCATGAAGGTCATGTGCACGCCCAGCTTGGACCCGGCCGTCACCACGATCTCGCTCCCCGCGTCCACCGGCACGCCGTACTGGGCGGCGTAGTACGCCGCCAGCTTGGCGCGCAGCCCGGGAAGCCCGCGCGAGTCCGAGTAGTGGTAGAGCGCGGGGAACGGCAGCGTCTCGAACGGATAGAGGGGGATATCGAAATAGGCCTCGCCGAACGAGCAGATGGTCACGTCCTCACCCGCCGCCTTCATGGCGTTGCCGTACTGGTTGAACCTGATCGACATCGCCGTGGCCACGTCTTCTACGGACTTCGCGTGCCGGGCCATTGCTTCTCCTTGGGTCGTGGATACGGAATCGCTTTACAGGAACCGCGCGGGCACCTCGTTGTGCCCCGCGGGCGGGTCAGGAGAGCGTGAGCCTTGCCCCCGACGCGACGAACCGCTGGAACCCCGCCGTGTCGGCGGCGGCCGCGCCCATGCGGCGCACCGCCTCCTCCAGGTCCGCGTCGGAGGTGGCGGTCGAGATCCTCAGGTAGTGCTGCCCCTCGCTGCCGTGCTGGCTGAACGAACGCCGGTCCACGGTGGCGACCCGGTACTCGTGCAGCAGAAAGAGCTGAAAGAGCGTCGCCGGGCTGGTGTTCCTGCGCACCTCTTCGGGGAGGCGCGCGTGGGCCCGGACGGCGTCCAGGCGCTCCAGCGCACCGGACACGTTGGGAAAGGCGTAGAACGCCCCCCTGGGCGTGTGGCAGCGGAACGCGTCCGTGGCGTTGAGCCCGGCCACCACCAGGTCGCGCCGCCGCTGAAAGCCCTTCACCATCTCCTCGATGGCGGGCCCGCTCAGCGGCGAGGTGAGCGCCTCGACGGCCGCCCACTGGTTGTACGGCGGGATGGACGCGAAGTGGTTGATGGCCAGCCGCCGGGCCACCTGGGCCTCGCGCACCGTGGGGTACACGGCCCACCCCACGCGCCCGCCGGTCCACGCGTACGTCTTGCTGCAGCCGGAGGAGAGGATGGTGCGGCTCTCCATCCCCGGGACGGACGCGATGGAGACGTGCCGGTGCCCGTCGAAGTTGATGGCCTCGTACGACTCGTCGGAAAAGACGCGCGCGTGGGGGCCCGTCCGCTCCAGGATGAGCCCGGCCAGGTCCTCCAGCTGCTCGCGGGTCGCGACGCTCCCCGTGGGGTTGGACGGAAAGTTCAGGAAGATGAGCGCGGTCCGCTTTCCCAGCAGCGGCTCGAACACCTCGCGCGTGAGGCCGAACCCGTCTTCCTCGCGCAGCACCGCGGGCACCGGGATGGAGCGGAAGTACGGGATGAAGGACTCGTACAGCGGGTAGCCGGGCGACGGGTAGACGACCTCTTCCCCCGCCTCCACGTAGGCCAGGTGCGCAAAGCCGATGGCGGGCCGGTGGCCGGGGTACACCACCACGCGGTCGGGGTCGATGTCCAGCCCGTGCCGCTCGCTCAGCGAGTGCGCCACGGCGCGGCGCAGCTCCGGGATGCCCTCGGGGGCGCAGTAGGTGGTGTGGCCGTCGTCCACCGCCCGCTTGAGCGCCTCGGCGATGTGCGCGGGGAGCGGATAGTCCGGCTGGCCGATGTTGCAGCGGATCACCCGCTCGCCCAGCGACTCCACCTGCGCCACCCGCGCGCCCAGATTGAACGCCTCTTCCGTGCCGATGCGGTTCACGCGCTCGGTAAAGAGCCCGGACCGCCGCGGGAAGATCTCGACGTTGAGCTTGTGCGCGTGCTCCGGCGCGAGCCGGGGCGCGGAGGGGAGGAGCTGGATCATGCGTAAATCCTGTGGCGTGATAGGGCGCGCCCGCACGTCGGGCCGCGCCAGGCCATGACGCTCGATGGGACCAGCCGGCACCCGCCGTGCTCCGGTCGGCGCGAACGGACGCGCTGCCTCCGGCACGGGAACATGCCCCGCGCCGTGGCGTGAACGGGCTGGTCTGTCGAAAGGTGGGCGATTGGGACAGGTGGGCCCGGCGCGGCTGTGCCGCGCCCCTGCGCCCCGGGATGATGGCCGGAGACCGGCCGGGATCCGGGGCAGCCGCAACTAACCCGTTACGACACTAATTTCAGGACGGATGAGGATACCCAACTTCGACCGTTCCGTCAAGGCGCACGCTCCCTTCAATTTACCGCCTGCAATGCAAGTATCCGGCTTGAACACGCCCGCCCCCGGGACGTACGTGCGGCGCGGCGCCGGGGATACGGCAGCCGGGCCAGCTCCACGCGGGGCAACCCTTCATCCCGCCTCGTCCCCGCGCCAGCGAAAGCGCGAGCCCGGGATCCCGTGCTCGCGCGGACGAATTCAGTGGTCAGATTAAACGGCGAATTACGTGAGTTGATTCGAACGAATCATAGAAGGAATTCCGCAAGCACGCAACGGGTTCTCCCCTCGATCCAACGAAGTTTAATCCAGCCACGAGCGCCGACAATCCCATTGCGCAAAGGGAGCGCTCACGACGCGCGCATGCACAACCGCGTCGGCTTCCGGCGCCGGATACGTCGTAAACTTCCGTACCCCGCGCGGGCCACTCCCCGGCCATGCAATGTCGCTCCTACATCCCGGCATGACACGGCTCGTGAGATTCCCGGCACGTGTTCCCTCGCCCGCGTCCGACGCGCAGAGTCCGCCCGCCTGTATTGCGCCATCCCAGAAACGATCGGCCGTGCCCCTCCGTCGCCGAAAAAGCACGGGAGCACGCCCGCCCGGGACCCCTGATGGGCGATCCCGCATTCCGGCTTCCCCCATCCGCCCGCCGCGCCGCCCGCCCCCCGCGCGCATTCGAGTGCGGCGGGCGGGAACCCGGGCGGATCAGCCGGTGATGGCCAGCGGCGGGTGAATGCCGCGGAGGGGGACCCCCCGCGCGGCCGCCACCCCCGCCTGCACCCCGCGGATGAGCGTGGGATAGGCGTCGTAGGCGATGCGCGCCTGCGCCAGGTCCAGCCGCTCGCGGTTGGTGTGCGCCAGCGCCTCCAGCCCCGGCGCGTAGCCGATGGTGGGGATGCCGCTGGTGCCGCAGCTGTGGCCGCCGTCCGTGCCGAACTTCCACTGGCGGATGGCGGGGGCGCGGCCGGTGGCCTCGCGGATGGCCGCGAACGCCGCTTTCACCACCGGGTGCTCGTCCGGCAGCAGGTAGCCGGGGGTAAAGTTGCTGTGCTCGTCCTCCCACCCCGTCCAGGCCCGGTGCGTCACGCGGCCGGGAAGCACTTCCACGCTCAGCCCCGCCATCTCCGGCACCCGCTTCGCCAGCAGCGCGCGAAGCTCTTCCACCGCGTCGTCCTCGTCCCACCCGGGAAGCACGCGCATGTCGAGCGTGATGCGGATGCGGTCGCAGATCACGTTGCCGCTCTTGGGCCACGTCTCGATGACGGTCGGCGTCAGCGTGGCGCGCCCCAGCACGGGGTCGCACGGCTGCGCGGCCGAAAGCTCGCGCAGCGCCAGGAGCACGTAGGGAAGCGCGTGGTTGGGGTTGCACCCGCACTCCGGCGCGCTGGCGTGCGCGGCCAGCCCGTGGATCTCCACCGCCAGCTCCGCGTGGCCGCGGTGGCCGGTGCACAGGTCCAGCCCCGTGGCCTCGCCCAGGATCACCGCGCCGGGGCGGGTGTCCAGCGTCTCCATGTGGTGCATCATCCCCCAGCCGCCCTTCTCCTCGTACACGGAGAAGATGGTGCGCACGTCGCCGGCCGGCCGGTCATGGACGAAGTGGGCGGCGGCGTACACCTGCAGCGCCAGCTGTCCCTTGACGTCCATCGCCCCGCGGCCGTGGAGAAAGCCGCCCTCCACCACGCCGCCCCAGGGGTCGTGCTCCCACCCCTCCGCGTCGCCCACGTCCACCACGTCCATGTGGCTGGAGAGCAGGACGCCGGGCGCGCCGTGGGTGCCGATGATGCGGCCCACCACGTTGCCCGCGCGGTCGGTGCGCGCCTCGTCGAAGCCCAGCGCGATCATCTCGTCCACGATGCGCCGGGCCACCGCCTCCTCTTCGCCTGGAAGGCTGGGGATGCGGAGGATGTCGGAGGCGAACCGGATGGCGGCCTCGAACGAAAGGTCGGGCCGCGCAGCCTCGCGCTCCGCGGCGCAGGAACGGCCCTGGCTCCGCACGTCGTCGATGATCACGCCGTCCCCTCTCCTCGGCTCGCGCCCGCGAGCGCGTGTGCGTTTGTCGTTCGCCGCGTCTTTGGATTCCACCACGATCCCCACCGCCAATAGCGCGCGCTCCGCCGCCCGGGCCGCCGTCTCACCCGGCGGTCCGTACGGCGGGCCCGGGCGCGCAGCCGGCGGCCGGCCCACGCTCGTCCCGCAGCTCCGCGACGGCGCGGCACCGCGAGGGCGCGGCGGAGCGGCTGAAATAACCCGTAACGACATTTATTTGAGTTACTGGATGAGGATAGCCGAATTCTTTCGTTCCGTCAAGGCGTGCTCCCGCGTTCCGCCGCCGGCAATGATGACCTCCGTACTGCAGGGTTCGCGACCGCACGGACGTACGGGGTGGGGCGGCTCGCAGCCACCGGGGCGCGGCGCACGGATCGCTCTCGTCGCCAACGGCCGGCTGGTCGTCTTCTGCCTGCAAGTGCCAGCGGAGCCGCCCTCAAGATCCCGGGGAGCGCCCGGCGCCGGGGCGAGAGACGGGTCAGTGCGGGTCCGGCGCGCGTCGGTGGATGTGCCTGGATCAAGGTCTGCGCGATCGGGCCGACCGCGCAACGAGGTGCGCTGCTTCATCGCAATGAAATCCGCGAGCAGGCGTACGTACGCGAAAACCTCTATTGCGTAAAAAAGCGCCTTGAAATGGAGAACGCGCGAGAACGCAAACAGGTCGATCATGTGCGGGGGGCGTGAAAAACTCCCGTATCCGCGCGGGATTCCGGCAGACTGCATGTCGAGTCATCCCCCGCGAATCAAACCGGCATGACGTTCCCACATGGAGGTTCCCGTGCTCACACGCGCACATGACGCGCACATGACGCGCACAATCGCCCGTATCACGCCACCGGCTTTACCCCCTCGGTGCCCACCACCACCAAGCCGTGCGCGCCGTCTGGGCGCTGCTCCATCCACGCGGCGGCTGCACGGAACGCCCCGGCCTTCTCGCGGGCCCAGGCTTCGCCAGATCGCGCATCGGGTGTTCGTGGAGGCCGGCTCCGGTGCGCTTGCGGCAGGAGGTCGGCGCCTGGCTGGGGACGAGGATGGCGGGATAGGTATCTCCCGGAAAAATTCTCATGGCCCCCTGCCGCGCTTCCCTCCCGCTGCCGTTCCCGACGCGTCCACACACGCGTGGAGCAACCCCCACCCGCCGCCGTGCCCTGACACCCTTCCACTGCATCGCGGGTCATCTCGCCCCTGGAGAGCGCGACCGCAGTTTGCAACCGGATCCGCGATGAACCTGAACGAAAATCCCCCGCGACTGCTGCAAGCGCAGCAACCGCGGGGGTTTAGCCGATACGCGCCAGGCTGGACTCGAACCAGCGACCTACGGCTTAGAAGGCCGTTGCTCTATCCAGCTGAGCTACTGGCGCCTGTCCTGCTCCTGCTCAGTCGGGGCGCCCGGATTCGAACCGAGGACCTCCTGCTCCCAAAGCAGGCGCGCTACCGGACTGCGCCACACCCCGATTGGAGCATAAAAACCTAAGCAATCGCAACGTTTTCGTCAACCCCTGAGGCAGTGCGGCTGGCGTCGGCCGAAGGATCTCGCCGGCAGAACCGTGGGGCTGGCCCCTGCACTCTGCCGCTGGCCCCACAGGGAGGCAGACGAGAGCCTTCGGTAGCGCGCAAGCGGTTGTGTTGCTTCGGGTTCGGCGCAGCGCTCCGTCAGGAGATCAGGGTCTTCGTGGATTCGGTTGCAATGCCGCGGGTCAACCCATGGCGAGGTCACCACACGCGACACCGTGTCCTGCACGTAAGCCGCGGCGGGGCACACCGTGCTTCCCTGGAGATGCAGGGAACAGTGGAAGGACCGAAGCGCGGCAGGGGGCCATCCGCATTTTTTTCTGGAACACCTTTCCCGCCTCAGCGCCCCGCGACCCACCATCCGGCTTTACCCGATGCGCGATCCCGCGAACCGTCCCCTGGCGCGAGACCCTGTGCGAACGCTCCCGGCCGTCTCGCGAGGCCAGGCTTCGCCAGATCGCGCATCGGGGGTTCGTGGAGGCCGGCTCCGGTGCGCTTGCGGCAGGAGGTCGGCGCCGGCAAGGGACGAGGATGGCGGGATAGGTATCTCCCCAAAAAACGCGGATGGCCCCCTGCCGCGCTTCAATCCCTCTGCCGTTGCCGACGCGTCCACGCACGCGTGGAGCCACCCCCGCCTGCCGGCGTGCCCTGACACCATTCCACTGCATCGCGGGTCATCTCGCCCCTGCAGGGCGTGACGCACGGTTGCAACCAGATCCGCGATGAACCGGAAATCAACGCTTCGTTGGGCTCACGATTCCGCAGGGTGCTCCCCTAGCGCCGCCAGCAGCGCGCGCACGGCGCGCCCGCGGTGGCTGAGCTCGTTCTTGCGCTCCGCCGGCAGCTCGCCGAACGTCTGCCCTTCATCTTCCAGGTAGAAGAGCGGGTCGTAGCCGAAGCCGCCGCCGCCGCGCGGCTCGCGCAGGATCACGCCGTCGCAGGTGCCGGTGCGCACGATCTCGCGCCCGTCCGGCCACGCGGCGGCCGCGGCGCAGACGTAGCGCGCCGTCCGCCGCTCGTCCGGCACGTCGTGCAGCAGCGCCAGCAGGTGGCGGTTGTTGGCCCCGTCCTGCCGTTCGCCCCGCGCCTCGTCCACCGGGGCGAAGCGGCGGGAGCGGACGCCGGGGGCGCCGTCCAGCGCGTCGACGCAGAGGCCGGAGTCGTCCGCCAGCGCCAGCGCACCCGTCCTTTCCGCGAAGTACCGCGCCTTGGCCAGCGCGTTCTCCTCGAAGGTCTCGTATCCCTCGATGTCGTCTTCTTGCGGCGACTCGGGGATGCCCAGCTCGTCCAGGCCCACCACCTCCCAGCCGGATGCGTCCGACAGGATCTCCCGGATCTCCCGCACCTTGCCGGGGTTGCGGGTGGCGACCACCAGCCGCGTCATCCGGTGACGGCGGCGCGCTGCCGGGCGTTCAGCGCGCGGATGGCGCCGGAGCCCAGCCCCACCAGCGCCGTCAGCTGCTCCGGAGTGAAGTCGCCGTGCTCGCCGGTGCCCTGCACCTCGATCAATCCCCCGCCCTCGCGCGCCACCACGTTCAGGTCCACCTCGGCGCGCACGTCCTCGGCGTAGTCCAGGTCCAGCACCACCACGCCGTCCACGATGCCGCCGCTGATGGCGCCCACGAAGTGGCGAAAGGGCGAGGCGGAGAGGCCGGCCTTGCTCCGCAGCCATTCGCAGGCGTCGTACAGCGCCACGGCGCCGCCGGTGATGGAGGCGGTGCGCGTGCCGCCGTCCGCCTGCAGCACGTCGCAGTCGATGGTGATCTGCCACTCGCCCATGGCGGCGAAGTCCACGCAGGCGCGCAGCGAGCGGCCGATCAGCCGCTGGATCTCCTGCGTGCGGCCGCCCACCTCCTTGCGCTCGCGGCGGTTGCGGGTGTTCGTGGCGCGCGGGAGCATGCCGTACTCCGCCGTCACCCACCCCTCGCCGCGCCCCCTGCGCCAGGGCGGCACCCCCTGCTCCACCGACGCCGTGCAGAGCACCTTCGTGCGCCCGGCGGTGATGAGGCACGATCCCTCGGCGTACAGCCCCACGCCGCGCTCCAGCGTCACCGGGCGCAGCTCACCCGGCGCGCGCCCGTCGGCGCGAACGGTCTCGTCAGCCATCCTCCCCTCCCCTCCTCGCTCGTTCCAGAATGGACGTCGTCGACCGGCCGGGCGTGAGCGGGATGATCTCCACGCGCCCGCCGGCGGCCATCACCTCCGCGGCGCCGGCGACGGTCTCCACCGTGTAGTCGCCGCCCTTCACCAGCACGTCCGGCAGCAGCGCGGCGATCAGCGCGCGCGGCGTGTCCTCGTCGAACAGCGTCACGGCGTCCACGCACGCCAGGGCCGCCAGGACGAAGGCGCGGTCCGCTTCGCCGTTCACCGGCCGGTCGCTCCCCTTCCCCAGCCGCCGCGTGGAGGCGTCGGTGTTGACGGCCACCACCAGCGCGTCGCCCAGGGCGCGGGCGGCGTACAGGTACTCCACGTGGCCGCGGTGCAGCAGGTCGAACACGCCGTTGGTAAAGACGATCCGCCCGCACCGCTCCCCGCCGAAGCGGCGGAGCAGCTCGTCGCGGGAGAGGATCTTCTCCGACGGGTGGACGGGCGGCTTCACGGGGCGGCGGGCTCCGGGGAGAGCGACGCGCGGATGCCGGCCAGGATCTCGCCTGCACCCTTCGCCAGCAGCGCGTCCGCCGCGCGCCGGCCCACGTCCTCGGCGTCATCCGCCGATCCCACCTCCTGCACGCGGAGGATGCGGCGGCCGTCGAGGTCCGCCACCAGGCCGTGGAGCACGATCACGCCGTCCGCATCCACCGCCCCCAGCGCGCCGATCGGCACCTGGCAGCCGCCCTCCAGCGCGCGCAGCAGGGCGCGCTCGGCCAGGGTGCAGGCGGCGGCGTGCGGGTCGTGCAGCGGGCGCAGGCGGCCGATGACGTCGGGCCGGTCCGCCCGGGCGACGACGGCCAGGGCGCCCTGCCCCACGGCCGGGAGCCAGGCGGGCGCGTGCAGGTACTGCCCGATGCGCTCCGCCCACCCCAGGCGAAGGACGCCCGCGGCGGCCAGGATGATGGCGTCGTACGCGCCGGCGTCCAGCTTGGCCAGGCGCGTGTTCAGGTTGCCGCGCAGGTCGGTGATGTCCAGGTCCGGGCGCAGCGCCTGCAGCTGCGCGCGGCGGCGGAGCGAGCTGGTGCCGACCTTCGCCCCGGACCTGAGGTAGTACAGCCCGCCGCGGCGCCCGGGGGGAAGGATGACGACGTCGCGCGGGTCTTCGCGCGCGGTGACGGCGGCGAGCGTAAGCCCCTCCGGCAGGCGCGTGGGGACGTCCTTGAGCGAGTGGACGGCCAGGTCCGCGGCGCCGGAGAGGAGCGCGGCGTCCAGCTCCTTGGTGAAGAGGCCCTTGTCGCCGATCTTGGCCAGCGGGACGTCCTGGATGTTGTCGCCCGTCGTCCGGATGACGTCGATCTCCACCTGCAGGGCGGGGTCGGCGGCCAGGAGCGCGGACTGCACGGTGCGCGACTGCCAGAGCGCCAGCTCGCTGCCGCGCGAGGCCATGCGCAGCGCGGGAATGCTCACCACTGCGACTGCGCTCCCTCCACGATCTTCTGCACCACCAGCTCCAGCGCTTTCTTGCGCCCGTCGTCCACGTCCTCGCGCCCCGGCTCGAAGTTGCCGATGGCCGTGAGCCCGTTGCCGCGCCACAGCACCTTGTCGTTGCGCACGTCGTAGATCTCGGCGTCGAAGCTGATCTGCACGCGCGCCTCCAGCCGCTGAATGCGGCCGGTGGGGTCCGGCTGGGGGTCGAAGTTGGTGGTCTGCTCCTCGGCGGAGCGCAGCGTGCCGCGGACGATGGCGTCGGCCGTCTGCTCCGCGGACAGGCGCACGCCCAGGCTTCCCGGCAGCCGGTCCTGCATCTCGCGAAGCAGGTCGGAGGTCAAGTTCTGGTACGGCGTCTCGTTGTCGAACGGCTGGATGTACACGCGGTTCACATGGCTTGGCAGCCCCCCGCCGGTAAAGCTGTACATGCACCCCGCCAGCAGCGACAGCGCCAGCAGGGGGCCGGCCAGGCTACGTGCCCGCCGGACGCCAGGTATCTTCAGGAAACTGCTCGACATCGGTGGACGACTCGATGGTCAGGTTGAGCGTGCGATAGGCGGCCCAGTCGCGGTACTGCGCGCGGGACACCCCCTGGTCGTTCCAGGACAGGTCGATGGACTCCGCCACGGCGCTCCCGCGGCGGCGGCGGACGGACTGCAGGCGCGCACCCTCCGCGCGAAACTCCAGCACGTCCTCGCCCGCCTGGTAGCGGAGCGTGGTCTCGCCGCCGCGGGTGGCGGCCTCCAGCAGCCGCGCCTCCGCGGGCGGCTCCAGCACGCCCACGGCGCCCCACAGCAGCGCCGGCGAGGGAAGCGCGAAGCGCCCCATCAGCGCCGGGGGAACGCGCGCCTCGCCGTCCACCAGCGCGGCGGACAGGTACGTCTCGCCGCGCGGGCCAAACAGGTCCAGCCGCGAGCGGCGCGGCGCCTGGAAGCGTGCCACGCCGCGCCCCGAGAAGCGCGCGCCGGCCTCGTCCAGCACCCAGCCGAAGTTCACCTGCCGCGGCGAGGCGGGCACGGTGGCGCGCCGCAGCTCCTGGGCGATCCGCAGCATGTCCTGCTCCGACGGCGCCGGCGCGGACGGCTGTCCGGCGCCCGGCGCCGGCTCCGGAGAGGCGGGGCCCGGCGCAGCGGCGGGGGCGCAGGCGGCCCCCGCGGCGGCGAGGACGATCATCCATCCAGAAAACTTCAACGGACCTCCCGAATGCGGATGATGCGGTCGCCCGGCAGGATGACGTCCGCCACCTCCATCCCCCGCACCACCCGCCCGAACACGGTGTAGGTGCCGTCCAGGTGCGGCTGGGGGGAATGGGTGACGAACCACTGGCTTCCGCCCGTGTCGGGGCCGGAGAGCGCCATGCCGAGGGCACCACGATGGTACAGGTGGCGATTGATCTCGTCGCGCAGGGCATACCCCGGACCGCCGGAAGTGTCCCCCCGCGGGTCGCCGCCCTGGATGACGAAGTTGGGCACCACGCGCGGCCACTCCTGCCCGTCGAAGAAGCCGCGCGCGGCCAGCGACAGAAAGCTGCGGACGGTGAGCGGCGCGTCGTCGGCGAACAGCTCCACCTCGATCTCGCCGCGGCTGGTCTGGATCACGGCGCGCGGCCGCGGCCGCGCGCGCGCCCCGGCGGCGATGCGCGCGTACTCCCGATCCGACAGCCCCGTCTCGATCGGCAGCGCCTCGCCCCACGGGTTGGCGATGGAGTCGCCGAAGAGCGCCTGGACCCGCTGGCGCACCAGGTAGTCGCCGGAGCGGGGAAAGCGGGCGGCGAACTGCGGCGCGGCGCCTCGGTCTTTCTTCGTGATCGCCTCGACGGCGGCCACGGCGGCCAGCGCGGCATCGTTCATCGAGTCCGCCTGCGCGCGCTCGTAGGCGTCCAGGATCACGGGAAGGGTGCCGGGGTCCGCCAGCGCCGCCAGCCCGCCCAGCGCGTTGGTGCGGGCAATCACGTCCGGGTGCGCCAGGCCCGCCAGCAGCAGCTCGCGGATGGAGCCCACGGCGGTGTCGCCGGCGACGGTGACGGCTTCTTCCAGCGCGGCGCTGGCCACGCGCCCGTCCGGGTCGCGGAGCGCGGCGGCAAGGTCGCCCAGCGGCATCGGCCGGGCGTGCGCGATCGCCCGCGCGGCGGAGGCGCGCAGGCGCCAGGCCGGGTCGCGCGCGATGCTCCCCGCGGCCTGGACGCCCTGCGCCGCGTCGATCGCGGTCAGCGCGGCGAGCGCGGTCTGGCGGACGAAGACGGGCCGCGCCGCATCCGCCACCATCCCCCGCAGCAGCGGCGAGGCGAGGGCGGCCTGCGCGCCCAGCCGCTGCATCCCCTCCAGCGCGGCGATCACCGTGTACGGCTCGTCGCCATTGGCGGCGGTCTCGATCAGCGCGCGCATCGTCCGCTCGCCCGGGTACGTGCCCAGGGTGCGCAGGGCGTTGATGCGGACGATCTGCTCCGGGTCGCCCGTCGCCAGGCGGATGACGGCGTCGTGCGCGGCCTGGCGCCCCACGCCGGACGAGTCCGCCATGGGCCCGGTGAGCGCGCGGGCCACGAAGGAGCGCACCAGCGGCTCGGCGTCGTCCGCGGCGCGAAAGAGGATGGCGGCCGCGGCGGGCTCCGACCGCCGGGCCAGCGCGTAGGCGGCGCGCCAGCGGACCTCCGGATCCGCGTGGCGGATCCACGGGTCGATGGCGCTCACCGGGAGCGGCCGCCCCTGCCGCCAGATCGCGAGCAGCGCCGCGCCGGCCACGACGTTGTTGCCGGGACCGTCCGAATCCACCGTCCGCAGCAGGCTCTCCAGCGCGGCGCGGGCCTGCGGATGGCGGACCTTGCCCAGCGCGTACGCCACCTCGGCGACGACGGTCGGCGCGGTCGCGGCGCGCGCGGGGTCCGCGTAGGGGACCAGGAGCGGCACCGCGGCGCTGTCGGCGATCTGGCCCAGCGCGAAGGCGGCCGCGGCGGCGACCGAGGTATCCGGGTGCGCCAGCGCCGGTCCCAGCAGGGCGACGCCCGCGGGAAGCCGCAGGTTGGCGAGCACGGAGGCGGCCCGCCGCGCGACCGCGGGGTCGCGATCGGCGAGCGCCGCCCGCAGGTACGCCTCGTCCAGCTCGCGGCGGTCCGCCAGCCGCAGCAGCCCCGCTTCCGAGACGCGTCCGGGCGACGGGGACGACGACGGGCCGGCGGGGGCGCAGGCGGCGAGAAGGAGCGCGGCGGCGGCCAGGCGCACGGGGTTCATCGTCATGCCGGTTGCAGGGCGGTGCGGCGAAAGGCGTCCATCACCTCCGCCGGCAGGGTGCGCGGACGGCCGGAGCGGTCGATGGGCGTCAGCCCCGTGCGCGCGGTCACCAGGCGCGTGGTGGATCCATCCGCCTCCACCCGCTCGATGAGATAGGAGAAGCCGACGGCGCGCGAACGCACGTCGTCCACCGTGGTCGTCACCCGCACCAGGTCGTCGTACCGGGCGGAGGCGTGGTAGCGCAGCGCGACCTCCGTCACGGCCAGCATCAGCCCCTCGCGCTCGATCTCCGCGTACGGCTTGTACATCCGCCGGATCAGGTCCGTGCGCCCGATCTCGCACCAGGCCAGGTAGTTGGCGTGGTGGATGATGCCCATCTGGTCCGTCTCCGCGTAGCGCGTGCGGAACTCGACGGAAGAAACGGGCTTCGGCGGTGCGTCGGACATCGCGGACGGGCGGTACGAAAGTACGAGAGTACGAAAGTACGGGAACCGCGGACGATTCTACCGGCCGGCGCGGGGGGAGTCAAACGCTTCCGCTCGCCCGGGGAAGCCACTTGTCGGCGAGCGGCGGTTCCGCGAGTTTTCGTCGTCCGGCCCCGATCTTTCCTCCCACCTGCATTCCGATGTACGTACCGCATACGTCCGCGCCCCGAAAGCGCCTCTCCGGGTGGCTCGCCGCCGCCCTGCTCGTTGTAGCCACCGCCGTCTCCCCCTCGGCGCTGCACGGACAGGTAGACAGCGCCGCACAGCTGGCACAATACCACCCGCTCTTCGGGAACACCTCCCGCTCGGTGTTCCTCGACACGCAGACGGTCACGCGGGAGGGGAACATCGTGACGGCGTGGACGCTGTGGCAGTTCGCCAGCCGCCGGTTCCTGGGCGAGACGGAGCACTCGTACGACGCGATGAAGTCCCAGGAGACCTACGACTGCGCGACCCGCAGGTACCGGTCACGCCGGGTGCAGTACTTTCTGCGAGGCAGTGCGGTCGGCCGCATCTTCGACAATCCGAGCGACTGGAAGGAGCCGGATCCCCGCAGCGCGGCGGCGGAGCTGGTGACCGCCCTGTGCGCCTGGGCGGAACGCAACTGACGAACGCTGCGCCCGGGACGGCGGCGATTGGATGTGCAGACGAACGAAAAATCTCTCACGCGGAGGCGCGGAGGAACTGATGAGCCGCGGAGGGGCTGCGTTCTCCGCGGCTCCCCTTTTTCTCTCCGCGCCTCCGCGTGAAAGCTCTTCCGGACCGACGACGTACTGCCCCATCTAGTATCACACGTGTCCGCCTGATCGGCTCCGCTTGTCGCGCATAGGGGCGCCGGGTAGCTTCCCTGCCCCATGGAGAGCAAGCCCGTCTACGTCGTTTCCGACATCCACCTGGGCGCCGTTCCCGAGGCGACGGAGCGCGCGTTCCGCCGCTTTCTGGACCACGTGGCGGTGGAGGCGTCGTTCCTGCTGATCAACGGCGACCTGTTCGACTTCTGGTTCGAGTACCGCCACGTGATCCTGGCAGAGCACTACCGCGTTCTCGCCAAGCTGCGGGACGTGGTGGAGGCGGGAGTGCGCATCGCCTTCGTGGGCGGCAACCACGACGCGTGGGCGGGCCCCTTCCTCCGCGACACCGTGGGGATCCATCTGCACGACGGGCCGCTGGAGATGACGCTGGGCGGCCGCCGCACCCTGGTGGCGCACGGCGACGGCGTGGGGCGCGGCGACCTGAAGTACCGCGCGCTCAAGAAGGCCATCCGCAACCCGGTGACGGTGGGCGCCTTTCGCGCGCTGCACCCGGACTGGGGGCGGCGCATCGCGCTGCTGGCCAGCAGCACCGAGCACAAGGCGGAAAGCGGCGACGCGGCGGCGCGTGGCCGGGCGGCGTTCATCCAGGCGTGGGCGCTGGAGCAGATGCGCGCCGACCCCGGCATCGACCTGGTGCTGACGGGGCACGCGCACCTGGCGGGCGTGGTGGAGGTGGAGCCCGGGCGCTATTACGTGAACTCCGGCGACTGGCTCAAGACCTTCGACTACGTGGTCCTGCCCCCCGGCGCCGGCGCGCCGGAGCTGCGGCGGTGGCCGCCCGATTCACCGCCGGTAGGCGGAATCCGGTAATCTCACAAACTCCGGATTTCACGCGGCGGACGCGGAAGAACAAAGAGAGGACGCGGATGACGACTGCATCCGCGTCCTCCATCGTTTTCTTCGCGTCCTCCCTGTCACCGCTGCAACCGTCCCCAGCACCCGCCCGCCGCGCTGCCAAGTGGCTATCCTGCTGCCCTTTACGCGATCTCGCCCAACCCGGTACCCTGCCAGGGTGGGACAGGTGTGGGGTAGGTTCATGAGGCTTTCTCTGGCCCGCCTCAGTAAGAAACGCCCGCATGTTGGGGCGCCCCTCCACCGCCCGCGCCGGGTTCGCTCGTTCTGCGGGTCCTGGTAAATCCGTTCCCGGCGCCATCGCTGTGGCCGGAGATCCAGTCAAGCACCTGCGCGTCCTGCGCGAATTCGGGCAGGTGGCGCGGGTCGCTGGGGCGGGGGTTGGCGGAAACGGTGAAAGAGGATTGTCTTGCGGCGGCATATTTCGTGACGCAAGTTGATCGGGGTCACATCCGCCATCATATGTGCAGCTCGTCTGAAACCAACTGATTAAGAACCGCAGGCCCTGCTTTGGCCATCCTCGCGCGCCCGGAGCCGGATAGACCCCGTACGCAACGGCGAAAGTGGACAATTCCACCTCCGCCGACGCCGCAGTGGTCACGCTTTGAAGCTGCGGGTATTCTCGATGACATTCGGGCACCGCACGGCCTGGGGTTGTGGATCGTTTTCAGGGACATATTGCTGTGGGCCAATACCGAACCGGCACAACGAGCGCATCTGTTCGCCAGCCCTGTTGCTCGCGAGCTGATAGGGGCCGTTGAATCGGTGCTGCCATCGGGGATCTCAACGGACTTGGCGCTGCGCGCATTGACGCGCGACCCTGCGCACGAGGGGGAATCGGCACAGCTGGGGACCTTCTGCAAAGAAGTCTCCGAGTGGGCGGCCGGAGAAGGTTTTGTGTTGGTGGCTCGGGAATTTGCAGAACTCGTATACCACCTCGCGCCAGCCGACGCGGATTCTGCTCTCTTTGCTGGACGCGCATGCCGACAGGAAGGCGCTTTCGACAGGGCTGAACAGTGGTACAAGCACGGGCTTGGACTAGCCCGTCTGCACTCGGATCATTCCGCGTATGTACTGGCACTGATCCGCCGGGGCGTACTGGCCGAGCAGCGAGGCGACAGCGCGGAAGCATACCGGCTTCACGTTCGGGCGTGGAAGGGTGCAAAGCGGCACAAAATCCGTAAGCTCGGCGCGTATGCACAGCATGAGTTACTTGTGATGGGCGTCTATACAGAATCGTTCGAAGTCGCCCAGGAGCACGCCCGGCTCGCCCTGAGGCTATATGGCCGCTTTGATGAGCGCTATCCGCAACTTGCGCACGATACCGCGTTTGTATGGGCGTGGCATAACTACTTCTCTGCAGCGCTGCCAGTGTTTGAAGCTGTGCTCCCGTATATCACCCGCGCCACGGAACGCATCCAGGTCATTGCGAACATCGGACGCGCAGCTGCGGCAATCGGGGATGCGGATCGATTTTTTCTAGCATGGGATGAAGTAAACGATCACAAGGAATCAGCAGCGGAGTACCGGGCTACTGCCTTGCTCAATCTTGGCTATGGCGCGCGAACCCTCCGGCGCGGGTCACTCGGGCGTGAACTCGCGGGTGAGGCGTTGCACCTCGCCAGCTTGCGCGGCGAAAAGGTGGTCGCCGAACACGCGCTGGCCTTGCTCCAGACAATGGGCATGGCTGGCGAAGTATCCGGCGACCGTGACAAGCCTCCTACGGCTGAAATGCTGGAAATGTCCGAACGCTTGATCGGGCGTCTACGCCGCAACCAGCCGTAACACCTTCCCCCACTTAGTTCCCCGATCCAATCGTCCCGACGCCGCCCCGCTCAGGGACGGGGTCTTGGGTCGTCGTCTGCGCATTGCCACTCCCAAGCGTTCCCACTCCCGATTTCGCGCTGTCCGGACTGGCGTTCATCGAAGGCCCGTCTGTCGGGGCCATGGGCTCGTTCGCTGATTCGCACCCTGTTGCAACCAGCAGGGCAGCGATCACGAATGCTACGACGCGGTGACGGCACTTGGTGGTCATGGGTGTTCTCCGAGCTTCACGAGATTAAGGGAAGGGTGGGAACCGTGAGGGTCCGGCCCTCACGACGCAGGCGAAAATAAGGGCCAGCGCACCCAACGCGCCACCAGTATACCCCGAAAATCAACCGTAACTCTGAGGCAGTAATTCCCGCAGCAACCGGAATAAACAGCAAACCAGGGCCGCTCCGAATACGCCCAGTCGCGACTGCATGGCGGTGTTCTGACCCCATATTGTGTCGCAAAAGAGCGGCGCTTAGACATCCATCCGCGCCTGGAAATTGAACCCGTGAAAAAGGACGGATCGAGATGTCTGACCAACCCGTGGCCGCTGTGTGCACCGGCCGTCAGAGCAGGACCGCTTTGGCGACGCAGACGCGCCCCAGCAGCGAACCGAAAGAAGCGAGCACAATCCCTCCCCCTTTCGGCTACGAGCCGCCGGATTACGAGCACTACCGCTACGGCTATCCGCCTTTCTCCGGACGGATGTTCGGGAGCGGGAACTGATGGGCGGGAGACGGCGGACACGCGGGCAGGGGCGGCGACGTTCGCCGCGCCTCTGGTGCATCCCGCCCGCCATGCTGCGCGATCCCGGCGACGGGCTGGAAGGCGACCGAATCCTGGCAGAAACGCCGGACGACCTGGGGCTTCTGCTCTGGCGTACGGTGCTGGACGTGACGCTGTGGGCCACTGCGCCCCATCATATGCGCGGGAGCCTGTTTGCGGACGGCACGGCAGACGCGCGGCTTGCCCTGCTCGTGGCGACAGAGCTTCCCGGCAGGGTGTCCGCGTCAGTGGATACGCTGCACGCGATGCTATCCGTCCCCAGCCGGGCGGATGCGGAAACCGTGGCGCTCTGCTGCCTCGAAGTCGCCGCGTGGGCGAGGGGCGCGGGCCTGCCGCACACGGCGATTGCGTTCGCGCAGGCTGGCGCCGTGGCCGCGCCGGAGTTCGGGGAAGCGGCTCTGCATGTGGGCCTGTACGCCCGTGGTGCGGGTCAGGATGCGCGGGCGGAAACGTGGCTGCGGCGGGCTGTGTACGTATGCCGCCGGGACGGTGACAGGGTGGCGTACTCGTCCGCCCTGGGCGAGCTGGGCGCGCTCTACGAGGGCCGGGAGAACGCGCTCGCGGCGGATCGCTTCTACCGGCTCGCGTACCGTGCTGCTCGTCGGTACGGCGCGCGCCCGGCACGGATGCGGGCCGCGCACGGCCTGTTCCGGCTGGCGCGCCGACAGGATGACGACGCGAGCGCGTCGCAATTCGCCCTGAGCGCGCAAAGCGCGTACGAGCCCGACGCGGCGGGGGCTGCGGACCTCCTGCTAGACCTCGCGCGTTTCTGGATGGACATGGGCGAACCTGCCCGTGCGCGGAGTGCGTTGCGGCGGCTCGTCCCGGCACTGGTGAACATGCCGCCGGCGGCCCAGCTCGCCGCCCTGGCGCTGACGGCGCGGGCGCGCGCGGAGTGGGGGAATGCGCGGACCGGGGTCACGGCAGCGGGCGCCGCGTGGGCGCTGCTGGGGGATGACCGGATCAACGAACGCGCGCGGTACGCGGCGGCGGTAGACCTCGCGCACGCCGCCCGTGTGGCGGGCGATCTGCCCGCGTTCACACGGGCGAAAAGGCTGGTGCTGCGGCTGGCGTCACAAGCCGGGTTTCCGGAGGCGGCGGAACGCATGACGACACTGTGGCCGGACGGGGCTGATCCGGCACCACCGATGGAGCGTGCATCGTGAAGCCCGGAACCAGAATCGGGCGCGTGCTCACGGGGCTGGTGCTGCTCGGGTCCGCAGGCTGTGACTGGCTGCTTCCCGGGCTGGACAGCGATTCGCGCGCATGCAATCGGCACCCTGGTGCCGCGCCGCTCACGGACGAGTTGGCAATCGTTCGCGTGAGCGAAGCGTACGCCCCCGGGGAGCATCGTCTATACCTGGACCGGCTGCGCTACCTGGTGCCCAGAGACTCGTCGCGCAGCCTGAACAGGGTGATCATCGCCGCCACACCGCCATCACCCGAGATAACGGCGCTCGCCCTCGGCGACACCGTGCTCGTCACGACGTCGTTCGACCGGCTGATCCGGGGCGGGGGCTACGAGTTCTACATCCCGGACTGGGCGGCGAACGAGAGCCGCTGCTTCGACGGCGCGTGGGTGGCCCTGCACCAGGTGCGGAGCATCAGCAGCGTGCCAGAAGGCGCACGATGACAGGAACGGAGGCAGATTTCACGATCCGCGGTCCCCACGTGGATGGCGGCTCGGGACCGGCTGGAGATGGTGGCGCCAGCCGGAAGCCCGGGCCCTGCTCGCGTGATCGTTTCAGGGATCGGCAGAGACGAGATCGGTCTGCCCCTGCCCTGTCGACCCAGCCGGAGACAGGGGCCCGCCCGCTCCGCGCATCAAGAGTCTTGCAGAAACATCTGGCTTGCGCCTACCGTGGGAGTACGCACGGTTGGGGTCAGCAAGAACACATTTCAGGAGCACGGGATGGCCAGCAAGGCTCATTTCGCGGCGGCCGCGCTCGCGGTGCTCGCCGCGGCGTGTGATGGAGGCGGCGGCGGCCCCGGGCCGGTGACGCCGGTGGAGACGCCGCTGCGGCTGGAGGTCGTGGCCGGCGACGCGCAGGGCGGGATCGCGGGAGAAACCCTCACCGGGCCGCTGGTGGTCAGGGTGACGCGCGGCGGCCAGCCGGTGGGCGGATCGGTGGTCACCTTTACCGCCAGCGCGGGAACCGTGGATCCGGCCACCCGGACGACGGACTTCGAGGGCCGCGCCGACGTGCGGTGGACGCTGCCGATCGAAGAGGCGGCGCTGGCGGGCGCGCGGGTGACGGCCAGGCTTGGCTCCGGCGCCGCGGCGGACTCGGTGGTGTTCACCGCCCGCAGGCCCCGCCCCGACGAGATGGACCTGGTGACGGCGCCGGCCGGCCTGTCCGTGCGGCTGCTGGCGTACGACGCGGGTGCCTTCATGGCCAACGGCACCGCCCGGTACACGTTCACCGACTCGGTGCAGGTGCGCTTCAGGGACGCCACCCTGTTCGATGAGTTCGCGGCGTTCGCGCCCGGACGCGCGCCGCTGCTGGTGGCGCCGGCCTGGAGCACCGGGCGCGACACGGTGCGGCTGGCGTTCAGCAGCACGGTCATCCGCATCCCTATGACCATCTGGGTGGTGCAGCCGCCGTTCGACTCCACGGCAAAGCTGGTGAGCATCCACCTGCAGCGGGTGGCGGAGGTGTGGGAGCCGCAGGGGCTCATCGGGCTGCGCGACGTGCGCATTGTCGACGCCACGGGCTTTTCCGAGGCCGCCCGCTTTCAGGGCGAGAACCTGACCCCCTGCAACGCGGCGGAGAAGGAGCTGATCGGCTGGGACGAGGGGCGGATCAACGCGTACTACATCGGCCAGACGCGCTTCGAGAACATTCTGGGCTCCGGCACCTACTGCGGCGAGGGATGGATCGAGATCCCGCCGCTGGCCTGGGAGCGTCCGCCGTTCACCACCCTGGCGCACGAGATCGGGCACGGGTTCCTGGGCGGCTGGCACGAGACCTCGCCCGAGAACCTGATGTACTTTCGCGGCGGCGCCGGCAAGCTGAACGAAGGGCAGCTGTTCCGCGCGCACTACAGCGACAGCTCCCTCCTGAACACCATGTTCTCGGCGCATCCGGGCCCCATGCGGCGGCCGTGCAGCCGCGTCCCCGACGCCAGCGCCCCCGTCTGCCCCCCCACCAGCATGGTGCTGGACTGAAGGCCGGGTACACCGCTCCCTCCCTGCGACGCAAGAGGCCCCGGCGATCCCACTCGCCGGGGCCTTCGTTCGTCATCGGAGCGGCGAATGCAGCATCCGCTCCTGCAGCCGAACCATCCCCACGCGAAAATCGTTGTGCGGACGGATGGATCGCGTTACCCATGCGTCATCACCTCGCGAATCCCCGCAGCAAAATCCCCGGATCCACCCCGCAGGGAGAGACCCCATGGATCGAACGCACCGCTGGGCCGCGCTGCTCCTGGCTGCCGCGGCGGCCGCCTGCGACGGCGGCGGCACGGAAGGCACGGGCCCGGACGTGGAGAGCGCGCTGGAGATGCGGATCACCACCGGCGACGCGCAGCAGGGGCTGCCGGGCGAGACGCTCCCCGTGCCCCTGACCGTTACGCTGACGCGCGCCGACGGCACCCCGGCGGCCGGCGTGGCGGTGACGTTCGCCGCCGCGGCGGGGAGCTTGGAGGTGGTGGCGGGCACCACCACGGCGGACGGCGTGGCGTTCGCCTGGTGGACGCTGCCGGCCGTGCCCGCCGGCGAGCTGTCGGTGCGCGCCGAGGCCCCCCGGGTGCAGCCGGTGACGTTCCGCGCCGGGCGGCTCCCCGCCGACCGCACGGACCTGGTGTTCACGCGGCAGGGCGGCCCCGTGAACCTGTTGATCTACAACGCGTTCGAGCAGTCGGGGTACGCCGCGGGGTTCCGCGCCCGGTTCGCGGACTCGCTCCTCATGCGGCCGTTCGACACGCCTCGCGACTTCAACGAGGTGTTCGCGTTCACGCCCGACCGCGCGCCGCTGGTGACGCCGGTGGCCTGGACGGCGGCGCGCGACAGCGTGCAGCTGGTGTTCCGCGAGACGGTGGTGCTGCCGGTCACGATCTGGGTTGTCAAGGCGCCGTTCGACGCGCTGGCGGAGCAGAGCCGGCGGCTGGCGGATTCGGCCACCTCGGCGTGGAGCCGGGGCGGCATCGCCTTCGAGACGCGGATCGTGGACGCGACGGGGTACCCCAACGCGGCCGAGTACCAGGGGCTGGACGTGAACGCGTGCAGCGCCGGCCTCCCGGAGCGCATCGGGGCGAACGCGGGGCGCATCAACGTCTACTACGTGGGCGGCATCTACCACCCCGAGTTCGACGTTCGCGGGCAGGGCGCGTACTGCGGCGACCAGGTGATCGTGCTGTCGGCCAACGACACGCGCTCACCGTGGCTGCTGGGGCACGAGATCGGCCACGCGTTCGGGCTGGGGCACGAGGTGGAGGGCAACCTGATGCACGCGTTCGGCCGCGGGAGCCACGTGACGGCCGGACAGATCTTTCGCGCGCACTTTCACCGCGGATCGGCCGTCAACCGCATCCTTACGCTCTACGGGCGCGAACAGGCGCGCGACTGCGGCATCACCTGGCCGGTCTTTCCGCCCAACGCGCGCTGCCCGCCGACGACGTTCGACTTCCAGGAAGACGCGAGGTGATGGAGTGACGGTGATGGGTGATGGCCCACAAAAGATTGGTTCTCACGCAGAGTCAGCGGAGTTAGCGGAGTTTGCTCGTGCCGTTCCCTCCGCTCCTGGGTTGGAAGCCTCGTTTGAGTGAGCGGAGGCATGGCGCGCCGGTCGGCGAGGCACGATCCCTGGAGCTTTCGGGAACGGGAGAGGGATGGAAGGGCGGCAGGGGGCCATCCGCATTTTTTTGAGAGGGATGCGGATCGCCCGAAGCGCTCTCCGCAGCGCGCTGGAACAGGCCGTCCGCATCACCTGATGCGCGATCTCTGGAGCCATCCGCCCCCTGGATGATCGAGGTGAGCGGCACGCTTTCGGGACGCGGGTCGCCGGGGGATCGGCACGATGTGGGAATCGGCGCGCCCACGGACGCGGAGAGGCCCCGGCGAGTGCATCGCCGGGGCCTTGCGTTCGTCCGGGGAGGAGCGGACGGCGCGTGCTAGCGGATCTTGCGCGCGGGCATCTGGCGGCCGCCCTGGTGCAGGATCAGGCGGGTGACGGCGCCGGAGGCGTCGGTCTCGAAGACCACGGTGGCGTTGGCCTCGCGGACGAAGAAGCGCGTATCGCTCTCCGGCACCAGCGCCGTCTCCGGCTGGTTGGTGGGCGTGGCGCGCAGCACGTCGCCGTCGCGGCGGATGGTGACGACGAAGTCGGGGGCCAGCTCGTACACGCCCACGTAGCGGTCCAGCACCTCCACCGGCACCGTGACCGTGGCGCTCGCCGCGGCCAGCACCGCCTCCACCGACTCCTGCGTGCGGGGCGACAGCTCCTCCGGGCCGATGCGCTGGCGCAGGATCATCCCCGTGACCTTTCCGTCCGCGCCGCGGACGAAGCGCGCGTGCGTGCCGGTGGAGAACATGAACTCGTCGCGGCCCACGGGCGTAAGCTCCAGCCGCGGGTTGCGCCCGCGCTGGCCGTAGAGCGTGGCGCCCTCGCGGATGATCAGCCGGTTCTCCGTCTCGGTGACGCGGTACACGCCCACGTACTCCTGCAGCGCGTCGCCGGTGACGGCGAACGGGGCCGGCGGCGCGGGCGTGCCCAGCAGCCGCGCCGCGATCTGGCGGGAGATCTCGTCGGGGTTGCGCTCCCCCTCGCGCTCGCGGTTGGAGAGCACGATCACGTGCAGGCGCTCCGACGGAATCCACAGCCCGTTGCTGGAGAAGCCGTTGATGTCGCCGCCGTGCTCGATGCTGGGCCTGCCGACCGCCTCGCCCACGAACCAGCCGTAGCCGTACCCGGCGCTGCGGCCGTCGCTCAACCGGTACGCGCTGAAGGCGCGGCGCCACGTCTCCGGCTTCAGCATCCGCCCCTCGGCCACGGCGCGCTGCCAGACGAGCTGGTCGTCCACCGTGGAGATGAGCGAGCCGGCGGCGTACGGCTGCGTCATGCTGAGGTAGTTGGCCGCGCGAATCCCCTCCGGCGTGCGGTCGTATCCCGACACGCGGCCGGGGACGATGGCGTTGGCCGTCTCGTAGAAGCTGCTGCGCATTCCCAGCGGCTCGAAGATGCGGGTGCGGATGAAGTCCGCGTACGACATCCCCGACACCTTTTCGATGATGCCGCCCAGCAGCGCGTACCCCGAGTTGTTGTAGGACCAGCGCTCGCCCGGCGCGAACTCCATCGGCTGGTCGCGGAACACGGCGATCAGCTGCTCCGGGGTCAGGTCGCGGCGCATGCCGGCCACGTACGAAGGCATCCCCGTGTAGCTCTGGATGCCCGACGTGTGCGTAAGCAGGTGCTCCACGGTGATGCGGCGCCCCTGCGTGGGGTAGTCGGGAAAGTACTTCGTGATCTCGTCGTCCAGCGACACCTTGCCCTCGTCCACCAGCATCAGCACGGCGACGGCGGTGAACTGCTTGGTGATGGAGCCCAGCCGGAACACGTGCTCCGGCCGTAGCGGCACGCCCAGCTCCACGCTGGCGGCGCCGTACGCCCTGCGCATGAGCACCTGCCCGTCGCGCGCGACCAGCACGGCGGCGCCGGGCTCGCCGGCGGGATACAGCGCCGTCAGCATGGAATCGATCCCGGCGAGCGCGGGGTCTACCGTGGCGCGCGCCTCGACGGCGGTGGGCGCGGCGGCCTGCGCGTGGACGGCGGGCGCGGCGGCGGGGAGCAGAAACGCCGGCAGAACGGCCAGCCGGCGCAGAAAGGCGGAGCGGATCATCGGTCCAGGATGGTACGGGTTAGAAAGGCGCGGGGGGTGCGCCGGCGGGGCGTACGGCGGGTCCACGCGGCGGGTTTCAGAGGACGTTTGATACCGGGAAGAGCCGGAAGGTTCCCCGCGTGTGACGAGTGAACGGGTGAGGGGGGTGATGGTGTTGGGGGGGTGACGAAAATGGGAGAGGACGCGAAGACCGGTGGCCCTCTCTCGTTCACCCGTTCACACGTTCACCCGTTCACCCGTTCACCCGTTCACCCGTTCTCAGCGGTCGCGGTGCTTGCGGTGCTCGTCGGGGCCGTGGGTGCGGTGCCACTCCATCTCCTCCCGCGTGACCGGGCGGATGAGGATGTCGGACGCCAACCAGATGGCGTGCCCGAACGGGTAGAACAGGAACGGCGCGATGGCGGCCAGCCCCAGGGCGGTCCACGTGAGCGAGTTCCACGGCACCTCCGGCCAGAGCGCGATCGTGGCGCCGACGACGGCCAGCACCACCAGGAACTCGGCCAGCACCAGGTTGAACATCATGGCGCCCAGGAAGAAGTCTTCCTCGCCGCGCTCCGTGCGCAGCCCGCACACCGGGCAGGTGCGCTTCATCTTCATCCACGACCCCTTGATGGCCCCCTCGCCGCAGTGCGGGCAGCGCAGCCGCAGCGCGCGCAGGTAGAGCGTCATCCCCCGCCCCGTGGCGGAGTCGGCGGGATCCTTGTGAGCCGGCATGGTGGCAGCGTGTTCGTTCATCTTTTCCGTCCGCATCCCGGGGTGTGCTCAACCCTCGTTATCTCTTTGTGCGGAGGTAAGATACAGGATATCACCCGGTACCGAAGTCGGGGAATCCCTGACGTGGCGTACGGTGGGCGGCGGCCGCCGTGGTGCAAGCCTGCTGCGGCGGACGTGTCCCACCCCGGCGCGGCCGCACAACGTTCGCGAAGACGCAGGCGTGCCCGTTGAACGAGCTAAATCCGCGACCGGACGTGAGTTGTGCGGGGCGGACGGAACATGCGGCACCGGGCGCGACACATGCCGGTGCTGGGACCGGAGTCCAGGTTCCCCCAGAACGCGGAGGTACGCAATCATGATCACCCTGCATACGAACCTTCATCCCGGCAGCTTCGTGAGCAGGCACCATATGGTCGTGCCGCTGGCGAATTCCCGGCACCTCATCAACCTGTCGGGTGTTGCGGTCATCCACTTCAACCCGCCCGGGGACGGGAGGACCTTTTACTGGAGCCCGGAGCGGCTCGAGCTCGGGTTGGGAATCGAGGCGCTGCTTCCGCGCGGGAAGTGGTTCTGGATCGAGCAGTGGGTGCCGTTTCTCACGCTGAACGCCTTTGACGTGCAGGTCCCGCCCGACGAAGGCTTTCTGGGCGGGGGGTGGTATTCCTACCCGGGAATCGCGGTGGACTCGTTCTGGCTTTCCTTTCCCTGGCCCACGCCGAGTGTGACGCTGGTGAGCGACATTGCCGTAAAGAACCTCGGATCGACGCTGTACCGGGCCGCGTACCACGTGAACCTGGTTGGATTGTTCGTGGATCCGCCCGCGTTCGGCTGAGGCGGACGCGTCGCGACCCTCACGGGCGGGACGTTGCCGGGGGCCTGCGCGATGGTGCCGGCCCCGAGGGGGCGCAGTTTGCGGGAGAGGACAGGCGAGGAACGAGCCGGGTGAGGGCCCCGGGTGAGGGCCCCGCGGGCGCCTCAGACTTCCAGCCGCTCGACTTCCTGCGGGGCGCCCCAGAGGCGATGGACGATGGAGGCGACCTCCGCGGGGTCGCCGGTGGTGAGGATGCGGAGGGTGCCGGCGCCGCCGTCCGCCAGCGCGCCGCCTTCCTGCAGGATTTGCCGCGTGCGCCGGGCGATTGCCTCGCCGCTGTCCAGCAGCCGCACCTCCGGCCCCAGCGCGTCGCGGATGGCGTCGCGGACGAAGACGTAGTGGGTGCACCCCAGGACCACGGTGTCCACCCCGGTCTCGCGCAGCGGCGCCACGTATTCCTCCATCCGCCGCGCCAGCTCCGGCCCGGCCAGCAGCCCGTCCTCCACCAGGTCCGCCAGGCCGGGGCACGGGTCGCGGACCACCTGCACCCCGTCCGCGTAGTTGTCCACCAGCCGCTGAAACCGCGCGGAGCGCAGCGTGCCGCTGGTCGCCATCACCCCCACGCGGCCGTTGCGCGTCTGGCGGACGGCGGGCTTGAGCGCCGGCTCCAGGCCGATGACGGGGATGACCAGCCGCTCGCGCAGCGCCTCCAGCGCCGCGCCCGACGCCGTGTTGCACGCCACGACGAGAACCTTGGCGCCCTGCGCCTGGATCCACTCGCCGATGGCCAGCGTGCGGGCGCGCACCTCGTCGTCGCCGCGGTCGCCGTAGGGGACGTACGCGGTGTCGGCGACGTACAGCAGGTGCTCGGAGGGAAGGGCGCGGCGGATCTCGCGGGCCACGCTCAGCCCGCCCACGCCGCTGTCGAACACGCCTACGGGTGCGGTCACGGACCGACGGGAACGGTGGCGCGCAGCTCGGTGCCGCCGCCGGGACGCGGCACGGCGTTCACGTGCACGTCGAAGTCCTGCAGGTGCGCGGCGACGAACGCGTCCGCGCCGGAGAAGAAGAGCCAGAAGATGGAGAGGGTGATCCAGTCCTCGCGCTGGTTCTCGCGGTCGCGCACCAGCGGAAGCTTGGCCGTGGGGCCGATCTCCCCCGTCTCGCGGGCAATGCCCTCCAGCTGGCGGGCCTCCTTGAGCTTCTGGTGCGTCTTGAGCACCATCCACAGGCTCCCCGACTCCAGCAGAAAGTACACGCCGCCTCGGCCGGGGGCGCCCAGCTCCGACTGCCCCCACCCCGGCAGCACCAGCGAGCGCAGAAACGCGCCGCGCGGGGTGATGCGCAGCAGGCTGTCGGGCACGGCCTGGACGGTGTCGCCGCGCACCTCGAACGGCCGGCGCGCGGTGTCGCGCGCCACCGGCTCCTGCGCGGCGGCCGCGCGCGGCGCCAGGCACGCCAGCAGCAGCGCGAGCGCGAGAAGGATGCGGTTCATCCGCGGGGGCATGACGAAAGCCGGACGGTTCTGCATTGCTGGACGATGGATGTGGCTGCGTGCCCCCGGGTTCGGTGCAAGGCACGGTCCCGCGCGGCGCGGCGGAGAAACGTAGCGGGCGAGTACGAGAGTACGAAAGTACGAAAGTACGAGAGTACGGAACGGCGGACCGAAGGTACGATGTGCGGACGTGCCGCTGCCCCATCGTACTCTCGTACTCTCGTACTCTCGTACTTTCGCACTCTCGCACTTCCGCACTTTCGCACTCCCTACCGCACTTCCCGCGCGGCGCGGCAGACGGCGTCCAGGCCGCGCGCGTAGTGGCCTTCGGGCTGCGTGGGCGTGGTCCAGGGCTGGCCCTGCGGACGGTTGGTCTGCTGCCGGCGGCCTTCCAGGTAGGTGGAGCGGGAGATCAGGCGCGCGCGGCGGCCCGCGCAGTCGAAGTCCATCTCGTACTCCGCCACGTCCAGCGGGTCCTGCTCCACGCCGTCCACCGAGGGCGTGATCGGCTGAAAGTACTCGATGCGAAAGCGGCCGCGCAGCGATCCGCGCGCGCGCGGTCCGTGGACCGTCGTATCCACCGCGATGCGCAGGAACGGCGAGACGCGCACGCTGGTGTACCCGGCGGGCTGGGGCGCGCGGCCGGCGCGGCGGTCCATCTCGTCCCACCAGCCGGGCCCCCGCCACCCGATCTCGACCGCCCACTGCCCGGCGACGCGCGAAAGCTCCACGCTCACCCGCCAGAACCCCGCCTCCCACAGGCGCATCTGCCGCTGGCCCTCGTCCACCACCTCGTCCGGCGGGCCCAGCTCCGCCTGCAGCGAGTCGGCCAGCACGACGTAGCGCGCGGACGCCGCCTCGCCCCGCACCGCGTCGAACAGCGTGATCCCGGCCAGCCGGCCGTTCCGCAGCCCCGCGTACAGCAGCGCGCCGTCTTCGCGGGTGAACTCGTGGTCGCCGTCGTCCATCACCCGCGCCAGGGTGAACCCCTGCGCCTGCAGCGGCCCGCGCACGCTGTCGGCGGGGAGGTGCCAGCGCATCCCGTGGTACGCCATCTTCTGCGCCGCGGCCCCCTGCGCGGCGGCGCAGAGGCAGAGCGGCACGGCGAGCCGGCGGAGCGAAAGGATCTTCATCGCAGACTGGGGAGGATGGGAGGGCGGGCCGCGCGTGGCCGGGACCGTCGAAAGGAATAATATGGCTCGTTCCGCGCCTGACAAACAAAACGATTCCCCCGGCCCGCGCCGCGGCGGATTCGAGGGATCGGAACGTGCGGACCCGCGTTCGCGGCGCCGTGTACCAGCGCCCACCTCAGAAAACGGGATGACGAGCGAGATGCCTGCTTTCCTTCGATCGACCGCCGCGCTGGCCCTGGCCGCGCTGGCCGCCTGCGCCGTCGCGCCCCCGGCCGATTCCGCCCCGCCGGCTGCCGGGGCCGCGGCGGAGGGGCGGCTGGTGCTGATGGGCACCACCGACCTGCACGGGTGGATTCTGCCCTACGACTACTACACGGGACAGCGCACGGACAACGGCCTGGCCGCGCTGGTGCCGCTGATCGACAGCGTTCGCGCCGCCCATCCCCAGCGCACGGTGCTGGTGGAGTCCGGCGACCTGCTGCAGGGGAACGCGCTGGACTTCGTCTACCGCGAGCTGCCGGCGCGCGAGGAGCATCCCCTGGTGCGCGCGATGAACCTGGTGGGCTACGACGCGGCGGCCATCGGCAACCACGAGTTCAACTACGGCATCGACCACCTGGAGCAGGCCGCCGCCGGCGCGGACTTTCCCTTCATCAGCGCCAACATCTTCCTCGCGGGGACCACGCGGCACGCGTACCGGCCGTACACCCTCGTCGAGCGGACGGTGGGCGGCCGCACGGTGCGCATCGGCATCGCCGCCGTCACGCCGCCGGGGGTGCTGATCTGGGACCGCGACAACGTGCGGGGGCGCCTGGACTTTCGCGAGATCGTCGGCAGCGTGCGCCCCATCGTCGCCGAGATGCGGGAGCGGGGCGCGGACATCGTCATGATCGCCGCGCACAGCGGGCTGGAGGGGAGCAGCTACGACACCGCGGCCACCGGCGTCCCCGCCGAGAACGCGTCGTCCGCCATGGCGCGCGAGATCCCCGGGATCGACGTGATCTTCATGGGGCACACGCACCGCGAGGTGGCGGACACCACCATCAACGGCGTCCTGGTGCAGCAGGCCCGGAACTGGGGCACCTCCCTCGCCGTGGCCGAGCTGGACCTGCGGTTCGACGGTGGACGATGGGCGGTCGCGTCGAAGCGCGGGCGGATCCTGCGCCCGGCGCCCGGGAGCACGTCGCCGCGGCTGGAGGCGGAGATGGCGCGGGCGCACGAACGCACGCTGGAGTACGTGGCGCAGGTGATCGGCACCAGCGAGGCGGAATGGACGTCGGCGCTGGCCCGGACGCGCGACACGCCGATCCTGGACCTGATCAACGACGTGCAGATGCGCGTGACCGGCGCGGAGCTTTCCGCCGCCTCCGCGTTCTCGCTGACGTCGCGCATCCCCCGGGGGCCGGTCACGGTGGCGGACGTGGCGGGGCTGTACGTCTACGACAACACGCTCAAGGCCATCCGCATCTCCGGCGCCCAGCTGCGCGCGTACCTGGAGAAGAGCGCGGAGTACTACCTTCCCTGCCCCGCGTCCGCGTGCGAGACGCTGACCAATCCCAACGTTCCCGGCTACAACTACGACGTGGTGAGCGGGGTGGACTACGCGCTTGACCTGACCAGGCCCGTGGGCCAGCGGCTCGTCCGCCTGGAGCGCAGCGGCCGCGCGGTGATGCCGGCGGACAGCTTCACCATGGCCATCAACAACTACCGGGCGAGCGGCAGCGGCGGCTTTTCCATGCTGATCGGCGCGCCGGTGGTGTACGACCGCGGCGAGGGGATTCGCGACCTGCTGATCGCCGACATCCGCCGCCGCGGCACGCTGCGCCCCGCCGACGTCTTTCGCCAGAGCTGGGAGATCGTCCCCGCCGCGCTGGCGGAGCGCGCCGCGCGGGAGCAGCGGCCGCCCGCCACCCCCGGCGGCGAGGTCCACGGCGGCCACACCGGCCAGCGGCCGCGGACCCCGTAACGCGGTCCCGGCCGGCGCGGAGGCGGCGGAAAGCGGCCCGGCGGCACGCGGGAGGGAGCGCCGCCGGCCGCGCGCTGGCGCCATCGCGGCCGCAAGCTGCATCTTCATGGGGAACGCGCCGTGCCGCCCCCTCGCGCGGGATGGGACCGCCCATGCCACGCGACGCACCGCGCCGCCTGCTCAGATCCACACGGTCCCACATGCACCACACCGTCGCGGTCGTGCCCGTCTCGGAGGCGTTCTCCGACCTGCTGCCGCGCCTGATCGGCTCCGCCGGAGCCGATCACGTTTCGGTCACCACTCCCGGCGAGCTCGCGGATCTCCCCGCCGTGTGCGCCGTCCTGGTCTGCGCCGGCGGCCGCGAGGCGGAGGCACTGGGGAGGGTCCGGGAGCTCCGGCAGTCGACGGACCGGGCCATCGCCGTCGTGGGCGTGGACACCGAGCACGCCACGGCCCGCAGGATGCGTCGTGTGGGTGCGGACGACTACTTCGTGCTCCCCCCGGAGCTGAGCGAGCTGCGGGACTGGGTGCGGGAGCAGGTCTCCCGGGCCGCGCAGCCGGCGGGCGCCGGGGACGAGGGCGCCGGCGGCCCGGGGATGTCGCGGCTGATCGGCGCCAGCCCGGCGCTCCGGGAGGTGCTGGACGCGGCGCGGGTGATGAGCGGCGCGGGAAGCTCCACCGTGCTGATCACCGGAGAGACCGGCACGGGCAAGGACGTGCTGGCGCAGGCCATCCACGAGTGCAGCCCCCGCGCCGGGGGCAGGTTCGTGGAGGTGAACTGCGCGGCGCTCCCCGCCCACCTGCTGGAGGCGGAGCTGTTCGGGTACGAGAAGGGCGCGTTTACCGACGCCCGCGCCGCCAAGGCGGGGCTGGTGGAGGTGGCGGAGGGCGGAACCCTGTTCCTGGACGAGATCGGCGACCTGCCCATGGCGCTGCAGGGCAAGCTGCTCCGTTTTCTGGAGTCCCGGCGCGCGCGGCGCCTGGGCGCGCTGCGCGAGGTGCCGGTGAACGCGCGGGTGATCGCCGCCACGCACGTGGACCTGGCGGAGCGCGTGCGCGAAGGCCGCTTTCGGGAAGACCTGTTCTACCGGCTGGACGTGCTGACGCTCACCCTTCCGCCGCTGCGGGACCGCGAAGGCGACGTGCTGCTGCTGGCGGGCCACTTTCTGCGGGAGTTCGCGCAGGCCTACGGCTTTCCCGTCCGGCCGCTGGCGCCGGAGGTGCGCGCCGCCGTCCAGGGCTACGCCTGGCCGGGGAACGTGCGGCAGCTGCGCAACTCCATCGAGCGCGGCGTGATCCTGGGCCAGGGCGTGGTCACGGTCGAGAACCTGCGGCTGGGGAGCGCGCCGGGCGCCACCAACGCCGGCGTGATCCCGTTTCCGGCGACGATGGAGGTGATCCAGGCGTCCGCCGCGCACGCCGCGGTGGTGGCGTGCGCGGGGAACAAGAGCCGCGCCGCCGACCTGCTGGGGATCAGCCGCAAGGGGCTGTACGCGCTGCTCCGCACACCGCCCGTGCCCAGCGAGAGGCCATGACCGATCGGGCGAGCGACGACCTGGACCTGCTGCTGCGGCTCTGGGAAGCGGAGCAGCAGCTGGACTACCCCCGCGTCCGCGAGCTGGCGGGTGCCCTTCCGCCCGAGCGGCTGCTGGAGGTGGAGGAGTTCGCGCTGCTGCTGCTGTACGCCCACGTCCGCCTGGGCGACACCGTGCGCGCCGAGTCGCTGATGCGGACCCTTGAGCCCCGCTTCGCGCCGCCGCGCCAGGACCGCAGGCGCAGCCGCTTTCTGTTTGCCGCGGCGGAGATCGCGCTGGAGCAGGGGCGGCTGGACGAGAGCGAGGCCCTGGTTCACCAGGCGCTGGAGTACGTGCACGGCGCGGGCGACGCGACGCTGGAGGTGCACGGGATGATCACGCTGGGCATCGTGGCGGGGATCCGGGGCGACTTCGTGCAGGCGCTGCGGCACCATGCACGGGCGCTGGCGTCGGCGTCCGGCGGGTCTGCCCGGTGGATCCCCTACCTGCACCAGAACCTGGGCATCTCGTACCGCGAGCTGGGGTTCACCGCCGAGGCCAAGCGCCACCTGGAAGAGGCGGCCAGGTACCCCCGCCCCCCCTACGTGAAAGCGTGCGGCGAGCTGGAGCGCGCCCTGCTTCTCCTGGCCGTGGGCGACGGCGCGGCGGCGTGGGCGCTCGCCCGCCACGCCCTGGCCACCTTCGAGCGAATCCAGGCGCCGGCGTGGGTGGCCGAGGCGCGGTCGGTGCTGGGCGAGATCGCGGTGAACCAGGGGTGGTGGCCGCAGGCGCGGGAGGAGCTGGAGGCCGCGCTGCGGCTCATCCCGTCCGACAACCTGCTGCTGGCCGCCCAGGTGCACGAGGAGATCGCGGCGCTGGAAGCGGCGTCGGGCGAGTCGTGGACCGGCGGCGAAGCCGCCCGCCGCGCCGAGCGCCTGTACGAGCAGCTCGGCGCGGCTCCGCGCCTGGAACGCATGCGCGAGCGCCTGGGCGTTCCCGCCGCGCGCTGAAAGACGATCGACCCGCACGGCGTCCGCCAGGGTGCCGGTCACCTCGATCATAGCGTGGGCGGATGGTTCCAGGGATCGCGCATCAGGTGGTGCGGACGGCCTGCTCCGGTGCGGCATGGAAACCCATCCGCCGATCCGCATCCCTCCCCCCAAAAAACGCGGATGGCCCCCTGCCGCGCTTCCATCCCTCTCCCGTTCCCGACCGCTCCAGGGATCGTGCCTCGTCGACGAACGCGCCATGCCTCCGCTCACGATCAGGCTCCAACCGGAGAGCAGAGGCAACGGCACGAGAAAACTCCGCTGACTCCGCTGACTCTGCGTGAGGCCCGTTCTTTTGCGGATTCGGAGTCCCGGAGCGTGCATTCGGCCCGGGAGCCGGGAGCTCCGACGCCGGGGCGGATGAACCTCTGCACCCGTTTTTGCGTACGATCCTCTCGAAGGAATTTCCCAATCCCGCCAGAACGGACCCGCGAGGCGCCTTGATCCCCCTGAACGACGAGAACCCCACGGAGCTCACGCCGTGGATGACGATCGTGCTGATCCTCACCAACGTGTTCCTGTGGTTCTGGGTCCAGGGCGCGGGGGCGGACCTTCAGCAGCTGGAGGCGTCGGTGGTGGTGTTCGGCGCGCAGCCGTGCGAGATCACGGGCGTGTGCCGCGTCACCCACCTGGGATGGAGCGCGCTGCTCACCTCCATGTTCATGCACGGCGGATGGGGCCACCTGCTGGGCAACATGCTGTTCCTGTGGGTGTTCGGGAACAACATCGAAGACTCCATGGGCCACCTTCGCTTTCTGGTCTTCTACCTGGTGTGCGGGCTGGCCGCGACCTTTGCGCACATCGGGTTCTCGCCCGCCAGCCAGCTGCCCATGGTGGGGGCCAGCGGCGCCATCAGCGGCATCATGGGCGCGTACATCCTGCTGTATCCCGGCGCAAAGGTGCGCACGTACTTTCCCCCGATCTTCTTCCCCCGCATCCGCGCCGTCTTCTTTCTCCTGCTCTGGTTCGTGCTGCAGCTCTGGCAGGCGTATTCGGTGCCGGGGCTGCCGGAGGAGGGGGGCGTGGCCGTGTGGGCGCACATCGGCGGCTTCGTGGCCGGGCTGCTGCTGATCAAGCTGTTCGACCGGCCGCGGCTGGTGGAGGCCAAGCGCCACGGCGTGCAGCTGCCCAAGGAGGAGGCGGCGCGGCTGCAGTGGTAAGGGGCGAAAACCCGCCGTGGGGTGCGGTCCACTTTCGCACTCTCGCACTTTCGCACTTTCGCACGCCCCGGTAGAATACCCGCATTCCGTACAAGCCGTGCTGCGGGGCGGGGGCTGAGCCTCCGCCCGCGGATCCTCCTTCCCTTCCCCGCTCCACACGGGCGACGACCTCCGATGGCATCTCCCCCGAAGAAGAAGAACCTGCTCAGGTGGATGCTCCCCCTGTGGCTCGCGGCCGCGCTGCTGCTGGGCGCCGGGCTGTACGCGAATGCGCAGCAGCCGGAGACCACCGCGCCGCAGCCCGCCGCCGGGGCGCCGCAGGTGGCGAACCCGGCCGAGCCGGCGCCCGCGGGCACGCAGCCGGCGGACCCCGGCGACGCCTCCGCGCCGATCGCATCGCCCGAGGCCGCGGCGCGGGCGCAGACGCCGCAGAGCGGGATCGTGGCGGACTCGCAGCCCGCCAGCGCGGGCGAGGTGGCCCGCCAGGCCCGCCAGGAGACGCGCGGCACGCCGATCCAGAAGGCCATCAGCCTGCTGGGGCTGTTCGTCTTCATCGGCCTGGCGTGGCTGCTGAGCGTGAACAGGCGCGCGGTGGACTGGAAGCTGGTGGCGTGGGGAGTGGTGCTGCAGTTCGTGTTTGCCGTGCTGATCCTGATGACGCCCTGGGGCAAGGCCTTCTTCGACGGCGCCAACAACGTCTTCAACGCGCTGATCGGCTATACGGTGGAGGGTGCGAAATTTCTCTTCGGCAACCTGGCGTTCAACAACATCCCGGTGGGTCCGGGGGGCACCGGCTTCCCGCCGATGGAGCCGATCGGGGCGCCCACGGCGTGGGCCAACGCGGGCGGCTTCTTCGCCTTCAACGTGCTTCCGACCATCATCTTCTTCTCGTCGCTCATGACGCTGCTGTACTACATGGGCGTCATGCAGGCGGTGGTGAAGGGCTTTGCGTGGGTGATGATGCGGACGATGAAGATCTCCGGCGCGGAGAGCCTTTCCACCGCCGGCAACATCTTCCTGGGGCAGACGGAGGCGCCGCTGCTGGTGAAGCCGTTCATCGGCACCATGACGAAGAGCGAGCTGCACTGCGTGATGGTGGGCGGCTTCGGCACGGTGGCCGGCGGGGTGCTGGCGGCGTACGTGGGCTTCCTGGTCGCGTACTTTCCCGACATCGCCGGCCACCTGATCAGCGCCTCGGTGATGTCGGCGCCGGCGTGCATCGCCATCAGCAAGATCATGTACCCCGAGACGGAGCAGCCCCTCACGAAGGGGAGCGTGAAGATCAAGATGGAAAAGGTGGACGCCAACCTGATCGACGCCGCCGCCCGCGGCGCCAGCGAGGGGTTGAGCCTGGCGCTGAACGTGGGCGCCATGCTGATCGCCTTCATCGCGCTGGTGGCGCTGCTGAACGGCATCCTGAGCGGCACGGCGGGGCTGTTCGGGCTGGACCTGACCATCCAGAAGATCCTGGGATGGGTGTGCGCGCCCTTTGCCTGGCTGATGGGCGTGCCGGCGCAGGACACCCTGGCCATCGGCACGCTGCTGGGTGAAAAGACGGCGCTCAACGAGTTCGTGGCGTACGCGCACCTGGGCACCATGCTGCAGGAGGGCGCGGGGCTGGACCCGCGCTCGGTGGTGCTGGCCACCTACGCGCTGTGCGGCTTCGCCAACTTCAGCTCCATCGCCATCCAGATCGGCGGCATCGGCGGCATGGCCCCCGAGCGCCGCGCAGACCTGAGCCGCCTGGGGCTGCGCGCCATGATCGCCGGCACGCTGGCCAACTTCATGACGGCGTGCGTGGTGGGGATCCTGATCTGAGACGGCGGTACGGCGGTACGAGGGGACGGAAGCGCCGCGACAGGGATCGAGCTGCGTCCGCAAGCCGCCCCCTCTCCCGGCCTCTCCCCCAAAAACCCCTGGGGGAGAGGTGACGCGCTTCGACAGGGTACGAGGAATTCACCCCGCATGCAGAGCGCGCCGCTCCCGCGGCAACACCAACCTCCCCCAGGGTTTTTTGGGGGAGGTGGGCGAGGTTTACGAGCCCGGAGGGGGCGCCGCGGGCGCGGCGTGATGTTCGTCACCGCGCGATCGAATTCTCCCCCTCTCCGCGAGGAACGAGCGGAGAGGGGGCCGGGGGAGGGGCGCGCGGCGGGAGGTGAGGTGGCGTGCGCGCGGGTGTCGCGCTACAATATCCCACCGGAGCAACGAAGGACGACGGCCTCCGCGACAGGCGGGTGCACCGGTGGTGCACCCGCCTGCGCATTTATCCCGGAGAGGGAAGGCCGCGACGCAACCAGCACAGGACTGTGGACATGGCGATCGAAGTCACCCGCGAACTGCTGCACCGGCTGCCCAAGGCCGAGCTGCACGTGCACCTGGACGGCAGCCTGCGGCCGGAGACGATGCTGGAGCTGGCGGCGGAGTACGGCGTGAAGATGCCGGCCAGCGACCCCGAGGCGCTGCGCGACTACATGCACGTGCAGGACGCGCGCAACCTGGTGGAGTACCTGGAGCGCTTCGCCATCACCCTGTCGGTGATGCAGACGGCGGACTCGCTGGAGCGCATCGCCTACGAGCTGGCCGAGGACCTGGCCGCGGAGAACGTGCGCTACGCCGAGATCCGCTACTCGCCCATCCTCAACTCGCAGGGCGGTCTGCCGCTCACCGAGACGGTGGACGCGCCGCTGCGCGGGCTGGCGCGCGCCCGGGAGGACTTCGGCATCGAGACCGCCATCATCATCTGCGGCATCCGCAACATGGAGCCGGCCACCTCGCGCGACCTGGCGGACCTCACGGTGGCGTACAAGGACCGCGGCGTGGTGGCGTTCGACCTGGCGGGCGCGGAGTACAACTACCCCGCCAAAAAGCACAAGGACGCGTTCTACACCGTCATCAACAAGAACATGGCGGCCACCATCCACGCGGGCGAGGCGTACGGCGCGGAATCCATCCACCAGGCGCTGCACTACTGCCAGGCCAACCGCATCGGCCACGGGACCCGGCTGTTCGAGGACCCCGACCTGATGCGGTACATGAACGACTTCCGCATCCCCATCGAGATCTGCCTGACCAGCAACGTGCAGACGCGCGCGGTGGAGAGCTTCGAGAAGCACCCGCTGCGCATGTACTACGACGAGGGCCTGATCCTCAGCCTGAACACCGACAACCGGCTGATGAGCGCCACCACGGTGACCGAGGAGTACTGGCGCGCGCACCAGCACCTGGGCTTTACCTGGGACGAGCTGGTGGAAATCACCATGATGGGCTTCGACAGCGCCTTCATGCACCGCACGCAGAAGCTGGAGATGTGCGAACGTGTGAGGAAAGAGATCGAATCCATCAAGCCCGCAAAAACTTAGATCGATTCACCTCATGCTGGATGTGAGGATGGAGAAGGGCCGGCTCCGTGATTCGGAGCCGGCCCTTTGCGTGCCCGCGGCTTTCGCGTGATTCACCCGGAGGGGATCATCCGCAGCGACAACCCGGCAGCCCCCTTCCCGGCTCCTTCCCCGCGCTTCAGGCAACGCGGTGCCCCGCCTCGCGCAGGACCTCGATGGCGCGATCGAGGTTCTCCGCTTTCAGCAGAAGGTAGTCCGTATCGTACGTGCTCACGGCAAAGAGGGCGATGCCGGCGGCGGCGAGCGGCGCCGTGAGCGCGGCCAGGACGCCCGTCAGCTCGAAGGCCAGCGGCCCCTCCACCTCGAGGCACCGCCACCCTCCCTCGGCGCGGATTCCCCGCGGCACCGCGTCCATCCGGCAGATGATGGACAGCTCGTCGCGCGTGCGGGTGACGGACGCGGGCTCGCCCGTCCACGCCCACGCCGGCACCTCCGCGTCCGGCGCCAGCCGGCAGACGGCCAGCGTCTCCGGAAGCAGCGACAGCGCCAGCACGGGATGGTCAGCCACGGTGGGATGGGTGGATGCGAAGGAGCCCGCGGACCTGGATCTTCCGCGAGCCCTGATTTTCTGCTTCCGCCGCGCCCGGCGCAATGATCCGAGTCCGGCGGATCGTCGGCCTCACCCGCGGCGGTGCGGCGCGGCCTGGGGCTGCGGTGGCGGCGGCGCGCTGGCGGCGGCGGTGCGCTCCTCGTCCGTGGGCGCGGCGGTGCCGATGCGCTCGGCAAGGAACTGCCAGCGGTCGATGCGGGCCTGCGCGGGGAGCGCGTGGCCGCTCTCGTACCACTGCACCGTGTGCGACGCGCCCGCCGTGCGGTGCAGCAGGGCCGCCTTGTCGGCGGGGACGTACGGGTCCTGCCGCCCGTTCTGGAACAGGATGCTCCCCGGCTTCACGCGGTCCACGTAGCCGATCCCTTCCACCGGGCGCATGGCGGCCAGCCAGCGGTCGCGCACGTCCGCCGGCATCCCGGGGAGCGGTCCCTCGAACGAGCCGTCCACGCCGGTGAAGTGCGACACCATCCCGCCGTCGGGAACAAAGAGCACGTACGCGGCGGGGCGCGGGTCCACCGCGGCGTACATGGTCCCCACGGCGCCGCCGTAGCTGCCGCCCACGTAGGCGATGCGCGCCGGGTCCACGTCCGCGCGGGCCAGCAGCAGGTCCACCGCGCGCTGCAGGTCCACCACGAGCTGCACGTGGTCGGCGCTGTCGGCCTCGGTGAAAGCCAGCATCTGCCCGCCGCGGCGGGTGAACGGGGCGTCGATGGAGACGACCACGGCCCCGCGCCGCGCCAGCGCCGCCGAGCCGGCCGCCACCTGCCGCGCGCTTCCCGGCGCGCCGTGCATGTTCACGATCCCCGCCTTGCGCCCCCCGCCCCGCGGCACGTGCAGCAGCCCCGTCACGCGGCCGCCCCTGGGGCTGGCGAAGCTGATGGCGTGCGTCTCCACGCCGTTCTCCACCGATTCCAGCGAGTCGCGCAGCTCCAGCGGCGCGGCGCGGTCGTAGGCGAAGGTGCCCGCGGCGATGGCGTCCGCGGGGCGCGGCGCCTGGGCGCAGGCGGGCGCGGCCAGGGCGGCGCCCAACAGCGAAAGAACGGCTGCGCGGCGGCCCGCGCGAGAAAGAACGTGTTGCATCGGTCGGCCCTCGTAAGGGGGGTGATGGCTGAATCCATCCGAGCGCCGGTGGTGCGCTCGCGGGGTTGGATGCCGATCCGCGCGCCACCGTCGTTAGCGTCCGATGAAGCGCCGGTGAAGCGCCGATTAGCCGGATCCCTCGGCACGCATCGACCGAAAACATCCCGCGGTCGACGCGGAGGAAACGAGAAGGACGCGGAGGGCATCCAGCCACTCCGCGTCCCCGTCAGCTCCCGGCGCCGTCCGCCGCGTCCACCGCGTCGGACGGGGGCCCGGCATCCGCCGCTTCGCCGCCGAGCCCCTGCGGAAACCAGCGGGTGGGCACCGGATAATAGTAGCAGCCGTGGTGGCCGTTCAGCGCGTTGAGCCGGTCCGCCTCGGCCACGGCCTCTCGCGCGGTGGGGAGCACCTTGGAAACGCGGACCCAGGTGGGTACCTCGTCCCGGGGGATGTGCGACAGCCGGTCCTGGTGCTCCACCCGCACGATCGCGAACACCTGCTGCTTCTCCTTCATCCCATGCTCCCGGGTGTCACGGACGCGGCGCGGGCGGCTGCGGGATCTCCGGGCCCGCCTCGTCCTCCGGGCCCGGCGGCGTGGTGCCGACGGTCTGGCTGAGCCAGCGGAGCTGGTCCACGTGCGCCGCGGGGTTCAGCGCGTGCGGCGTATCGTACCACCGCACCTCCTTCTGCCCTGTCGCGGCCGCGTGCAGCGCTTCCGCGCGGGCCACGGAGACGAACTGGTCCTGCCGCGCGTTCTGGAAGAGGATGCTGCCGTTGGCGCGATGGACGAAGCGGATCCCCTCGATCGGCTGCATCGCCGCCAGCCAGGCGCGCGCCTCCGCCTCCTGCGAGGGAGGCGGCTGCGGCGCGCCGGGCGCGGTGAAGCGCGTGGTGATGCCGCCGTCCGCCACCGCCAGGATGTACGTCTTCAGCCGCCGCTCCACGCCCGCGAACAGCGCGCCCGTCGCGCCGCCGTAGCTGCGCCCCACGTACGCCAGCCGCGCGGAATCCACGTCCGGCCGCGCCAGCAGCACGTCCACCGCGCGCTGCAGGTCCACGATCAGCTGCACCTGCTCGGCGCTGTCGCGCGGCGTACGGGTCAGCGGCCCGCCGGGGCGGCGGTTGAAGGGCGCGTCGATGGCGATGACCACCGCCCCGTGCCGCGCGATGTACACGGCGCGCCCGGTGAACGCCTCCGCGTTCCCCGGCATCCCGTGGGCCAGGATGACTCCGGCGAACGGTCCCCCGCCCCGCGGCACGAACAGCCGCCCGGTCACCCGCCCGCCCTTCGGGCTCGCGTAGCTGATCTGGTGGATATCCACGCCGCTGTCATCGCCGAAGGGCGACGACTGCAGTTCCAGCGGCGCCGCGCGGTCGTAGTCGAACAGGTGCAGCGGCAGGTCGTCCTGCGCGCACGCGGGCGCGGCGGCCAGGGCGGCGGCGAGCGCGGCGGCCAGCGCTCCTGATCGGCGGATGAAACGGTTCGACACGGGAGGATTCCTGGAGCGGTGAATGACTGGATGCGCGGGATGATCCGCGGAACGTGCGGTTGGATGCCGGGCCGTGCGGCGGAGTTGGCCGGATACGATTAGCGGGTGATGAGCGCCCGCGCCAGTGCGCAGGGTGTGCTTCTTGCCCCCGCCCTTCGCCGTCACGAACAGGACGGTACCGCGTGAGGGAGGAAGGGGGAGCGATGTCGATCGATTCTACGCTCGGCGGCCGGGCCCGCGCGTTCGCCGCGGCCGGCCTGGTGTGCGCGGTGGCGGCGGGGTGCGCCACCAACCCGGTGACCGGCCGGCGGCAGCTGACGCTGGTCTCCGAGGCGCAGGAGGTCCAGATGGGGCAGCAGGCGGCGCAGGAGGTGGCGCAGCAGCTGGGCCTGGTCGACAACGAGGCGCTGCAGCAGTACGTGCACGCGGTGGGCACCCGGCTGGCCGCCGAGTCGGAGCGCCCCAACCTGCCCTGGACCTTTCGCGTGGTGGACGATGCCACCCCCAACGCCTTTGCCCTCCCCGGCGGCTTCATCTTCATGACGCGGGGGATGATGGACCTGATGGACTCCGAGGCGGAGCTGGCCGCGGTGCTGGGGCACGAGATCGGCCACGTGACCGCGCGCCACTCCGTCACCCAGATCAGCCGCGGGCAGCTGGCGCAGCTGGGGCTGGGGGTGGGGAGCATCCTCTTTCCCAGCGCCGCGCAGGCCGTGGGCGGGCTGGCGCAGACGGGGATGCAGCTGCTCTTTCTCAGCTACGGCCGCGACGCCGAGCGGCAGGCGGACGAGCTGGGCTTTCGCTACGCCCTGCGCGAGGGGTTCGAGGTGCGCGAGATGGACGACATCTTCGCCACGCTCATGCGCATTGGCCAGGCGAGCGGGCGCAGCGAGATCCCCTCGTGGCTGGCGTCGCACCCCGCGGAGCCGGAGCGCATCGCCGCCGCGCAGGCCCGCGCCGACACCGTCACCCGCACGCCGCTGGAGCTGGGGCGCGAAACGTACCTGGCCCGCATCGACGGCCTGGTGTACGGCGACGACCCGCGGCAGGGCTTCTTTCGCGACGGCGTGTTCCTGCACCCCGAGATGCGCTTTCGCATCGACTTTCCCCAGGGGTGGCGCACGCAGAACCTGCCGCAGGCCGTAAACGCGCTGGCGCCGCAGCAGGACGCGGTGCTGCAGCTCACGCTGGCGCAGGGCGCCGGCGCCGACGACGCCGCGCGCCGCTTTCTCTCGCAGCAGGGCCTTCGCGCCGGGCAGACCAGCCGGCAGAACGTGAACGGGAACCCGGCGGTGGTCTCGTACTTTCAGGCGCAGGCGCAGCAGGGGGTGATCAGCGGGATGGTGGGGTTCATCGAGCACGGGGGCCGCACCTTCCAGGTGATCGCGTACACGCCCGCGCAGCTGTTCAGCCGCTACGAGCCCGCCTTTCGCCGGGTGATCGGCAGCTTTGCCAATGTGAGCGACCCTGCCGTGCTGAACGTGCGCCCCAACCGCGTGGACGTGGTGCGCACCACGCGGCAGATGACGCTGGCCGAGTTCAACCGCCAGAACCCGTCCGTGATCCCGCTCCCCGAGCTGGCCATCCTGAACCAGGTAGAGGACGGGGCCTCCATCCTTCCCGCCGGCCAGTGGAAGCGCGTCGTCGCCCAGTAGCCACTCTCTCGCGCCATCCGACGGACGAAGCCCTCCCCCGGCAGCGCCGGGGGAGGGCTTTCGTGCCGTCCCGGAGCGTTCCGGGAGGGTGTACGGCTACTCCGCCGCGTCGGACCCGGCCGGGCGCGCCGGGGGGGGCGGGGGCTCCTGAGAGTGTGTTTAAGATTTTGTCTTTCAGAAATACCGAGGATTGATTTCCTGAGGGAGCGCGCCTCCGGAACTTGAAGTTACTCAAGCGGTTGTGCGCGACCGAAGGATCTCGTCTCGGCGATCGCGGGGCTGGCTACGCGGCACTGATTCAGCCCCCAGGTGCTGCCGGCGAGATCCTTCGGTCGGCGCCAAACTGGTTGCGCAGCAGCGGGTCAGGAGCGGCGCCTCCCTCAGGAAATCAACCGGTTCGGCTCATTCTTAAATACGCTCTGAGAGGCCGGCTCGGCCGGAACCGCGGTCCCGATTCCACGATTCCCGACGGTCCCTGGATGCGTCGGCGACGAAGCGGATAAGGCGCCGCTCCATACGCCGGGGCACGGGACTGGCACGCCGACGGTGCGGTCTCCCACTACATGCGCGGCAAGGAGCGGAACGATGAGATCAGTGGCTCGACGTGGGCGAGTGGCCTGGCTGGCGATGGGAGTTGTTCTGGCCGCGTGCATGGGCCCGCGCGCCGCCGGTTCGGCCGGCGAGGCGGAGCCGCTGGCGGGCACGTCGTGGGAGCTGGCGGAGCTGAACGGACAGCCCGCGGCCAGCGCGAGCGGCGTCGGCGCGCTGACGCTGGTCTTCGGCGCGGACGGGCGCGCCAGCGGCAACGGCGGCTGCAACCAGTTCGGCGGGCCCTACACGCAGGACGGCGCGGCGCTCCGCTTCGGCCCGCTGGTCTCCACGCGCCGCGCCTGCGTGGACCCGGCGGGCAACAACCGGGAGACGACGTACCTGCGCGCGCTGGAATCCACCACGCGCTTCTCCGCGACCGCCGAACGGCTGGAGCTGTATTCCGGGGACCAGGTCGTGGCGCGCCTGTGGCGGAGCGAAGGCTAGGCGCGGCGCGTCTCGGTCGGCGCGAAACGAAGCCCTCTCCCGACAGCGCCGGGAGAGGGCTTTTCTGTGCGGTGGCGAGCAGCCGCGACGCGGATCCATCCGCGCGCGCCCGCGGCCGCCAGGGGCTCACACCAGATCCGGGAAAGGAATGTGACTTCCTGAGGGAGCGCACGCGCAGATCCTGCGGGCTGCACGGACGCCGGCGCGCGACCGAAGGACCTCCTCTCGGCTGCGCAGGGGCCGGATCAGGACGCGGAACCAGCCCCTTCGTTCTGCCGGCGAGGTCCTTCGGTCGGCGCGCCGGATCCCCGGTCACGGCAAGGTTCAGCGCGGCGCCTCCCTCAGGAAGTCATCATGCACGCTTTTCCCGGATCTGGTATCACCCCTTTCCGAGCCTCCGCAGCCCCTTTTCCACGAGCGCGAAGATCTCGCCGGCACCGGTCGCCACGAACAGGGCCCGGTTCTCGTCGGGGTTCAGGCCGTTGTCGGGCCACCGGGGGCCTTCCAGCGCGTGCGCGTTCAGGAACTTCACCAGATCATGGTAGTCGAGCGGAAGGTCCGCGCGGTGCGGAAGCTGAAAGTGGATCCCGCGCCTCGCCCGCACCATCTCTTCCAGCAGGATGGCCCAGTCCCCGTGCGTTTCGACGCGCAGGGCACGCGGCACGGCCGCCCACGCCGGCCCCAGCCCCAGCGCCTCGCCCACGGCCCGGGTGCCCCCGCCAAAGCCGCCGCAGAGATACACGGGCGTGCCCGCCGCCAGGCTGAGCATCACCTCCTCGGCGATCCCGGGAAACCGCCCACTGAAGCCGGTCTCCCTTCCCCCGAACGCCAGGTGCGCGTCTGCCAGGCGGGTGACCAGCGCCCGCATCCGGAACAGCCTGACCGCGTAGGCGAAGCGCTTGCGCGCTTCCAGGGAGCCCGCGACCGGCGAAGCGGAACGGTTCAGGCCGCTCAGCGAGGTGCCGGGCTCCAGGCCCAGCTCGCGCATCTCCTCGTCCGACAGCTCCGGCCAGTCCAGCTCCCGCATCCCTTCCCACCGTGCCGTTCCGGTGCTCTCGCGGTCGGCGCGCTCCCGGACCCAGGTCAGCGTCCCGGCGCGGGGAGGCTTTACCCGGCCCTCCCCCGGCTCCGGCTCCCGCTCCGCTTCGCGGGACGGCAGGAGCCTGGGCAGCCGCTCGTGCGCGGCGACAAGGCGCTCCAGGAACCCGCCCCGGCGTGGGTCGCCGCCGTAGATCAGGGCCACGCCCTGCTCCAGAAGGCGCGTCGCCACCGTCTGCCAGACCTCGTCCAGCGCCGCGTGGTAGTCCCCCGACCCGTCCGCCTGCAGCCGGGTGCCTCCGGCGCTCAGCGTGACCACCAGGTCCCCCAAGGGGCCCAGGTCCACGTGGTTGGCGCGCACGGCGTCGCCGGGAAGGGAATCCCTCGTAAACGACGGCGGATCCAGCCGGGTGGACATTTCCACCAGCGCCTCCACCGACCGCGCCCCGTGCCGGTACCGGCCCACCCCCAGAAGCTGGTCGATGAAGGCGTCGTCCATTCTGTCCGGCGGCAGGTGGCCGGCGTCGTCCAGCAGGCCGGGGGCACCCTTCTCCAGCGCCCGGCGCAGCACCTGGGCGCGGCGCACCCGCCGGTACGGCCAGCTGTTCACGCCCCGGACGTTCAGGTGGCCGCGCAGCCGGCTGACGAAGTCGGGACCCTTGGCGGCGCGGAATTCCTGCGCGGGCCCGCCCTGGAAGTCTTCGAAGGTGTCGGCCGTGCCGCCGGCGAACACGAAGATGGCGCGCTTCACCTCCACCTGCTCGTCTCCCACGGTGAACCTGCCGTCCTGCATGGGCGCCAGAAGCCACTGCAGCCAGCCGAGCGGCGTGCCCGCCAGCCGGCTGTCGAACTCGTCGAAGAACAGCGCGGGAACCTGCCCGCCCCAGTCCCTGCCCACTGCCTTCTTGACGCGTTCCGCCAGCTGCCGCGGCCCCTCCATCTGGGACAGGTTCAGCGTTTCCCCCTCATGTCCCAGCAGCTCCTTCAGCACCTGCTCCACTCCGAACGATTTTCCGCTCCCCGGCGGGCCGAACACGCCCAGGCAGAGCGGACGCCTGGGGTTCTCGACGGCGAGGTAGTCCCGGATGCGCCTCTGCACCTCGTCGAAATCGCTCTTTTCCTCGGGCGTCAGGATGCTGACCGCCCCCACGGAGCCGATGATGAGGCCCTGGTCGTCCAGGACGCCGGCCCCGTTGCGCACCACCTGCCGCGCCAGCTCCGGCTCGTCCCTCCAGTGATCCGCCTCATCCCGCGGCTTCGCCGGACCGTCGATGCGCGCCGTTCCCATTGAAGGTCCTCCGTGCTGAGTGAAAGGGCTCAGCCCCAAGTATTCGATCCGCGATCCCCATCGTCCCGCTCGCCGGGAATCGTGCCCGTCTGAAATTCGAGGCGAGCTTCCCTGCCCGCCCGGTCCCCGGAGACGATACCGGATGTTCGGGGCGAATGGCAAGCCGCGTCCGGCAGCATCCTTGGATGATGATCGATGAGGGTGATCGATGAGGGTGATCGATGATGGATGATCGATGAGGATGATGGACGCTGTAGGCGAAGGCCCTCCCCCGATCGCGTCTCGGGGGAGGGCCTTCGTACCCGGTCGATGATGCCGCCGCGATCAGATCAGCAGCACTCGGTGCACCAGCAGCCGCCGATCTTGGACGTGCCGCAGGGGCAGGACATCTCCTGGGCGTGCACCGTCCCGCGCTCCGGCTCCCGGAGGCTGTCGGTCGGGAACGACTCCACGTCCAGCTCTTCCAGGTCCAGGCGGATCTTCTTCATGGCCATCTCCCGTGGTTGAAGGAAGAGGAAAGGAGTACGGACAGTGGCGGCACGCCGCGGCGGACGCAAGGACCCGCGGCAGGCGGCCAATCCGGGCCGCGGCCTTCGAACGCCGCGCGGCCGCGCGCCGGACCGGCGTCCCGCGTTACACCTGTAACGCGCGGCGATCCAGGCGGGCCGCGGCCGCGGACCCTTCGCAGGCCTGGAAGATGGCTCTCCGCATACGCTTGCACGGCCGGAGGGTGGAGGGATCGAACGGGCACTGCCGTTGCCCACGAGGGACGAGCGCCGCCGCTCGGCGGCATGCGTTTCCTCAAGCCGCGCAGCCGGCCCGCGTCCCGTACCCGGAGCTCGCCCACCGGACCGGACAGCGTGCGCTCCGGCCTTTCGCGGCATCGCGTCCCCCCAACAAGGTGAATCGACATGGCGTGGTGGATGTGCACGGACTGCCGGGAGGAGGGCGTTCTGGGAGGGTGGCATCAGCTGGCGGAGCTGCCGGCCTCCACGCGGTGTCCCACGACCGGCGCGCACGGGACCATGAGCGGCCCGTATCCCACCTGGGACCCCCAGCTGGTTCCGGAGCTCCAGCCGCGCCCCGTCCGCCGGCCCGACATCGACACCATCGTGCTCTTCTTCGAAAAGAACACGGTGCCCAAGGCGCCCGTCGGGGGGTACCAGATGAACTACGAGCTCTTCTCCAAGAACGAGCAGGTCTACTTCGAGGAGTTCAAGAAACGGGTGCAGGAGGTCCGCGGCACGGTGACGGACGAGCAGGTGGAAGGGCTGTGGAAGCTGATCGTGGACTGCTTCAAGCAGAAGGACGTCAAGCTGGCCCACGCGTTCCTCGAGTACGCCGCCAAGATCGGCCTGCAGCCGCTGCAGGCGCCCAGCGAGCGCATCTTCTGGTCGGGGACCAACAGCCGGGCGCACGCCTACAAGATCTCCCAGCCGCCGCCAAAGCCGACGGCCCTGGAAACGACCGACATCGGACGCTTGCTGGACAAGCTTTCGGTGTTCAAGGCCGTTCCGTGGGAGCTCTCCACGCTGCTCTGGGCGCTGGTGTCGCGGTACTTCGGCATGGGGGCCACGGGCGACATCCACGTGTACCTGGACGGCGGCTTCGCCATCGGCAACGTGTTCTGGAACGACGAGCTCCCCGTGCTGCGGCTTATGCAGCGCTACGGCGCCGTGCGCAACATCGTCATCCACATCTGGCACACGAAGGAGTCCCGCTGGCTTCGGGAGTTCGCCATCGACTCCGACAAGCTTCTGCTGGTGTACGACAAGGGCAAGCGCATTCCGGCGCCTACCCTCGACAACCAGAACGCCACCCGCAGCCATCGCTTCGACAAGCCCGTCAAGCTGGCGCCGCTCCGCAGGTTCTTCGAGCACTTCATGCAGAGCACCGAGCGCGAACACCCGCTGGTGCTGTACGACTTTCGCAAGGAAACCTGCATCTACGCGCGCCCGGAGCGTAAGTCCCACGGGCTGGAGATCAAGCTCTTCGAGTATGGCAGCGAGCAGGCCAAAACGCTTACGGTCGTCGAGACGAGCGCCGAGAAGGCCTTCGAACGGCTGCCGGTTGTCGAAAAGTTCCTGATGGCCAACTACCGCCTCTTCGTGCAGCTGCCGGCCGAGCTCGCCTACCGCGACGACGCGTTCCTGGCCGGGACCAGCATCCTGGCGCTCAAGGCGGGCCACGAGTGGCGGTACCGGCTGGCGTTCGTGCGCGACTTCCGCTGCACGGGCCAGACGGGAGTTCAGCTGCTGGGGGACGCGATCAAGCGCGAGCAGGGACAGTTCCTGCGGACCCGGTACGCGCACCACACCGCGCAGACGGTGGGCGCGGTGATGCAGCAGTTCATCGGCGAGCTGTTCGACGGCCCCCAGGGCCTGCAGATGGACCCCGCGAACCGCATCGCATTCCTGCGGCACATCTGGTCGTGCAAGAACACGTGAGCATTCGGACGCCACCCGGGGAAAGCCGAAGCCCTCCCCCCGGGCGTCGGGGGAGGGCTTCGAACCGGTCAGCGAACGACTGCGTCAGTCCGCGCTCGCCGCCCGTTCTTCCCCGGCGGCCCCGGACGTCGTGGCCTCCGGCTCCGCGGCCGGAGCGGCCGGCTCGGGGTGCGCATCGCGGTCCGGCTGTCCCGCAGCGTCCGCTTGGGTCTCTGCGGGCGCTTCCGCCGCCGGGGCCGAAGCATCTGCGTCCGGTTCCGCGGCCGGTGCCACTTCAGCCGGTGCCACTTCAGCCGGTGCCGCTTCAGCCGGTTCCGCGGCCGGTGCCTCCTGCGGTGGGGCGGCTGCCGCCGCGGGCTCCGCGCCCAGCCCCGTCTCCATCAGCCCGGCGACGAGCTGGGTAAAGCGGACGGGGTCGTGCGGCTCGCTCCCCTCGGCCAGCAGCGACCAGCCGAGAAGCAGCTCCGCGTAGTCGCCCACCACGGCGTCGCTCGGATTCGCGTCGAAGCGGCGGCGAAGGCCCTGCACCAGCGCGTGGCCGGCGTTCAGCTCCAGGATGCGGCGCTGGCGAATGCCCTCGCCGCGTCCCTGGGCCAGCAGCCGCTCCAGCTGCGGCGAGTAGTCGTGCTCGGCGACGACCAGGACGGCGGGCGACTTCGTCAGGCGGCCGGAGAGGCGCACCTCCTTGACCCACGTCTCCAGGCGCTTCTGCAGCGCGCCCAGGAATGGCTCGAACTCCTTCTTCGCCTCGTCGCCGGCCGCCTTCTTCTCCCCCTCCTCCAGCTCCACCGCGCCCTTGCCGGCCGAGCGCAGCTTCTTCCCCTCGAACTCCGTCACCGACTGCACCACGAGCTCGTCCACCGGGTCGGTAAGGTACAGCACCTCCCAGCCGCGGTCGCGGAACGCCTCCAGCGCGGGCGAGTTCTCGATCTGCTCGCGGCTCGATCCGGTCAGGTACCAGATGTCGTTCTGCCCCTCCGGCATCCGCTCCACGTACTCCTTGAGCGTACCCAGCGCCTCCGCGTCGCGCGAGGAGTTGAAGAGGAGCAGGTTCAGCAGCGCGTCGCGGTTCTCGAAATCGGAATCGACCCCCTCCTTGACCGCCCGCCCCAGCTCGCGCCAGAAGGTCTCGTACTTCGCGCGGTCGCTCTCCACCATCTTCCGGAGCGCGTCCAGCACCTTTTTGGTCAGCACGCGGCGGATCTGCCGGACGTGGCGGTCGCTCTGCAGCATCTCGCGCGACACGTTCAGCGGCAGGTCCGGCGAGTCAACCGCGCCGCGCACCCAGCGCATCCACCGCGGCAGCAGCTCCTCGCTGTTCTCGCGCACCAGCATGCGCTTTACGTACAGGCGCAGGTTCGGCTTGAAGCCCGGGTAGTACAGGTCCATCGCCCCGCGCGACGGGATGAAGAGCACCGCCTGGTACTCCACCAGCCCCTCACCGCGGGTGTGGATGGTCTCCAGCGGCTCCGACCAGTCGTGCGAGATCTGCTTGTAGAAGTCCGCGTACTCCTCCTTCGTCACCTCCGCCGGCGGCCGCGCCCAGATGGGCTTCATGGAGTTGAGCGGCTTTTCCGGCTCCGGATCGGCCAGGTCCTCCGTCTTCTCCGCGGGGACGATGATGGGGTAGGTGATGAAGTCCGCGTGCTGCCGGACGATGCGCCCCAGCACCCAGCGGTCGGTGTAGTCCTCGATCCCGTTCTCGCTGTCGACGGGCTTGAGGTGCAGGGTGATGGTGGTTCCCGGCCGGTCGCGCTCCGCCTCCGTCACCGTGAACGATCCGCCGCCGGACGACTCCCAGCGCACCGCCTCGTCCGTCCCCGCCTTGCGCGTGACCAGCTCCACGCGGTCCGCCACCATGAACGACGAGTAGAAGCCCACGCCGAACTGGCCGATGAGCTGCGCGGCGCCCTCGCCGGCGGCGGCCTCCTTGAGCTGCTCCAGCGCCTCGCGCGTCCCCGACCGTGCGATGGTGCCAATGTTCTGCACCACCTCGTCGCGCGTCATCCCGATCCCGTCGTCCTCGATGGTGAGGGTGCGCGCCTCCTTGTCGGGGACCAGCCGGATCTTCGGCTCGTGCCCCTGGGGAAGGAGATCGGGGTTGGTGAGCGCCTCGAACCGCAGCCGGTCGATGGCGTCGGACGCGTTGGAGACCAGCTCGCGAAGGAAGATCTCCTTGTCGGTGTAGAGCGAGTGGATCACCAGGTCGAGGAGCCGCTGCACCTCGGCCTGAAAGGCGAACTGCTGCGCCTGCTCAGCCACGCTGAACCTCCTGTCGCAAGTTGGATGATGTGTGTGTCGATGACGATCCGCGGGCGCGGTTGCCGCTCGCGGAGAGCCGGAAAATTTAGTGTGATGGTGGCGGGGGCAACAAGTGGCGGGAGGGGCGCCACCCGGACCGCGAAGACTCCGCTCACGAGGGGTGTGCCACAACCTCTTTTGCAGGAGAGGCGAGTAGCGCAACCACTTCGAGTATGTCAAGCTTCTTGCGATCCTGTGCGGCTCGCCTGGCCAGCGCCTCAGCCTCGCGCTTCCGGCTCAGGTAGAGCGCTTTCTGCTCCGCGTAGCCGAACGGCTTTGCGCGGTTGCGGTCTCCGACAAAGAATTCCCCAAGAGCCTGCGCAGACCTGGTGAACGCGGCGGAATCCTCTTCAAGCCTGGTGACGCGTGTGCGTACGGAGTCGAGGGTGGCGGTGAACTCGAGATATGTAGATGCTGCCAGGGCGCTGAGTCCGCGGCGGTACTTCAACGCGATACAGTCCAGCCCGCGAATGAGGGTAGCGTCTTCGTAGGAGTCGCCTCCGTACGGCAGCGCCTGCACGAACGACACGTGGGCATTGTCGAGCAGCGCATCGCGGGCGCCGTATTCCTGCTCGTTTCTCGGCGGGTGTCGGAGGGCTTCTGACAACAGGCGCAGCCCGGTTGCCAGCGGCTCGCGGAGTAACCTGTCAATCTTCTTCTCAACGGACGAAGTTTGCTGGGTGAGGCTGGTTACCAGGTCCAGAGTGAGGGCACCACTGGCGTCGGCCACACCGGGTGACCCGGTAATCGACAGTGCCACCAGCTTCGCCGACTCTGACAACGTCGTGCCGGCCAGAGCGGTAAGCACGTTCACAATTTTGGATGAGAACCACATCCGGTCTCCTGGGAACGGGTGACGCGGTCGCACGTACTGGCGAGTGATCCGGGATGGACGGCTGCGCGATACTGACTGTTCGCTTCGGTCGAGAGGATCACAGGTCACGATGGCCAGGCAGCAGCAGGACAATGCGCCCGCAACCGCCGCACAGCCCGCGTACACGATCACGCCGCGCAACCGGTACTGGGAGGTTCCCGACGCGCTGGGCCAACTGGTATGCCTGACGGTGTACAAGCGCGGCGCGGTGGAGGTGGTGCGGCAACTCGCAGCGTGAGCCAACCGAGTGCCAGCACTCGACTGGCGCGGGCGAGGTCCCGCGCCTGAACCCTTGAATCACTGTACTTTTACCGGACGCGGCGCGCCCTGTAATGAGTAGAACGTTCCGCGTCTCGGTGAGAATTCCCATCACTACTTTCCACTTGATCCGGGTTCATCCTGTAGAAGCTGTCCACCAGAAATGCCTGGTCGTTCGCGCGGAGTGAAACAAGACCGTGCCTCGGGTCCACCCCCTCGAGTGCCTGAATGGCACCGGCGACCATCAAGGCGCGGGTGAGTTGAAACAGCCTCGGTGGAATGACATCGATCGAGCCGTCGAAATTCACAGGGAAGCCGGCATTGAGAAGCCACGATCGCCTTCCCCTCGCGTGCTCGACCATATAATCGCCGTGGCCCCATGTAAGACCGGATTGTTCAGTCTCTGCCTCCGGGAGCATACCGCTGTTCTGCCTCAAAGCCGTACGCAGAAATCCCAGGAACTCCACGTTTGCCGACGATGCGCACGCCAGCAATGCGTTGTCGGGAAGACAATCTACAAGCTGTTCGGAAGACCACGACTTCCCCACGCAACCTATGACGACATCGGCCTGGCTACCGGACACGGAAAGATCGGGCGCGACAAAGCCCGCCTCGCGGCCCACGGTGATTCTTGCTTCATCCTCGTCGTGGATCGCGACCGTAGCGCCCGCAGTCCGTAGAGCACGGGCAACTGCCTCACCGATAACACCATAGCCAACAACCACCGCCTGGAGGGCATTCAGCTGCAGGTCAGGCCGGTGGTACGTCATTCGACCCTCCAGCGCTTTGAGGATGGAGTGCGCAATCAGAGGAGATTCATGTTTAAGCTTGGCCTCTGATTCAGCTACATTGACGATCGGAAATTGCAGGTTATGGATGCCGGCGAGAAATCGTGCACCACTGCGGGTCTGCTCCACTGCGCACACAGGTATGTTGCAGGCTCGGGCAAACGGGGTGATGATGCCTCCTTCGTCGAGAATCAACAATCGACGAGCACGGCTGCGCGGGAGATCAGCGATCACTCTGCTCAGCATCTCCTGAGCGAAAATCCGGAGTCGTTCGCGGTAATCGCTTGTCAGTCCGTGCACCTCGAACAGCGTGCTTCCCGGGTGAACGTATGCTCCAAGCTCGCCAAGCAGGTGCATCACGGCAGGATGCGTCGAGTACGACTTTCCCAGGAGGTACATGTTTGAGAACGGCACCCCGAGCTGATGAAAATAGTTCAGCATCGAGGCGGTCGAGCCTTGAATGTGCTGCACTGCCGCAATGGCTACGTCTGACAGGTCAATGGGACGGGATCGTGAGCTGAGAAAGTGCTCGATGAGGGGAAGTGGCTCTGGTGTCATTCGCTGCGGCCTGCGATAGGGGACCGATTTCCTGGCCTGATTGAACCAGTCTTACTTCTCCAGGCCGCATGGACTCCCGGATCATGCGTTACCGGCGTGCGCCGTTGTCCCGGGCGCTCCTCCACGCGGCCCAGTCGCGGTAGAACGTGGAATTCAGGACCCGGCCAGCTCGGTCCGAGACGTGGACGGCCACCAGATGCGGCTTTTCGTCGTGGATCATCCACACCGGCCCACCACTGTTCCCCGTCGCCGTGCCGATCTCGTACGAAAGCAGGTTGTGATCGCGCTCGGTGGCCCGTCCCCGTCCCTGATGCAGCGTGTGCGCGTTCGAGATGGTGCCCCCCGGATAGCCGGCGATGAACACGGCGTCGCCCGAATCCGGGAGGATGGATTCGTCCAGGACGAACTGGTTCTCGATGTTCAACTGCCGCCCGAGATCAACGAAGGCATAGTCGAACTCGTACTTCTTGTCGTTCGAGTGCAGGCGCCATGCGTAGCTTGGAACGGCCGCGCGCTCACGGATCTCTGAACGGGTCAGCACCACGTCGGCGGGAACGCCGTCCGCGGCTGTCGCGCCGCAGCGAACCTCCATTTTCGTCAGGCGGTTGCCCCCGGCGTAGTCGGCGACGTTGTGCGCGGCCGTGATCAGGTACCGGCCGTCGATCAGCGCCGCACTCCCGTTCGAGACGATCCCCCAGAACCAGAGACCCTTGATATTTATCCGGGTCGTCGTGAGGTGGCAGACGTTGGCGAGTGGAGCCGAGATGCTGGTCACCGGGAGCTGGCGGCCCGATTCCGGCCCGATCCGGGGGTCGGAGTCGTCGCGGTACGGCCAGGGCCCGAGGATCGAACAGCCGGAGAGCAGCACAACGAGAGATGCCGAGAGCAGAACGCGTGTCGGGTTCATAATCCATGGATGATGGAGGTGATGCCGAGAATCGCCGATCGCCTGTCGGCGGATGCTGTCCCTTACACCGGCCCCTCCACCCACCGATAGCTCGCGTGCGAATCGTAGTCGATCCCGTGCTTTGCCTTCAGCTCCTGGATGTGGCGCAGCTGGGATTTGGTGTGCGGGCTGGCGACGCCGTCGCCCAGGGGCTCGCTGGTGTGGAGAAGGATCTCCTCCAGCAGGCTGCTGACGGTCATCCGCTTGTGCGCGGCGAGGTCGTGGAGGAGCGCGGCCAGGCGCTTTTCCAGGCGGACGGGAACGTCCACGCGCTCGATGGGGATCGGCTCGCCGAAGTTGAAGGTGTACTGCCCGAAGCTGAGCCGATAGCCATGCGGGTCGCGCACCGCGTAGTCGCGCAGCCCGTAGTCGCGGTCGCCGATCTCCTCCACCACCTCCACGCCGCCCGCGCGGTGAAACGCGTACAGCGCATCCACGTCGCCCACGACGAAGAACACGCTGCACCCTTCGGGAGCGGGCGTGCCCTGCCACAGAAAGAGCTGCACCTCGCCCAGGTTCACGCCCGCGAAGGACGGCGGCTCGCCCCAGGTGAATCCCGGGGCAAAGCCCAGCTTGTTCGTATAGAACTCCAGGGCCGCCTGAAGATCGGGGACGGCCAGGCCGGGGTGAACGCGCTCGCACTCTACCTGCGGGGGCGTGGCGGGAAGGGACATGGACCCTCGTCGGGAAACGGGATGGCCGCGCGTCCGAACGGCCGGGCGTCAGCCGGCCTGCGGGTCGTACGGCAGCACTTCGGGCGCGCCCCGCGGCACGAAGGCGCGGCCGTTCCACTGGTAGCGCGAGCGGGTGAACATCGTGGGACAGCACGCGGGGCTGCCGGTGCCGTCGTCGCGGTGAAGGCTTGCGGGGTCGCTGGGAACCTTGTCCCTGCCGTACAGTTCCACGACCAGCACGCCGTCCCGCACGTAGACGTCCTTGAAGCCCCCGGCCGCGCGGTCACCGGTCTCGAACGACCACAGCCGCCGCGGACCGTCCGCGCCCGCCTGGTAGACGAACACCCGGTTGGGCACCGCGCTGCCGCCCGTCACCTCCTCCACCACGACCACCGCGTCCTCCACGCCGTCGCCCGTCACGTCGCCGTACACCACCCCGTCCAGCAGATAGCCGGACTCGTGGATGATCCCGTTGCGGCGAACCGGCTCCTGCGCGCTGTCGCGCAGCGCGATCGTCGTCCGCTGGAAGTGGTAGCGAAAGTTGCTGAAGTCCGTGCCGCGGATGGACGCCGCCGCACCCGGCGCGGGCGCGGATCCCCCGCACGACGCGGCGGACGGGAGAGCGGCGAGGAGGACCATGAACGCGAGCCGGGCGTTGGTCATCGGAGGGATCGGCACGGGCGAGACGAGGCCCCCTCCGCGGGCGCGGTGGGCAGCCCCAACGATGATCGTCCAGCGGGCGGGAATCAAGGAATTTCCTTCATCCGCAGGATGGTATTATCGAAATGTGTCATCAACAGGTAGGCATGCGCGTTCTTCCGGCTGCGGCCCTCCGCCGCATCGAACGAACACCCACCCGGAGAAAGACGACATGACGCGAGCACTCCTTCTCACCGCAGCGGCCGTCCTCGCCCTCGCCAGCCCGGCAGCCAGCCGCGAAACGCCGGCGGCCCCGCGTACGGGCCCCAACCTGTTCATCCAGAACCTCTACCCGGGATCCGCCAGCGTCACCATCCGGGTGTGCAACGGCGGCACCACGGCCGCGCCCGCCACGTATCTGCGGGTGGAGCACTTCTGGAGCCCGTGGGTGTGGAGCAACCAGTCCGTCCACAACGTCGCCACGCCGGCCATCAACGCGGGCTCGTGCACCAACGTGCTGGTGGCGGAGGGGGACCAGCCCGGCCAGTCCAACAGCTGGTTTGCGTACGCCGATTTCTTCGAGGAAATGACGGAGTCCGACGAGAACGACAACACCTTCGAGATCACCACCTGACGCGCCCCACGCAGCGACGGCTCACACCGGGAGGACGGCGCGGGGCGTTCGTGCCGTCCCCTCCGGAGCCGGGGGCTAGAGTTCCACCTCGCCCCGGATGCAGGTGATGGCGGGGCCGCCCACCCAGACGGTGCCGTCCGCGTCCTGCTCGATGCGGGGGCGGCCGCGGCGGCCCAGGCGGGTGCCCTGGCTGGCGACGTACGGCGCCGTGGCGCGGCCGGTGGAGAGCAGCCACTGCGCGAGCGAGGCGTTCAGGCTCCCCGTCACCGGATCTTCCCGCATCGCGCCCTGCTCGTCGCTGAAGACGGCGCGCACCTCCCACGCGCACTCCGAGCCCGGCGGACAGGGCCCGACGATCCCGATGTTGAGACTTTCATCACCGGAATGACGGGTAAAGTCGGGCTCCAGCGCCAGCACGGCTTCGGCGTCCTTCAGCAGCACCGCCACCCACCCGGGCCCGTTGTCCGCCCACCGCGCGTCCACGATATCGCCGCGGGCGATCCCCAGCACCGCCGCCACCTGCTCCACGAACGCCTCCTCCACCGGTCCCCCGCGCAGCAGCGGCGGCGCGGCGAAGGCCAGGCCGTGCTCGGTGCGGCGGATGGGCACGAGCCCGGCGCCGCACTCCTGCACGATCCGGCGGGCGTCACGGGGAACGCCGCCGGCCGTCAGCCACGCGTGGCAGGAGCCCAGAGTGGGATGCCCGGCAAAGGGTAGCTCCTGCGCCAGGCTGAAGATCCGCACCCGGTAGTCCGCCCCGGGCGTGGTGGGAGGCAGGATGAACGTGGTTTCGGACAGGTTGGTCCAGCGGGAGAACTGCCGCATCTCCTCGGTCGAAAGGCCGTCGGCGTCCAGCACCACGGCCAGCGGGTTGCCGGAAAACGGGACGGGCGAGAAGACGTCGACCTGCTGAAAACGCCGGCGCATCGCGGGAGCCTCGGTCGTTTGACGGGGAACGGTGGGATTCGGACGCCGCGGCTACGGCGCGTCCGGCGCGGGCTCCGGATCGACGGCGGGCTCCGCATCCCGCGGAACGCGCTCCATGCGGATGGCGTAGTCGCTGAATCCCACCGAGCGCCAGAACCGGTGCCCGCCCTGGTTGCTGGCCAGCACGTCCAAAGTGGTCCGGAAGCCGGCGGGGATGACCTGCGAGAACAGCGTGTCGATGGCGCGCCGGCCCACGCCGCGGCCGCGGTGGTCCTTGAGCACGAAGAAGTGGCGGATGAACGCCGAATCCTCATCCAGGCTCACGAGCGAGTAGGCGACGGTGGCGTCGCCCTCCTGGAAGAGGACGGCGCGGTACTCGTCGTCGCGGATCCACCGGAGCATCCGGGCCTCCAGGCGCTCCAGCGACATCCCTCCCCCGCCCCATTCATCCTCGATCAGCTGCCGGTTGATGTCGGCCAGAAACGGCGCGTCGTTCTCGGATGCATATCGGATTTCCATCGATCTTCCGGACGGATGAGTTGCGGCGCCGATCGCCGCGCGAGGATCACTGGATGATGCCCTCCTGATACTTCAAGCTAACGCCCTCCACCGCAAAACGCGCCGCCGGCTGGACGCGTCGCCGTGCCTGGCGCGACCGGCGCGCGGACTGCAGCCTTCGACACTGGCGCGGCGGCATTCACGTCGACCCGCGCACCGCAACTGGCGGGACGTAACGGATGAACAGATTTCCTGATCCGCACGGATGACGAGATTCCTTCCGAGCCGTGCCGAGGACGACGTTCAGTCTAACGCTGGATCATATTCCTTTATCTACCAATCATTTACGCAATTCGTACGGCATGTCACCAAAGGATAGGCATGCGCTTTGCTGCCGAATTTGCTTGCCCACCGCCGATCCGGATCACCCGGATCGGACACAATCTGCTCATGCAGGAGGCGCCTCATGAGGACCCATCACACCCTCGCTTTCCTTCTCCCCCTCGCCATGGCCACGGCGGCCTGCTCGGAGAGCCCGACGCCGACCTCGCCGGGCGCCGCGGAGCCCGCCAGTGCGGCCATCGCCGCCGTGCCGGCCTGCGTGGACTTCGAGCCGCCGCTGGCGGCGGGGACCATCTGGGGCTTCTCGGCGGGGCAGCCGCCGCTCACCTTCGTGCACGCGGAGAACGGCATCCGCGTCTTCACGGAGAAGTTCTTCCTGACCGGCGGCGGCACGGCGTACCGCGACGCGCGGATCGGGGTGCCGCCGGTGGCCTTCTCGGCCGGACAGGCCGCGCGGACGCTGCACATCAACCTGATCTTCGACTTCAGCGGCCTTCCCTTCGTCCCCAGCGCGTACACCTTCGACTACCTGGACGTGAACGGGCCGCAGTCGTACGAGAACCTGCGGGTGAACGCCAGCCCGGTGTTCATCGGCGAGCTCGATACGCCTCCCGCGTTCCTGGGGGGCGTGCCGATCGGCTTCTCGGCGGGACCCTTTGCCGTCCCGCCGATCGGTGACCGCGCCCGCGTCAAGCTGGGCGCAGGCGTGAGCCGGCTGACGGTGGGCGGCCAGGACCTGTGGATCGACCACGTCTGCGCGTATCCGTGAAGCCCTTTCCGGCGCGGAGGCACTCCTTCCGCCGCGCCATCCTTCCCCTTCCACACCGTGAGGTGCTGCATGATGCCACGCATCCACCCCCTCGCCCTGGTGCTGTCGCTGACCGTTGCGGCCGCCGCCTGCGCGTCCGGCGACATGACGCCCACGTCACCGCCGGAAACGGCCTTGCAGGCCGCGGTGGCGGTCCCGCCGCCGCCGCCCCCGGCGGCCGTGTGCCTGGAGTTCAACGTCCCGGCGCTATGGACGGTGTATACCGCGCCGGGTACGCCGCCGGGGACGATGGTGTTCGTGGAGAACGGGATCTCGGTGACCACCCGGCGCTTCTATGACGCGGCACTCAACCCGTACTACAACGGGGCGCGCATCGAGCCCGGGCAGGGGTGGCTGGGGGCCGACCCCAGCGCGCGCCTCAACAACATCTCGCTGCAGTTCGGCTTCGGGGGGCTGCCGTTCGTGCCGTCGCAGGTGACCATCGACTACCATGACAAGGGAGGGTTCGAGAACCTGACCTTCAACGCCACGCCGCTGCGCATCGGGCAGCTGGAGACGCTGGGCGGCGGCGGGGTGGCGATCGCGTGGTGGTGGGCGGGCTTCAACAAGGAGGGCCGCGTGAGCATCGCCGGCCCCGTGGGCACCGCCACCATCGGCGGCCAGGAGTTGTGGATCGACACGGTCTGCGCGTGGCCGTGAGGTCCCGTTTCCTCCCCCTCCACGGTGCAGAGCGGAGGAACGGCTCAAAGCAGAGTTCGCTGAGTTAAAAAGAGAGTTCGCAGAGGACGTGGCTGTCCTCTGCGAACTCCTTCAGTTCTCTGCGCCAAAAAGTGATTCACCGCACCTGACGTGTTCCCGTCACGAGTTCGAGCCTTCCGCGTTGTCGCACCCCCAGCTGTTGAAACGATCCGTTCCCCACTCGACGAGGCATGCGGCCAGGCTGTCATACTGAGGCTCGTGCTCCAGAAGCATCGTGCACTGCGCCACGCTGCCGATGGTGTACGACGCCAGTGCTCCATAGAAGAGGGAGGGCCATACCCCCTTGCCCTTGTCCGCGATGATCCACTCACCGGATGTCGGCGACGTCGAGAAGGTGTGACTGATCTCGTGTGCCATGGTGTTGATCGCGCAGGACTGCTGCTTCAGCGACCCGCTGCTCCAGCGCCTCAGCACGTCCGGAGTAAGCGTGATCCTCGAGTGAAACGTGGGCTGGTAGTAGAACCCCTGGACGGGGGTTGAATTGTCCGGATCGAATCCTACCTCGGTGCGCACGTGGCGAACGCCGCTGACTTCCCCGCGGTAGACCCGAGCCACGTCCTCCGAGCTCATCGACTCCCCGTAGGGCGAGAGCCAGAGCCGGCTCGTCCTGCCGTCGAGCCGGCCGAGATTTTCGCTGAAATCGTCGCTGGTGATGATCCGCAGCGTGGCGTCGACCAGTTCCTGAACCGCTTGCCGGTCGTCAGCCGGGATGCTGCCGGAGAGCGAGATCTGCAGGTACGAAGGGTCGTAGGGGACAGGGTTGACCGTGGGAGCGTTGATCCCGCAGGCTCCGAGAGCCAGGGGAAACGACAACATTGCTGCGTAGCGCATGTGACCTCGCCCGAGAGTTGAGGACTGAAGGACCGACCTCAACCATAGATGGGCGCGACTGAGCAGTTTCCTGAAATTCGTCCGGCTCCCCCCGGTGGAGTGGACGGGATGAACCGCGAAGTGCTCTCTACAACTGCGGCTCAGCACCCCGGCGAATCGTCTTGTACGCGGGAGCAACGCCAGGAACGAGCGTTTTTTTAGTGGACGCGCGAGGCCTCATCAGCCGCCCTCCGTCGATCCCAGCACGGCGCCGTGGGTGCGGATGACGTCGGCGTAGAAGCGGGCGCTGCGCTTGGGCGTGCGCTTCTGCGTCTCCAGATCGACGTGGACGATGCCGAAGCGCCTGGCGTAGCCAAGGCTCCACTCGAAGTTGTCCAGCAGCGACCAGGCAAAGTAGCCGCGCAGGTCCACGCCGCGGCGGATGGCCTGGTGTGCCGCGCGCAGGTGGTCGCGAAAGTAGGCGACGCGCAGCGGGTCATCCACCTCCCCGCCCCTCGCCACCGGCGGATCGTAGAAGGCGGCGCCGTTCTCGGTGACGTACAGCGGCACGTCGCCGTAGCGATCCTTTACCCACACCAGCACGTCGGTCAGCGCGGGGGGATACACCTCCCACCCCATCTCCGTGTGCGCATGCCGGTCCTGGCGAACGCGGCCCTCGCGAACGGGCAGGTCCGCCGGGTCGTCGCGGGTGACGCTGCGCGTGTAGTAGTTGATCCCCAGCCAGTCGATGGGCTCGCGGAGCGAATCGGCCTCCGCGTCCGCGTGATCGGGCCATGCCGGGCCGAAGATCTCGCGCAGCTCGTCGGGATAGCGGCCCAGGAACACGGGATCCAGGTACTGCCGGTTCATGTACGCCTCCGCGCGCGCCCGGGCGGCGGCGTCCTCGGGCCGGTCCGACGCGGCGTACTTGGGCTCCAGGTTCACCACCAGGCCGATGCGGTTGCGGCCCTCCGCCCGGTACGCGCGGACGGCCGCGGCGTGCGCGCGCAGCAGGTTGTGCGACACGCGCGGCGCCTCCCAGGTGCTGCGGTGGCCGGGCGCGTGCTCGCCCACCAGGTAGCCGGCGTGCATCACCACCCACGGCTCGTTGAGCGTGCTCCACATGGGCACGCGGTCGTCCAGCACCCGGAACACGGTGGACGCGTAGTCGGCGAACCAGTGCGAGACGTCGGGGTTCAGCCAGCCGCCGCGGTCGTCCAGGGCCGCGGGCAGGTCCCAGTGGTACAGCGTGGCGTTGGGGACGATGCCGCGCGCCAGCAGGCCGTCCACCAGCCGCTCGTAGAAGTCCAGCCCGGCGCGGTTGATGCGCCCGGTGCCCTCGGGAAAGATGCGGCTCCACGAGATGCTGAAGCGGTACGCCCGCAGTCCCAGATCCGCCATCAGCGCCACGTCGTCGGCCCAGCGGCGGTAGTGGTCGCACGCCACGTCGCCGGTGTGGCCGTCGTGCGTCATCCGAGGCGTATGGCTGAAGCGGTGCCAGTTGCTCACCCCCGCGCCGTCCGCCAGCGGCGAGCCCTCCACCTGGTAGGCGGATGTGGCGGCGCCCCAGAGAAAGCCGTCGGGGAATTGGATTTCGGGCATCAGGTCCGCTGGATTCGTGTCGTCGCGTCGTCGAAAAGCATCGAGCTGCGCCGGCGGCGCCCCCTCCGGGCTCGTAAACCTCGCCCACCTCCCCCAAAAAACCCTGGGGGAGGTTGGGGTTGCCGCCGAATCGGGGCGCTCCGAAACGGATCGGCCCCTCCCCGGCTCCTCCCTGCTCGTTTCTCCCGGAGAGGGGAGGACTGGGGTCCAGGGTGCTTCGTCAGAATGCGGGGCGTGCGGCTGGCGCCCCCCATCCCCGGCCCTTCCCCCACAAACTGCGTGGGGGAAGGGAGAATTCGTTCGCGCCTGGACAAGGGGCGTCCCGATTGCACTCCACAGCGTGGGTGCGCGTCACCTCTCCCCCGCGCAGTTTGCGGGGGAGAGGCCGGGAGAGGGGGGCGCCAGCGACGCGGAGCAAAGCCCGGCACGACGCTAATCAGGCCGGCTGCGGCGCGAGCGCCTGCTCGGTTTCGCGATCGAAGAAGTGCAGGCGGCCCAGGTCGAAGGCCAGCTCCAGCGGCTCGCCGGGCGCGGGGAGCGGCTGGGGGGTGACGCGCGCGGTGGTGCGGTGCTCGCCGGCGCGCGCGTGGACGAAGATCTCGTTCCCCAGCGGCTCCAGCCCCTCAACGGTAAACGCGCCGGGCGCCACCTGCGCATCCGCCGGGCGGCCGCGGGCGGCGTACAGCGCCTCCGGCCGGATGCCCAGGGTCACGGGCTTGCCGGCGTACGGGCGCAGGCGATCCGTCCACGCTCCGCCCGCCGGCAGCCGGAACGCACCCCCCTGCGCGACGAACTCCCCGCCCTCCATCGCCCCCTCGAAGAAGTTCATCGCCGGGCTGCCGATGAAGCCGGCGACGAAGCGGTTGGCGGGGTGGTCGTACAGGTGCAGCGGCGCGCCGATCTGCTGGATCTTTCCCTCGTGCAGCACCACGATGCGGTCGCCCAGCGTCATGGCCTCCACCTGGTCGTGCGTCACGTAGACCATGGTGGCGCCCAGGCGGCGGTGCAGCGCGCTGATCTCGGCGCGCATCTGCACGCGCAGCTTGGCGTCCAGGTTGGAAAGCGGCTCGTCGAACAGGAACACGGCGGGGTCGCGGACGATGGCGCGGCCCAGCGCCACCCGCTGCCGCTGGCCGCCGCTCAGCTGGCGCGGCTTGCGGTCCAGGATGGAATCCAGCCCCAGCACGCCGGCCGCCGTCTTTACGCGCTGCTCGATCTCCGGCCTGGGCCGCTTGGCCAGCTTGAGCGCGAAGCCCAGGTTCTGGCGCACGCTCATGTGCGGATACAGCGCGTAGCTCTGGAATACCATGGCGATGTCGCGGTCGCGCGGCGCCACGTCGTTCACGCGCCGCTCGCCGATGTGCAGGTCGCCGCCGGTGATGCTCTCCAGCCCCGCGATCATCCGCAGCAGCGTGCTCTTGCCGCTGCCGGACGGCCCCACGAGCACCATCAGCTCGCCGTCGTCGACGGTAAAGCTGGCGCCCTCCACGGCCACGTACGCGGCGCCGTCGCGGTACACCTTGCGGACGTTGTTCAGCTGGATGCTCGCCATGGGCTGATTCGGGTGATCGTGATTCTCGGTGCTTCCTATGTGCTCCTGGTGCGCCCCGCCGGCGCCCCCATCCCCCGCCCTTCCCCCGCAAACCGCGTGGGGGAAGGGAGAATCGAGCCGCGCCGGCCGCGCCCCCTCCGGGCTCGTAAACCTCGCCCACCTCCCCCAAAAACCCCTGGGGGAGGTTGGGTGGCTGACAGATCGGGGCGCTTCGAAAGCGATCGAACTGCGCCCGCGGGGGGCCCCTCCCCCGGCCCCTCCCCGCTCGTTCCTCGCGGAGAGGGGTGACGCGCTTCGCCAGGTCTGGATCGAAGCCAAACGGTGAATCCTGCCGAAGCGGGATCGAATTCTCCCCCTCTCCCGCGCAGCGGGGGAGGGGGCCGGGGGGAGGGGGCCCCGTCGGGCGCCAGTTCGATCCCGTTCGTCGAGCTTCGATCCCCCCGCTACGCCGCGCCCGCCTGCACCGCCCCCGGCGCGTACACCGGCGCGAAGTCGCGGCCCAGGAGCACGTCCACCCGGTGCATGGCGCCGTCGCGGGCGAGGGGAATGCGCAGGGCGCCGCTCGCGGATTCCAGCTCGACCCCGTCCGCCGAGCCGCGGATGCCGTCGCCGTCCTCGCGGGTGACGTCGACCTCGTACGTGGTGACGCCGTCGGGGAGGCGGTAGCGGACGGTGAAGCCCGGCCAGTCGCGCGGAACGCAGGGGCGGATGCACAGCGCGTCGCCGCCGCGGAGCGTGGCGCCCAGCACGGACTCCAGCGCCACGCGGAACATCCACCCCGCCGATCCCGTGTACCACGTCCACCCGCCGCGGCCCACGTGCGGCTGCACCCCGTACACGTCCGCCGCGATCACGTACGGCTCGGCCTGGTAGACGGCCACCTCGTCCGGCGTGCGGCCGTGGCTCACGGGGCTGCTCATCGCCAGCAGACGCGCCGCGCGCTCGGTGCGGCCCGCCTGTGCCAGCGCGCGCACGGCCCACAACGCGGCGTGCGTGTACTGGCCGCCGTTCTCGCGCACGCCGGGCAGGTAGCCCTTGATGTAGCCGGGGTCGTGCGGCGTCCTGTCGAACGCGGGCGTAAGCAGGCGGATGATGCCGTCGCGCTCCGACACCAGGTGCCGCTCCATGGCGTCCAGCGCCTGCTCCGCGCGCTCCGCGGGCGCCACGCCCGAGAGCACCGCCCACGCCTGCGCGATGGCGTCGATGCGGCACTCGTCGTTGGCGGCGGAGCCCAGGGGCGCGCCGTTGTCGTAATAGGCGCGGCGGTACCATCCGCCGTCCCACCCGCCGTCGTTCAGCGCCTCGCTCAGGCCGGCGCGGTGGGCGCGGTACCGCTCGGCGCGATCCGCATCCCCCCGCGCCTCGGCGATGGGGATGAAGTCGTCCAGGATGCCGTGGAGAAAGAAGCCCAGCCACACGCTTTCGCCGCGTCCTTCGCGGCCCACGCGGTTCATTCCGTCGTTCCAGTCGCCGGTGCCCATCAGCGGCAGGCCATGCGCGCCGCGGGTGAGCGAGCGGTCGATGGACCGGCAGCAGTGCTCGTAGACGCTCGCGCGCTCCCCGGAATCCTCCGGGAAGAGAAAGACCTCGTCCTCGCCTTCCGGGAGATGCTCGGCGGTCACGAACGGAGCGCTCTCGTCCAGCACCCCGGCGTCACCCGTGGAGGCGACGTAGAAGGCGGTGATGTACGGAAGCCAGAGCAGGTCGTCGGCAAAACGGGTGCGGATGCCCTTGCTGAGCGGCGGGTGCCACCAGTGCAGCACGTCGCCTTCCACGAACTGGTGGCTGGCGTGGAGGATGATCTGCTGCCGCGTGAGCTCGGGGCGCAGGTAGACCAGCGCGGACGAGTCCTGCAGCTGGTCGCGGAATCCGAACGCGCCGCCGGACTGGTAGAACGCGGTGCGCCCCCACACGCGGCAGCTCAGGTTCTGGTACGCCAGCCAGCCGTTCACCATCAGGTCCAGCTCCGGCAACGGCGTCTGCACCTGCACCCCGCCGACGAGCTCCGTCCAGAACGCCCGCACCTCCTCCAGCGCCGCGCCGACGGCGTCCGCGGCGCGGTACCTCGCGACGAGCGCGCGCGCGGCTTCCTCGTCCGCCGCCTCGCCGAGGAGGAACGAGACCTCGGCCGTCTCGCCCGGCGCAATGATCAGCGGCACCTGGAGCGCCGCGCAGGGATCCAGCCCCGCGCCGGCCGCGCCGGCCGCGCCGTCCAGGCGCTCCGCGGTCCGCAGCGCGGCGGGCGATTCGGCGGAGCCGTACGGGCCGAGGAAGGCAGTGCGATCGGCAGTCCACGACAGGGTCTGATGCGCGCCGCCGGGGCCCCCCATCCCCGGCCCTTCCCCCACGAGCTGCGTGGGGGAAGGGAGAATTCGATCCCGCCGCGACGAGGTCACGGCCGCGGCAAAGGCGACGCGTGCGGAGAACTCGCCGCGGTCGGGGTTCGTGGCGAAGATGGCATCGGCCGCATCGTCCCAGCGGGTCTCGATGCGGGCGGCGGTCTCCTGTGGCAGTCCGCCGAGCACCAGCTGCGCGTAGCTGAATGCCGAGATGCGGCGCGGACGGTCGCCGGTGTTCGTCAGCCGCAGGCGCACGATCTTCACGGAATGGTGGCGGGGGACGAACATCGTCGTCTCCTGCTCCAGCCCCTGGCCCACGTGGCGGAAGCGCGAGCAGCCGAAGCCGTGGCGCGCCTCGTACGATCCGTCGCCGGGCACCGGGCCGGGCGTGGGCGACCAGAAGACGCCGGCCTCCTCGTCGCGCAGGTAGAGCGCTTCGCCGTGGGGGTCGCTGACGGGGTCGTTGCTCCACGGCGTCAGGCGGTTCTCGCGGCTGTTGGCGGTCCACGTGCTCGCTGCGCCGCTCTCGGACACCAGGAAGCCCGTGTCCTCGTTGGCGATGACGTTGGTCCACGGCAGCGGCGGGCGCACCGGCCCGTGCTCGCCCGCCGGCATGCGGATCACGTACTCGCGCCCGTCCGCGGAGAAGCCGCCGAAGCCGTTGAAGAAGAGGAGAGCTTCGCGTTCCCGCGGGGCCCTCTCCCCCGCCGGGCCTTTCGCTCGTTCCTCGCGACGGCCGGCGACCCCTCCCCCAACCCCGGGGGAGGGGTTGGGGACGCGGCGTGCCGTCGCGTGTGCGAGCCAGGATTCAGGAACGCCGAGCGACTTCGCATCGCCCGAATCCGCCGGCGGCGCGGCATCGAAGGCGGCGTTGGCGGCGGCGGCGTCCGCGTATCGATCGAGAATCGACTCCACGTCCTGCCGCGTGCGGCCGGCGCCGAGGAGCGCGACGAGCGTGGCGGATTCGCCGGGCCCCAGCGTGACGGCGCGGCGCAGGCTGAACAGGGGGTCCAGCACGTTGCCGACGGTGCCGGAAAGCCGCGCATCGGCATCCATCGCGGCGGGCGCGACCAGCGTGCGGCCTCGGCCGATGAAGCGCGCGCGATCCGTCTCGTACCCGGGCGCGTCTCCATCGACCGAAAGCAGGCGGTGGACGACCCAGAGCGGGTCGTCGTCCGGGCTGCGCAGGCGGCGCCAGGCCACGAGCGACTGCCGCTCCGCCATCCACCCCGTCTGCACGAACAGCTTGCTGAACGCGGGATGCGCCGCGTCGCCGCCGGGGGTGTTGAGCACCAGCTCGGCGCACGTGGTGACCTCGATGCGGCGCGGCCGGCCGCCGTGGTTGGTCAGCGTGACGCGGCGCAGCTCGGCGTCGCCCTGGGCGGCGAGGCGGACTTCCAGCCGCGTCTGGACGTCGCCGTCGCGGCGGATGATCTCCGCGCTGCCGGCGGCGACATGGGCATCGTACGCATTGGCGGCACGGCCGGTCGGCTGAAATCCGGCGGACCACACGTCGCCGGAATCGGCATCGCGCAGGTAGACGAAGAAGCCGTCGGCGTCGCGGGTGCGGTCGGCGGTCCAGCGGGTGAGGGCGTAGCCGTGATAGCTGCTGCCTCCGCCCCCCGCGGCGGTGAGCAGAAGCGCGTAGTCGCCGCGCGCCAGCACGGCGGCGGTGGATTCGGAACGCGTCGGGCGATCTTCGGACTTCGTCATTCCAGCGGGTGGATCGGATTTCGACTGCATGCCGCGCTCGGCGGCAGCGCTTACGGTTTGCGGTGCGCCCACAGCCAGCGCGCGAACGCGTCGCTCGCCAGCAGGTGTGCGGGCACGCGGTGCTCGCCCGCATCCATCTCCCAGAACGTCACGCGCGCGCCGGGCACGGCCCGGAGCACGGGGAAGAACGCGCGGTCCGGGCCGATGGGGTTCTCCTCGTCGCTGTTGCCGTGGATGATCCACACGGGCGTGCGCGCCACCGCCGCCGCCTGCGCCGGGTTCGGCACGCCGGCGACGGGGATGGCGGCCGCGAACAGCTCCGGCCGCAGCGCCAGCGCCGCGAACGTGGTGGACGCGCCCATGGAAAAGCCGATGGCGTACACGCGCGACGAATCCACCGGCAGCTCCGCGCGCAACCGGTCGATCAGCTCCAGCGTGGCGGGCAGCGGACGCCCCGGCACCGACGTGCGCTCCGCGGATTCAGGGCCGGCGGTGTAGTTGGCGCTTCGCTCCGGCATCTGCGGCGCCAGCACGTAGGCGGGGTAGTGGCGGCGGATGCGCGGGCGCGCCCACGCCTTTACGAAGCGCGTCAGGTGCCGCTCGTTGTCCGTGCCGATCTCGCCCGAGCCGTGGAACATGACGACGAGCGGATAGCGCCGGCCCGGCACCGGGTCGGCGGGCGGCAGCAGGCGGTAGCGGATCTCGACGCCGTCGCTGCCGCGGAAGGTGTGCGCCCGCCACGCGTCCGCCGGCATCCGCTGGATCTCGGCCAGCGCGCTGTCCGCCCGCGCCTGCGCATCCGCCGCCAGCGGCGCGACCAGGCGGTACCCCGGCGCGGGCTCGGGATTCTGCGCGTCGACCGAAAGCGAGGCGCAGGCGGCCACGAAGCCGAGGGTCAGGAGCGCGACGAATGACCTGGTCGCGCGCCGCAGGCGCCCCCCATCCCCGGCCCTTTCCCCACAAACTGCGTGGGGGAAGGGAGAATTCGATCCCGCTTCGACCACGGAGGACCCGCCATCGAATTCTCCCCTTTCTCCCGCGCAGCGGGGGAGAGGGGCCGGGGGAGAGGGGGCCCCGTCGGGCGCAGCCCGATGCATTTCGAAGCGCCCCAAACCAGCGGCAACCCCAACCTCCCCCAGGGTTTTTTGGGGGAGGTGGGCGAGGTTTACGAGCCCGGAGGGGGCGCACCGCGCCATCGGAATCACTGCCAGGGCCTGGGTCGAGCGCGAGTGCATCATCAGTGCTCCAGCACCACGTCCGCCGGCGCGGCGCGGACGACGACTTCGCGCGCATCCGCATCCACCGAAACTGAACGGCCGTTCACCGTGGCGCGGCGGATGGGGCGGTCCAGCGGCGTGCGGACGACCATGCCGCCCGGCGCGCGCACGTCGCCGCCGATCCGCACGCGCACCGAGCTGCCTTCGGAGCGCATCCGCAGGTCCAGCCTGCCGTAGCGGGTGCGCAGCCCCGTCATCTCCAGCCCGTCGCCCTCGCGCGCCCATGCTTCGGGGACGCCGGCGCCGATCACCAGCGCGTCGTCCATCTCGTAGGCGAACAGGTCCAGGACGGAGCGGATGAAGTCGGACCCCACCCACGTGTGCGGCATGTCGCCGATGAAGCGCGGCGACGTCTCGTCCCGGAATACCACCTCGGCCCACTGGTTCCACGCCGCCGGCCGCCGGTGGCCGAAGAAGAGGCCGATGGCCTGGTGCGCGCGCTCCTTCCACCCCAGCCGCACGAAGGTGCCCACCGTGCGCCACTCGTACGGCGTGTAGCCGTCCCACGCCGCGCCGTCCAGCCGGGCGCGGATGCTCTCGCGGTAGTAGCGCTCGAAGGTGTTCTCCAGCGCGCGCCGCGGGAGCCATCCCAGCCCGCCCATCGGGTTCACGCCCACGGTGGTGGAGGTCGCGTCGAAGTCGCCCAGCTCCACCGAGCCGGGAAGGTAGTCGATGCCGTGCATCTGCATCGCGGCGTCCAGCGACGCCAGCAGGTGGCCGCGGAACTCGTCGCGGACGGCGGCGAAGCGCGCGCGGTCCGCCGTTCGCCCCAGCGCGTCCGCCACGTAGACGGCGTCGTCCAGCCCCGTGAGGACGAAGAAGTCGTCCCAGTACGAGTGCATGGGCCTGGCCGAGTACCCCTCGTGGCTGATGGACTGCGGCACCATCCCGTAGTACGCGCGCTTCTCCGGCGTGCGGTACTCCGGCGTCATCCGCTCGTGGCGCAGCGTGTCGATGAACGCCACGGCGCGGTCCACGTGCGGCCACATGCGCTCCAGGAACGCGCGGTCGCCCGTCAGCCGATGGTATTCCGCGATCAGGTAGACCAGCTGGCCGTGGCTGTCGTGCTCGGGGACGGGGTCGGCGCCGCGCAGGCTGACGCAGCAGGGCACGTAGCCGTTCGCCCGCTGGTGCGGCGCGTACCACTCGGCGAACGCGCGCACCTCGTCGGCGTGGCCCAGCCGCAGCAGCGCGGCGCTGGTCAGCGAGCCGTCGCGGATCCACGAGCGGTCGTAGCTGCGCGAGCCGGGCTGGATGGAGGGCCCGTCGCGGTTGATGAGGATGTACGCCAGCTGCGAGCGGATGGTGTTGGCGATCTCCTCGCCGTGCATGGCCGCGGGAAGACGCAGGCTGAAGCGGTTCAGCTCGCGCTCCCAACGCGCGACGGCCTCGCCCAGCAGCCGCGCGCCGACGGCCGATGGCCCCTCGTTTCGCGCGTTCATCGGCGCGGGGGAGCCGGGGTGGAGGGGGATGGCGATCAGCACCTCGCGCGTCTCGCCGGGCGCGAGCGCCAGTGGATACGCGAGCGCGGCGGACGCGAAGCCGCGCGGGTCCTGCACGTCGTAGACGCTGCCGCCGGCACTGTCGAGGAAGGCGGCGTCCGGCAGACGGCTCTGGCGCAGGTACTCCGTCACGTCACCCGCGTCGAACGGCGCCGCTCCGAACCCGCCGGGTGGCGTCATCGCCACGAGCGCCGTGTGGCCATCCAGCCGCAGCGTCCCGCTTTCGTAGACCAGGTTGCGGACGCGCGCCATACCGCCCTGCACGTTCAGGAACTGCCAGGGTGGATTCACCTGGAACGGCCGTACCGCCAGGTAGAGCGTCGTCTCGCGCGCTTCGGCGGACCGATTCTCCACGCGGTACCGCACGTAGACGCTGGACGCCTCGGCCTCGCCCGCGGGGAACGCGGTGACCGTCAGGCGCAGCGGCTGGGCATCCCACTCCACCGAAGGGATCGGGAGATAGCCCTTCTCCAGCGACTGCGTGGCCCGCACGTCCGCCCACGACCAGAGCCGCCCGTCCGCGTACAGGAATGGCTCGATGGAGGGCATCCCGATCCCCGTCTCCACCATCCCGTCGGCGTTTACGGTGGATTCGCGCGTGTCGCCGCTGACGCCGACGACGGTCCAGTAGCTCTGCTCGCCGGTCAGGTAGCGCGGATACGCGCCGCGCGGCGCCGCCTTGGCCAGGTTGGCGAAAAAGGCGTTGGGCGTCTGCGACCACTCCGCCGGCTGCACCGTGATGTCGCGCAGCACCACGCCGCGCCCGCGGCTGCTGTAGGCGACGCGCAGGCGCAGGTGCCGCGTCTCGGTTTCCGGCAGGTAGATGGGATCACGCCCGCCGTTGCCTTTCTCCACCGTGTACGCCGTTTCCCACCGCGCGCCGTCGTCGGACGTCTCCAGCGTGTAGTCCGTCGCGTAGTCGAGCGAGTCCCACGCGAGCACCAGCCCGCCCATCTCCCGGTCGCGCAGGAAGTCGATCGACAGCCACGCATCCTCCCCCCCACGCCAGGCGGACGCGGAGTCGCCGTCGATGGCGAGCGCGGGAGGTCGCTCACGGAAGGATGCCGAGCCGTGCACCTGGGGCGTGAGCGTGTACGGCGCGTCGGGCTCCCGCTCGCGGAAGGTGAGGTCGTCGATCCACACCGTCCCCTTCCCTCCCGTCGCCGCCGTGACGACGATCTCCAGCTGCGCGACTGAATCCATCTCCCCGCCGCCCCGGGGACCCCAGGCGAACTCCACCTGCCGCTTCCGGGTGCGGATGCGCTGCCACTCGCGCGGATACTCGAAGCGGCGGCGATTCATCCACCACACGTTGTCGCCGGACGGGTCGATCAGCTTGAACTCCAGGTCGTTCACCGGCGCGTCCGCCCGCATGCGCCAGGCGAACTCCCAGTCGGCGGGGAGGTCGATGGGGACGGACCTGCGCGCGATGGCGTAGCCCGCCCCGCCACGAAAGTCGAAGTCCAGCCGCATCGCCCGCCCCGCGAACCCGATGTCCTGCGAGATGCGCAGCTCCACCCCCTCCGACGGATGCGCCGTCCACCCGCTCACCGACTCGAAGTCGTCCACCACCCGCGTCTGCGCGGCGGTGGCGGACGGCCCGGAGGCGGGTTCGGGCGATACAGTCGCGCAGGACGCGAGCGTCAGGGTCAGGAGCGCTGCGGAAAGCGCGGCGCGCCCCCTCCGCTCGCTTAGGCTCGCACCTCCCCCCAAAAACCCTGGGGGAGGTTGGGTTGCCGACGGATCGAGGCTCGACGACGGGCATCGAACTGCGTCCGATGGGGCCCCCTCCCCCCGGCCCCCTCCCCCGCTGCGCGGGAGAGGGGGAGAATTCGCTCCCGTTTCGATACGGTTTGTCGCGGGCCGCCGGCGCCCCCCATCCCCGGCCCTTCCCCCATAAACTGCATGGGGGAAGGGAGAATTCGGTCCCGCTTCGACAACGCACAGAGGTGTGCCATTCACCCTCCCCCAGGTTTTTTTGGGGGAGGGTGGGCCGGTGGTGCCGGCCCGGGTGGGGGCGCGCCGGGGCTTCCGCTCGCACTGCAGATCGATCACCGCTCGGAGGCTTCGCTTCCCCTTCATCCCTTCACGCTCCCCACCATCACGCCCTGGATGTAGTACCGCTGCAGAAACAGGAACACCAGCATCACCGGCATGATGGTCAGCACCGAGCCGGCCATCATCAGCTCCGTGTCCTGCACGTGCTCGCCCACCAGGTTGGCCAGCGCCACGGGCAGCGTGTAGCGCCGCTCGTCGCTCAGCACGATCAGCGGCCACATGAAGTCGTTCCAGGTGCTCAGGAACGTCCAGATCGCCATCGTCGCCAGGATGGGGACGATCGTCGGCAGCACGATGGAGGCGTAGATGCGCAGCTCGCCCGCGCCGTCCATCCGCGCCGCGTCCAGCAGGTCGTCCGGAATGGACTGCGCGTACTGGCGGATGAGGAAGATGCCGAAGATGCTCGCCATCCCCGGGATGATCACCCCCCAGTAGCTGTTGATGAGCCCCAGCTGCTTCATCAGCAGAAAGAGCGGCAGCATCGACACCTGCGTGGGGATCACCAGCCCCGCGGCCAGGACGCGGAACAGGGGGTCGCGGCCGCGGAAGCGCAGCTTGGCGAACGCGTAGCCCGCCATGGAGTTGATGATGATGCTGATCGCCGTCACCGTGACCGCGACGATGGCGCTGTTCATCAGCGAGCGGCCCAGGTCCAGCCGCGTGAACAGCGACACGTAGTGCTCGAACGTCACCTCGCCCGGCAGCAGGCGCGGCGGAAAGGTGCTCGCCTGCCCCGCCGGCATGAGCGACGCGCTGATCATCCACAGCATGGGGATCAGCATCAGCGCCGCGCCCAGCACGAGCTGCGCGTAGATGGCGAAGCGGGCGGCGCGCGGGCTCACCGGGCCTCCGCGCGCTTCTGCAGCGCCAGCTGGACGAGCGTCGCCGCCAGGATCACCGCGAACAGGATGAACGCCACCGCCGCCGCGTGCCCCATCCGCCACCAGCGGAAGCCCTCCTCGTACATCAGCAGCACCACGCTGGTCGTCGACCGCAGCGGGCCGCCCGCCGTCATCACGTACGGCTCTACGAACAGCTGAAAGAAGCCGATCATGGTGATGACGGTGACGAACACCAGCGTGGGCGCCAGCCCCGGCAGCGTCACGTGCCGGAACCGCTGCCACGCGCTTGCCCCGTCGATTCGCGCCGCCTCGTACAGCTCTTCGGGAATCGCCTGCAGCCCGGCGATGAAGATGAGCATGTTGTAGCCAAAGCTCTTCCACACCGTCATCAGGATGATGGCGGGCATGGCCCAGCGCGGGTCGCCCAGCCAGTCCACGGGCTCCATCCCCAGCGCGCCCAGGCCGTAGTTCAGCAGCCCGTAGCGCGTGTGGTACAGGTAGCGCCAGACAATGGCCACGGCGACCAGCGTGGTGACGAACGGCGCGAAGTAGATGGTGCGGAACAGACCCTTGAAGCGCACCAGCCTGTTGTTGAGCAGCAGCGCCGCCCCCAGCGACACGCCGATGGAGAGCGGCCCGCCCACCAGCGCGAAGTAGAAGGTGTTGCGCAGCGCCTGCCAGAACAGCGGCGTGGTCAGCAGCTGCGCGTAGTTGCGCAGCCCCACCCAGCGCGCGTTGGCCAGGTCGCCCACCGCGTACAGGTCGAAGTCGGTAAAGCTGAGGATCAGCGCCGCGACGACGGGGAGAAAGAAGAAGATGAAGATGAGCACCAGCGCCGGCGCCAGGAACCCGTACGCCGCCGGGTTGCGCTCGCCCGGCGCGCGCAGCCCCCCCCGCGCCGCCGCCGCCGCGAGCCCCGCGTCCGCGCGCACGCTGATCTCCGCCGTGCCGGTGGTGGTGTCGGTCATCGGCGTGCCTCCACCGCAACGCGGAAGGGCAGGCTCGGGCGCGTTGCCGCGGGGGCCCTCTCCCCCGCCGGGCCTTTCGCTCGTTCCTCGCGACGGCCGGCGACCCCTCCCCCAACTTCGGGGGAGGGGTTGTGGCCGAAAGGTTGGGGTGCTTCGGACAGGATCCGGCTGCGCCCGCCGGGCGCCCCCTCTCCCGGCCTCTCCCCCAAAAACCCCTGGGGGAGAGGTGACGCGCTCGACAGACGTTCGGAGCGCGATCGAATTCTCCCCTCTCCGCGAGGAACGAGCGGGGAGGGGCCGGGGGAGGGGCCCCCCGGCGGACGCAGCTCGCCGCACGTCGCAGCACGATCGAATTCTCCCCTTTCTCCCGCGCAGCGGGGGAGAGGGGCCGGGGGAGAGGGGGCCTGTCGGGCGCCAGTTCGATCTGTGTCGCCGAGCCTCGGCGCCTCGGCCCGGATCATGGCTCCCCCTCGCGCCGGGCCTGGCGGTCCAGCATCCACCGGCGCTTCTCCAGCAGGCGGTCCACCTCGCCGTCCAGGGTGCGGAGCGCCTGGTCCACCGTGGCCGAACCGCGCACCGCGCGCTCGCCCTGCTCGAACACCTTGCTCACGATCTGCTCGGATTCCGGCACCTTGGGCAGCGGCACCACGCGGTCCAGCTGGCTGCGGAACGCCGCCGCGTGAACGTTCCCCGCCAGCGCGGGCGACCGCCACGCCGAACGCCGCGCCGGCAGGTCGCCCGTGAGCTCGTAGAAGCGCACCTGCTGCGCGGGCTCGGAAAGGAACTCGATGAACTTCCACGCGGCCTCCTTCTGCCGCGACCCGCGAAAGAGCACCAGCGACGCGCCGCCCGCCAGCGACACGCCGGGCCCGTCCGGCCCCGGCAGCGGCGCCGTGGCCCAGGGCGCGCCGGCCACGCGCGTCCCGAACTCGCCGATCTCCCACGGACCGGTGATCACCATGCCGATGTTGCCGCGCTCGAACTCCTGGTAGCGGTTGCTGATCTCCGACGCGCTCACCCGCGGCGCCAGCCCCTCGCGGAACAGGTCGACGTAGAAGGCAAAGCCGCGGCGAAAGGCGGCGTTCGAAAAGTCGCCGTAGCGGCCGCCGTCGCGCAGCAGGGTGGCGCCGGACTGCATCCCCAGGATCACCGGCTGCGGCCACTCGTTGGTCGGCAGCAGGATGGGGTGCTGGTTGGGACCCATCCGCGCCTTCATCTTCCGCATGGCGTCCAGCCACTGCGCCCACGTCGTCGGCGGCTGCGGATAGCCGGCGGCGGCCATCAGGTCCGGGCGGTAGAAAAGGACGCGCGTATCCACGTACCAGGGCAGCCCGTACGTCCGCCCGTCGATCACGTTGGTGTCCCAGATGCCGGCGAAGTAGTCCGCGCGGGGGGTGGATGGGGACGCGGCGGCGCGGGCGTCCAGCGGCTCCAGCGCGTTCAGGGCCTGGAACTCCGGTACCCAGGTGTTGCCCAGCTGCGCCACGTCCGGCGTGGCGTCGCCCACGAACGCCGTGAGCAGCTTCTCGTGCGCGGCGCTCCAGGGGATCTGCTGCACGTCCACGCGAATGCCGGGGTTCCGCCGCTCGAACTCGGGAACCAGCTGCTCCACCACCTCGCCCTCGCGCCCCATCGCCCAGAAGCGGATCGTCCGCACCTCCGCCTCCGGTCCACCGCCCCCGCACCCCGCGGCGAGCAGGGGCAGCGCGAGGACGCCGATCATCCACCCGAACGCAGTGCCACGCGTCTCGCATCTGCCGGACAGCGATGCGCGGCGGATGGCCGTCGTTCTCCGGAGCGGGCGATCAGCCACAGCGGCCTTCGAGCCAGCCGCCCGTGAAGCCCGCGCGGCACAGCCCGCGGACCACGTGCTCGTTGCCGCGCATCAGCCGCCAGACCAGGTCGCTGCGGTGGTTCTCGATCATCAGCACGATGGGCCCCTGGTCGATCCCCAGGTAGTCGCCGTCGAACCACCCCACGCCGGGGACGATGCGCCCGTGCTGCGTGGGCATGGGCTGCTTGAGGGTGGGATTGAAAGAGTCCAGAAAGCCGTACCGCTGGAACAGGTGGTCGCCGTAGGTGCGGCGCATGTTCATCAGCGCGGGGATGGCGATCTCGGGGGCGAACGGGATGGATCCGCCCGCCGCCGTGGGCACCAGCGTGCCGTCGTCCTCCACGAAGTCGCCGCTTACGCCGCGGGCGCGATAGGTCCAGAAGGTCCGCTGCTTCCCATCGATCACCAGCGTCGTATCCCTGGGCCCGTCCGCCGCCGTCAGCCCCCACATGTCCGGCCCGTATCCATCCCACCCCATGGGATTGGCGATGGCGTACGCCCGCTGCGACTGCGTGGCCCGGCGCGAGTTCTCGAAGTAGTCCAGCCCCTTCTCGCGCATGTACGGGTCGCGGATGCCGCGGAAGTCGATCCACGCGTGCGAGTACTGGTGGCCGAATAGGGGGGGAAAGTTGACCTGCGGCCGCCCCTGGAAGTCCGCCCACACGTAGGTGGACGTGAACGCCTCCCAGGCCGAGGGGTCCACCGGGTGCGTGGGCGAGCCCAGGGCCAGGACGTACAGGAACATCGCCTCGCTGTAGCCGCGGTAGTCGTGGGGGATGAAGCCGGTCTCGGGGTGCCACCCCATGCTGATGCGCGGCGGCCGCGGGGAGGCGGCCCACGCCCAGTCCACACGCCGGTAGAGGGAGTCCGCCAGGGCGCGGATCTCCGCCTCGCGCGGGTCGGCGCCGTCGTAGTACTCGGCGGCGGCCAGGACGCCCATCATCAGCAGCCCGGTGTCGATGGTGGAAAGCTCCACCCGCTCGAACCGGCGCCCCGTGTTCATGTCCAGGAAGTGATAGAAGAAGCCGTTGTGCCCCGTCGTGCCGCTGGCCGCCGGCCCCTGCGGCGCGTTCCAGAAGAAGCGGAGCGTGGTGAGCGTGCGGTCCACCGCCTGGGACCGCGACACCCATCCCCGCTCCACCCCCACCGCGTACGCCGTCAGCCCGAACCCCACCGACGCCACGCTGCTGAACGACGGCGTGGGCCAGCGGTCCGGCACCAGCCCGTTGCGCGGGTTGGTGGTGTCCCAGAACCAGCGGAAGGTGCGCTCCTGCAGCGTATCGAGGAACGCCTCCTGTGCCGCCGGCGACGGCGCCCCGCCGCCTGGCGCGGCGGACGCGCACGCGCCGGTGGAGAGGGCGATGAAAACGACGGCGGCGCGGAAGATGGATCGCATCAGGTGCACGTCCTGGCCGGGGTCCGCGCGGCGCGGGAGCCGGATCCGCCGAAACGGACGCCGGCCCCGTACTCACGCACTCACGCACTCACGCACTCACGCACTTTCGTACTTTCGTACTTTCGTACTTTCGTACTTTCGTACTTTCGTACTTTCGCACCGAACCCTACCGGTGGTTGTACTCCAGCCCCACCTGCAGCCGCTGGGGATCGCTGATGGTGCACCCCGCCTTGCCGAAGTTGTCGTCGTCGCGGTTGAAGGTGCTGTAGCACCCCAGGTTGTCGAAGTTGAAGGCGTTGAACAGCTCCGCCGAGACGCCGACGCGGTTGCCCCCCGTGCGCAGAAAGTCCTTGCGCAGGCGCAGGTCCACCATGCGGTAGGCGAACGCGTCGGGGATGATGAACGAGTGCTTCTCCGGCGCGAACCCGCCGCCCTGGAAGCAGGTGTTCTCGTTGTTGCAGTCGAAGCGGCCGCCCACGTCCAGGCGCGTCCCCGTCCCCAGGTTCACCAGGCCGCTGAACTGCACGCCCCACAGCCAGGGCATGTCCACGATCCAGTTGCCCACGATGCGCAGCGGCTCATCGTTGCGCTTCTGGCGCGGGTAGTCCGTGGCGTTGGGAAAGGTGAACAGGTCGTTGAAGCCCTGCGTCTCGCGCTCGGCCAGCGTCACCGCCAGCCCGGCGCCCCAGCCGCGGCCGGACTCCACGCTTCCCCGGTACGGGCGGTCCACCTTGATCTGCAGGGCGTCGTACCACGTCTTCCCCGCGTCGTCGGCCATCAGGATGGTGCCCCACCCGGGGATGCCGCGGTTCTGGAAGCACCCGGCCACCGCGAACGAGCGCTCCGGGCAGACGAAGTCCTGGTTGGCCCAGTAGAAGGTGAGCACGTTGTCGCTGCGCACCGCCGTGTACGCCGCCGACGCCTCGACGCTGCCGAAGGCGTGGCGCACGCCCAGGTTGAAGTGCTGCGCCCGCGGGGGCCGCAGGTCGTTGGGAAGCAGCTTTACCTCCGGCGTGTTGAAGCGCGTGTCGCCGATGAGCTCGCGCAGCGCGCCCGGGTCCGTCAGGTAGCGCTCGTTCCACGCGATCTGGTTCCCCGTGGGCGTCTGGCCCGGCAGGGCGAAGAACAGCGTGTAGCTGGGGTGCTGCAGCGCGAACGACTCCTCGATGGCGTGGTCGAACAGCTGCCGGTCGTAGAACAGCCCCCATCCGCCGAACACCGCCGTCCGCTGCTGGCTGTCCAGCGCGTAGCTGAAGCCCAGCCGCGGCTGGAACGCGCCCAGGAACGGCTTGCGGTCGTCGCCGTCGGTGAAGTAGCGGTCCGGGTTCAGCGGGCGGAACAGGCGGTCCTGGTACTTGGTGAGCGAGTCCACGATGGCCGACGGCGTGACGTAGTCGTAGTTCATCATGTGCGACTCGTAGTCCCACCGGATGCCCAGGTTGAGCACCAGGCGGCTGGTGGGCGACCAGTCGTCCTGCACGTACAGCCCCAGCTGCGTGTTCTGCGCGCCGAAGTCCGGATCGCCCGTCTGGAACTCCACCCGCTGCGGCGTGGCGAACCCCCCGAACCAGGGCTCGTACACGAAGCGCGGGTTCTCGCTGTTGCGCTTCTGGATGTCGTAGTCCACCCAGTCCAGGTTGAAGCCGCCCTTGAGGATGTGCTCGCCCCCCATCCGCCACCCGGTCCAGGTGAGGTCGTTGCGCAGCGACAGGCGAAGCTGGCGCATGTCCTGGCTGCTCACGTTGCCGCCGATCTGCGCGCAGCAGCCGAAGCCGAAGAAGCGGTTGGGGATCCCCGGGTTCAGCGCCTCGGGGTTGTAGCGGTAGCTCTGCAGGCTGAGCGTGGCCTCGTTCACAAGGTCGCCCGGCGACCACACGTGCTTGAGCACCCCCGTGTGGATGTCGTTGCTGAAGAGCATGGCCGCCTGGTAGCTGTCCAGGTTGCCGAAGTTGCGCACGTCCTCTTCCAGGCGCAGGCTGTAGCTGAGCTCCATGAAGCTGTTCTCGCGGTGCTGCCAGCTCAGCTTGCTGAAGCCCAGCCACTGGTCGAACGGCTGCGCGAACTCGCCGTTCATCCCCGCGAAGTCGATGGTGTCCAGCGCGGCGAAGCCCGTGGGCGGCACGATGTTCACCCGGGTGGCGCGCTGCTGGTCCAGCCGCTCGATGCTGCCGAAGAAGAAGAGCCGGTCGGCCAGGATGGGCCCGCCCAGGCTGGCGCCCCACTGCACCTTCTCGAACTCGGGGCGGTCGTAGTCGCTGGCCGTGTCGGCCACGGCCGACTGAAAGCGGTCCAGCGCGATCAGCTCGCGGTTCTGCCAGTTCACGAACGCGCTGCTCTCCCACCAGTTGCTGCCGGAGCGCGTGGTGGCCGTGATGATGGCGCTGCTGGCCTTCTGGTACTCGGCCTTGAAGTTCTGCGTGATGACGCGGAACTCGCCCACCGCGTTGCGCGGGAACGGGTTGCCGCGGCTGGCGTCCTGGCCCACCACGCCGCCCGCCAGGATGTCGTTCTTGTAGCTGGCCCCGTCGATGAACACGTTCACCTGCTCCGCGCCCTGCGCGCCCGCCGTGAACGTCTTGCGCTGCCCGTCCAGGGTGGCGTTCTGCAGCTGCGTCCCCGGCGCGAGCTGCGCCAGGCTGAGGAAGTTGCGGTCCGCCGTGGGCAGGTTCTCCACCTGCTGCCGGCTCACGTTGGTCGCCACCTCGCTGGTGCGGCTTTCCGTGGTCCCCGTCCCCGAGCTGACGGTGATGGCCTCCAGCTGCACGGCCTGCGCGACCAGGGTGAAGCTGGCGTCCATCGACTGCCCCACCCCCACCTGCACGGTGCGGCTCTGCGACCCCTGCCCCACCCGCGTCACCGTCACCTCGTACGGCCCGGGGCGCAGGCCGGGGAGCACGTAGCCGCCGTTGGGCCCGGTGACCGCCGTGCGGCGCTGGTTGGTCTCCGTGTTCCGGGCCACCACCGTGGCGCCCGCGACGTCTTCGCCCTCGGGGCCGCGCACGTAGCCCTGGATGCGCCCCGTGGTGGTCTGCGCCCCGGCCGCCCCGGGCCAGGCGCAGACCAGGGAGAGGAGCAGAAAGAGCGCACGGACGATGGATCCTGGTTTCATTGGCGTGCTCCTGGGTGGGGTGGGTAAGGTCAGCGAAAATCCTGGAGAGAAGGCGGATCGTCGGTGCCGCCGCCGCACGAGCGGCGAACGACCAGCCGGGTCTCGAGCAGCTCCTGCGCGGGGGGCGCGTCGCCCGCGATGGCGTGGCACAGCAGCTCCACGGCGCGGGCGCCCATGCGGTTCACGTCCACGCGCACGGACGAGAGCGAGGGGCTCAGGTAGCGGCCGATGGGGATGTCGTCGAACCCCGCCACGGCCACGTCGTCGGGCACCCGACGCCCCGCGCGCCGCAGCGCGCTGATGGCGCCCACCGCCATGGAGTCGTTGGCGCAGAACACGGCCGTGGGCGGGTTCTCCGCGCCGGCCAGCTCCAGCGCCGCGCGGTAGCCGCCGGCCTCGGTGAAGTCGCCCGCCGCTTCCACCCCCTCCACGCCGTCCGCCTCGGCGATGGCGGCGCGAAAGCCGCGCAGGCGCTCGCGGGCGTCGAAGTTGGCGGCCGCGCCGGTGACCATCCCCACGCGGCGGTGGCCCATGCGGACCAGGTGGCGCACCATCTCCAGCGCGCCGCCGTAGTTGTCCACGTTGATGGCGCTGAACGCCGTGCCGGCCACGTCGCAGTTCAGCAGGACGACGGGGACGTCCGGGGGAAGGCATCCCTCCAGCTCGGCGCCGGCCACGTCGGGCGACATCACGATCATCCCGTCCACGCGGCCGCGCATGGCGCCCACGGCGAACTCGATCTCTCGCCGCCCGTCGTGCGACCCGCTCAGGAGCAGGTGGTAGCCGCGCTGCTGCGCCTGGGGATCCATCCCCCGGATCACCTCGCTGAAGAACTCGCCAAAGAGGTCGGGAAGCACCACGCCAAAGACGTCGGTGCGGCGGGTGATCAGGCTGCGGGCGGTGCCGTGGGGAAGGTAGCGCAGCTCGGCGGACGCGGCCTCCACGCGGCGGCGCACGTCGTCGCTCACCGGCCCGGTGCCGTTGAGCGCGCGCGATACGGTGGTGACCGACACGCCGGCCCGCTGGGCCACGTCACGGATGGTGATGCTCACAGATCGCCCCGCCGGTCCACGGGTTATGCTCAGAGGATGAGCAAATCGATTGTGGAAACGTTTTCATGAAAACGTTTTCAGAGATACGCGGCGGTTGCGCCGATGTCAAGGGAGATGGCACTGCAACGGGAGGGTGCGCCCACGGAGTTCCGGGCGCAGATGGGAAACGGGCCGTCCCCGAATCCCAGGGGCCGATTGGCTGGAGACGGAGACGGCGCGGCGTACGCAGCCGCGGAGTGCCGACCGCGTGCCCGGCTACATCTGCTCCATGCGCGTGATGAGCGCGTGAACCTGTTCCAGGAGCCGGGCCGCCTCCGTCCGCTCGACGCCGATCCGGGTGGAGAACTCGGCGACGTCGAGCCCGTTGCACACCTCGTTCAGGGCATCGTTGACCGGTACGCAGCTCCGTCAACGAGAGACGGATCGTGGCCTCGTCCGGGACCACCGTGGTGGTATTCATCGCGCGCACGCCTTTCGGTGAGCCGCGGATTTCCCGATCGTCACCCCGGGTACTCCTCGTGCGAGCGAGGGGCGTGGGGCAGCTGCTCGTCCAGCGACTGGCGGTAGCGGACGCAGCCGCGCATGAACTGCGGCCACTCGGGGACGGTGGGCGCGGGGTCGGTGCGCTCGGGGAGCAGCGCCCACAGGTCGGGATGGTGCCAGCAGAGCTCGTTGCCGGTGCTGTCGCGATGGATGCGCACGCCCTGCCGCAGCTTTTTCACCTCCGCGATCAGCGCCTCGCGCGACATCCCCTCCAGGTCCTCATCCATCCTTCCCCTCCCCTGGCGGCTGGCGTGAAGCTTCCGGGACGATGATCCGTACGGTGCCGGGAAGCTGGATGACGTACACTGAGGCGAGCGGCTACGTCCATCGTCCTCCCCCCGACCGAATGGAGCGCAGACGATGCTCACCTCGTCCGAGAAGCGGGACTACATCCTCCGCATGATCGCCCAGATCCGCCAGATGGTGGAGGCGGTGATGGGCAAGGTCCGGCAGAACGAGAGCGCCGCGGAGCTGCTGGCGCAGGCGCGGGAGTCCCTTTCGGGGCTGCTGGGGCCGATGGCGGACGTGGTGCAGCGGCTGGATTCCGCCTCCGCCGCGCAGATGGTGAACGATCCCGACGTGCTGGGCGCCTGGGCGAACGTCGTCGCCGCGGAGGCGGAGGTGCACCGCGCCGCGGGAGACGCGGCCACGGCCGGCGCGCTCAGCCGCCGCGCGCTGGAGCTGGCGCTGGAGGCGCATCAGCGCACCCTCAGCGACGTGCCGGAGCTGCTGGCGCTGATCGGCCGGCTGCAGGCGCAGGTGGACGCAAGCTGACGCGCACCGGACAGACATCCAGCTACGTCCGCAAGGCGCCCCCTCTCCCGGCCTCTCCCCCAAAAACCCCTGGGGGAGAGGTGACGCGCTTCGACAGACATCCGTGCGCATCTTCACCCCTCCCCCGAAGTTGGGGGAGGGGTCGACGGCCGTTGCGAGGAACGAGCACAAGGCCCGTCGGGGAGAGGGCTCTGCGGACGCAGACCGGGCCCTTCTACCCGGATCTCCCGCGGCAAGTCACACCGTTTCGTCCGCGGCCGCGCATCTACCCCTCCTCGCGGGCCTTCTGCGTCAGGCGCTCGCGAATGCGGGCGGCGACCACGTCGATCCCCGCGCGGTTCTGGCCGCCGCGGGGGATGATGACGTCGGCGTAGCGCTTGGTGGGCTCCACGAACTCGAAGTGCATGGGCCGAACCGTCGTCAGGTACTGCTCGATGACGGAATCCATCGTGCGCCCGCGCTCTTCGATGTCGCGCCGCAGCCGGCGGATGAAGCGCACGTCCGCGTCCGTATCCACGAAGATCTTGAGGTCGAACAGCTCGCGCAGACGGGGCTCGGCAAAGAGAAGGATGCCGTCCACCAGGATCACGTCGCGCGGCCGCACGGGGATGGACTCGGCGGCGCGGGTGTGGCGCGCGAAGTCGTAGACGGGCTTTTCGATGGGGCGGCCGGCGATCAGCTCGTGCAGGTGGTGCACGATCAGGTCGTTGTCCAGCGAGTCCGGGTGGTCGAAGTTGATCGCCGCGCGCGCCTCCAGCGACAGGTGCCCCAGCTCCTTGTAGTACGCGTCGTAGTCGATGAAGGCGGCGCTGTCCAGGTGCAGCGAATCGAAGATGCGCCGCGCCACCGTGGTCTTGCCCGACCCCGTACCCCCCGCGATGCCGATCAGGAACGGCTTCATCCTGGCCCTGTCTGATGTGATTGCCGCCGGTCGTCCGCGTGCTCCGCGGCTGACTTGGGATACGCGCCCGACGCCGGTTCGGCAAGGCACGGGGGTGAACGGGTGAAGGGGTGAACGGGTGACAAGGGGGCGACGGGACAAGGTGAGGGGTGGATGATTGGAACCTGGCGCCTTTGCGCTCCATGCGCGCCGCCCGTTGCCCACGCGAGCGGGTGAAGCCCGGTTTTGCGAGGAACGAGCAAAGACCGGGCTTATGGCATTTCCAGCCGCGGGTTTCAACCCGTGGTGGCGGCGGACGCATCAGCCCTCCCGAAACGCACCCGTCACCCCGCCTCCGTTCACCCGTTCACCCGTTCACCCGTTCACCCGTTCACCCGTTCACCCGTTCACCCGTTCACCCGTTCACCCGTTCACCCGTTCACCCGTTCACCCGTTCACCCGTCCCCCCGTCCCCCCGTCATCCGGCGGATGTAAGCCTCGAATTCGGCGAGGAACGACGCGAGGATGGTGCGCGTCGGCTCGTCGGTCAGGCGGCCGTCGGTGAACTTCTGCGGGGCGAAGTTCACCCAGGCGCTCCGCGGGCTTCGGGCGGATCTCGTCCATCGACCCCTCCAGGACAGGTGGATGAGAGACAAGCTCCGCGTCCGCGCGCGATGCGCAAGACGGGCTTGCGCCGGGGGCTATCTTCGGGGTGCGGAACCACACGGGAGAATCGAGAGGGACGTGCCGGAACAGGACAGACGCGGACGAGCGGACGAGGCGGTGGGGGCCACCCCCGAGCTCTCCGGCGAGGTGGCGGGGATCCAGACGGAGGACGACGAGCCGCGGGCGCCGTCGCGCTTTCCGCTGGGGATGCGCTACATGGCGGCGGGCGCGCTGTTCTTCAGCATCATGAGCCTGCTGGTAAAGGTGGGCGGGCAGCGGCTCCCCCCGCAGGAGATGGTGATGATCCGCGCCGTCATCACCTTCATCCTGAGCGCCTGGGCCGTGCGCCACGCCCGCGTAAGCCCGTGGGGCACGCCGGGCAAGCGCGGGCTGCTGATCCTGCGCGGCACGGTGGGCTTTCTGGCGCTCTCCGCGTTCTACCACTCCATCGTCCACCTGCCGCTGGCCGACGCCACGGTCATCCAGTACACCAACCCCGTCTGGGCCGGCCTGCTGGCGGTGCCGTTCCTGGGCGAGCGGCTGCGCAGGCGCGAGGTGCTGTCCGTGGTCGTGAGCATGATCGGCGTGCTGGTGATGGTGCGGCCGTCGTTCCTGTTCGGCGGGGGCACGGCGCTGGACCCTACGACGGTGGCGATCGGGCTGGCGGGCGCCATCTTCAGCTCCATGGCGTACGTCACCGTGCGCAAGCTGGGCGCGACCGAGGACCCGTCGGTGATCGTCTTCTACTTTTCGCTGATCTCCATCTTCGCGGCCATGCCCACGGCGCTGCCGGGCGCGCTGTGGCCCACGCCCATGGAGTGGCTGGTGCTGCTGGGGATCGGCGTGTCGACGCAGCTGGGGCAGCTTGCCATCACCAATGGCCTGCGGCTGGAGCGCGCCGGCCCCGCTACGGCCACCGCCTACCTGCAGATCGTGTTCGCCGGCACCTGGGGGATCCTGTTCTTCTCCGAGATCCCGGACTGGGGCACGCTGGCCGGCGCGGCGCTCATCGTGGGGAGCACGCTGGCGCTGGCGCGGGGGACGAAGGTGAACGGGTGAACGGGTGATGGGGTGAACGGGTGATATGAGATGGGGACGCGGGATGATGAGCGGCCGGAATGAGCGGCCCGATGCCCGCCCGGATGAGCGGATGAATCCGCTGCTGGGACAGCGATAAGCCCCGTCTCGGCTCGTTACACTCGCCGAACGGGCTTCAACTGCTTCGGGTTTTTGGTTTGCAGCGACGAGGCACTCACTCGCCCGTGGCAGGAGCGGTCCGCGCAGGCGGACATTACGTTTTCCCAGCCGCGATTTCAATCGCCCCGGGGGCCTCGCCCGGCCCCCGTCTGGTCGATCACGGCCTGCTCACTCTGATCCGCCCAGTGCCTCCAGCGCCACCGGGAGCGCCAGGCGCGCCCATTCGGCGTAGGCGCGGCCGGAGGGGTGCAGGCCGTCGGACACCAGGAACGCGGGGTCGGCGCCGGCGGCGCGGCTCTGGGGCGCCACATCCACCCAGTGCGCGCCGGCACGCCGCGCCTCGTCGCGGTTGATGGCGTTGTAGGCGTCGATCTCCGCTGCGATCTGCGCGCGTTCGCGCCCGTCGGCGAACGGCGTGACGCCCCAGTCGGGGATGGACAGCACCACCACCCGCGACGCGTCCCCGCCCGCAAAGCCGATTGCGCGCTGAAGCAGCTCCGTGAACTGCGCGCGGTACTCCTCCGCGTCCCGCCCGCGGTACTGGTTGTTGACGCCGATCAGCAGAGACACCAGCGCGAACGGCCCCCGCGGATCGGCGGCGTCGATGGCGGCGGAAAGCTCGTCGGTGGTCCAGCCGGTGCGCGCGATGATCCGCGGATCGGCGACCTGGATCCCGCGATCCCGCAGCAGCGCGGCGAGTTGCACCGGCCACCGCTCCGCCTCGTCCACGCCTTCGCCGATCGTATACGAATCCCCCAGCGCCAGAAATCGCATCTCCCCCGCCCCTCCGCCGTTCCGTGGTTCGCCCGGCCGCGCGCACGCCGCCAGCGCGAGCAGCAGCCCGAGTGAAATCGTCCGCATCATGCGTCCATGATGCGCGTCTGTTCGATCATCCGCCAGACGACGAGCCCCGGCGCGGAATCATCCGGCCGGGGCTCGCCACATCCATGGAACCGGATCAGTCCGGCACCGTCACGAACACGCGGCCGTCGTCCACGCGCGTCTCGTAGGTCTGCAGCGGCTCGGTGGCGGGAAGGCCGGTCGCGCGGCCGGTGCACACGTCGTACGTGGCGCCGTGCCAGTTGCAGATGAGCGTGGTGCCGTCCACCTCGCCGCCGTCCAGCGGCAGTTCCTCGTGGCTGCACATCCCCTGCAGCGCGTAGATCTCGCCCTCCACGTTGCACAGCACGATCTCGCGCCCGCCCAGGGTGAACTCGCGCGCCTCGCCCTCCGGGACCGCCGACAGCGGCCCGGCCTCGTATTCCGGCATCGATGCTTCCTCGCCTCTCGTCTGGATGTGCTGAACCGGCCGCAACATGCGCGCGCGGGCCGCGCGCCGGCAACCCCGGATCGGCCTTCGTTCAGCTTCCTCGCTCGCGAAGGGCGCGGCGGCGGAGCCAGATGGCCACGCCCGCGCCCATCAGCGCGACGAGCGTGGCGCCGATGAGCACGCTGTGGCGATCCATGAAGGGCTCGTATGGGTGCGACGTGGTCATGTCGCACTGGCCCGCCTTGTAGTCGTAGCTGCCTCCCTGGTCCAGGCACGCGTCCACCGCCAGCGTCTCGCGAAGGGAGATGAAGGCGAGCGGGAGCAGGACCAGCAGGAGCAGCAGGCGGACGCGCCGCATCCCCGTCATCGCACGCCCGCGAGCGTAAGGACGAAGAGCAGCGCCCACTGCGTGCCCAGGTGGCTGTCCGCCGTGTCGAACCACTCGCCCAGCGAGTGCGCGCCGCCGCCGCGCCCGCCGCCGTCGATGGTGACCGCGGGAATGCCCAGGCCGATGGGGATGTTGGCGTCCGTGCTGCTGGCGATGGCGGGCACGTCGAAGCCCAGCGCGCGCCCCGCATCCCGCGCCGCGCGGACGATGGCCGCGTCGTCCGGCTGGCGGCCGGCGGGGCGGATGCCGATGGTGTCGATCTCCAGCGTCAGCCGGTCGCCCTGGCTCCAGCGCGCGTTCTCCTCCTCCAGCGCCTGGCGGATGGCGGCCTGAAAGCGCGCGTCCAGCGAGTCCAGCGCGCCCGCATCCACCGAGCGCATGTCCACCTGCATGGCCGCCGTCATGGCGATGGAGTTCACCGACGTGCCCCCCTCGATCACCCCCACGCTGAAGGTGACGCGCGGGTCCGACGGCACCCGGAACTCCGAGATCTTCGCGATGGCGCGGCCCAGCGCGTGGACCGGGTTGGGCGCGCCGAAGTCGCCGTAGCTGTGGCCGCCCGAACCCTTGTAGGTGACGGTGTAGCGATGGCTGCCGACGGCGTCCTTCCTCAGCCCCAGGCCGGTGCCGTCGACGGAGATGAAGTAGTCGATCCGGTCGCGCATCTCCGTGGCGAACAGGTGGCGCACGCCGCGCAGGTTCCCCGGCCCCTCCTCGCCCACCGTGCCCACGAAGACGATCGTCCCGCGCGTGCGCACCTGCGCCTGGTCCAGCGCCCGCGCGACCCCCAGCAGAATGGCCAGCCCGCGGCAGTCGTCGCCGATGCCGGGGGCGCGGAGCGTGGTCCCCTCGCGCCGCACGGTGACGTCGGTGCCCTCAGGAAAGACGGTGTCCAGGTGCCCGGAGATCACCACCACGGGCTCGCCCGGCTCCCCCGGCCGCTCGGCGATCACGTTCCCTTCGGCGTCGATGCGCACGTTGCGCAGCCCCAGCGCCTGCAGCCGCGCGCGGTAGTCCTCCGCGCGGCGCTGCTCCTTGAAGGGCGGCGCCTCGATCTGGCAGATGGCGATCTGGTCTTCGATGGTCTGCGGCTCGCCGGCGCGCGCGGCCTCCAGCGCCTGGCGCACGCGCGCGTCGTTCGGCACGCGCGGCTGCTGCGCGTGCGCGGCGGATGCGATCAGCAGCGCCGGAAGCGCCGCCGCGGCAATGCGGAGGGGGTGCTGCATGGGCGGATTCAGTCGGTGGGGGCTGGATTCGTCAATGTCGGACGCGAATGTAGGCGCGGGCGAGGCACGGCGCCACGGTCCCGACCCCGCCGGGGCGCCGGGAGAGGGGGAGAACCGCAGGTGCGTCTACAACGAGATCGGACTGCACCCGACGGCACCCCCTCCCCAGCTCTCTCCCACAAACTGCGGGGGGAGGGAGAGCGCGACCCGAAGCTGTCGGAGCGCAACCGAATTCTCCCCTCTCCGCGAGGAACGAGCGGGGAGGGGCCGGGGGAGGGGCCCCCGCCGACGCAGTTCGATCCCTGCCGTAGCGCGATCGAATTCTCCCCTTTCTCCCGCGCAGCGGGGGAGAGGGGCCGGGGGAGAGGGGGCCGCGTCGGGCGCCAGCTCGATCCTGGTCGGGGCGCCCGGGCACTGGCGTAAACCGGGGCCCACGCCGGTCCCCAAAGGCGCGCAGATCATCACGAACGCGAAAGAGGCCCCCGCCCCCTGAGCGGGACGAGAGAGCCTCTCCATAAAAAGAGAAGGCGGGCCGGTCGGAAGCGACGGGCCCGCCCTAGGACACGAGCGTCAGGTGACGCGCGTGCTCGTGGTTGTGCGTTTGACTGTGCGAATGGTCGGCGTCGTTGTGCTTGAGCAGTGCGGCCAGCACTTCCTCGCCGTAGAACATGGCGATGTACTTGGCCTGAACGACGGTCACGCGGCGCACCGCCCACACCAGCTCCACGTAGTTGGGCTCCGTGGGCTTGTGCAGCAGGTGCATGCCGATCTCTTCGGGGAGGTGGCTGGCCTTGCGGTTGTTGCACCCGGAGCACGCCGTGGCGACGTTGTTCCAGGTGTTGCCGCCCCCGCGGGAGATGGGGAGCACGTGGTCGCGCGTAAGGAACTCGCGGCCCCGCAGCTGGCCCTTGTGCCGGCCGCAGTACTGGCAGCGGTACCCGTCCCGCGCGAACAGAAAGGTGTTGGTAACCTGCCGCCTGAACCTGCGCGGCACGTGGACGAACCGCTTGAGCCGGATGACGAGCGGCGCCGCCACCCGCTCCTTTGCGGAGCGGAAGATGCGCGCGTCGTCTTCCTCGAGCACCTCGGCCTTGCGGTCGAACACCAGCCGCAGGGCCCGCTCTACCGGCAGAATCGTCAGCGGTTCGTAGGATGCGTTGAGCGCCAGACAACCCATGTGCGTGCTCGCTTCCTTTCGCTTGAGCGTTACCGTTCCTTCGATCCGACCCGACTGCTGAAGGGTTTGATTTCAAGTCCCGTGCGAAGCTCGCGCCACTCCTCGACGGGTGCGTCCGGCTTTCGTAACGGGCCGGGCACGCCTGCGACACGCTGCGGAAAAAGATGTCGCGGAGGAAGGCCGCCGCACGATCTGGTGGCGGTCAAGCTGAAAGCTGGCACATCTTGAGGAAAACGTCAAGCTTTGTACTACATGTTGTGGCGGACCCTCCACACCATGGACGGCTCACGGCCGGCCGAAAACGGATGCATCCCGGGCGATGGGGTTTCGCCCGGGACGCATCCGTCCCTTTCGTACCAAATCCGGCAATAGAGTGCATGATTTCCTGAGGCTGAGGGAGGCGCCGCGCTGAACGTTGCCCTGACCGGGAACCCGGCGCGCCGGAGTCAGTGCAGGCGGCAGGATCTGCGCGTGCGCTCCCTCAGGAAGTCACATTCTTTTCCCGGATTGGGTATCAGGGGTGCGCTCCCCTCAGACGGGCACCAGCCGCCGCTCCGGCTGGCTCTCCCGCGCGTCGGCCGCGCCGCCGGCGAGCACGGACTCGCACTCCGCCACCATCCGCTCCACGCCGAACCGCGCGCGCACGCGCCGCAGCGCGGCGTCCGTGCGGGCCCGCACGGCGGCGGGATCGTCGCGCAGCAGCGTCGCCACCTCGCGCAGCACGGCGGCCAGCGCGTCCGCGTCCTCCGGCGGGACCATCCAGCCGGCGGGCGATCCGTCGTCATCCACCCCCACCGCCGTGCGCACGCCGCTCACGTCCGCGGCGATCACGGGCGTGCCCACGGACATCGCCTCCAGCATCACGTTCGCCATCCCCTCGTTGCGGCTGCTGAGGACGAACGCGCCGCATCCCCCCAGCACGGCGGGCACGTCGTCGCGGCGGCCCAGCCAGTGCACGCGATCCGCGATCCCCAGCGCCCGCGCGCGCTCCCGCAGCCGCGGCAGCTCCGGCCCGTCGCCGGCGACCACCAGCCGCGCATCCGCCACCCGCGCCCGCGCGAACGCATCCAGCAGCACGTCTAATCCCTTGCGCCGCGTCACGTGCCCCGCGGCGCCGATCAGCAGCGTCCCCGCATCCGCCCCCACCTCCCGCCGCAGCTGGTCCGCGGCGCCGGGACGGTCGATCGGGGCGCATTCGATCCCGTTCAGCACCACGTGGATGCGGTGCGGGGGGAACCAGGGGGCACGCGCCCGCCACGCATCCGCGATCTCGGGCGCGTTGACGACCAGCGCATCCACCCGGCGCGGGAACCAGCGCCTCGTGCTCCGCCGCGCCGGCACGCGCACGATCCCCAGCCGCACGGCCACGCGCGGAACGCCCGCCCTGCGCGCCGCCCACGATCCCCAGAAACCGCCGTTCCACGAGGTCAGCAGCACCGCGTCCGGCCGCTCGCGCCGCAGCCACGCCGCGAACCGCACCGCGCGCGGCAGGTCCAGCGCGGCGCCCGGGCGCACGGACGAGGTGCGGACGCCGCACGCCTCCATCCGCCGCGCCACTTCCCCGCCCCGCCGGCACGACACCACGACCTCGTGCCCGCGCCGCACCAGCCCCCGCGCCAGCGTCAGCATCCACTTCTCGTTGCCGCCCCACACGCGGGCGGCGTTGTGGATCACCAGCTTCATGAAAGACGCGGGATGGATGTGAACCGGGAAAAGGCACGCCTGAGCGCCGCCCGTCGCGCAGTATACGGCGGCAGGCGGTGTTGGATAAAGGAATTTGTTCGAAAGAAGGAGCCGCGGCCCGCGCGCGACCGGATAACTGGCGCGTGATCACCCGGTTGCGGACGCGCGGGTGCCCGGGACGCCGCACACGGCCGGGCCGCCGAGTCCGCGGAGGCGGACTTCGTGACGTTGTAGCCGCGGTTTCAACCGCGCGGGAGTGGAGTGGGCGGACGACTGACACGACGAGCGGGGCACCCACGCGTGGTGGCTGCCCCGCTCTTCACGCGTCGCTCAGGCCGGCGCCGGGCAGTTGACCTCGGTGCAGCCGCGCGCCGACGGACAGGCGTCCACGGCGGAGGGATCGTCCGGGCACCCCGGTCCCTTGGTGCACCCGCGCGACGAGGGACAGTTCAGGGCGGCCGAGGGGCAGTTGGTGCCCTCCGTGGGCCGGCACTCCGCAATCTCGCTGCAGCCGCGCGCGGATGCGCACGCGTCCACCGCGGAGCACTCCGTGTCCTGCTGCCCCGTGGGCTTTCCCTGCCGGCCGTGCACCGTGCCGAACGGCAGCGTCCCCGCCTCGTCCGTCGCGAACGACTGCACCTGCAGCCCGTTCAGGTCGAGCGTCAGCTTTCGCATCGTCGCCTCCATTGTTCGGGGTGGATGAACATCGGCCTCCTCCTGCCCGGACCGCACCGTCGCGGCGCGAGCAGGGGTATCCAATATCAGATGGAATCCGGGATCTGTCACGCACGCCATGCGTTCACCGGACGCGAAGAGGGGCAGCCACCCCGCGGCGGCTGCCCCTGCGCTCCGGAACGAAAGCCCGGCCGGCTAACGGGTGCAGGAGACCATGGAGAAGGGACCCGGGCAGCGGTCTTCCTCCGGCTCGCACTCCGCCGTCTCCCTGCAGCCCGCCGCCTGGGAAGGCGGTGCAGGTGAGCCGAGGATGCGTGTGGACTGTTGTGAGCACCGGTTGCAGTTGCCGCCCCCTGCCGTGGCGATTGAAATCGCGGCTGGGAAAACGTGATGTCCGCCTGCGCGGACCCGCTCGTGCCACGGGCGAGGTGAGTGCCGCGACGCTGGAACCCAGAACCAGGAGCAGTTGAAGCCCCGTGCGACGAGCCGCGACGGGGCTTCTCGCTTTTCCAGCAGCGGGTGTACCCTGCTCATCGTCCTCCGCTCATCCTTCACCCGTTCACCCGTTCACCCGTTCACCCGTTCATTCCGGTGGGAGCCTACAGCAGCGCCACGGGATCGCGGTCGATGGCGATGCGCAGCTCGGCCTTGCCGCCGCCGCCCACGCTGTACTTCTCGAAGAAGTAGCGCGCCACCTTGCCCAGCGTCTTCGCGCTGGGCGAGCGCAGGATGAAGTGCCAGCGCCAGCGGCCGCGGATGCGGTCGATGGGGCACGGCGCGGGGCCCACGAGCGCCACGTCGCGCACCTTTCGCGCGGCCAGCAGTCCGCTCACCCAGTCCGCCGCGGCCACGGCGGCCTCCTGCGTCGCCTCTTCCTCCACCCCGCTCACCACCACGTTCACCAGGCGCGAGAACGGTGGATACGCCGGCTCGCGGCGCGTGTCGATCTCCCGGTCCGCAAAGCCCACGAAGTCGTGCTCCATGGCCGCCGCGACGGCGTAGTGGTTGGGGAGCGCCGTCTGGATGAACACCTCGCCGCCCTTGGGCCCCCGCCCCGCGCGCCCCGCCACCTGCGTCAGCAGCTGGAACGTGCGCTCCGTCGCGCGGAAGTCGGGAAGGTTGATCCCCGTGTCGGCGTTGATCACCCCCACCAGCGTCACGTTGGGAAAGTCCAGCCCCTTGGCGATCATCTGCGTGCCCAGCAGGATGTCGACCTCGCCGCGCTCCACCCTGGTGAGGATGGTGTGGTGCGCCCACTTGCCGGCCGTCGTGTCCACGTCCATCCGCGCGATGCGGGCGGCGGGGAACGCCTCCTCCACCGCGCGCTCCACCTGCTCCGTCCCCACCCCCTTGAAGCTCAGGTCGTCCGATCCGCACGCCGAGCAGATCCTGGGCGCCGCCTCCTCGTGCAGGCAGTAGTGGCAGGTGAGCCGCGCCCGCCTGCGGTGAAAGGTGAGCGACACGTTGCACTGCGGGCAGTGCCACACCTGCCCGCACTCGCGGCACTGCACGAACGTCGCGTAGCCGCGGCGGTTGAGGAGAAGGATGGTCTGCTCGGCGCGCCTGATCCGCTCGCGCACCGCGTCCACCAGCACGTCGCTCAGGATGACGGGGGCCGGCTCCTGCAGCGGCCCCGTCGTCTTTTTGACCCGCTTTCGCTCCGCGCGCAGGTCCACGACCTTGATGGGCGGCATCGGCTGCCCGCCCACGCGCTCCGGAAGCTCCAGCAGCGCGTACTTTCCCGCCCGCGCGTTCACCCAGCTTTCCAGCGACGGCGTTGCGGAGCCCAGCAGGCAGACGGCGCCCTCGAGCGTCGCCCGGACCACCGCCACCTCGCGCGCGTGGTAGCGGGGCGCCTCGGCCTGCTTGTACGAGCCCTCGTGCTCCTCGTCCACGATCACCGCGCCCAGGTTGGCCAGCGGGGCAAAGATGGCCGAGCGCGCGCCCACCACGATCTGCTTTTCCCCCGCGCGCAGCGACCGCCACTCGTCGTACCGCTCGCCCTCGCTCAGCGCGGAGTGCAGCACGGCGACGCGGTCGCCGAACACCGCCTTGAAGCGCCCCACCGTCTGCGGCGTCAGCGCGATCTCGGGGACCAGGACGATGGCCGTCTTTCCCTGCCGCTCCACCACCTCGCGCAGCAGCTCGATGTAGACCAGCGTCTTTCCCGATCCCGTGACGCCGCGGAGAAGGAAGGTCCCCCCCTTCCGCGTCCGGCTCGCCTTCACCAGCTCGCGGATCACGCCGGCCTGCGCTTCCGTGGGCTCCAGCCGCGGCGCCTGGGCGACCGCCATCTCCGCGTACGGATCGCGCGAGACCACCTCGTCCTCCGTGCTCACCAGCCCCTTCTTCACCAGCTGGCGAACGATGTCGGGCGCGAAGCCCAGCCCCGCCGTCAGGTGCGCCGCCTCTGCCCGCCCGCCCAGCGACTCCAGCGTCTCGTACGCCTCGCGCTGCCGCTTCGCGCGCCCGAACGCCTCTTCGCGCGCCAGCAGCGTGGGCAGCTCGCGGGCAATGCGCAGCACGCGGCGCGTCTTTACGGCGTGCTCGATGCGCGGCCCCGCCGTCTCGGCGCGGACGAAGCCCCGCTCCTCCATCCGCCGGATGACGGGCCACCAGCCGTGGTCGCCCAGCTCGCGGCGCAGGCGAAGGACGGCCTGCGGCCCCTCCGTGTCCGCCAGCCACGCCATCAGCTTCATCTCCAGCGGCGACAGGTCGTCCCCGTCGGGCTCACGGACCAGGGAGACGTAGTCGGTGGACGAATCCGTGAGCCCCGCGGGGAGCGCCGTCCGCAGCACCAGCCCCAGCGGCGCCAGGTAGTAGTCGGCGATCCAGCGGCTGAGCTCGAGGATGGTCGGCGTGACGCTGGGGTGCGCGTCCAGCACGGCGGCGATGGGCTTGATGCGGTCGGCGCGCTCCGGCGCCTGGGCCACGCGGTCGATCCAGCCGATCTTCTCCTTGTTGGCGAACGGCACCAGCACGCGCGCGCCCGGCCGCGCGGCGGCGCGCAGCTCGGGCGGAACGGCGTACGTGAACGTACGCGGCATGGGCAGCGGAAGGGCGACCTGGACGAACAACTGCAGGGAATCGAGAACGGGGAATCGCCGGCAACGGATCGAGCGGTAATCTGTACACCCGGGGTTCCCGCCGCGAGGGGATGGCCACGTCCAGGGTCCGATCTTCCACCGCCGGACGCGGAAAGCCTCGCAAGCGGCGCGAGGCTTCTTCCCATCCTTCCGACGTGTGCCCGGCGCGGGACCCGCCAGCTCGATCGATCCCACACCCTCACACCCTCACGACGCCAGCCTTGCTGCTACATCCCTGATACGCCTAAAATGAGAATCGAGCGGTTTCATCTTCCCCTCCTTCGCCCAGGAGAGAGATTCCATGCGTATCGTTGCCGTACGGCTTCCATGCAGAATCGGCAGAATCGTGGCGCTCGCCGCGATCGCGTCGATCACGCCGTACCTGTCACCCGCACCTCCCCTGGTCGCGCAGAACGCGCACGCGGAGGGCCCGCCGCCGCCGGATGCGCACCTGCTGACGCCCGACCCCGCGGTCTACGGCCGGTGGGAGACGGTGATCCCGGAAGAAGGCGGCGCCGCCATCGAACGGATCCTGGGGATGCAGACGGTGCACGCCGTGCTGCTGCCCTCGGGCAAGGTGCTGTGGGCCAGCGGCAGCAGCTGGCGGAACCACGCGCCCATCGAGCACTACCCGAACGTTCGCAATCCAGCCCCCGGCACCGGCGTATTCAACCGGAACGGCAACCCGTTCGCGATGGACAGCCTGGAGAAGTACTACCAGCTGGTGAACAACGTCGCGGTGTACGATCCCGACCGGAACACCTTCTACCGCATCCCGCACCCGGTTCCCGTCGCCGACCCCGACAGCGCGGGGCAGTTCGCCCCCAGCGACCTGTTCTGCACCGGGCACCAGCACCTTCCCGACGGAAACGTCCTCTTTACCGGCGGCACGCAGTACTACTATCCCTACCGCACGGGCAACCGGTCCACGTACGTCTTCGACTGGAAAAAGGAGCTGGGCATCGACTGGCAGCGCTTCGACTGGCGCCGGATGCCCGACGAACGGCACGATCCCTGGATCTTTTCGGGATTCATGAAGCGCGGCCGCTGGTACGCCAGCATCGTCCCGCTGCTGGACGGGCGGATGGCGGTGTTCAGCGGCTTCGTGGGGTTCGACAAGGGCTACCCCGAGATGTACGAGTTCGAGATCAACCACACCGTCGACTTCTTCGACCCCCGGGCGTTCGACCGGCGCGACCCGGATGCATCGTGGCGCAACGTCGACGTGCGTGACACGCCCAACAGCCCGTTCTCCACCGTCATCAATCCCGGCTTCGTTCCCGACGACAGCGTCAAGTGCGACGAGCGGTGCATCCGGGCCAACCAGCGGGACGCCTTCAAGCTGTATCCCGAGAACTACCTGATGCCCGACGGCCGCATCTACCTTACGCGCGAAGGCGACTGGGTGAGCCTGCGCACGGAGAGCACGGCGTTCATGCGGCGCACCACGCACACCTACTGGGCCACCTTGGGCGGCACCGCCCACCAGCCCACCGTGTCGTTCCAGCGCGGGCCGGAGCGTCCCGACACCATCACGTCGTACGGCACCACGTACCTGGACCCCAACACCGGAAACATCACACTCCTGGGCGGGCAGCCCACGTCGCCCGGCACGCTGCTGCCGATGAACGTGACGGTGGACGACCACGTCATGCCGCCCACGCACTTTGCGGGCGGGCGCGGCAGCCGCAAGCGCCAGGAGTTCATCGTCTCCCCCAACGAGCCTTTCGGCGGCCGCTGGACGCTGGAAGAGAACTTCCTCGGCAACGAGCCGCAGGACGACCGTACCATGCACTACGCCATCATTCTGCCCAACCGGCAGGTGCTGGTGATCAACGGTGGCAACTACGATTTCTACGGCCCGGTGTTCTATCCGCTGCTGCTTACGCCGCGGTTCGAGGGCGGCCGGTTCACGGGGTACCACAGGCAGCGGATGGTGGACGGGGTGGAGCCGCGGCTGTACCACAACAACGCGCTCCTTCTCCCCGACGGCCGCGTCCTGGTGTCCGGGGGCAACTCGGCGCGTGCCACCGTGCGCAGCGACGCCGCTCCCGGCCATGCGCACACCAGCACCGGGCAGCCCAAGCCGGACCTGGGGCTGGTGGACGTGGACATGTACTTCTTCGGCGACGGGCCCATGGCCCGCGGGCAGAAGGGGCAGCTCACCACGCCCACCGAAGACTGGGTGGCCGAGATCTACAGCCCGCCGTACCTGTTCATCGATCCGGACCGCCGCGCGGCGATCGAGTCGATCTCCCCCGTGGCCACACCCACGGATCACCAGCCCCAGGCGGTGATCGGCGGCAAGACGTTCAACCTGCTTCACAGCAACAGCGAGTACCGGGTGCGGCTGAGCCGCCTCCCCGAGACCTGCACCGCCGGCGGCCGGGCGTCGCTGTCGCTGATCAAGCTCTCGTCGGCCACGCACGGCTGGCAGAACGGCCAGCAGTTCCACGAGCTGCCGTTCAGGGAGTCCGGCGCCGGCGAGATCGTGTTCCGCACGCCGGACGCGCGCGCGGCCAACCTGCCGCCCGCGTACTACATGCTTTTCTACGTGGACTGCCGGGGCAAGCCGGCCGTGGCGCGCATGGTCCGCTTCGACGATCAGGCCACGGAGCCCTGAGTCACAAGAGCGGCGCGACCCCGGCGGCCCTCTCCCCCGCCGACTTCGCCGCTCGTTCCTCGCGGCTCGGGGCGACCCCTCCCCCAACCCCGGGGGACCCCGGGGGAGGGGTGCCGTTTCCTCAACGATGGTGCATGCGAACAACCCCTCCCCCGCAGTTTGGGGGAGGGGTCGGACGCCGTCGCGAGGAACGAGCAAAAGGCCGTCCGGGGGAGAGGGCCCCCCGCGGGTCGCGCGAATCCAGCTCACCCGCGTGGGCCGCCCCGCTCCCCGGGCAGCCCCGACGCCCAGCGGAGGAAGGTCTCCAGCGTCTGGTTGCCGGGAAGCGGAAGGCGCGGGCGAAAGCGCATGCCGTGCATCACCCCCACGTCCTTTTCGATGAAGCGGGTAAAGAGAAAGCGCGCCACCGCCAGCCGCATCCGGTCCACGCCCGGCACGCCGCCGCGGCGCGACGTGAATACGGGCGTCACCTCCACCTCGTCGCCCACGGGGATCATGGCCAGCAGCAGGGCGCTGCGGGTGCGCCCCAGGTCGCTCTCCACGGTGACGGTGGTGCCGCCCCAGCAGTTGATGGCCACGCGGATGTGGTCGCCGGACAGCCGCTTCATGATGCGGTCGGCCAACCCCTGCCCCGTCACGCGGGAGAGGTAGCGCATCCGCAGCCGGTGCGGCTCGGGAAAGTCCACCTGCGGACGCTCGCGCAGCGCCCGCCCGTGCACCGTGCTCAGGTGCTGCTCGTCGAAGCCGTTGGCGGCCGGCGCGTACCACGGGCAGCGCAGCCGCACCGCACGGCCGTGCGCGTACAGCAGCTCCGCGTCGTCAAAGGTCTCGAACCCCGGCACCGGGCCCGGCGCGCCGCCCCCCATCCACACCCAGATCCCCCCCAGCCGCTCCGCCACGGGGTACCCCGGCTGCCGCGCGACGGGGGGCGGGCGTCCGCCGCCGGGAATGCCGGCGCAGGCGCCGTCCGGGCTCCACTCCCAGTGGTGCAGCGGGCACTGCAGCCGCTCGCCCACCACGCAGCCGTTGCCCAGGTGCGCCCCCATGTGCCAGCAGTGCGCCGCCAGCGCACCCACGGCACCGCTTTCCGCGCGGAACAGCACCACGTCCACCTCGCCCGCCTGCCGCGCAAGCACGCGCCCGCGCGGAACGGCCGACGAGGGCGCGAGCAGGTACCAGGCGGCGGGGCGCGACGGCGGATCGAAGACGAAGGGCGCCTCTGCGGGCTGGCTCATGGACACGGAAGCGGGATCTGGCGGAAAGGCGAGAACGCTCGGAAAGCGGGATGCGGTTCGGCGTCAGGGGTGGTGCCAAACCTCAAATCCATAACGAAGCGATGACTTCCTGAGGGAGCGCACCACCTGTAACCAGAAGTCACACAAGAGGTTGCGCGCGAACGGACCTCGTTCCCGTTGCGCGGGGGCCAGACCAGGGCACCGGACCAGCCCCGCAGCACACCCGCAGTCTCGTCATCCGGTACTCTCACCTGGTGAGGGGAGATGACTCAACGTTCGAGCGGACCGCAAGGTGACCGTCAGCGCCCAGCTGCAGCAGGATACGGCGGATGAGGACCGGCGCGTCGGGCGTGCGAAAGTAGTGGTCCGCCCCCCACACCGGATAGATCACCCCGCCGTCCACGATGGCGTCCGTCAGCAGCGTGCTCCCGTCGTTGGGGCCCAGCGCGGCGAGCTGGCGGTGGCGCCTGGTGATGGCCCCCGCGGTGTGGGTCGTTAGCGGGCACGCCACCACGTTTACCACGTACACCCCCGGCGGCGCCGCGGCGCGTGGGAAAGGCGCGTGCCGCAGCTCGCGCAGCAGCCCGAAGCCCGCGCGCCACCGCGCCAGGAAAGCGCGCACCGCCAGCCGCCGCCACCAGGAGCCGTCCAGCATCTCATCCACCAGCGGCGACCCGTGCAGTATCCCGCAGACGTTGATCCACGCGCGTACCTTTCGCGCGAGCGCCGGATCCTGCTCCAGCGCGGCGCGCACGTCCGCCCCGCCCTTGCTGAGCGATGCGAGGATGACGGACCCGTCCGCCTCCTTCTCCAGCGCCTCGCGGATGACGCGCGCGTTTTCGCTGACGCTCCCCGTGCTCGGCGTGCGGATCATCTCGGCGTCGAGCCCCAGATCCCGCGCAACCGCCAGCACCGCCGCGCCGTCCGCCCCGAACTGCGGGTACTCGCGCCAGAACGCCGCCGGCGCCACCAGCACTCGCGCCGAAGTAGGCGGCAGCGCCGCGTCCGCATCCAGCGCCTCCACTGCGACGATGAACGCCCGGTGCGGCTCCGCGCTTCGGACGCGGTCGTACCACAGCGCCGTCGCGAAATCCACCCTGTGCTCGAGTGTCAGCTCCGCCAGCACCTCGGGTGTGAGGGCGGCGTAGTCGAGGGTCGGGTAGCTGGTGCGCGCGCGCTGGAGGAGTTCCACCGCGGCGGGATCAGCGGTCACACGTGGGAGCGTCACAGCCGCTGGTCGCGCGGCACGTGGAACCAGCTGTGGCCACAGCTCAGGCAGAGCCGGGCCGTCGGGGTGCGCGTCAGGGCGCCGCAGGCGGGGCAGTAGTTCAGGTATATCTCGTCAGGATGATCGCGCAGAATCCGCTGCGCGATCTTCTCGCGTGCGGCATCCCATCCAGCCTGCGCATCCTGCAGCACCGCTGGATCATCCGAGAGCCATTTGCGTGAGAGTCCTTCGATGCGAACTGTATCGGCAGCCGTGCCTGGTGCTGGGGGCCCGTCACCACGCTGTTTGTACAACGTGGCGAGATGCCGATGCACCGCCCGCTCGTGGATATCCATGAGATTCGCGTAATGCTGCAGCACGTATTCGGCTACGCTCGTCATCGACACATCCTACGATTCTGCACACGCGCCTCCACCGCCTCGATGAACGCCCGGTGCGGCTCCGCGCCTCGGACGCGTTCGTACCACAGCGCCGTCGCGAGGTCCACCCCGTGCTCGCGGGTCAGCTGCATCAGCACTGTGGGGTGAGGGTCCGCACTCGCTGGAGGAGGACCGCTTCGCAGTCCCTCTTCCAGACGACCTCATGGATTCCAATTTTTCAAGCGGGACTTTCTTGCCCTGCGCCATGATCAAGCGAAACGAGCACATCCCGAAGGTCGTTCGCAATCGGCTGTGAGTTGAAGCCTGTGATCTCTGAATAACGTTTGATCGAGGCAAGGTATGGCCAGATAGCAAGTCTTAAGATGACGATAAGCTGCTGGCTGGAAACTGCGAGGACCTGACGTCCCTCCACAGTGGCTATTAAGTCCTCAAATCCAAACTCGTGCCCGTGCGCGAATGCGGAGAGCAGTCGGTATGCTTCCTCGCCCATCTCCCGCCGTGGAAAGGATCCAGCTACCTGCTCCATATAATTTGCCTTTCCTACACCATCAATTTGTCGCGGCCAGCCCTCGCTCCAACCGACATCAAAACCTTCAAGCTCAAGACCACGTGCCTCCTCGGCTGCATGCTCCCGTAGCTTTTCACGTTCATTAGGCTGCAATAACGAGAGGGCCCGTAGCCCATTCCATCGATCAATGCTATATCGCGCCGCGCGCTGTCGAGTCTCGGACGGTTCGAGCAGCCAAAGAGCTTGGGCAGCCATTTCAGCAGCGGCTCGGGCAAGGCCAAAACAGGGACTCGCTCGACGTGCCTTTAGCGCGACAGAGACCGCGATCAACTGATCCTCACTGGCCGCCAGCCGAAACATCGCCAACCGTTGTCCTCGATTAAGAGCCCCGTTGGTGTACGTGTCGTCTTCAGGCCTGAGTTCATCCGCGAGGCCGGCAATAGGCTCTTGAGAGCGCACTCCGATTGACTCAATACCGGCAAGCACCTCCAGTATGGAAGCGATGCTGTGAACCAACTCAGTATGAATCCGGCAGCTAGACGAGATTACAACGACCCCGTGAGGTCCGTCGTTGGCTAAATACCGGCGGGCTATTGACTGGCGTTCCTCATCATTAAGCGTGCGAGGCGAAACGTCTTCGAGTGCAAGGAGGCGCCGGCCAAGATGAGTAGCTCGTCGCTGGACCGACCAGTTGCTCTGATCGGCCTCCAGCAAGGCTCGTCGCCGCTGAACCTCCGAAATTGACATCGCATCGTCATCAAGTTCGTAGACTTGGGTACGAGGATGCCACTTCTCATAACGGGCTGGTGGTATGGCAAGCGATACCCCGCACCGTGGACAAGCAAGGTCGGGCGTCGGAAGCTTGGCGATTACCGTACGCACACCGTCGGCAACCATTTCGGAGAGTCGGCTATCTTGAATCCAACCGCATTCCGGACACACCGCGGGTATACAGAGCATGACAGTTCACCAGACACGTGTTGCTGTAGAACAACGACTTTCGTGACGAATCGAGCACAGTCGGCCCGTCGGATGTATTAGCGGCATCCCGGGCGCGGAGAATAAACAGCGTGGCCCAGGTACGCTGTCACCCGCTCGGAAAATCTGCGCTGGAGCCGCTCAACCCTGCCGCACGACGTGGTAGCCGTCGCGCGGCAGGCGATGCTCCGTCGTGGCGCCGCCGCACCAGCGGATGCGGATGGGGACGAGGTCCGGCACGGCGGCGCCGAGTCCGAAGTGCAGGCGGGTGTCGTGCTGCGACGAGAAGCCGTTGGCGGCCTGCACCTCGCGCGTCTGCGGGCGCTCGCCGGGGAGCGTAATCGTGGCGACGGAGCCGAACGCCTCGCGGCCGCACGTCTTTCCGTCGCCCTCCAGCCGCAGGCCGATCCAGTGCGCGGCGCCGGCCCCGGCGGAGGGCGCGTTGCGCAGCAGCGTGGGGCCCGCGTGCTGGTTGGCGATCACCACGTCCAGCCGCCCGTCGCCGTCCAGGTCCGCCACCGCCACGCCGCGCGAGTTGTCGCCCGCCGTCAGCCCCACCAGCGCGGCCGCGTCCACGAACTGCGGGCGGGCGTCGGCGCCGCGGTTCAGCAGGACGCGGCGCGGCTCGTTGGGGTAGATGCAGCGGCCGCGGATGTCGCCCCACATGTCGGCGTAGGTGTGCACCTCGCGCGGCGACTGCATCAGCTTGTGGTTCACGTACCAGTAGTCCGGGCACCCGGCGTATTTGTCGTCCAGCCGGTCGTCCACCATCCCGTTCCCCTGCACGATCTCCGGCCAGCCGTCGTTGTTCAGGTCGCCCACCCCGGCGCCCCAGGCAAAGCGGTCCTCGTTCAGCGCGCCGCGGCCGGTGGCCTCGTCGCGCAGGCGGGGGGTGCCGCCGGCGTCAGGGCCGCGGTTCATCCACAGGATGGATCCCTCCGCCTGCAGCTCCTGGTGCACGTTGGATACGTAGACGTCCGGCCAGCCGTTGCGGTCCAGGTCGGTGATGGACGAGTTCATCCCCTTGTACGTGTCCATCCCGATCTGCCCGAACAGCCGCCCGGCCACGCGGCGGAACCCCCTGCCCTGCTGGTTCAGGTACAGGTCGTCGCGCCCGAAGTCGCTGGCCAGGTACAGGTCCGTCCACCCGTCGCCGTTCAGGTCGCCGGTGCCGATGGAGATGGTCCAGTGCGTCTCCGGCATCCCCATCTTCGCCACGTCCTGCTCCTGGAACCGCCCGCCGACGTTGCGCAGCAGCACGTTGCGCCCGCCGTTACGCGCGTCGTGCCAGCCGTCGTGCATGAAGCGGAACATCCGCCGGTCCCCGTCGTGCTCCGGCTGGGGAAGCTGGAAGATGTTGAGCCGCGTGGGCCGATCGTATCCCGCCAGCCACGGGTTCAGCACGTTGCCGATCAGCAGGTCCGGCCGGCCGTCGCGGTCGTAGTCCAGCACGTTGGCGGCCACGGAGATGGTGTACTCCGGCATCCCCGCCGCCGCGCTGACGTCCTCGAACTCCACCCGCCCGGTTTCCGCCCACCGCGAGCGCAGCAGCCGCGTCCGCCCGAAGGAGACGGGGACCAGCAGGTCCAGCGCGCCGTCCTGGTCGTAGTCGAAAAAGAGTCCGGACGATGCGAATCCGTGGCGCTCCGGCGCCAGCCGCAGCGAGTCCAGCGCGGGGACGGCGACCCGCTCGAAGCGGAAGCCGCCGCGGTTCAGGTAGAGCGCGGCACGGTCCTCCCCGCGGGCCAGCGGATGGGTGAGGAACAGGTCCGGGCGCCCGTCCCCATCCACGTCCCCCGCGGCCACGGAGGCCCCCACGGAAAGCAGCCATTTCGATAGATGCCGCAGCCGCGGGTCCACCAGGTCGTAGCTCGCGGGGTCCATCGCCACGCCCAGCCCGCTGGCCTGCGCCGGCACCTCGCGCAGCACGAAGCCGGCGTCCGTCAGCGCCACGCGCGGGTGGATGACCGTCGTGTACGCCGTCCCGCCCAGCAGCGCCATCCCCCCCAGCACGCCCGCGGTCCGCAGCGTCCGCCCGTCCCCCAGCGCGGCCCGCAGGCGCGGGACGGGCCCCATCCTCCACATCTCCCGCAGGTGGAGGAAGACGAAGCGCCCCGTCGCGATGGTGAACGCGGCGTAGAAGAAGGTGAAGACGCTCTCCATCGTATGCAGGTACAGGTCTACGATGGTGATCCCGAACGCCAGCAGCACCTGCGCGCGCGGCGAGCTGGGCGACGTCTTCGGGTCCGTCAGCATGAAGAAGGTGAAGAGAAAGAACGGCGGCGTCGTCAGCGTCCCCAGGAACAGCATCTCCGGCGGCAGGTGGGCGCGCATCAGGTACGCGCGCAGCCCCGTCTGCAGGGCGTAGAAGAAGAGGAACGAGACGATCAGCCAGCCGCGGCCCACGCGAAAGACGAAGAGCGAGAGCGCCGCCATCACCATGAACGCCGACATCGCCACGTGGCCGCCCCACTGGTACGCGGGCGCCGTGGTGATCAATCCCCCGAAGAACAGCAGCGAGATGGCCACCGCCGCCAGCGAGGGGTTGATGGTGTGCTGGCCCCTGAACGTCAGCAGGTACTTGCTGCCGATGGCGATGGATACGGGCAGCAGCAGCAGGAAGTAGTCGTGCGAGTAGTTGAGCAGCAGCGCCAGCGACAGCCCGCTGATGTACGCGCTGAGCGGAAAGATCCACTCGCGCCGGCGGAGCACGCGGTGCAGCAGCACGTCCAGCGCGCACGCCGCGGCGACGATCAGCAGGATCTGCCCGGGCGAGCGGTTGAAGCCCAGCCACGCCACCCCCATCACCGCGTACAGCGTCAGGATGGCGGCGAATGGCCAGCGCGGGTCGCGGCGCGAGGGGATGCTGTCGCGCCAGCTCCGCGGCTTCGTCTCCTGCGGCGGCGCGGGGATGATGGCTGGCGGGGCCGGCGGCGCGGCGACGGCGGAGGGAGGCGGCGGCGTCATACGCGGTGCCCCTCCCCCCGGCGCCCTCCCCGCTCGTTCCTCGCGGAGAGGGGGAGAACGGCGGCGAGCGCGGGCCGGCTTTGAATCCTCATCATACCAGCGCCATCTCGAAGCCGGGGCGGCCGGGCGCCAGGCACTCCGGCGGCGGCTGCACGCCCGGCGGCGTCACCACGAACAGGCGCGCGGGGAGGTCGGTGAACTGAAAGCCTCGGAAAGCGGATTCCATCGGGTCGTCCTCGGGGACGAAGAAGGAGAGGAGCACGTGGCCGCCGCGGCGGTGGTCGGCGTAGACGCGCCGCAGCAGCGCGCGCAGCACCGCCGGATCGTCCGACGGCACGGACTGGTGCGTGGCGTACAGGTAGCGCAGCTCTTCCCCCGGATCGGGGAGCCGGGGAAAGCGCAGCAGGCGCGCGGCTATGTCGTACCCCGTCTTGATCCGCCGCATCTTTCCGCGATACGCGGAGACGACCGTCCGCTTGACCGGCGCCGCATCCCAAACGGCGAGACATCCCACCAGCGCGCCGGCGCCGTCCTCCGCCAGGTAGAACGAGTCGATCGAGAGCCCGGGCCACTCCGCCAGCCGGCGCCGCAGCTCGGCTTCCGGCATCGGCTGGCCGAAGGGGCGGCGGCGCGCGTCTGCGTCCAGGAACGCGGCCAGCGCCGGCAGGTCCGCCTCCGCCGCGCGGCGGACGCGAAAGGCACTCCGCTCCGGAAACCGCGGCACGGTCAGGTGCACGTTGCGGATACGGAAGTCGCGGAGCGGCGTGTAGCGCGGCATCCCCCGCTGCCGCCGGTTCTGCGCCGTGAGCGCACGGAGAGCGCGTTCGTTGGATGCGATCACCGCCGTCAGCGACGCCACGCACCCGCGCGCGGCGGCGGATGCCGCCAGCGTGGGGCCGTAGACGCGGTTCAGCAGGTGGCGGCCCTGCACGGCCGGCGACAGGCGCAGGTCGCCCAGGTAGCCTACGCGCCGCGGCTCGCCGCCCAGGTAGCCGTCGCGGAAGACGAGCGACGCCATCGCCTCCACCCGCCCCTCCTCCTCCGCCACCCAGCACTCCCAGTCCGCGGACTGCAGGCGCAGGAGCGCGGAGAAGTCCGGGTCGCGGCGGATGGAGAGGGCCAGCTCCGTCTCCATCGGCACCCGCGCGAAGAGCTCGCACATCGCCGCGCCGTCCGCGGGCGTGGCGCGGCGAAGGGTCAGCGCACCGGCGTCCACGGAGGACGCGCTCACATCCAGAACTCGATGCGCGTGGCACGCGGCTCCGGCGGCGGGCCCTCGCCACCGGCCGCGGCGTGCTCGCGCAGGGCCTCGATGGCGCGGTGGATCTCGTCCGCCGCCGTACCGCTGAAGCGCCGCGCCCCGAAGCGGCGCAGGTTGCCCGTCTGCACCTCCATGATCCGCACGTCCTGCTGGATCACCGTGCGCGTGTACGGCGGCAGCAGCCGGCGCGCGAGCGGGTTGAAGACGCCGAAGCGGAAGGTGATGGCGGTGTACACCATCGCCCGCTCCGGCGTGATCGGCGTAATCTGCGAGGTGATCACGAAGCCGCGCCGCTCGCCCCACATGTAGTCCACGCGGGTGATGTTGGGCATGAAGAAGCGGTCGGTGTGCGTCATCACCTTGCCGTCCGGGTTCAGCAGCCACTTGCTGAAGCCGATGGAGTCGTCCGGCTGAAAGTACTCCACGTGCACCGCGTCCGCCGTGCGCTCCACCGTGGCCTCGGCGCGCTTTACGTTCGCCGCCTTGCGGAACCAGCCGCTGTGCACGAACGCCGTGTGCGGCACGTCCATGAAGTTCTCCACCAGGTCCGTCACGTCCCCGTCGAACGGCGTCAGCATCACGTACGAGCGCCAGCCGTTCTCGCCCTCGTGGGGAAAGCGGAACGGCTCCTTCTCCCCCGCCCGCTCCGGCGTGCCCAGGTAGACCCAGACGAAGCCGTCCTGCTCGCGCACGGGAAAGCGCTCCAGGCGGCGCCCTTCGCGCGCGCGCATCTCCGGCCCCTCGGAGGGCACGACGACGAGCTCGCCCTCCGCGTTGTACGTCCACCCGTGGTAGGGGCAGCCGATGCACCCGTCGAACAGGTCGCCCTTGCTGAGCGCGGCGTTGCGGTGCAGGCAGCGGTCGATGAGCGCCGTGGCCTGCCCGTCCGCGCCCCGGAAGAGGACGATCGGCTCCTCCATGATGGTGGATGCGTACGGCTTCTTCGCCGTCACCTGCCTCGACAGCGCGGCGATGTACCAGTTCTCGTGCAGCGTCCCGCAGCGAAAGCGCATGATGGAGCGCGTCTCGCACGCGTCGGTGGGACGCCCGTCCGGGCAGCCGGCGATGGCGGGGACGGGGATGGAGGACTGCGGCGATGTCTGGGCCTGCATGGAAGTGCCTTCGATGGAGGTTCAAGCATGGGCCGGGGCCAGGACGGAACGCTGCGACGGGGATCACGCTGCGCCCGCCGGCGGCCCCCCACTCCCGGCCTCTCCCCCACAAACTGCGTGGGGGAGAGGAGAATTCGATCGTGCTGCGACGGGGTCTCTGCATCTCGCGGAGAGGGGAGGTCGCAGCCGCTGGGTCACAGGTTCGGGCGAAGGGCATCCAACTGGCGCCCGACGGAGCCCCCTCTCCCCCTGCCCCTCTCCCCCGCTGCGCGGGAGAAAGGGGAGAATTCGATCGCGCTGCGACGCGTCTTCTGCCGTTCTCCCTCCCCCACGCCGTTTTTGGGGGGTGGGCCGCGGAAAGGGGCGGCTCACCATCCCGCGCGGACCATCCGAACCACCCGGGTCCCTGCCCCACCCCAACCTCCCCCAGGGTTTTTTGGGGGAGGTGGGCGAGGTCTACGAGCCCGGAGGGGGCGCGGCGGGGCGCGACGCAGCCGCCGTGACCCGAAACCGTCTCATTCGGTGCCGGCAGCCAGACTCGATCGTCCGTCGGGGACGCCGGGAGCGTAATCCATCCGCAGCAGGTCCCGCATCACCGTCGCCAGGCGCGCGTAGGCGACCACGTCCACCGCGGCGGTCATTGCGTTGATGCGGCGGAACTCGGGCTCGTCGGAGGCGAAGAAGATCCCGTCCTCGCCGTGCGTCTTTCCCCCGACGGCGCGGTGGAAGAGGGAGGCGAACACCATCTCCGCCACCAGCGTCCCGCGGATGGAATCCAGGTGCCGCCGGGCGACGCCGTCCGCACCCTCGCCGTGCGGAGCGCGGCGCACCAGCGCGGAGATCAGCGCCAGGTCCGCCGCGTCGTGCCCCACGCCGTACGCCACCTTCCACGCGTGCATCCGGTACAGCAGCCACAGCTCCGCGCCGCCCCGCGCGGTAAAGCTCAGCAGGTGCGCCTGCAGGGCGGCCCGCGTCTGCGGCGTAAGCCCCTGCCGGCGGAGCAGCGTGGCGGGGATCACGAACCAGGAGACGAGCGTGTAGTTGAGCCACAGCACCTTGGGGAGCGACATCGGCCCGCCCATGCATTGGGTGCGGTTCTGCCGGCGCCCAAAGGCGAACACCGCCGCCGTCACCCCGCCCGCGACCCAGAGCCACGCCGGAATCTTTCGAAGCACGCTCACCCCGCCACCGCCGATCCGCCCCGCTCAGCGCCGGGCGTGGTGAGGCCGATGGGGCGGTCGTCCATCCGCAGCGAGGCGCGCACGAAGCGCGCGACGAAGCCCAGGTACGACCGCCCGCCCACGGCGCGCGGCATCCGGTGCCACACCAGCTGGTGCACGCGCTTCAGGTTGTAGCTGGGCACCTCGGGAAACAGGTGGTGCTCCAGGTGGTAGTTCTCGTTGCGGAGAAAGAACGCCACGACGGGATTCGCCTCGATGGAGCGGCTGGCCAGGAACGGGTCCGCCGCGTCGGTGATGCCGTGCGCCGCCAGCGAGCGGACGTTCACCATCAGCCCCGCGGGGATGATGGGGAGCAGCCACGCGTGCACCAGCACCGTCCCCGAGACGACGGACGCCAGGAGGGCGTACACGGCGCCCAGCACCGCGTACTCCTGCACGATGCGGCGGCGGTCGCGCGGCGTTCCCTTGCGGTAGGCGACCACCGGGATCGCCAGGATGTACACGAACGCGCCCAGGAACAGGCGCAGGTAGTGCATCGCCCAGACCACGCGCGAGTTGCCGCTGTAGTTGTGGTAGTCGTCCGGATCGCGCGGGTCGCCCAGGTAGATGTGGTGGCGCTCGTGCAGCACCTGGTACGCGCTGAAGGAGATGAGCGACGCGCTCCCCAGCGCCACCGATGCCCAGCGGTTCAGCCGCCGGCCGCGGAAGAGCGAGTGGTGGATGCCGTCGTGGAGCAGGAGCAGGCAGACGTGGATGGTGAGCGCCGCCAGCAGCGTCCCCGCCGCCCGCAGCCCCCAGTGCGCCGCGCCCGGCGGCAGCGCCAGCCCCCGCATCACCAGCGCCCCGCCGGCGACCCACAGCGCGCCGAAGGTGGCCAGCTCGCCCAGCCGCTTGCGCGCGTCCGGCTGGCGCAGCGCGGCGATCTGCGCCTCTACCCCGGCGGAGAGCGCGGCGCGCGCGGCGGCGGTGGCGCGCGCGGCCTGGTTGGGGCCGTGGTCCACCTCGCCGCGCATGGCCGCGCGCTCCGACGCCAGCTCTTCCCGGTCCATTCGATCCACCGACGCGTTCACGGAAAGAACCAGGCGAGCAGCCCCGCCTGGATGACCAGCGCCGCGGCGCTCAGGCCGTTGCGCGCCGGCGCCACGCCGAACGCCGCGCGCAGCGTTCCCGCGGATGCCAGCCGCGACGCGGCGCGCACGCTCTGCAGGAGGATGGCGGCCGCGATCACCGAGCGGTGCCCGGCGGGGTCCATCGCCGCGCGGGCGAGCAGAAAGCCGAAGGCGAGCGCGTACAGCCCCAGCATCCGCAGCGCGTAGCCGAAGCGCTCGCCGGAGCCCTCCATCTGGATGCCGTACAGCCCGCGCACCATCCCCTCGGCGCCCCGCTGAAAGAAGACGGAGACGATGCCCATCGACAGGTGATACGCCGCGAGCAGGGCCAGCACCCCGCGCAGCACCAGCTCTCCGGCGCTCATCCGCGCCCCTTCCCCGCGCCGGCCAGGCGCGGCTCCGCGGCGGCGAACACCTGCGCCCACTCCGTCCCCGCATCCAGCGCGGGCGGCTTGATGGACCCCGCGCGCTGCCCCCGCGCCGTGCACACGCGCTCGTACACGCGCTCCCCGTCCGCCACCGCGACACCCTCGACCGGCCCGAGCTGCCCCAGCGCGCGGCAGAGGCCGTAGTGATGTGCATCCAGCAGAATCCGCTCGACGGCGGCGGCCAGCGCACGCGCATCGTCCGGCGCGGCCTGGGCGTACAGGCGGTAGCGCGGCGGCTCTCCCCACGCCGGCGCCAGCAGGGCGAAGGGGAGATGGATCCCGGTCTCGGCCGCGGCGGACGTCAGGACGTGCTCCACCAGCTCCGGCGTCAGCTTCTCCCCCGCCAGGTCGCTGGCCCGGTCCGCACGGCCCACGAAGCGCAGCATCGGCGTCCGCTCCAGCCATCCTTCCACGCGCACGCGGTCCTTCAATCGATACCGGTAGAGACCGCCGCCCGTGGTCAGCACCACCTCGTACGTGGCCCCGGGCTCCACCTGGTGCACGCCCAGCGCGCCGCCGGCATCCCCGTCCGGCAGGAACTCCAGGTAGTGCGAGGTGACCGCCGCCACCGGCGCCTCCGCGCGAAAGAGGGGGATGGATACGACGCCCTCCGTCGCCAGCAGCCCCTTTCCCTGCACCTCCACCCGCGGAAAGCGCGGCCGCATCCCCTCCAGCGCCCGCCGCGCGTGGCCGTCCGCCCAGCAGGAGACCAGCGCCAGCCGCGGCCAGACCGCGCCCAGGTCCTCCGGCGGCCGCCGTCCGAAGCGGCGGCGGAGAGCGGCGGCCCGCTCCGGACGCGCGGGAAGCGCCCGCTCCAGCTCCGTCCGCAGCCCGGGCGCCAGCGCGGCGGAGAGGCGGCCGCTCTCCATCTCCCCCAGCAGCGCCTCCCACTCCTCGTCCAGCGCGCCGGCGAGCAGGGTGAGAAAGGAGGGGCTCCAGACGGAGATCATCGCCAGCTCCGGCATGGCCAGCAGGGCGCGGAGGGTCACGCGGCGGCAGGCGGCCAGGTCGGGGATGCGGGAGACGGCGCGCGGCACGCCCAGCGAGCGGTCCAGCAGGGCGCGGACGAGCGGCGGAAAGTAGTCGCTGTCGTGCTCCATCCCCACCGGCACGCCGCCCGCCGTCCGCTCCCGCCGCCGCGAAGGGGGCGAGACCGCCCAGTACGCCTGCCCGCCCCGCAGCGCCGGCCGGCTGCGCAGCAGGTCGGCGATCCACGGCATGGTCGCGGCGGAAAACTCCGCCAGCAGGCGCTGCGTGTACGGCACCTCCTTGGAAAGCCCCGACGTCCCGCCGCTCGGCTCCACGAAGCGTACCGGCGCGGCGGTCAGCGCGTCCGGCTGGCCGTCGCAGGCGCGGCGGATCCATCCCTCCAGCTCCGCGTAGTCGCGCACCGGCACGCGCGCGCGAAAATCCGCCGCGTCGCGGATCTCCGCGAACCCGTGCGTCCGGCCGAAGTCCGTATCCCGGTTCTCGCGGAGGATGCGATGGAGGATGGCCGCCTGCGCCGCCGCCGGGTCCCGCAGCGCCCGCGCGAAGCGGGCGGAGGCGGGGGCCGCGGCCGCGCGGTAGAGCGTGCTGGCGATCCAGGCGCTCGCGCTCACCGCCCGCCCGCGATCCGCTTCCACGCGATCCCCGCCGCCGTGCGGGCCAGGTCGCGCAGGCGGATCTGCGCCAGGCACGCCAGCTCGTCCCCTTGGGCGTGGCCGGGGTTGCGGTCGACGAAAAAGCGGACGTGCGGATTGGCCAGCAGGGCGCCGTCCACCGGCGCCACGCCGTCGCGCACGCGCTCGTGCGGCGTGGCGTAGCGGACGATGCCGGCCGCCGCGTCGTACTCCGCGCCGAACCGTTCCGCCGCCAGCAGGTCCAGCGCGGCGCGAAGCTCCGGCGGCTCGGGCAGGTCCCAGCGGGGGACGGCGCGGGGAAAGTGGTTGGCCATCAGCAGGTAGGTGCGCCACCCCTTGGAGATCAGGAACCAGTACAGGGGCCGGCCCGGGTGGCGCAGCCGGAGGCGGAAGAGGAGGCCGGCGAACGCGCTCTGCAGCCGCTTCTGCCCCCAGCACGAGCGGTCGATCACCGTGTCGCCGCTGAACACCATGGTCGCCATCCGCGCGCCGACACGGACGTCGCGGTGCAGCACGGTGCTGAACCCGCGCAGCGCGCCGTTGCCGCGGTCGCGCAGCAGGATCACGCGCTGCTTCTCGCCCAGGTCGCGCTCGAAGCGCTCCTGATCCGCGCCTTCGTAGTGCGCGCGGAACAGGGCGAATGCGGCGTCGCGCGTCCCCGCGTCCAGCGACTGCGGCGCGACGACGTACGCGCGGAGCCGTGGGGGCGGTGCGGTTCGCGGGATTGGGGCGGAGCGCTCCGCGACGGGAGAGGCGAGCGGCATGCGATTACTGCGAGATGGGAGGACTGCGGCAGTGCGGATTGGATCGTACCGTCGGCGGGCGCCGTCCGTTCCAGGAATATGGGTGCAGGTGACGGATGGACGCCAGTGTATTGCAGGATCTGGCGGGCGTGGCAAGTACGGAGGAAGCGCTTCGACCGACTCTGTCACGGGCGGTTGAAACCGCGGCTACAACATCACGAAGTCCGCCTGCGCGGACTCGGCGGCCCGGCTGCGTGCGGCATACCAGGCACCTGCGCGTCCGCAGCCGGGGTGACCGACGAGGATGCGTGCTACGACGTGCATCGGACTGGCGCCCGACAGGGCCCCCTCTCCCCCGGCCCCTCTCCCCCGCTGCGCGGGAGAAAGGGGAGAATTCGATCCCGGTCCCGCAAGTTGGGGCGAGCAAAAACACCGCAGATGTCATTCCGAGGAAGTGCCCACCCTGCACCTTCTCCTCGCCCCGCATCCGGCTGCGACCGAGGAATCTACCGTCTGCTGCTCGTCGTGGCCTGCTCCGCTCACCGAACCCGCGGACGCGAGTCTGCGCAGGCAGACTTCGTGACGTTCCAGCCGCGATTTCAATCGCCGGGACGGGAGACGGCCGGAGCGCATCCACATCCCTCCCCAACCGGTGCTACTCCCCTTCGCCCGCCTCCGTCACCCCCAGCCCCGGCGCGGTGTTGAACCGCAGCGTGCCGTCGGACTCGATCCCGGGGCCGCGGAACGGGTCGCGGGCCAGGAGCGCGGCGCCGTCCAGATCGACGTAATCCACCAGCGGCGCCACCTGCACCGCGGCGGCGATGCCGAGCGTCGACTCGATCATGCACCCCAGCATCACGCTCATCCCGTGGGCGCGCGCGGCGTGGGCAATGCGCACCGCCTCGCGCAGGCTGCCGCACTTGCTGAGCTTGATGTTCACGCCGTCCACCACGCCCGCCAGCTTCGCCACGTCCGCCGCGGTCTCGCACGACTCGTCGGCGATGATGGGGAGCGGCGAGTTGTCGCGCACCAGCTTGAGGCCGGCCAGGTCGTGCGCGGGGAGCGGCTGCTCCACGAACTCCACGCCGAAGTCCGCCAGGATGGGCATCGCCGCGATGGCCTGCTTGGCGGTCCAGCCGGTGTTGGCGTCCACGCGGAGGGTCTTGTCGGGCGCCTCTTCGCGGATCATGGTGAGAATCTCGAAGTCGTCCGGCGTCCCCACCTTGATCTTGAGGATGGAATACGCCGCCGCCTCGCGCACCTTCTGCCGCATGACGTCGATGCTGTCGATGCCGATGGTGAACGACGACGGCGCGGCGACGGGATCCAGCCCCCACAGCTTCCACACCGGCAGCCCCAGCTTCTTGCCCACCAGGTCGTGCAGCGCGGCCGAAACGGCCACGCGCGCCGAGCCGTTGTGGGCCAGCGCGTGGTGCAGCGCCGTGTCGATGCGCTCCAGTGCGAACGGATCGCCCTCCGCAGCGGCCTCCACCGCCTCCGCCAGCCGCGGCAGCACCGCCACGACGGTCTCGGCCGTCTCGCCGTAGAACGGCTGCGGCGACGCCTCGCCCCACCCCTCCACGCCGTCGTCGTCGCGCACGCGCACCCACACCAGCCTGCGCGCCGGCGGCCCCGCCTGGCGGGCGATGTTGAATGCGTGCTTCGTGTTCAGCTCGAAGGTCTCGAAGGTCAGCTTCATCGCGTGTATCTCGGTGCGCCTAAAACGGCGGTGTTGTTCGACGACGGGCCCGTCCCCCGGCCCTTCCCCGCTGGTTTCCCGCGTAAAGGGGAGAGGCATTCGTCTGGATCGTGGGCTCGTCGATGGATATCGAGCTGCGTCCGACGCGGCCCCCTCTCCCCCGGCCCCTCTCCCCCGCTGCGCGGGAGAAAGGGGAGAAGGATCGCGCTTCGAACCGGATCGAGCTGCGCCCGCGAGGGGCCCCTCCCCCCAGCCCCCTCCCCGCTCGTTCCTCGCGGAGAGGGGGAGAACTTCAATCGCGCCCGAATCCGTGCGAAGCGCACCGCACCTTCACCCACCCCTCCCCCGAAGTTGGGGGAGGGGTCGACCGCCGTTGCGAGGAACGAGCAAAAGGCCGGTCGGGGGAGAGGGCCCCACGGGTCGGGCCGCCCCCCGGAGCCTTCACCCGTTCACCCGTTCACCCGTTCACCCGTTCACCCGTTCACCGCCGTCACCCCATCGCCACGAAATCGTACGGCGGCCACGGGCCGGTCAGATCCAGCCCCAGCGCGCTGTTCAGCCGGGCCAGCACCTCCAGGCGGTCCTGAAAGGCGGGGGTGGCGCCGCGGTCCACCAGGAAGGCGGCGCTCAGCACGCGGTGGTGCACGACGGGCAGGGTGACGGCCGCGGCGGAGATGCGGCGCAGCTCGGCGTAGATGTGCGTGGACAGGTCCAGCGCCAGCGCGCGGCTGAACGCGGCCTCCACCACCTCCACGTGCAGCCGGAACTCCCACCGCCCTGCCACCCGGTCCAGCGCCCCCGTGAGCCCCGCGTGCGACTCGGTGAGGAACGCGCGCACCCCCTCCCGGTCCGCGAACACCACGCCCACGGGCGCGGGGACCACGTCGTCGCGCAGCAGGGCGCGGTGCACCTCCCAGTGCCGCGCGGCAAGGTGGTCGGCGTCGGCGTCAGTCCCGGGCGGCGGCGCGGGGGCCACCAGCGCCGCCAGGTCCTCCGCACGCACCAGCTCCACCCCCATCGCGGGGTCAGCCGGGTCCCACGGCACGTCCGCGTCCGGCGCGCGCACCACGCCCAGCAGCGCCCAGCCGTGCGCGGGCCCGGAGCGCGGCAGGGGGATCGGCTCGGCCGACATCAGGCGAAGCGCGGGTCGGAGAGGAGCGCGTACACCGCGGTCTGCGGCTCCGGCGTGGTCACCTCCGGCCCGTCCGGGCCCATGTACACGTCCACCTCCGAGCGGAATCCCACGTCGCCGGCGAGGTAGATGCCGGGCTCGATGGAGAAGCCGACGCCCTGGATCAGCCGCCGCGTGTCCTTCGACTCCAGGTTGTCGATGTTGGGCCCCGACCCGTGCAGCTCGCGGTCGATGGAGTGCCCGGTGCGGTGGATGAAGTGCTCGCCCCATCCGCGCTGCTCGATGACGTTGCGCGAGGCGTCGTCCGCCTCCCACCCCGCCACGTCCTCCCCCGCGTCCCAGCGGCGGCGGATGAGGTCGATGGCCGCCAGCCGCGCGTCGCGCACCGCCGCGAAGATCTCCGCCAGCCGCTCCGGCACCGTCTCCCCCGCGAAGCCCATCCAGGTCTGATCGGCGTAGATGGCGGCGTCGTCCTCCTTCCCCCACAGGTCGATCAGCACCAGGTCGCCCTTGCGGATCGGCGCGTGCTGCTCGGCAGAGGGCGCGTAGTGCGGATTGGCCGCGTTGCCGTTCACCCCCACGATGGCGTCGCCGCCCACGCGGATGCCGCGGCGCGCGAACTCGTCCTTGATCCAGCCGCGGATCTCCCACTCCGTGGCCGTGCGCCCCTCGCGCAGGGCCGCGGCGATGCGGCGAAAGCCCTCGTGCGCCACCTCGTAGACGTGCTTCGCGGCGCGCCGGTGGCTGGCCTCGCCCTCGGCCGACCAGCGCGCGTAGAAGGCGCTCACCATGTCCGCGGAGGTGACCACCTTGGCCCCCGTGGCGCGGACGAGCTCGATGACGCCGGCGGGGACGCGGTCCACGTACGGCACGGCGTCGCGCTCGGCGTACTCCATCGCCACCTTCGGATTCCCGCCCAGCAGCTGCGCCAGGCGGCTCTCCAGC
>DASUVG010000321.1:0-7504 GCA_036379135.1 Longimicrobium sp.
TTCGTCGGGTCCGCGCTTCGCCTCCAGCTTCCTTCAGATCCCCCTCACGGCGGGCACCCTTGCCTTCGGCTATCGGTTCCGGCTGCTACGGTCCTTCGGGGACTTTCACCCCAGAGTCAAGACATGCCTGGCACACACGAATTCGGGGCGGCTCCACGCAGGAGCCGCCCCGAATTGCATCCAGAACCGGAACGCAGGCTAGCGCTCTGCGTCCGGCTCAGGGAGGACATCCCCCCGCACTCCGACCACTTCTGGAGCACCGGGATCGAGGTCGACCATCGCCTCCCGTGAGAACCACCGGCGGATGCGATTCCTGGCCGCGAGCATACGGTTGCGGGCACCGTCGCGCGCGTCGCTCGTCACACCAGCAGTTTGAGTCACGTCTGTACTCATTCCTGGCCCCGGTCGTTGGGGAGGTCCATCGCTAGATATCGCACTGCCCCCTGCCGGAACGCAAGCGAAAAGCCAAGCTTCCGATACCAGGTCTCCAGACCGGGGGCAGGGTTCTCGATCCGGACCTGCGGAAGTTCCAGGCCAAGTGCGTAATACTCTGCCGCTGCCATTACGATCCGGGCCACGTGCCCGTGCAGGGGATGACCCTGGGGCCGCCCCTCCATGTACCGAATTGTAAGATGGCTATGCCCGCGTGGCACGGTCCCGATGGCCAGACCGCAGAGCGTGGAGCCATGCCACAATGCGCACTGGAAGCTGCGAGGCTCCTGACGACAAAGCCGATGCCACAGGTACCTCCAGTCGAACCCACCGTACCCGGATGGATGGTGTCCCTCCCACGTGCTCGCAAAGGCGGTTAGCGCGGTTCCGTCAATGTCGCTTATCCGCACGTGGATCGGCGGGATCGCAGCGAATGCGTCCTCCGCCGCAAGCGCGTGAGCCTCGGAACGGATGCGCGGGTAATCGAAATGTGGCACGGCACCGACCGGGCGACGCTGAAGGCAGGTTTGGACCCAGGAAGCGCTCCAGCGAAGCGCTGCATGATCTCCGCGCATGGTTCCGGAGGGAAGTGGCCAGTGGCCACTTCCCTCCAGATGTGCTCAACAGTCAGGGAGGTGACTGCGTTGAGGGTCGCACAGACCCGATCAGAACGGCAGGTCGTCGTCGTCCTCGAAGGGCGGCGCCTGGAAGTCGTCGTAGTTGCCGCCGCCACCGCCGCCGCGACCGCCGCCGGCCGGAGCACCGCCCCCACCCCCGCCGCGCGTACCGCCGCCGCCGCCTCCGCCACCCCCCCGGCCACCACCACCGCCGCCACCTCCATAGCCGCCACCGCCGCCGCCGTAGTCACCCCCGCCGCCGCCACCCTCGCGGCCGCCGCCCAGCATGATCATCTCGCGGAGGTTGATCTCCGTGGTGTACTTGGTGACGCCCTCCTTGTCCTCGTACTGCCGGTACTGGATCTCGCCCTCCACGTACAGGCGGTCGCCCTTCTTCACGTACCGCTCCACCACGTCCACCAGCCGGCCCCACACCACGATGCGGTGCCACTCGGTTTTTTCCTGCTTCTGTCCGCTCTGGTCGTTCCAGGTGCGGGTGGTGGCCAGCGAGAACTGCCCCACGCGCTGGCCGCCCCCGGTGGTGCGGATCTCGGGGTCCTGCCCCAGGTTGCCGATCAGGATCGCCTTGTTCAAGCTGCGCGACACAGCTCCTCCTCTTCCCCCAAGTGAACAAAGTAGACGGCGGGACGGCCTATCTTACCGGGGGCCGGACTGCCTGTCAAGAAAACTCTCCCACGCGCAGGCGCATCACGAGCGCGTCCTCGGTGGGCAGCGAGTAGTACCGCGGCCGTCGGCCGACCACTATGAATCCGCGCTGGCTGTAAAGGGACCGTGCTTCGCGGTTCGACTCGCGCACCTCCAGGTAGCACTCGTGGCTGCCGCGCTCCTTGATGCGCTCCACCACCGCGTCCACCAGCGCCCCGCCGATCCCCGCCCCGCGCGCCCCGGGCGACACCGCCACGTTGCCCAGCTCCGACTGGTCGATCACCGTCCAGCACGCCGCGTAGCCGGCCAGCCAGCCGTCCTCCGCCTCCGCCACCAGCAGGTCGGTGTCGGAGCGCTTCATCAGCCCGCGAAAGGTGACCTCCTTCCACGGCGTCGAAAAGCACTCGCGCTCGATCTCCAGCACGCGCGAAAGGTCCGCCTCCACCAGGGGGCGAATGCGAAAGCGCGGCGAAGGCGCCAGCGCGGCCACCGTCTCGGCGCTCGACGCCATCACCCCGCTCCCCGCGCCGCCGCGATGCGCTCCACGCCCGCCGCCCGCACGTAGTCCGGCTCCCACGCCGCCGCGTCCGCCACCCGTCCGTGCTCCGGCACCGTGCGCGCCAGCCACAGCAGCCCCGACGCGGGCGAACGCTCCTCCCCCGCCACCGCCTCCGCGCCGAACGCGTCCGCCAGCAGCGCGCGGTGCAGCGCCGCGCCCTCGCCCACGAAGCGGACGGGCTCGCCGCGCAGCCGCTCCACGACCTCGTCGATCCCGGCCGCCGTTACCCCCAGCACCACCTGCACGCCCGCCGCGAAGCGCCAGCACCCCGCGAACACCTCGCGGTTGCGCGCGTCGAACAGCGCGCAGACGGCGCGGTCCCCGTCGCGGTGCGCGGCGGCCGCCGCCAGCAGCCCCGAGTACGCGTACAGCGGCACCCCCAGCGCGCGGACGATCCCCTTCGCCGTCGCCGCGGCGATGCGCAGCCCGGTGAACGACCCCGGCCCGCCGCCCACGACCACCGCCGACACGCCGCCGGGCGCCAGCCCCGCCGCGCGCACCGCGCGGTCCACCGCCGGCAGCAGCGCGGAAGACGCGTTGGCCCGCGCCGTGACCGCCTCCTCCGCCGCCAGCGCCCCGTCCACCTCCACCGCCACGTACGCGTCGCGCGTGGAGCTGTCGATCGCCAGCACCGCCTGGCCCCCCGCGCCCCTCACGCCGTGCCCCCGTCCAGCGCCGGCAGCGGCGCGGGGTCGCCGACCGGACGCGCCGTGACGCGGCGATGGTCCGGGTCGCCCTCGTCCTCGATCGCCACCTCCCAGCGCGGCGACGGCAGCAGCGCCTCCGCGCGCTCCGGCCACTCGATCAGCACCAGCTCGCCCGGCGCGCCCAGCTCCTGCCACCCCAGCTCCCACACCTCGTCCGGGTGCTCCAGGCGGTACAGGTCCAGGTGCTGCACCTGCACCCCGCGCGGCGTGTCGTAGCGGAATACCAGGTTGAAGGTGGGCGAGGGCACGTCGCCCCGCACCCCCGCGCCCTGCGCCACCGCGCGCGCCAGCGTGCTCTTTCCCGCGCCCAGGTCGCCCCGCAGCGCCATCACCAGCGGCGTGCGCGCCTCCGCGCCGATGCGGCGCCCCCAGCGCACCAGCGCCTCTTCCGTCAGCACGGCCTCCATCCGCCGTTCACCCCCGCAGCGCCGACACCGAGCGGCGCTGCGGGCCCGGCCTGGCCCCGTCCATCTCCGCCTTGAGCTCCAGGTACTGGTCGCGCAGGATCGCCGCCCGCTCGAAGTCCAGCTGCGCCGCCGCGTCGCGCATCCCCTGCTCGATCTCCTTCAGCAGCTCCGCAGGGCTCTTCTTGCCGAACACCGGCCGCTCCGCCGCCTTCGACGCCGCCGCGGGGTCCACCCTGGGCGTCCGGGCGTCGGCGACGCGGGTGCTGAGCTCGATCTCCTCGACGGACTTGAACACCGTCATGGGGATGATGCCGTGCGTCTCGTTGTACTCGCGCTGCATCACGCGGCGGCGGTTGGTCTCCTCGATCATCCGCTCCATGGAGCCGGTGACCTTGTCCGCGTACAGGATCGCCATCCCCTCCGAGTTGCGCGCCGCGCGGCCCACCGTCTGGATGAGCGAGCTGGCCGAACGAAGGAAGCCTTCCTTGTCCGCGTCCAGGATCGCGACCAGCGACACCTCGGGCAGGTCCAGCCCCTCGCGGAGAAGGTTGATGCCCACCAGCACGTCGAACTTGCCCAGCCGCAGGTCGCGCAGGATCTCCACGCGCTCCAGCGACTGGATGTCGCTGTGCAGGTAGCGCACGCGCACCCCGTTCTGGTGCAGGAAGTCCGTCAGGTCCTCCGACATCCGCTTGGTGAGAGTGGTCACCAGCACCCGCTCGTTGCGCGCCTCGCGAATGCGGATCTCCGCCAGCAGGTCGTCCACCTGCCCGCGCACCGGCCGCACGTCCACCACCGGGTCCAGCAGCCCCGTGGGGCGGATGATCTGCTCCACCACCACGCCGCCGCTCTGCGCCAGCTCGTACGCGCTGGGCGTGGCGGAGACGAACACCGCCTTGGGCACCAGCTGCTCCCACTCCTCGAACTTCAGCGGCCGGTTGTCCAGCGCGCTCGGCAGGCGAAAGCCGTGGTCCACCAGCGTCAGCTTGCGCGCCCGGTCGCCGTTGAACATCCCCCCGATCTGTGGAACGGAGACGTGGCTCTCGTCCACGATCACCAGAAAGTCCTCGGGAAAGTAGTCGAACAGGCACGCCGGCCGCTCGCCCTCGGCGCGCCCCGCGATGTGGCGCGAGTAGTTCTCGATGCCGGAGCAGGTGCCGATCTCCAGCATCATCTCGATGTCGAAGTTGGTCCGGCTCTCCAGCCGCTGCGCCTCCAGCAGCTTGCCCTGCCCCAGCAGCTCCTTCAGCCGCCCGTCCAGCTCGCGGCGAATGCGGTCCACCGCGCGCTCCAGCTTGGGGCGCGCCGTCACGAAGTGCGTGGCGGGAAAGATCGCCGAGCTCTTCAGCGTGTTGATGGTGTCGCCCGTCAGCGGGTCGAAGCGGGAGATGCGCTCGATCTCGTCGCCCCACAGCTCGATGCGGATCCCCTGCTCCTCGTAGGCGGGGTAGACCTCCACCGTGTCGCCGCGGACGCGAAAGTTGCCGCGCTCGAACGCCGCGTCGTTGCGCTTGTACTGGATGGCGACCAGCCCCTCCAGGATCTTCTTGCGGCTGATCTCCTGCCCCACGTTCAGCACCAGCATCTGCGCCCGGTACTCCTGCGGGTCGCCCAGGCCGTAGATGCAGCTGACCGACGAGACGATGATCACGTCGTCGCGCTCCATCAGCGAGCTGGTGGCGCGCAGGCGCAGCCGCTCGATGTCCTCGTTGATGGAGGAGTCCTTCTCGATGTACGTGTCCGTGCTGGGCACGTACGCCTCGGGCTGGTAGTAGTCGTAGTAGCTGATGAAGAACTCGACGGCGTTCCTGGGAAAGAAGCTCTTGATCTCGCCGTAGAGCTGCGCCGCCAGCGTCTTGTTGTGGCTCATCACCAGCGCGGGCCTGCCGTGCTGGGCAATGACGTGCGCCATCGTCAGCGTCTTGCCGGTGCCCGTGGCGCCCAGCAGCGTCTGGTACTTGTCCCCGCGCTTCAGCCCCTCCGTCAGCTCCGCGATGGCCCGCGGCTGGTCGCCTGCGGGGGAGAACGGGGACACCAGTTCAAACGGCATCACTTCCTCGTCTGGTCGGGATTCCGGGTACTCTGGATCAACCCGGATTGTACCCCGAAGAAAACCCGGCGTTCACTTCCGTGCAGCGCCGGCCGATCCCGGACGGCGGCAGGTTTCTTTGACCCGTACGCCTCCACCCGGGCGGTCGAAACCGGTGTGAGCCCAACCGTGCAACCTGCCGTCCGCCCGCAGGAGCGAATGAATTCGCCGCCACGACCGCATGAAGTCCACCTTCGTGGACGCGGCGGCCCGGGCGTGTGCGGCCCATGCACCGAGGCGTCCGCGTCCGGGGGATCACCCATCTATTCTCCATTCCCTGCCCGTCCTGCCGTCCCTACCCCTCCGCCACCTCGCTCAGGTCCGTCTGCTCCCGCCGCTCCACCCGCACCACGCCCTTTACCTTCTTGATGGCGGTCAGCACGCGGTTCAGGTGCGCCAGGTTCTCCACCTCCACCACGAACTCGCCGCGCATCCCGTGCTGGTCGGCGTTGATGTCGGCGCTCTTGATGTTGGTGTTGGTGGCCGAGATGGCGCTGGCGATGTCGGCGAACAGGCCGCGGCGGTCGCTCCCCTCCATCCCCAGCCGCACGAAGAAGCGGTCCGCGCCGTCGCCGTCCCAGTCGATCTCCACCCGCCGCTCGGGGTGCTCCTTGAGCTGCAGGATGTTGGGGCAGTCGATGCGGTGCACGCTCACCCCGCGGCCCCGCGTCACGTACCCGATCACCTTGTCGCCCGGCACCGGCTGGCAGCACTGGGAGTAGCGCACCATCAGGTTGCTCATCCCCTGCACCCGCAGCGGCGCCGTGGCCTGCTCGCCGCGCACCCGCGACACCAGCCGCTCGAACGCCGAGGGCGGCCTGGGCGCCTCCTCCACCGTCTCGGGCCACAGCACGCGCATCACAGCCGACGGCCCCAGGTCGCCACGGCCCAGCGCGGCGAACAGGTCCTCCGCGCCGTCCAGGTTGAGCGCCCTGGCCGCCTCGCCGAACCGGTCCTCCGACACCTTCTCGCGCCGCGCCTTGCGGATCTCGCGCTCGATGAACTCGCGCCCCAGCCGCGCCGAGTCGCCGAACTCCTCTTCCTTGATCCACTGCCGGATCTTGTTGCGCGCCCGCGCCGTCTTTACGAACGCCAGCCAGTCGCGCGACGGGCGCTGCTTGGCATCGGTAAGGATCTCCACCTGGTCGCCGTTCTTGATCTCGCGGGTGATGGGCGTGAGCCGCCCGTTCACCCGCGCGCCGGCGCAGTGCAGCCCCACCTCGGTGTGCACCGTAAAGGCGAAGTCGATGGGCGTGGCCCCCTTGGGCAGCTGCTTTACGTCGCCCATGGGGGTAAAGACGAAGATCTCGTCCTGGAACAGGTCGATGCGGAGGAATTCCATGAACTCCTCCGGCTCCCGCGTCTCCTGCTGCCACTCCAGCACCTGCCGGAACCACGAGAGCGTCTCGTCCACGTCGTCGGCGGGGCGCGGCCCGTCCTTGTACTTCCAGTGCGCCGCGATGCCGTTCTCGGCCGTGCGGTGCATCTCCCGCGTGCGGATCTGGATCTCGTACAGCCGCCCGCCCGGACCAAAGATGGTCGTGTGCAGCGACTGGTACATGTTGCTCTTGGGCGTGGCGATGTAGTCGTGGAACCGCTCCGTGAGCGGCGTCCAGCGGTTGTGGATCACCCCCAGCGCGTGGTAGCAGTCGGCGATGGTGTCCACGATCACCCGCACCGCCATCAGGTCGTAGATCTCGTCGTAGCTCTTTTCCCGCTGCACCATCTTGCGATAGATGGACCACAGGTGCTTGGGACGCCCCGTCACCTCGCACTCGATCCCCGCCCCGCGCAGCTCCGCCTCCAGCGGCACCCGCAGGTTCTCGATCCACTCCTCGCGCTCCCGCCGCTTCTCCGAGACCCGGCGCGCCAGCTCCTTGTACGGATCGGGCTCCAGGTACTTGAAGCAGAGGTCCTCCATCTCCCACTTGATGGCGGCCACGCCCAGCCGGTGCGCCAGCGGCGCGTAGATGTCGCGCGTCTCCTGCGCGATGCGCCGGCGCTTCTCCTCCCGCAGCCAGTCCAGC
>DASUVG010000322.1:0-15396 GCA_036379135.1 Longimicrobium sp.
CAGAACATCCAGTGCAAGGTCATAGAGCTCAACCGCTCGCGCAACAACGTCGTCCTCAGCCGCCGCGCGGTGCTCGAGGAGGAGCGCAAGGAGCAGCGCCAGGCGATCCTGGAGCGCCTGCAGCCGGGCCTGATCATCGAGGGCCAGATCTCCAACATCGTGGACTTCGGCGCGTTCGTGGACCTGGACGGGATCGACGGCCTGATCCACATCTCCGAGCTCTCGTGGTCGCACGTCAACCACCCGAGCGAGGTCCTGTCGATCGGCCAGACCGTCGAGGTGAAGGTCCTCGATATAGACCGTGACCGACAGCGCATCTCGCTGGGCCTCAAGCAGACCCAGGAAGACCCGTGGGGCGACATCGCCCAGCAGTACCACGTGGGCCAGGAGATCGCCGGTCCCATCAGCCGCCTGCAGGACAAGGGCGTGGCGGTGGACCTGGGCAACGACGTCGAGGGCTTCGTGCCCGTCTCGCAGATCGGCGTGACCGGCCTGCAGAACCCGGCGGACGTGTTCGCCGAGGGCGACGTGCTGGACATGCGCATCAGCGAGGTCGACGCGGCCAACCACCGCATCGTCTGCGAGGTGGTGCGGGTGCCCAAGTTCGAGGGCGGCGAGCCGCAGTTCATCCAGCTCGCCACTCCCCCGGCGCCCAGGGCGGCCGAGGATGAGGGCGAGGAGACGGCGGTGAACGATCAGATCACCGACGCTGTCGAGGGCGAGGCCCCCGAGGCCGAGGCGCCCGCCGCCGCCCCCGTGGCGGACGAGGCCGCCGAGGTGACGGCCGAGGCTCCCGCCGCGGAGGCCGCTCCGTCGGCCGACGAGGGGAGCGAGACCACGGCCAGCGCCGAGGAGGCCCCGGCCGCCGAGGCTTCGGCCGAGGAGCCGGCTTCCGACGCGGCGCCGGAGGAGGAGCAGGCGTAAGCCTCTCCCACCGGACCGGATCGAAAGAAAGGGCGCGGAGCTTTGGCTCCGCGCCCTTTTCTTGCGCCCTGTCGCCGCTTATTGTTTGTCCGGACAGGAACGACGCTGCGCCGATCCTGACACTCTCCGCCATCCGCGTGCGTAGTTCAGCGCGCCGTAGCGCCAGGCGGGTCCCGCCTATGCCCGGCTTCGCACCGCACCCGAACAGGTGACCCATGCGATTGCTCCCCATCCTCCTCTCGCTGGCCGTAGCCGCCCCTTCCGCCGCGCAGCAGCCGTCCGCGGATTCCACCCGCGTCTACGAGCTGCACGAGGTGGAGGTGCTTCCGCGTCCGCAGAACGCCGCGGACTTCACGGCCGCGCTCCAGGCCGGCTATCCGGCGCACCTGCGCGAGGCCCGTGTGGGCGGAACGGTGCAGGTGGCGTTCATCGTGGATCCCCAGGGGCAGCCGGCGGACGTGCAGGTGCTTTCGACGCCGGACAGCGGCTTCAACGCGCCGACGGTGCAGGCGGTGTCGCTGCTGCGGTTCACCCCCGCGCAGGTGCAGGGGCGCGCCGTCCCCGTGCGGGTGGAGCAGCCGATCACCTGGCGCGCGGAGGTGGAAGCCGATTTCGTCGGGCAGGGGGCCACGGAGCAGGTGCACGGCGAACCTATGGACGGCTACGAGCTGCGCGAGGTGGAGGAGCTGCCCCGGGTGCGCAACGGGCAGGTGTTCCAGCGGGAGCTGATGCGGCTGTACCCGCGTGAGCTGATGGAGACCAGCCGCGGCGGGCAGGTGATCGCACGGTTCCGGATCGAGGAGGACGGCACCATCACCCACGCGCGCGTTACGTCCACCACCGACCAGGCGTTCGTGGTTCCCACCCTGCAGGCGCTGCAGGTACTGCGCTTTGTGCCCGCGCGGGTGAACGGGGCGCCGGTGAAGGTGTGGGTGCAGCAGCCCATCCAGTGGTCGCTCGGAGGCGAGGGCGCGCCCTCCCTGGGAACGCGCCCCATGGGCCGGCCGGGCGAGGGAAGCCGGGTCATCTTCAGCCTGCCTCCGGACCCCTGCAGGACCAGCCAGTGCTGAGCCGGCCGCGGGGATCACCGGGTTGCTGAGCCCGCACGGGAAGCAAGGCGTGGGTGGAGCAACTGGTCCGGTGGAACGTTCGAGAGAAAAGGGCGCGCAGCTTCGGCTCCGCGCCCTTTTCGCGTGCACAGGGGTTTCGCTGGGCCGCCGCGGGGGAGAGCGGCCACGGCATGGGCCCGCGGCTGGCCCCCCAGGCCGGAGAGGAACGCGCGCCCCGCAGGGCGGCCGGTGCGCGTATGGGTGGAGCAGCCCATCGAGTGGCAGGTGGTGGGATCGAGATCGTCCCTCCCCTGACCCGCGGCGCGCTTTTCCTGTCGATCCGGATGCGGATCGACAGGTCATGATACGGTGAGGGATGGACACCGGGAGGCGCGGCTGGATGCCGCGCCTCCCCTTCTTTTGCACTACGCCGTGCGGAGATGCGCCCCGCCTGTTAGATTGGCCGCCTTTTGCGGACCCCGTGGACGGGTCCGGCGCGCGGGACCACCAGCAGAGCACGGGCGGAATCTGCCGATGTCGATGCGGGAAAAGCTGGAGCACCTGGAGGAGCTTCGCCGCCAGGCGGAGATGGGCGGCGGCGAAAAGCGCATCAAGGCGCAGCACGAGCGCGGCAAGCTCACCGCCCGCGAGCGCCTGGACGTGCTGCTGGACGAGGGCTCGTTCGTGGAGATGGACCGCTTCGTCGTCCACCGGGCCACGGAGTTCGGGCTGGACAAAGAGAAGTACCTGGGCGACGGAGTGGTGACCGGCTACGGCACCATCCACGGCCGGCTGATCTACGTCTTTTCGCAGGACTTCACCGTGTTCGGCGGCTCCCTCTCGGAGACGCACGCGGCCAAGATCGTCAAGATCATGGACCTGGCGCTCAAGAACGGGGCGCCGGTGGTGGGGCTGAACGACTCCGGCGGCGCGCGCATCCAGGAGGGCGTGGTCTCGCTGGGCGGCTACGCCGACATCTTTCTGCGCAACACGCTGGCCTCCGGCGTGATCCCGCAGATCAGCGCCATCCTGGGCCCGTGCGCCGGCGGGGCGGTCTACTCGCCCGCCATCACCGACTTCATCTACATGGTGCAGGGGACGAGCTACATGTTCGTCACCGGCCCCAACGTGGTGAAGACGGTGACGCACGAGGACGTGACGATGGAGGAGCTGGGCGGCGCCGCCGCGCACGCGGCCAAGTCCGGCGTGGCGCACTTTGCCCTGCGGAGCGAGGTGGAGTGCCTGCACCGCATTCGCCACCTGTTCGAGTTCATCCCGCAGAACAACGCCGAGGACCCGCCCCGCAAGCCCACCGACGACCCGTTCGACCGGGCGGACGAGGAGCTTCTGGACATCGTCCCCGACCATCCCAACAAGCCGTACGACATGCACGACGTCATCCGGCGCGTGGTGGACGACGGCGAGTTCTACGAGGTGCACGCGGACTACGCGGGCAACATCCTGTGCGGGTTCGCGCACGCGGGCGGGCACTCCATCGGCATCGTGGCCAACCAGCCGGCGGTGCTTGCCGGCGTGCTGGACATCGACGCCGCGGTCAAGGCGGCGCGCTTCGTCCGCTTTTGCGACGCGTTCAACGTCCCGCTGCTCACGTTCGAGGACGTGCCGGGCTTTCTTCCCGGGGTGGCGCAGGAGCACGGCGGCATCATCCGGCACGGCGCCAAGCTGCTGTACGCGTTCTGCGAGGCCACCGTCCCCAAGGTGACCATCATCACCCGCAAGGCGTACGGCGGCGCGTACGACGTGATGAGCTCCAAGCACATCCGCGGCGACGTGAACTACGCCTGGCCCACGGCGGAGATCGCCGTCATGGGCGCCAAGGGTGCGGTGGAGATCCTGTACCGGCGCGAGATCGGCGGCGCGGAGGACCCGGCGGCCGAGGCGGCGGCGCGGCAGAAAGACTACGAGGAGCGGTTCGCCAACCCGTTCGCCGCGGCCGCGCGCGGCTACGTGGACGACGTCATCGACCCGCGAGAGACGCGCGCCCGCGTGATCAGCGCCTTCGACATGCTGCAGAACAAGCGCGACAGCAATCCGCCCAAGAAGCACGGCAACATCCCGCTCTGAGCATCCCTGAACGACGCCGGCCACGTTGTACCCGACGTGGCGGAGTTGTGGCGCGGGATACCGGCGTCAGGGCTGCTGCATTAGATTTGTACGCGGACACTCTGGACGTGGAGATCAGCATGATCGTTTCCGATCCGCGGGTGATGATGGGAAAGCCGGTGGTTGCCGGCACCCGGATCACGGTCGAACACATCCTTGACGAGCTGGCGGCCGGGCGGACCATCGAGGAACTGCTCGACAGCCATCCCCGGCTGACGCGCGACGGCATTTCAGCGGCACTGGCGTTCGCGTCGGAAGCGCTTCGCGCCGACGTGGTCTACCCGGCCCCTGCAGCCGCGTGATCTTTGTCTGCGATGAGGGCGTGGATCGCGCGATCGTCGTGCAGTTGCGGTCGGACGGTCACGACGTAGTCTACATCGCGGAGCTTTCACCCAGCATCCCGGACGACGAGGTGTTGCGGGAGGCAAGTGAGCGCGCCGCGGTGCTGGTGACGGCAGACAAGGACTTCGGCGAGCTCGTCTTTCGGCTCGGCAGGCTGTCTACCGGCGTGTTCCTGATCCGCCTCCACGACATTCCTACTGACAACCGGGCGAGTCTTGTTGCCGCCGTGATCCGTGAGCATGGCGAGGAGCTCGCTGGCGCTTTTTCGGTACTGTCCCCAACCAAGCTGCGGATACGCAGACAGGGCTGAACTCGCATCCGGTGCCGAAGGTGGCGGAGTTGTGGCGCTGGATGAGATGGTGGAAGCCTAGACGATGTTCTCGGGGTGATTGAGTGGAATGGCGAGTGGCCCGATCTGCAGGATGATTCCTTGCGGATCGGGCTTTCTCGTTTCACCAGGGCGCATCCGCAGGCCATCGTACCACCTGTGGCGCACTGGGAGCGGGGGGATTCCGGGGTGCTGGAGTGCCGATTAGCTTTGCGCCTCGGACACTCTGGACGGGAGGGAGCATGGCGGGAGACATCGTGCATGACGGGGCCACGGGGCAGGCGATCGTCGCCTCCACGGGCACACCGGTCGATACCATCCTCGAAGCGCTGCAGGCCGGCGACAGCCACGACGACGTACTGCGGGCGCACCCGGGCCTCACGGCCGACGACATCGTCGCCGCGGTGCGATTCGCGCGCGGTGCGGTGCAGCGTGGCGTACGGTATTCCACCGGCGACGAGATGCCGCGCACAGGCGGCTTCTCCGTGCACGAGGCGGCGGCGTACGGCCGGTCGTCGGTCGATGCCGCCGAGCACGAGGAGCTGCTCTACCGCCTCGATATCGTCGAGGGCATCAACGCCGGTCTGCTCGACGTCGCGGCCGGCCGCACGATCGCGCACAACGATGCGGTGGCGTTTCTGCGGGAACACATTGCGGGATGACGGCTCGCTGGCTGCAGCGGGCCCTGGATGACGCGGTCGAGGCGGCCGCGTACATTGCCGGGGACCGGCCGCTCGCCGCCGCCTCGTGGCGTGACGGGCTGATCGAGCTCGTGGAGCGTCTTTCCGTCTATCCGCAGAGCGGGCGCATGGTTCCGGAAAGCGGCAACCCTGAGCTGCGGGAAGCGATTCACGCGGACTCCGCGTCATTTACCTCCATCGTGGTGAGCAGATCGTCGTCCTCGCCGTTCGTCACGCGCGCCGGCGGCTGCGAAAGCGCGACCTTCGTGAGTGGCTCAAGGCCGCTGACGATGAGAATTGATCCTCCTCCTGTCGAACCGAATGTCACACGTCCGCCGGCTGATCGACCTTAGCCACACCATCGAGCACGGGACGGTTACGCTCAACGGCTTTCCCGCGCCCATCATCTGCGACTACCTGAGCCGCGAGGCGTCGCGCGCGGTCTACGCGGAGGGGACGGAGTTCCACATCGGCCGCATCGACATGATCGCGAACACGGGAACGTACGTGGACGCGCCGTTCCACCGGTACGCGGACGGCAAGGACCTGTCGGAGCTGCCTCTGGAGTGGGTGGCGGACCTGGACGGCGTGGTGGTGCGCGCGACGGAGCGGGTGGGGCGGGGGATCGGGGTGGAGGCGTTCGCGGGGATGGACGTGGCCGGCAAGGCCGTGCTGGTGCACACGGGCCACGCGGCGCGCTGGGGGACGGACGCGTACTTCGAGGACCACCCGTACCTCACCCGCGCCGCCGCCGAGCACCTGCGGGACGCGGGCGCGCGGCTGGTGGGGATCGACTCGCTCAACATCGACGACACCGCCGATCCCGTGCGCCCGGTGCACACGGTGCTGCTGGGAGCGGAGATTCCGGTGGCCGAGCACCTGCGCGGGCTGGAGCAGCTGCCGGACGCCGGCTTTCGCTTCTACGCCGTGCCGGTGAAGGTGAAGGGCTTCGGCACCTTTCCCGTGCGCGCGTTCGCCGCCGTGGGCTGACCGGGCGTCACTCGGTGGCCTGAGGGTTCGGGCCCGGCCCGCTGGCGTCGCCGCCGCCGGGGCGGCGGGTGCCCCAGTTCTCCACCGCGAACCAGATGAGGAAGATCACGATCGCGGCGATGATGAGCAGCGCCCACGGGCGGCTCCGACGCACCGAGGGGTCGCCGGGCGGGGGAGCGTCGGATTCGTGCATGGTTCGTCAGCGGTAGAGGGCAGGTCCGGGCGAGGGCGTCCGTCATCCACCCCCGCGGGTGCCCAGCAGCCGGTGCACCACCCGTTCCACCGCTTCTCCCGCGATCAGCACGAGCAGCGCCAGCGCCAGCGCGACCACGGCCATGACCCACAGTCCCACGCCGCAGGCGATTCCCAGGCAGGCCACCACCCACAGGCTGGCCGCGGTGGTGAGCCCGGAGATCTGGTCGCCGGTTTCGGACTTGAGGATGGTGCCGCCGCCCAGGAAGCCGATCCCGGCGGTGATCCCCTGGAGGACGCGCGAGACGGAGTTGCTGTCGAACTCGCCGTCCTGCGCCGCCAGCACCATCCCGGTGAGCGTGACCAGCGCGGTGCCCAGCGCCACCAGTGCGTGCGTGCGCATGCCGGCGGGCTTGCCGCGGATCTCGCGGTTCAGTCCCAGCGCGCACCCGATGAGGGTGGCGGCGCCCAGGCGCAGCACGATCTCCAGGAGCGGCAGCCCGGTGGAGAGGGAGGTGAAGTTCATCCGCGGGGGTGTTCTGAGGTGAAGGGGGGATCAGCGGCCGACGGCGGCGATCACGCGCTGCACCAGGCCGTCGAGCGCGGGGTTGGCGATCCAGCGCGCAACGACCACCAGATCGTTCTCCGGATCCACGTAGATGGCGTTGGTGCCGTTCCCCAGGTGCACGAAGGCGGTGGCCGGCGCGCTGGGCAGCTGCTTGCGGTCGGTGTTCAGGTACCAGTTCATGAAGCCGTAGTTGGGCTGCACGGGCGTGGGCGTAAGCGCCATGCGAACCCACTCCTCCGACAGCACCTGCCGGTCACCCCAGCGGCCCCGGCGCAGCGTGAGCAGGCCAAAGCGCGCCATGTCGCGCGCGCTGATGAACATTCCGCCGCCCCAGTGGCCGCCGCCGCTCACCGACTGCACGGCCACGCCGTCCATGAGCACCCAGGCGTTCTCGTACCCCGTCCAGCGCCAGGTGGGGGACGCGCCGATGGGGTCCATCACGTGCTCGCGCAGCACCCGCGGCAGCGGCTGGCGCCACACGTTCAGCGCGGCGAGGGCGAGCAGGTTGACGCGCACGTCGTTGTATTCGTGCGCGGCGCCGGGCTCCAGGCGCGCCCGGGTGAGCCACTCCTGCGGGTTCTGCAGCGGCCGGTCCGCCCAGTCGGGCTTGCCCCAGAGCGTGCCCTCCCAGTCGCTGGTCTGGCGCAGCAGGTGGTCCCAGGTGATGCGCTGCTCGCGGTCGGTGTCGAACAGCCGCAGCGGCCGGCCTTCGCCCAGGCCGCCCGCGTGCCGGCTGCCGCCGTCCGGCGGCAGCACGAAGACGGGGCCCACGTACGGGTCCACGGGATCGCCCAGGCTGCGGATCATCCCGCGGTCCAGCGCCAGGCCCACGGTGGTGGAGAGAAAGCTCTTGGTGACGCTGAACGTCATGTCCACGCGCCGGGGATCGCCCCACTCCGCCACGATGTAGCCGCGGCGGAGGATGATCCCGGCCGGGGCGCCGCGCTCGGCGAAGGGCCCAACCGCCTCGCCGAACGGCTCGCGCCCGAAGGTCTGGTAGTGCGCCAGCTCCAGGTCGCGCGGCGCCGTGCTCTCGCTGGCGATGGCGAACGCCACGGCGGAGTCGACGAGGGAAGCGTCCATCCCCACCTGCGCGGGTGCCCGCCGCTCCCAGTCGTCGCCGGGGCCGGGGACGTAGGGCCGCTGCCCGTGCGCGGTGAAGGCGACGAAGAGGGAGGCGATTACGGAGAGAAAGCCGTTGCGACGCACTTGTGTTCTTCTCGTTACCGGAGCGTGAAGGATGGGAGTACATAGCTACGTGGAGCCACGCGGGCAAGCGTGGTGGGCGGGGGGCATTTACGGATGGGGGTGGATGCTTTACTTTTTAGTAAAGCGAATCGCCCGGAGATGCACCATGCGTAGAACCCGTCTGAGCAGCAAGTCGCAGATCACTCTGCCCGCCGACTACCGCCGGCGGCTGGGCGTTGAACCCGGAGAGGAGCTTCTCATGGATTTTCAGGAAGACCGCATCGTCCTGCTCAAGAACACCGGCTCGGCGCTTGACGAGCTGCGCGCTCTGCCATCGGAGATCTGGGCCGGCGCCGCCGACGAGATCCAGCGCGCCCGCGACGAATGGGACCGCTGACCGCCGCGGTTCCGGACGGCAGCCGCATCCTGCTGGATTCCGTGTCGATCGTGTACTACATCGAACGGAATCCCCGGTACTTCGCCGCGGCGTCGGAGTGGATGGAGCGCGTGGACGCCGGACGGCTTAGCGCCGCCGCGTCGGTGCTTCTGCTGTCGGAGGTGCTGGTGCCGGCGTACCGGGCGGGGAGCCCGGCGGCGGCCCGGCAGGCGCGCGCCGCACTGGAGCGCCTCCCGAACTTCGAGCTGGTCGACGTGACCGCCGCCGTGGCGGATGCGGCCGCGCGGCTTCGCGCGGTGCACAACCTGCGCACCCCCGACGCGCTGCACGTGGCGACGGCGCTCAACGAGGGGGCGGAGTGGATCATCACCAACGATCACCGGCTGCGGCGCGTGGAGGCGGAGGGGATCCGGGTCTGGCTGTTCGACGATCACGTGAACTGAAACTCCCTCACCGGCTCGCCAACGCGGCGGGTCGGTTGTAGTTTGGGCGCCTTCGCCGGGAACGCCGGCGAGGCCGGTTCCACGTCCGCCCGAGGGCAGCGGTGTTCGACAAGATTCTTGTAGCCAACCGGGGCGAGATCGCCCTGCGGGTGATCCGCGCGGCGCACGAGCTGGGGGTAAAGGCCGTGGCCGTGTACAGCGAGCCCGACCGCCTGGCGCCGCACGTGCTGGCGGCCGACGAGGCGTACCTCATCGGCCCGGCGCCCAGCGCGCAGAGCTACCTGCGCGGCGACGTGCTGATCGAGGTCGCACGAAAGAGCGGGGCGCAGGCCATCCACCCCGGCTACGGCTTTCTGAGCGAGCGCGCGCCGTTCATCCAGGCGGTGCGCGACGCGGGGCTCGTCTTCATCGGCCCGTCGCCGGAGGCGGTGACGGCGATGGGCGACAAGACGGCGGCCCGCACGCGGATGATCGCCGCGGGGGTGCCCGTGGTCCCCGGGACCGCCGAGGCGCTGGTGGACGCGGCCGAGGCGCGGCGCGTGGCGGGCGAGATCGGCTATCCGGTGCTGCTGAAGGCGGCGGCGGGCGGCGGCGGCAAGGGGATGCGCGTGGTGCGCGGCGAGGACGAGATCGAGAAGGCCTTCGACGCGGCGGGGAACGAGGCGCAGGCGGCGTTCGGCGACCGGTCCGTCTACGTGGAGAAGTACCTGGAGGGGCCGCGCCACATCGAGATCCAGCTGCTGGCGGACCGCCACGGCAACACGCTGCACCTGGGCGAGCGCGAGTGCAGCATCCAGCGCCGCCACCAGAAGCTGATCGAAGAGGCGCCGTCCGCGGTGCTGACGCCGGAGGAGCGCGCGGCGATGGGTGCGATGGCGGTCGCCGCGGCGCGGGCGGTGAGCTACGAAGGCGCGGGGACGGTGGAGTGCCTGTACCAGGACGGCGCGTTCTACTTTCTGGAGATGAACACGCGCATCCAGGTGGAGCACCCGGTCACGGAGCTGGTGACGGGGGTGGATCTCGTACAGTGGCAGATCCGCATCGCCGCGGGGGAGGCGCTGCCGTTCACGCAGGACGACGTGCGCATGGAGGGGCACGCCATCGAGTGCCGCATCACCTCGGAGGATCCCGCGAACTCGTTCCTGCCGTCCACCGGGCGCATCCACAACCTGGTGGTCCCCAGCGGACCCGGTGTGCGCTGGGACGGCGGGATCGTGCCGGGGTTCGAGGTGGGGCTCTCGTACGATCCCATGCTGGCCAAGCTGATCGTCCACGCCCCCACGCGCATCGCGGCCATCGACCGGATGAAGCGGGCGCTGCTGGAGCTGCGGGTGGAGGGAGTGGATACGGCGGTCCCGTTCCACCTGCGGGTGATGGACGAGCCCGATTTTCGCGCGGGGAAGCTGGACATCCGCTACCTGGACACGCACGCGGACCTGCTGACGACGGAGCCGGACGAGGCGCTGCTGCGCGCGGCGGCGGTCGCGGCTGCGCTGCTGGAGGAGGAGCGCCGCAACCAGCGCGCGGTGCCGCGCGTCGCGGCGTCCACGGCGGCGAGCGGAAGCGCCTGGCGGGGACGCGCGGGCGGCTGGAGAGGGCGTTGAGCGAACGGGGAAGCCGCGGCGCGCGCGGCGGCGGGCCCGGCCGCGGGCGCGGGGGAGGGGACCGGCGCGGTCCGCAGACCCCGCGGCGCGCACCGGCGCCGATCCGCGTGCGCATCGACTCCATCGCCGCCGGAGGCGAGGGGGTGGGGCGGCTGCCGGACGGGCGCGTGACCTTCGTCCACCGCACGGCGCCGGGCGACCTGGTGGAGATCGTCCTCACGGAAAAGAAGGAGCGCTGGACGCGCGGGCGGCTGCTGCGCGTGCTGGAGCCGTCGCCGGAGCGGCGGGACGCGCCGTGCCCGTTCTACGCGCGCTGCGGCGGGTGCACGCTGGAGCACATGCCGTACGACGCGCAGCTGCGGGCCAAGTCGCGCATCGTGGCGGACGCGCTGGCGCGCATCGGCGGGGTGCAGGTGGAGGCGCCGGAGGTGGTGCCGTCGCCCAGCGAGTTCCGCTACCGCAACCGCGTGTCGTTCGCGCTGCGGCGAAAGGAGCACGGGCGTGTCATCGCCGGCTTCCACGCCATCGGCGAGCCGGACGAGATCGTGGACCTGGACGGCGGCTGCCTGCTGTTCGAGGAGGCGATCGGGCGCGTGTGGGACGGCATCCGCGCCCACTGGGGCCCGGACGCGCGCCGCCTTCCCTCCGGCGAGCAGCTGCGGCTGACGCTGCGGACCAGCGCGGCGGGCGAGGTGTCGCTGCTGGTGGAGGGCGGCTTTCTTCCCGGGCGGCCGCAGGAGCTGATCGACGCGGTGCCGGGGCTGGTCTCCGTCTGGCACCGCCCGCGCGAGGCGGACCCGGAGCTGATCGCCGGCGCGCCCGGGCTGCCGGAGACGTGGGGCGACGAGACGGTGGAGCTGAGCGGCGCGGCGTTCCTGCAGGTGAACCGCGCCGCGGCGGCGCTGCTGGAGGCGCACGCGATGGCGCTGGCGGGCGACGTGGCGGGGCTGCGGGTGGTGGACGCCTACTGCGGGATCGGGCTGCACGCGCGGCGGCTGGCGCGCGCGGGGGCCAGCGTGACGGGGATCGAGCTGGACGCGGATGCGGTGGCGGAGGCACGCCGCGGCGCGCCGGAGGGCGCGGTGTTCGTCAAGGGCCCGGTGGAGGCGCTGATCGGCGAGCACCTGCCCGCGGATCTCGTCATCCTCAACCCGCCGCGCGCAGGGATCGCGGGGGAGGCGGCGGACGCGCTGGTGGCGGCGCCGGCGAAGCGCATCATCTACGTCTCCTGCAACCCCGCCACGCTGGCCCGCGACCTGAAGCGGATGAGCGCGGCGTACCGGCTGGAATCCATCCGCTCCTTCGACCTGTTTCCCCAGACGGCGCACGTGGAAAGCGTGGCGCTGCTGACGCGAACGGAATTCTGATATGCGCTACTTCGTTACGATTGCCGGCCGTGAGATCGAGGTGGACCTCACCGGCGCCCATCCGGTGGTGGGCGGCACGCCCGTGGAGGCGCAGCTGAGCCACCTGCCGGGCACGCAGACGCGGCACCTGCTGGTGGACGGCCGCTCGTACACCCTCGCGGCCGCGCCCGGCGAGCGGCGCGGGCGGTGGAGCATCGGCATCGGCGCGGAGCGGTTCACGGCCGACGCGGTGGACGAGCGCACGCGCGCCATCCGCGAGATGACGGGCGCCGGCGAGGACGTGGCGGACAAGACCATCGTCGCGCCGATGCCGGGGCTGGTCCTCAAGGTGGAGGTGGAGGTGGGGCAGGCGGTGCGCGCCGGCCAGGGCGTCGTCGTCGTCGAGGCGATGAAGATGGAGAACGAGCTCAAGGCGCCCTCCGACGGCGTGGTGGCCAGCATCGCCGTGCAGCCCGGGCAGACGGTGGACAAGGGCGCCACGCTGATCGTGCTGGAGTGATGGAAGTGCGGGAGTGCGTGAGTGCGTGAGTGCGTGAGTGCGTGAGTGCATCAGTGCGGAAGTGGATGAGCTCTGGTTCCGCGGCGAGAGGATCGCCCCGGAGTAGATCGATGGATGGGACGATGACGAGCGCCGGTGGACGATCCCGTCCGCCGGCGCTTTTCTCGTGGGAGTGACCGAAGTCCGTGGCGAAACGGATTGGGGGTTCTCACCAGCTGCCGACGCGGACGCGCAGGTGTGTGATACCAGATCCGGGAAAAGAATGTGACTTCCTGAGGGAGCGCACGCGCAGATCCTGCCGGCTGCACGGACTCCGGCGCGCGACCGAAGGACCTCCTCTCGGCTGCGCAGGAGCCGGATCAGGACGCGGAACCGGCCCCTTCGTGCTGCTGGCGAGGTCCTTCGGTCGGCGCGCCGGATCCCCGGTCAAGGCAAGGTTCAGCGCGGCGCCTCCCTCAGGAAGTCATGCACTCTATTGCCGGATCTGGTATGCGACGCCGCATACGGACGGGCCGCCGAGTCCACGCAGGCGGCGCGCAGGCGGACTGCGTGACGTTGTTGCCGCGACTTCAATCGCTCCCGCGGGCGCTGCTCACCGGGTCGATTCACAAGCGACATCGATATGCGCGTGAACCCACCCGCCGATACTCTTCCGATGCATCTTACGATATATCTTGCGTTGCGATGTATCGCGAGTTATATCTTGTGATAGATCGGAAGTGCAGACGATTCCCGTTCACAGGGAGGCGAAGATGTTCGGCAGGCATCATTGCGGTGGGCCGTGGCAGTCGGGCCCGCGGGGGCCGCGCGGCGGTGGGGCGGGCGGGCCGTGGGGGTTCGGGTTCGGTTGGGGACCGGGCGGGCCCGGCGGCCCGGGTGGACCGTGGCAGGGCGGGGGACCGGGGCGCGGGCGGATGTTCGGCCACGGCGACCTGAAGTTCGTTGTGCTCAACCTGCTCGCCGAGAAGCCGCGGCACGGCTACGAGATCATCCGCGAGCTGGAAGACCGCTTCGGCGGCGCGTACTCGCCCAGCCCGGGGACGGTGTATCCCACCCTCTCGCTGCTGGAGGACCTGGGCTACGCCCGCGCCACGCCGGAGGAGGGGAGCAACCGCAAGGTCTTCGAGATCACGGACGAGGGGCGAAAGTATCTGGAAGAGAACCGCGGCATCGTGGACGACATCTTTTCCCGCGTGGACGACATGGGGTCGTTCATGTTCGGGCCCGCGATGTCGGTGCTGGGGCGCGCGTTCGGCAACCTGGGGCGCGCGGGGTTCCGGGCCGCCATGCGCCACCAGGGCGACGAGCAGTGGCTGCAGCGCGCCAGGGAGATCCTGGAGCGCGCCGCCCGCGACATCGACGGCCTGAACTGACGATGGACGAGGCCGACGATCCTGACCCTGACGGCTGGCCCGTCCATCCAGCCGCCGCGTTCTACGGTCTGTGGCCCCGCTCCGCTTGGGACCAGGAGACGGACGGTGCCGTTGCCGCTGAGGCAGCGGTACGGCTGAAGGAGTAAACGGCGGAAGGGTACAGAGGAACAGAGGGGAACAGAGGAACAAAGGACGAGCCGAAAGTCTCTCTCCTCTGTTCCTCTGGTTTTTCTCTGTTCCTCTGTACCCCTTGTTGTTGAAGTTTGCGAAGGGCGATTGCTGCAGCGTGGCGAGCCGGAATACATTCCGTTCTCGACCGAATCCGGATCCTTTACAATCGCACCCGGCGAGCCGCGCAATGCCCCGAATCGCCCCGCTCCAGGACGCCGAGATGCCGCCCGGCGCGGCCGCCGCGCGAGACGCACATTCCGCCATCGGCCGCATCACCAACATGAAGCGCACCCTGCTGCGCTCCGTGCCGGCGTTCGACGCGCTGATGACCTGGTACCCGCTTCGCGACACCGTGCAGCCGTTCCTGGGCGAGCGGCTGACGACGCTGTTCGCCCACGCCGTCAGCTCCGAGACCGACTGCCTGATCTGCTCCACCTTCTTTCGCCGCATCCTCATCGACAGCGGCGAGAACCCCGACGAGCTGGCGCTGGACGAGCGCGAGGCGGCCGTGGTCGCCTTAGGGCGGGGGATCGCGGTGACGCCGCACCGGGTGCCGGACGAGGTCTACGACCGCGTGGCCGCGTACTTCAGCGACGAGCAGATGGTGGCGCTGGTGGCGTTCGGCGCGCTGATGATCGCCACCAACGTGGTGAACAACGCCCTGCAGGTGCCGCTGGACGACTACCTGCAGCCGTACCGCCGGCGGCCCGCGGCGGAAGGGGTGGGTGCCCATGGCTGAGCTTTCCGGACGCATCGCCTTCATCACCGGCGCGGCGCACGGGCAGGGGCGCGCCACGGCGCTGGCGCTGGCCAGGGCGGGCGCCTCCATCGCCGCGTACGACGTGGCGCGGCCGCTGGAATATCCCGGCTACGGGATGGGGACGTCGGCGGAGCTGGATGCGCTCGCGGCGGAGTGCGAGGCGCTGGGCGCCGTCTGCCTGGCCTTTGCCGGCGACGTGCGCGACGACGAGGCCGTCACCCGCGCGGTGGACGCGACGGTGGAAAGATTCGGGCGCATCGACATCCTGTTCAACAACGCGGGGATCTGCGGATACGGCCTGGCCCACGAGCTCACCGAAGAGGCGTGGGACGCGATGATCGACATCAACCTCAAGGGCGCCTGGCTGGTCGCCCGCCGCGTGATCCCGGTGATGATC
>DASUVG010000323.1:0-6660 GCA_036379135.1 Longimicrobium sp.
GGCTGCAGCCGCTTGAGCTCGCGCTGGTGGCGCGTGCCGAACACGGCCTTGACGAGGGACTTCAGCATCTCGCTATCGAATCCTGTCCAGCGGGGAAGGCTCCCGGTACAGCCGCTCGCGCTCGATGACGGCGCGCACGGCATCGGGAACCAGGTATCGTAAGGTCCGGCCCTCCGCCGCGCGGCGGCGGACCAGGGTGGACGACACGTCCACCCGCGTCACCGGTACGTGAACCGCAGGGTACGGAGGGTCGTCCGGCAGCGTCTCGCCCTCGCGCGACACCACCGCCAGGGTGGCGATGCGCGCGATCTCGTCCGGCTCACGCCAGCGCGGCAGGTCGGCCAGGTTGTCGGCGCCGGTGAGGAAGAAGATCTCCGCCTCCGGGTGCCGGGCCCGCACCTCGCGCAGCGTGTCGACGGTGTACGACGGCCCCTGGCGCCTCACCTCCAGGTCGTCCGCCGCGAACCGCGGGTCGCCGGCGACGGCCGCCCGCACCATCTCCAGCCGCAGGGACGCCGGCGTGCGCACCCGCCCGCCCTTGAGCGGGTGCACGGCGGCGGGGATCCACAGCAGCCGGTCCAGCCGCAGCACGTCGCAGGCGTCGGAGGCCGCGACCAGGTGACCCAGGTGCGGGGGATCGAACGTTCCGCCGTAGAGTCCCAGCCGCACGGACCGCGCCGTCAGCGCCCTGCCGAATCGGCCGGGGCGGCTGCCAGGTTGCGTGCCTCGGGGCTCTGCGGGTACTCGCGCAGCAGCCGCGCGCGGGCGGCCGCCTCTTCCTCGCGGTATCCCATGTGCCCGTACGACTCCACCAGCCGCAGCAGCGCCGTGGACGACCACTGCGTCTCGGGAAACTGCGTCAGCACCTCGTTGAAGTACACCACGGCGGCATCGTACAGCCCGCGGCGAAAGTAGAAGAAGCCGTTCTGGTACGCCTTCTCTGCCAGCTTGCCGCGCATCTCCACGACCCACTGCTGCGCCTGCGCAGCCTGCGCGGTCCCGGGGTAGATGGAGGCGAACGACTCGCAGTAGGTGATGGCGGCGTTCGTGTACTCCGGGTCCAGCTGCGGACGGGGAGACAGGCGGTGGTACGCGTCGCACAGGCCGAAGCGCGCGTCGGTGGCCTCGGGGTCGCGGGCGAACTCGGTGGCCACGCGCAGGAACTGCGCGGTGGCGCTCACGTACTCGCCGGTCTCCAGGTGCGACCGCCCCAGCGCCATGAGCGCGCCCTTGAGGCGCGGGTCGGAGGTGGCGTTGGGGACGAACTGCCCCAGCAGCTCGGCGGCGCGGCCGTAGCGGCCGGCGTTGTAGGCTTCCATCCCCTGCGCGTACGCCGACTCCACGGTCAGCGGCGGGGGGGTGCGGAACAGGGCGCAGCCGGGGAGGGCCGCGGCTACGACGAGGGCGAGCGCGGCCCTGCGGAAAGGTCTCAGATCGGTCATGGGCTGCATGTACCCGCGGGTGGCCCGCAGGTTCGTGTGCTCGAAAAAGTCAGGCGGACGGCCCTTCGGCGCGCCGCCGCTCCAGCATGCCGAGGTAGGCGGAGACCTGCGCGCTCCCCGGCTGCTGGGCCAGGCAGCGGCGCCACTCCGCCTCGGCTTCGTCCAGCGCGCCCGCGCGGAACAGCGCCAGCCCCAGGTTGGACCGGGCCTGCACGAACCCGGGGTTGTGCTCCAGCACCGCCTGCAGCTCCGCGCGGGCCTCGTCGTGGCGCCCCAGCTCGCTCAGGGTGCGCCCCAGGCGGGTGCGGATGTCCAGAAAGCGGGGGCGAAGCTCCACGGCGCGGCGGTACTGCTCCACCGCCTCTTCGGGGGCCCCGGCCTGCTCGTACGTCTCGGCCAGCTCGCCGTGCAGGTTGGCCAGGCGCGCGGCCGCCGCCGAGGAAAAGCGTCCGCCCCCGCCCTTCTCCTCGTCCGCCTCGGCCGCGCGGATAAAGGAGGCGCGCGCCTCGTCCAGCCGCCCCAGGTCGTTGAGGGTGATGGCGCGGTTCAGGTGCGCCTCCACGTAGCCGGGGTTCAGCTCCGTGGCGCGCGTGAACGCCGCCAGCGCCTCGTCGGGCCGGCCCAGCATGGACAGGCACACGCCCGACAGGTTCTGCACGTCGGCGAACTCCGGCCGGCGCGCGGCGGCGGCCTGCAGGTCGTCCAGCGCGGCCAGGTACTGGTTGCGCGCCAGCGCCTCCTTGCCGCGCGCGATCAGCTGCTCGACTGCGGGCTCCTGCGTCATCCGTTGTCGCCGCTCGGGAATGGGTAGACGGGGGTTCGAAACGGAAAACGGGAGAAGATACGCCCCCTCCCACCCCGAGGCAACCGGACGGGAGCGCCCCGCGCGCGGCGTCCCGCACGGGGGGACGGCGCGGCCGGATCCGCGGCGCCGCCCCGCGTTCCGCCTCCCGCCCGCATCGCGCGGAGCCAATGCAGAGCCGACCCCTGCGGAAGCGGCGGAGGAAGGACGATCCACGTGCGCCATGATGGCGGAGTGGATCTCCCCGTGAGGGAAGACGACGTCCGCCGCCGATGCGGTGCCGAAAGTCCCGAACGGCGGCGCCGCCGGACGCCGCCGATCCCGGAGGGGCGAGGAAACCCGTGCGGGAGCGAGGGGTACCAGCGCCGCGCCCGTGTGCGCGCCGTGCAGATGTTCCCGCGTTCTCCGCGCCGCGCCACGCGTGCCGGGGATCACCACCGGCCGCCGCGGACGCGGGTCGCCAGCGGCGATGGCGGCAGTCCCTACCTTGTACTCGCGTAGCCGCCCGGTTATCTTGCGGGCATATTCCACCGCGTTCCACGCGGCTACGCACATGCGAAATCCGACACGATGAAGCGTCTTCTGGCCGGCGTTCTGATGGCGCTGGCCTTCTCCGCTGGCGCCGCCGCGGCACAACAGACCGCGGCCGATCCGGCGCGCGCGCCCGTCTCCGAAGAGGTCACGCTCGCGCCCGGCGACATCCTGATCGTCCAGATCTGGCGGGAGCCGGACCTGGGCGGGGAGTTCCAGGTGGACCTGGACGGGGTGGTGGTCCTGCCGCTGATCGGCGAGAAGCAGGTGGCCGGGCTCCCCGTGCGCAGGCTGCGGCAGATGCTGGTGGAGGACTACACGGTCCACCTGCGCAATCCGTCCATCAACATCACGCCCCTGCGCCGCATTCACGTCCTGGGCGAAGTCCGCACCCCGGGAGTGTTTCGCGTGGACCCCACGGTGACGCTGGCGGAAGCCATCGCGCTTGCGGGCGGCGTGACCGAGGCCGGCGACATCCGCCGCATCCGCGTGATCCGGGGCGGCGCGGTGGTCGACGAGACCGTGCGGGCCGCCGCGCTCATCCGCGACGTGAACCTTCGCTCCGGCGACCAGATCTACGTGGACCGGCGCCCCTGGCTGAGCCGCAACACCGGCTTTCTGCTGGGGACGGCGCTTTCGATGGCAAACCTGATCCTCAACGTCATTCGGCTTTCGCAGAACGACTGAGCGAGCAGTTCCTCTCTTTCCGAGCTTTTGCCCCTGATGTCCTCAACTCCCGCCCCGCCTCCGCCCGGCGAGCATCCCTCCGACGAGGGGGACGCTCAGATTCTCCGGGACATCCTCTTCACGCTGAGCCGGCAGCGGTGGCTGGTGCTGGGCGTGACCGTGGCCGTGGTCGCGCTCACCGTGCTGTACACCTGGAGCCGCCAGCCGCAGTTCCAGAGCGAGACCACGCTGCGCATGAGCGTGGGCGACGAGGCGAGCCCGCTCGACCAGTTCTCGCAGCTGGGCGTCAGCTCGCAGGGGCAGCTGGAGACGGAGATGGTGTTCCTGCGCAGCCGGCAGATCGCGCACTCGGTGGCGGACTCGCTGGACCTGAACGTGCGCCTGGTGACCCCCAAGGTGAAGCGCAGCGAGATCATCCAGACGCTGCACGTGCCCTCGGACGCGCCCACGGGCCGGTTCCAGTTGGAGCGCCAGAAGAACGGCGCCTACACGCTGACGGCGGAAGGGTTCACGGGGGGCGCGCTCCCGCGGCAGGTGCAGCCGGGCGTGCCGTTCCGCATGGGCACCGCGACGCTGGCCCTGTCCCCCAGGCTCGTCCGGTCGGGGCCCGGAAAGATCGAGTTCTTCATGCACTCGCTGCCGGCGACGGCGGCAAGCATCCGCAGCCGGCTGAGCGTGTTCCGCCCCGACGTGACGGCGCGGGTGGTGGCGGTGCGCTTTCAGAGCGCGGACCCCGAGATGGCCGCCGCCGTCCCCAACGCCCTGGCCTCGCACTTCATCCGCTACAAGTCGCTCGCCAGCAAGAGCGAAGCGCGCAGCACGGTGCACTTTCTACGCGGCCAGGTGGCCGCGTACGAGACGGACCTGCAGGTGGCCGAGAACCGGCTGCGGGCCTACCGCGAGCGCGAGCAGGTGGTGAGCCTGGGCGACGAGGCGACGGAGCAGGTGCGCCGACTGGCCGAGCTGCAGGCCTCGCGCGACCAGCTTCAGTCGGAGCGGGAATCGCTGGCCGGCCTGCTGGCGCGGGTGAGCCGGGGCGTGGACCCCGACGGCAGCTCGCCGTACCGGCAGCTGGCGTCGTTTCCGACCTTTCTGCGCAACGAGGCGGTCACCAACATCCTGCGGTCGCTGACGGAGCTGGAGAACGAGCGCACCCGCATGCTGGTTCTGCGCACCACCGTGAACACGGACATCCGCGGCATCGACCAGCGCATCCGCGAGCTGGAGCTGCAGCTGTTCCGGATGGCGCAGAACTACCTGGAAAGCCTGGACAGCCAGATCCGCTCCGCCGACGCCGCGCTGCAGCGCTTCGGACGGCAGCTGGAGACCATCCCCGCCCGCGAGGTGCAGTTCGCCCGCCTGTCGCGCGAGCAGGAGCTGCTGTCGTCGCTGTACACGCTGCTGCAGACGCGGCTCAAGGAAGCCGAGATCCGCGAGGCGGTGGACCCGGGCCAGGTGGAGGTGATCGACTCGGCGCTGGTGCCGCGCATCCCCTTCAGCCCCAAGCCGATCCGCAACCTGATCCTGGGAAGCGTGCTGGGCGTGATGGTGGGGCTGGGCGTGGCGCTGGCGCGGCGCGCCATGGACACCAAGGTCCGGTCGCGCGAGGACGTGGAGGGCGTCACCGGCGGCGCCGCCATCCTGGGGATGATCCCGCGGATCCGCGCGCCCTTGGCGCCGGCGGCCGCGGCGGGGTCGAACGGGGCCACCAACGGGCGCGGCGCCCGCCGGATCATCCCCGTCTCGCCGGAGTCCATCCTGGTGGGCACCAGCCTGGTCACCAAGCTGGACCCGCGCAGCCCGGCTTCCGAGGCGTACCGCGCCCTGCGCACCAACATCACCTTCGCGCGCGCCGAGGAGTCGCCGCAGGTGGTGGTGGTGACCAGCGCGGTGCCCGGCGACGGCAAGAGCACCAGCGCGTCGAACCTGGCCATCACGCTGGCGCAGCAGGGCACCAACACGCTGCTGATCGACGCCGACCTGCGGCGCGGCGTTCTGCACGACCTGTTCGAGGTGCCGCAGAGCCCCGGCCTGGCCCACCTGCTGCTGAGCCGCACCACGCTGGCCGAGGCGATTCGCCCGGTGACGGTGAGCGACAGCGGCGTGTCGCTTGACGTGATGCCCAGCGGCGTGCTTCCGCCCAACCCAGCCGAGCTGCTGGGCTCGCCCACCATGCGCGAGCTGCTGGTTCAGCTGCGGCAGCGCTACGAGATGATCGTGATCGACGCCGCGCCGCTGAACCTGGTGACCGACGCCGCGGTGGTGGGCAACCAGGCGGACTGCACCATCCTGGTGGTGCGCGCCGGCGTCACCGACAAGCGGGCGCTGCACCACGCGGTGCTGCAGCTGCGGCACATCGGCGCGTCGGTGGCGGGGATCATCCTGAACGACATCGACGCGCACGGCGGCTCGTACCACGCCTACGGATACGGCTACGGCTACGGGTATGGATACGGATACGGCTCCGAGGTGGGCACCGCGCGGTAGCCGCCCACGGGACCGGTACGATGACGAACCCCGCCGCTTCCCTTCCCGGGAGGCGGCGGGGTTCTTCGTTTCTGCCGCCATCGCGCACCGCGGTTCACGCGTAAGACGCAGAGGAGAGCAGAATCGGCGCAGAAGCCCGTATCACCGGGCACCCGATGAGCGGATCATCGTCATACCGGTCGATCGAAGGAATGGGTCTCATTACAGAATATGACTCACGCGGAGGACGCGGAGGAACGAAAAGAGGACGCGGGTGACACCTTCCCTCCGCGTCCTCACTCTTTTCCTCCGCATCCGCCGCGTGATTGTTTTTCCGGATTCTGTATACCAGATCCAGCAACAGAGTGCATGACTTCCTGAGTCTGAGAGAGGCGCCGCGCTGAACCTTGTCCTGACCGGGAATCCCGGCGCGCCGACCGAAGGACCTCGCCGGCAGAACGAAGGGGCTGGTTCCGCGTCCTGATCCGGCCCCTGCGCAGCCGAGAGGAGGTCCTTCGGTCGCGCGCCGGAGTCCCTGCAGCCGGCAGGATCTGCGCGTGCGCTCCCTCAGGAAGTCATACCATTTCTGACGATTCGTTGTGCACTCAGGCAAACAGAACGATCTCACCCAGGGGGAACAGAGGGAACAGAGAAATCAGCCATAATCCTCTGTTCCCTCTGTTCCCTCTGGGTGAGATCGTTCTTTCAAATGTGTTCACGAATGCACACTTG
>DASUVG010000324.1:0-6546 GCA_036379135.1 Longimicrobium sp.
GCACCAACGGCGCCATCGTCTTCGTGAGCAGCGTCGTGGTAGCGGTCGCACTGTTCTCCCTGGCCGGCATCTTCGTGCTGATGATGGACATCGAAGAGAACACCCGCTCGTCGTTCCGCATGCAGCAGCGGCTGCTGGAGCTCACGGAGCCCAAGCGCCCCGCGCCCGAGTCCGCGGCCGTGGACGCCGCCCCCGTTCCGCCCGCCGCCGCGCACTGAGATCGAGACCAGCCTGATGAAGTTCATCTCCCGCGCCACCGCCCTGCCCGCCGCACTGGCCCTGGCGCTGGCGGGCGGCGGCGCCCTGGCCGCGCGCGCCGTCACGCAGACGGCGGGCGGCCCGCTGCAGGCCCAGGCCAGCGCCATGGTCCCCAACCAGGACGAGTGGAGCGTCTTCGCCTGGTCGCTGGACCGCAACCAGCCGCTGTTCGCCATCAACGCCGACCAGGCCGTCATCCCGGCCAGCAACAACAAGGTCTACACCGCCATCTGGGCGCTGGCCGAGCTGGGCCCGGACTACCGTTTTCCCACCGACCTGCTGATCACCGGCCCGGTGGAGAACGGCGTCGTCCGCGGCGACGTGGTGGTGCGCGGCTCCGGCGACCCGGCGTTCGGCTACCCGGAGTACGACAAGGACCCGCTCACCAGCCCGCGCGCCATGGCCGCGGGGCTCAAGCGGTTGGGCGTGCGCGTGGTGGAGGGCGGCGTGATCGCGGACCCGTACGTCCACGACCGGCAGAACTACGGGCCGGACTGGCCGCGCGACACGGGGAACGGCGCATCCCGCTACGCGCCGACGGTCAGCGGGCTCCCCTTCAACCGCAACATGCTGTGGGTGAAGATGACGCCGGGGGTGGCGCCCGGCTTCGTACGCGAGCCGGACGTGCCGGAGATCCCGGTGATCAACACCTCGCGCGGCGGCCCGCGCGCGTACGCGGTGCGCAAGCCGGACGAGGACACCATCCGCATCCGCGGCGGCGGGGTGGGGCGCTTCGGGGTGGGCGCGTACGAGCCGGCGTACCTGGCCGGCGGCGCCGTTCGCCAGGCGCTGCGCGAGGCGGGGATCGAGGTGCGCGGCGCGCTGCGCATCGCCCAGACGCCGCGGGGCTCCGTGCTGGTGCACCGGCACCTTTCCATCCCGCTGGTTCAGATGGTGCCGCAGCTCAACCGCCACTCCGACAACTTCTTCGCGGAGCACCTGTGGAAGGCGGCGGCGGCCAAGGCCCTGGGGCAGGGAACGTACGCCGGCGGCGGAGCGGCGTCGGCCGTGTTCTTTCACGACCGGGCCGGCGTGCCGTGGGGGCAGGTCTGGCAGGCGGACGGCTCCGGCCTGAGCGCGCAGAACCGCACCAGCTCGCAGGCGCTGGTGCGCGCGCTGATCTACGCGCACAAGCAGCCGTGGTCGCGGCAGTTCCACGAGTCGCTGGCCATCGCCGGCGACCGCGGGGGCACCATGCGGCGCATGTTCGTGGGCGGCCCGGCGCAGGCCAACCTGCACGCCAAGACCGGCTACATCAACGACGTGCGCACGCTCAGCGGCTACGTGAAGACGGCCAGCGGCGAGACGGTGGTCTTCTCGTTCCTCTACAACGGCCGCAACACCAGCGGCGCGCGCGGCGTGCAGACGAACCTGGGCAACCTGCTGGCGGGGTACACGCGGTAGAGAAGCAGGATCAAGGGTCAAGGTTCAAGTATTCAGGACCGAGTGCCCGGTGCCGCGAGGTACCGGGCACTTTTCGGCATGGGAGCGCAGACGGCCAGCACGTTCCTTTCTCGCCCTTACATTCGCAATTATATTCTCCTTTCCTGCCGTTCCGTCGAAACGAGTTTGGAGGAGGAGAACATGAAGAAGAGGACCATCATGCGCTGGAGCTTTGCCGCGGCCGCGGCGGTGTCGCTGGCCTTCGGCACGGCGCAGGCGGTCGCGGCGCCCGGTCCGCAGAAGGCGGGCGGCTGGTGCGAGCCAGACTGTGAAACGACGTATTGTGGGCCGGACTGCGGCCCTGGCTGGTGCGGGCCCGGTGGGTGCTACTGCTACTGCTGAGACGGATTCGGCAAGGGGGGATCGGCGATGGCCGGTCCTCCGTCGTTTTTCACCTCCTGATCACCGGATAACGATGAACAAACCAACGGTCATGCGCTGGAGCGTCGGGGCTGCCGTGGCGGCGGCGCTGGTGTTCGGCACCGCACAGGCGTTCGCGGCGCCCGGAGCCCGCCAGACGAGCTCCTCGTGCGAACCCTGGGACTGCCGCGGCCAGTGCCCCGAGGGGTGCGGCCCCGGCACCTGCACGCCCTATGGGTGCGAGTGCTTCTGCTGAGTCCGTGACGACGGGGGACCGGTGAAAGCCGGCCCTCCTCGTATCCCCACCTCCCCCTCGCCCGCCATCCGTTCCCGCTTACCTTGTCTGCGCCAGCCGCGCTCGCGCGTTCCCGTGCAGCCGACGCGCAAACGGCGGCACCGCTGCGCCTGCGATCCACCCGTACTCTCGTACTTCGTACTTCTTCCCCGGAGACTGCTTCGATGACGATGACCGAGCCCGCGGCCGATCCGAGATATCCCGTCGGCAAGTTCCAGCGGAACGTGGAGGCCACGCCCGAGCGGCGGCGCGAGTGGATCGACGCGATCGCCCAGACGCCGGCGCGGCTCCGGGCCGCCGTGCAGGGGCTGACGGACGAGCAGCTGGACACGCCCTACCGCGAGGGCGGATGGACGGTGCGGCAGCTGGCGCACCACGTCCCCGACAGCCACATGAACGCCTACACGCGCTTCAAGCTGGGGCTCACGGAGGACAGTCCGACCATCAAGACGTACGACGAGGCGCGCTGGGCAGAGCTGGACGACACGCGCGCCACGCCCGTGGAGACCTCGCTGGCGACGCTGGAGCTGGTGCACGAGCGCTGGGTGAACCTGCTGCGGTCGATGACGGACGAGCAGTGGGCGCGCACCATCCAGCACCCCGAGTGGGGGGCCATGGGGCTGGAGACCCTGCTGGCGATGTACGCCTGGCACGGCCGCCACCACGTGGCGCACGTCACCCGCCTGCGCGAGCGGATGGGGTGGTGACGCCCGGCGTGCCCGCGGCGCTGCCGAAGCTGCGGCTGTCGCACCCCTCCGGCGGCACGGCGGAGGTGTACCCGCACGGCGCCCACGTCACCTCGTGGGTGCCGGCGGGCGGCACGGAGGCGCTGTTCCTGAGCCGCGCCGCCACCTTCGCGGCGGGAACGGCCATCCGCGGCGGCGTGCCCGTGATCTTTCCCCAGTTCGCGGGGATGGGCCCGCTCCCCAAGCACGGCTTTGCGCGGACGGAGCCGTGGGAGCGGGTGGATGACGACGATCGTCCCGATGCCGTCCGCCTGCGTCTGCGCGATTCCGACGCGACGCGCGCCCTCTGGCCGCACGCGTTCCGGGCGGAGATCGCGGTGGAGGTGGGGGATTCGTGGCTTTCCATCGCCCTGACGATCCGGAACACCGGCGAGGCGGCGTTCCGTTTCACCGCCGCGCTGCACACGTACCTGCGCGTGGGCGACGCGCGGCGCGCGACCATCGAGGGGCTGCAGGGCCTCCGCTACCGCGAGGGACAGGTGGAGCGGGTGGATGAGGATCGCGCGCTGGCCGTGCGCGGAGCGGTGGACCGCGTCTACCTGGACACGCCGCCGGAGCTGCGCGTGCACGATCCGCACAACGGCCGCGGCTTCGTGCTGCGCGCGACGGGATTCGCGGACACGGTGGTGTGGAACCCGTGGGCGCAGGCGGCGGCGGCGCTGCCGGACATGGAGGACGGGGAGTACCTGGAGATGATCTGCGTGGAGGCGGCGCAGGTGTGCGCGCCGGTGCGGCTGGATGCGGGCGCCACCTGGACCGGCGCCCAGCGAATCCAGGTCATCGCGGGCTGATGCCGGAGCCCGGAAAGACGTCCTCCCATACCAGAGCCGGCAATAGGGTGCATGACTTCCTGAGGGAGGCGCCGCGCTGAACCTTGCCCTGACCGGGAACCCGGCGCGCCGACCGAAGGACCTCTCCAGCAGCACGAAGGGGCCGGTTCCGCGTCCTTATCCGGCCCATGCGCAGCCGGGAGGAGGTCCTTCGGTCGCGCGCCGGAGTCAGTGCAGGCGACAGGATCTGCGCGTGCGCTCCCTCAGGAAGTCAAATTCTTTCCCGGATTTGGTATGGTGATACGATAAGGATACCGAATCACGCGGAGACGAAGTCTGGATCTGGATCTTCTTCTGGATCCGGGGATGACGATGAAGGGCGGCCCTCCAGATCGGAGAGCCGCCCTTCTGCCGTTGCCGGCTATTCCCTGTTCCCTGCCCCTCAGGCCGCCTTTTCCTCTTCCTCGCGCAGCTTGCAGTCCAGGCAGTACCGCGCGTGCGGCAGGGCCTCCAGGCGCTGGAAGGGGATGTCCTTCTTGCAGCCGTGGCAGATGCCGAAGCCTTCGGGGTCCTTGAACAGCCGGCGCAGCGCTTCCTCGATCCGGTAGAGGTATCGCCCCTCCTTGCTGGCGAACAGGAAGGACTTTTCGCGCTCCATCGCGTCGGTCCCCTGGTCGGCCATGTGGAACGAGTAGCTGGAAAGGTCCGCGTCGGCGCTCTCGCGGCTCAGCTTGGACTGCTGCTGAAACCGGCCGAGCGACCGCAGGATCTTCTCACGCTCACGAACAAGGAGACGCTCGATGGCCTCGAGCTGAGTCCGTTCCATTCGCCTGTCTCGCTGTGGATGGGGTGGGTCGGCGCCCGACTCCGATGTGCGGCGCCCGAGGGGGGACCTGCGTGCCCGGACGAACATACGTTCATTCGAAAGGGACGCGGAACAACCCTGTATTTTACCACCGGAAGGGGGATTTGTTCAACCCCGGGGGGTGATACCGGTCGGAGGGCCAGTTTGTGGGGAAGAAGGGGACAGGGGGACGAGGACGCCTGCTCCCCCCGTGACCCGGAACCCTCACCTGCCGAAGTACCGCTCCACCAGCCGCACCACGTCGTTGCCGTTGGCCCACAGCATCAGCCCCACCACGATGATCAGCCCCAGGTGCGACAGCCGGATGCGCGCCTCCAGCGAGAGCGGCCGCCCGCGCACCGCCTCGATGGCCAGGAACATCAGGTGCCCTCCGTCCAGGATGGGGATGGGCAGCAGGTTCAGCACCGCCAGGTTGACGGAGAGAAAGGCGAGAAAGGCCAGGTAGGTGAACGGCCCGTCTTCGGCGCTCTGCCCCGACGCCTCGCCGATGGCGATGAGGCCGCCCAGGTTGCGCGGCGACAGCGCGCCGGTGAACAGGTCCCGCAGCGTCTCCAGCAGAAGCTGCACCATCCGCACCGTCTGGTGCCACCCCAGCGCAAGCGACGCCCCGATCCCCACGCGCCGGTACTGCAGCTGCGGCGGCTGCTCCGACGCGCCGAACTTGCCCACCAGCACCCCGCGCTCCCGCTCGCCGCGGGGAGTGACGGTCACGGTGCGCCGCTGGCCCTCGCGCTGCACGTCCATCCGCAGCGGCTTGCCGGGGCTGCCGCGCACGCGCTCCACCACCTCCGTCCAGGTGGCGATCGGCCGCCCGTCGATGGCCACGATGCGGTCTCCCGCCTGCAGCCCGGCGCGGGCGCCCGGATCGTCGGGGATCACCACGCCCAGCACGGGCGCGGCCAGCGGGTGCAGCGCGGAAAGGAGCGTGTCGCGCGAGGGGCCGGGCGCCGGGAGCGCCAGCGTAACGGCGGGGCGCCCCTCCAGCCCCAGGCTCACCGGGCCGGCCGGCGCGGCTTCGAGCTTCTGCTGCATGGCGTCCCAGCTCGCCACCGGCTCGCCGCCCACGGAAACCACGCGGGCGCCCGAGGGGATCTGCTCCACCTGCGCCGCGCTCCCGCCGACCCCCGTCACGGGGGCCAGCCGCGTCTCGGCGATGTACGCCTCGCCCTGCGCGAACGCCAGGACGATGTTGGCCAGCAGGGCAAAGAGCAGGTTCATGATCACCCCCGCCGAGATCACCCAGGCGCGGGCCCACAGCGGCTTGGCGTCGAAGGTGCGCGCGGGATCCACCGGGGGCGCGGGCTCGCCGCCCTCCAGCACCTCCATCCCCTCGTCGTCCTCCATCCCCGCCATCTTGACGTAGCCGCCCAGCGGGATGGCGCTGATGACGAAGTCCGTCTCCCCCCACTTGAAGCCGGCCACGCGGGGCCCCAGCCCCAGCGAAAAGCGCGGCGCGGCGATGTCCACCGACTTCGCGGCAAAGAAGTGCCCGAACTCGTGGATCAGGATCAGTACGGAAAGCGCGATCAGCGTCGCGAGAATCGTCAGCACGGGGCCAGCCGGGAAAGGGATTCATGAGCGGCGCGCCGGGCCCACGCGTCCGCCTGGCGCACGTCGTCCAGCACGCGCACCGGGCCGCCGGGCCAGCGGGCCAGCGCGTCGGCGATGGCCCGGGCAATGCCGCCGAAGGGGGCGCGGCCGGCCAGGAACTCGGCCACCGCCACCTCGTTGGCGGCGTTGAACACCGCGGGAGCCGTGCCGCCGGCCCGCCCCGCCTCCACGCCCAGCGCGAAGGCGGGAAAGCGGTCC
>DASUVG010000325.1:0-11332 GCA_036379135.1 Longimicrobium sp.
CCATCCCCGGCCCTTCCCCCACAAACTGCGTGGGGGAAGGGAGAATTCGCTCGCGTCTCGAACAGCTGTCGAGCGCGTCACCTCTCCCCCATGGGGTTTATGGGGGAGAGGCCGGGAGAGGGGGGCGCCCGCGGACGCCAGCCCAATCCCTATCGAAGCACCTCGTTCACCCGTTCACCCGTTCACCCGTTCACCCGTTCACCCGTTCACCCGTTCACCCGTTCACCCGTTCACCCGTTCACCTCACCCCACCATCGGCGCAGCGAAGAGCGGCGCGGCGACCAGCGCGATGGCGCCGCGCAGACGGGGATTCGCCACCGTCTGCTCGGGGATGATCGGCGTCGCGGCCGCGGAGGCGGTGAGCGCGCGCTCCGCGATCTCCGCGCGCACCCAGGGCTCGATGATGTCCCACGCCGCGTTCAGCTCGCCACCCACGAAGATGCGCGACGGGTTCAGCCCGTTCACGATCATCGACAGGCCGCGCCCCAGGTACCGCCCCGTCTCGTCCAGCACCTCGCGCGCCCGCGCGTCGCCCGTGCGGGCGCGGGTGATCAGCTCGTCCATGGTGAGGTTGGTCTCTTCCAGCAGCGCGCGCGTGGCCACGGGGGAGAGCTCGCGCCCCAGGTAGCGGCTGAGCGTGGCCAGGTTGGAGGTGTGCGCCTCCCAGCAGCCGCGCGCGCCGCACAGGCAGCGCGGGCCCTCCGGGTTCAGCGGCACGTGACCGAACTCGCCCGCGGTGTGGCTGTGGCCGCGCACCACCTGGCCGTTGACCACCACGCCCGCGCCCACGCCGTCGCCCACGGTGACGTAGACGAAGTCGCCCGCGTCGCCGCCGCGCTGGCCCAGCCACATCTGCGCCAGCGCGCAGGCGATCGGCGCGTTCTCGATGTGCACCTCCAGGCCGGTCGCCGCGGCCAGCGCCTCGCGGATGTCCACGTCGTGCCACCCCAGCTGCGGCGAGTTGAGCACGCGGCCGGTGCGCTGGTCCACCATGCCGGGAACCACGATTCCGAACCCCTCGCACCCGCCGTCGGCGCCGTAGGTGCGCAGCAGCCGCTCGGTCCGCGACGCCAGCTCAGCCACCAGCTCCGCCGGATCCACCAGCGTGGGAAAGGTCTCCAGCGCGATCTGCGTCCCCGCGAAGTCGCTCAGCATCAGGTAGGTGAGGCTGAAGCGCACGTCGGCCGCGACCACCAGCCGGTCGTGGGTGCGGATGTGCAGCATCTTGGGCTTGCGGCCGCGCACCGTATCCACCGTCTCGCCCTCGTAGACGGCGCCCTCGTCGATCAGCTCGTTCACCAGCGCCGTCACCCGCCCGCGGCCGATGTTCATCCGCCGCGCCAGGTCCGCGCGGCTGATGGGCTGGTGCTCGCGCACCAGGTTCAGCAGGATCTGGCGGTTGATCTCGCGCGAGGTGCTGCGCGTGGCCAGGGTAAAGTTGCGGACGTTGATCTTCCTCACGATGGGGCTTTGCTGAAGAGGCTGGGAAAGCGCCCGGAGACGGCCGCGATGAATATAACAGTTGCGCGCCACGGCGCTCATGGGTACATTCAGCGCGTTAGTTCCAACTGAGAACAAAATGCGGGTCCGCCCGCTTCCACGCAAGAGCCGGGTTCGCGGCGCCGGGCTTCACCCGCGCCGCGGCACCCCCTGGAGCCACCGCCGAATGCACGCCGATTCGTCCGCCGCTCGCCGTTCCGCACCGTCCGAAGAGGCGCTCGTGCTGCACGAGGACCGCTTCTTCGACCCGGACCCCGCCGTGCGCTCCATCGCCCGCGCGCTGTACGACGAGACGCGCGGACTGCCGCTCATCTGTCCGCACGGGCACGTGGACCCGGCGCTCCTGGCAACCGACGCGCCGTTCCCGGAGCCCACGGCGCTGCTGATCGTCCCCGACCACTACATCTTCCGGATGCTGTACTCGCGGGGCGTTCCCATGGAGTCCATGGGCGTGCCCACGCGCGACGGTTCGCCCGTCGAGACCGATCCGCGAAAGATCTGGCAGACCTTTGCCGACCACTGGTACCTGTTCCGCGGCACCCCCACGGGCGCGTGGCTGGACCACGAGCTGTACGACCTGTTCGGCGTGCGCGTGCGCCTGAACGGCCGCACCGCGCAGCGCGTCTACGACCAGGTCGCCGAGCGCCTGCGCTCGCCGGAGTTCCGCCCGCGCGCGCTCTTCGACCGCTTCAACATCGAGGTGCTGGCGACCACGGACGCGGCGGCGGACCCGCTGCACCACCACCGCGCCATCCGCGAGAGTGGCTGGGGCGGCCGCGTGATCCCCACCTTCCGGCCGGACGGCGTGCTGCGCATCGCGGGACCGGGGTGGGCGGAGGAGATCGGCGCGCTGGCGGCGGCGGCGGGCCGGCCGGTCCAGAGCTACGCACAACTGATCGCGGCGCTGGAGGACCGGCGCGCCTTCTTCCGCTCGCTGGGTGCGACGGCCACGGACCACGCGGTGCTGGAGCCGTACACCGAGCGGCTGGCGGACGACGAGGCGGAGGCGCTGTTCGCGCGGGCAAAGAACGGCGCGGCGACGGCGGAGGACCAGCGGCGCTTCGAGGCGCACATGCTGATGGAGATGGCGCGCATGTCGACCGAGGACGGGATGACGATGCAGCTGCATCCCGGCGCCCTGCGCGACCACAACCAGCGCGTGTTCGACCGCTTCGGGCTGGACAAGGGCGCGGACATCCCCGTGGCGACGGAGTACACGCGCAACCTGCGCAGCCTGCTGAACGCGTACGGCAACGACCCGCGCCTCACACTGGTCCTCTTCACCCTGGACGAATCCGCGTACGCGCGCGAGCTGGCACCGCTTGCCGGGCACTACCCCGCCCTGCGGCTGGGTCCGCCCTGGTGGTTCCACGACAGCATCCAGGGGATGATCCGCTTCCGCCAGCAGACGACGGAGACGGCCGGCATCTACAACACCGCCGGCTTCAACGACGACACGCGCGCCTTCTGCTCCATCCCCGCCCGGCACGACCTGAACCGGCGCGTGGAGGCCAATTGGCTCGCCGGCCTGGCCGCGCGGCACGTGGTGACGATGGAGGACGCGAGAGAGATGGCGCGGGCGCTGGCGTACGAGCTGGCGCGCGAGACGTACAAGCTGAATTCCGCCGATGCGGACGTGCCCGCCGAACCGGCGCTGGCGCTGCAGGGGGCGTGATGGAGAAGCCGCGGGCCGTGCGCATCCATCCCGACGACAACGTCGCCGTGGCCGTCGGGCCCCTGCACGAGGGGACGGAGGTGGCGGTGGACGGCGTGCGGGTGATGCTGGCGGAAGACATCCCCGCCGGGCACAAGCTCGCGCTCGTTCCCCTTGAGGCCGGCGATGCGGTGCGGAAGTACGGCTTCGTGATCGGCGAGGCGACGCAGCCGGTGGCCGCGGGAACGTGGGTGCACTCGCACAACCTGCGCACGCGGCTCTCGGGGACGCTGGACTACCGCTACCAGCCAGCGGCGCGCAACGGCTCCGCATCCATCGAGATCCCGACCTTCGCCGGATACCGCCGCGCGAACGGCCGCGTGGGGACGCGCAACGAGGTGTGGATCGTCAACACCGTGGGGTGCGTGAACACGGCGGCGGAGCGCATCGCCAGGATCGCGTCGGAGCGGTTCGCGGGGCGGGTGGACGGGGTCTACGCCTTCAGCCACCCGTACGGATGCAGCCAGCTGGGCGACGACCTGCGCAACACGCAGAAGGTGCTCGCCGGACTGCTGCGCCACCCGAACGCGGGCGGCGTGCTGGTCCTCGGTCTCGGCTGCGAGAACAACCAGATGGACGAGCTGCTGGCCCTGGCCGGCGACGTGGACGGCGAGCGCCTGCGCTTCTTCAACACGCAGGACGTGGTGGACGAGGTGGAGGAGGGGGTGGACGCCGTCGCCGAGCTGGTGGCGCGGATGGAGGGCGACGCGCGCACCGATTGCCCCGCGTCGGAGCTGATCGTCGGCCACAAGTGCGGCGGGTCGGACGGGTTCAGCGGGATCACGGCCAACCCACTGGTGGGGCGCATCGCGGACCGGCTGACGGCGATGGGCGCCGGGGTGATTCTGACGGAGGTGCCGGAGATGTTCGGCGCCGAGCAGGTGCTGATGAACCGCGCCGCGGACCAGGGCGTGTTCGGCGACGTGGTGGCGATGGTGAACGACTTCAAGGAGTACTTTCTCCGCCACGGCCAGCCCGTGTACGAGAACCCGTCGCCCGGCAACAAGGCGGGCGGATTGACGACGCTGGAGGAGAAGTCGCTGGGCGCCATCCAGAAGGGCGGCGCGGCGACCGTGTCCCGCGTCCTCCGCTACGGCGCGCCGGCGCGGACGGGCGGGCTGTCGCTGCTGGAGGCGCCGGGGAACGACGGGGTGTCGTCCACGGCGATGGTAGCCAGCGGCGCGACGGTGCTGCTGTTCACCACCGGCCGCGGCACGCCCCTGGGCTTTCCCGTGCCGACGGTAAAGATCAGCAGCAACAGCCACATCGCGGAAAAGAAGCCGCACTGGATCGACTTCAACGCGGGCGCGCTGCTGGACGGCGCGGCCACGCTGGACGGCCTGGCGGACGAGCTGTTCGCGCGGGTTCTCGACGTGGCGAGCGGCCGCGTGCTGACCAACAACGAGAAGCACGGATACCGCGAGATCGCCATCTGGAAGGAAGGCGTGACCCTCTGAGAAGAAGTGCCCAGTGCCCAGGTTCAAGTGCCCAGTCGTTACTTGAACCTTGAACCTGGGCACTCGACACTTTGCCTCTTTTGACCTGAACGAGCACAAAAGCCTGATGTCGCTGCCGCTGCTGAACCGCGCCCTCGTCGAATCCGCTGCCTTCCAGGCGCGGACGGACATGGGCGTGCCCGCCCCGCGGCTGCTGGACCTGCCGGAGCGCGCGGTGCAGTTCGGCACGGGCGCGTTCCTGCGCGGCTTCGTCGAGCCGTTCCTGGACGAAGCCAGCCGCGCCGGCCGCTTCGACGGGCGCGTGGTGATGGTCGGCAGCACCGGCAGCGGGCGCGACCGCACCCTCGGCGAGCAGGACGGGCTGTACACCCTCTCCGTGCAGGGGATCGACGGCGGCGAGCCGGTGCACCAGCAGCGCGTCATCGGCTCCGTCAGCCGCGCGCTCTCCGCCGTGGACGAGTGGGAGGCGGTGCTCCACTGCGCGCGCAATCCCGAGCTGCGGCTGGTCTTCAGCAACACCACCGAAGTCGGCATCGTGCTGGACGAGGGCGACCGGCCGGACCTTTCGCCCCCGCGCTCGTTCCCCGGCAAGCTGACGCGCTTTCTCTACGAGCGCGCGACGGCGTTCGACTTCGATCCCGCGCGCGGCGTGGTCGTGCTCCCCTGCGAGCTGATCGAAGACAACGGCGACCGGCTGCGCGAGATCGTGCTGGCGCTCGCCGGCCGCTGGGCGCTGGATGCGCGGTTCACGGGGTGGATCCAATCCGCCGTCCCCATCCCCAACACGCTGGTGGACCGCATCGTCCCCGGCACGCCGGACGCGGCCTCGCTGATCGCCGCCGAGGCGGAGCTGGGCTACCGCGACGGGCTGCTGACGGTGGCCGAGGCGTACCGCCTGTTCGTGATCCAGGGGGACGAGGCGCTGCGCGCGCGCCTTCCCTTCGCCGACCTGCCGGGCGTGACGGTGACGGAAGACGTAGCGCCGTACCGCGAGCGCAAGGTGCGGATGCTGAACGGCGCGCACACCGTGATCGTCCCCGCGGCGATCCTCTGCGGGTGCCAGACGGTGCTGGAGGCGGTGCAGCATCCGCTCGTCGGCCCCTTTCTGCAGAGCGCGATGATGGACGACATCGTCCCCACGCTCGAGGCGCCGGGGTCGGAGGCGTACGCGGCCGCGGTGCTGGACCGCTTCGCCAACCCGTACGTGCGCCATGCGCTGATGGACATCTCGCTCCAGCAGACCATGAAGGTGCGCGTCCGCGTCGTCCCGACGGTCGTGCGCTTCGCGGAGCGCACGGGGCGCGCGCCGGAGTGCCTGGCGTTCGGCTTCGCGGCGTACCTGCTCTTTCTGCGCGAGGGTCGCGGGCTGGCGGACGACCAGGCGGAGCAGGTGCGCGCGCACTGGGGCACCGCCTGGGATGATGCGGACGACGGCACGCTGGCGGATCTCGTCCGCGCCGTCTGCGGCGACGCGTCGCTGTGGGGCACGGACCTGAACGCGGTACCCGGCTTCGCGGACGCGGTGGCGGCCAGCCTGCTCCGGATGCGCCGCGACGGCGTTCCGGCGGCGCTGGAGGCCCACCTGCATCCCGCCGCGGCGTAGGGAATCCGGGAAACGGGCGCTGACTTCCCGAGGGAGCGCTCACGCGTGAAACGGTCGATTGCAGGGTGCGGGCGCGCGACCGAATCCGAGGTACGGCTGAGGCTGGTGCGGCCCCTCCCCCGGGAAGTCACCGCGGCGAATCTCATGTGACGGTGCTGAGATCTTTACGAACGTTCGAACGAGGAACATGTCCCTGACCGAGTCTCCACCGCGCCCCTCGGAGCGCAACGCCCTCGTCCAGCGCATCACGGCGCTCGGCGCGCTGGCGGTGGTGCGGCTGCCGCGCGCGGACGACGTGCTTTCCGTCGCGCGGGCGCTGCACGCGGGCGGCGTCTCCGCCATCGAGGTCACCATGACCATTCCCGGCGCGCTGCAGGCAGTCGAGCGGCTGGCCCGCGAGGGAGACGCGGAGATGCTGATCGGCGTCGGCTCGGTGCTGGACGTGTCCACCGTGCGCCGCGCCGTCGACGCCGGAGCGCGGTTCATCGTGAGCCCCGTCTTTCGCCGCGAGATCGTGGACGAGGCGCACCGCCACGGCGCCGCCGCGCTCCCCGGCGCCTTTACGCCCACGGAGATCCTGCAGGCGCACGAGGCCGGGGCTGACCTGGTGAAGGTGTTTCCGTCGGACGCGCTCGGGCCCGCCTTCATCAAGGGGGTGCTGGGGCCCATGCCGTTCCTCCGCCTCGTTCCCACCGGCGGCGTCACCCCGCAGAACGCGGGCGGCTGGATCCGCGCCGGTGCCGCGGCGGTCGGCCTGGGCGGCGCGCTGGTGGATCCATCGCTCGTCGCGAAGGGCGACTGGGAGACGATCACCCGCCTCGCCCGGCAGACTGTGGACAAAGTGGCCGAAGCGCGGGGAGGCGGGTCGTGAGCCGCGTGGTCACCTTCGGCGAGCTGATGCTGCGGCTTTCGCCGCCGGGGCAGGAGCGGCTCTTCCAGTCCCCGCGGCTGCGCACCTTCTTCGGCGGCAGCGAGGCCAACGTGGCGGCGTCGCTCGCGCACCTGGGCGTGCGGAGTGACTACGTGACGCGCCTTCCCGCAAATCCGATCGGCGACGCGGCGCTCTCGGCGCTGCGGGCGGAGGGGGTGGGGACGGAGGGCATCGTGCGCGGCGGCGACCGGCTGGGGATCTACTTCGTGGAGCCGGGGGCGGACATCCGCGCGCTCAGGGTGGTCTACGACCGCGCCGGCTCCGCCTTTTCCGCCCTGGATCCAACCGAGTTCGACTGGGAAGCGCTGCTCGGCGGTGCGGACTGGCTGCACCTCAGCGGCATCACCCCCGCGCTGGGCGAGGGATGCGCCGAGGCGGCGCGGCTTGCGGCGGAGACGGCGCGGGCACGCGGCGTAAAGGTCAGCATCGACCTCAACTACCGCCCCGCGCTCTGGATCGGCCGCGATCCCATCCCCGTGATCCGCGAGCTCGTCCGCGGCTGCGACCTGCTGATCGGCAACCCCGGCGCCGTGCACGCCATGCTGGGCGTGGGCCCCGGCGAGGGAGGCTCGGCGGACACGCTGCGCGCAACCTCGCGGGCGCTGGTGCGGGAGCTGGGGTGCGGCATGGCGGCGCTCACCAGCCGCACGGTCATCAGCGCCTCGGAGCACGCGTGGAGCGCCTCGCTATACGGCCGGATCGGCGACTACCTGGCCCAGAGCCGCCGCTGGCAGGTGCGCGTCACCGACCGGGTGGGCGGCGGCGACAGCTTCTGCGCGGCGCTCATCCACGCCCTGCTGGCCGGCCGCGAAAGCGGCGACGCGCTGCAGTTCGCCACGGCGGCCAGCGCGCTCAAGCTCACCATTCCCGGCGACTTCAACCGCGTCACCGCGGCCGAGGTCGACGCCCTTCTCGCACGCACCCCGTGAAGTCCATGCCCACCACCGACCGCGCCCCCACGGCGCACGCCGCCCAGGCGGACGACGACGCCCGCATGGAAGCAGACACCGCGGCGTGGGCCGCCGCGCCGGGCACCGGCTACCGGTGGACGATCTGCGCGCTGCTCTTCGCCGCGACCACCATCAACTACATCGACCGGCAGGTGCTGGGGATCCTTGCCCCCACGCTGCAGGGCGAGATCGGGTGGAGCGAGTCGGACTACGGCGACATCGTCTCCTGGTTCAGCTTTGCCTACGCGCTGGGCTTTCTGGGGATGGGGCGGCTGATGGACCGCATCGGGGTGCGCAGGGGGTTCTCCTTCGCCATCGTGGCGTGGAGCGTGGCGGCCATGGGGCACGCCTTCGCGCGGACGGTCGGGGGATTCTCCATCGCGCGCGGCGCCCTGGGGCTGGGCGAGTCCGGCAACTTCCCGGGCGCCATCAAGGCCACCGCGGAGTGGTTCCCGAAGAAGGAGCGCGCCTTCGCGACGGGGATCTTCAACGCCGGCAGCAACGTGGGCGCCATCGTGGGCCCGCTCTCGGTGCCGTTCATCGCGGCGGCCTGGGGGTGGAGGTGGGCCTTCATCATCACCGGCGCGCTGGGGTTCGTCTGGCTGGCGTTCTGGCTGGCGATGTACCGCTCGCCGGAGCACCACCCGCGCGTCTCGCCCGCCGAGCTGGCGTACATCCGCAGCGACCCGGTGGAGCCGACCACGTCGGTGCCCTGGCTCAGCCTGCTACGGCACCGGCAGACGTGGGCGTTCTTCATCGGCAAGTTCCTCACGGACCCCATCTGGTGGTTCTACCTGTACTGGCTGCCCAAATTCCTGGACGCGCAGTTCGGGGTGAAGCTGATCGGGCTGGCCGCGCCCCTCATCGCCATCTACCTGGTGGCGGACGTGGGCTCCGTGGGCGGTGGATGGGTCTCCAGCGCGCTGATCAAGCGCGGGTGGAGCGTGAACCGCGGCCGCAAGACGGCCATGCTGATCGCCGCGCTCCTCATCGTGCCGACCATGCTGGCGCCGCACGCCACCAGCCTGTGGGTGGCCGTGGCCATCGTGAGCGTGGCGGCGGCGGCGCACCAGTGGTGGAGCGCCAACCTGTTCACGACGGCCAGCGACATGTTCCCGCGCCGCGCCGTGGCCTCCGTCGTCGGCATCGGCGGGTTCGCGGGGGCGATGGGGGGCGTGCTCTTTCAGCGCGCGACGGGGCGCATCCTGGAAGCGACGAACAACAACTACTCCATCATCTTCATGGTTTGCGGCCTGGCGTACGTCACGGCGCTGCTGGTCATGCACCTGATGGTGCCGCGCCTGGAGCCGGCCAGGCTCGCGGGCGACCCGGCCTGATCGCGTGCGTCGGCTTTGAAAAGATTGGGCCTCACGCAGAGTTAGCAGAGTTAGCGGAGTTGCTCCGTGCAGGCGGAACCCTCTTCCCGTTCCTTCTGCGGTCGGGATTCCGTCGAGCGGCACGAGAAAACTCTGCTCACTCTGCTGACTCTGCGTGAGACAAGGCAGTTGCAGGTGCGTGGAATCTGATGGATGCCGGTCCGGCGCGCCCTCCACCCCGGAGGCGCCGGGCACCTCGTGAGCGGAGGAGGTCCGCCGTGCCGCACCAATTGTTCTTGATGGGAACAATGCCGCTTTCCCGGCCTGAGGCGGTACCGGGACACCGGGGCGGCACGCCCGGGCGCGGGCAGACGCCGCTCTGCTCGGCGGAGCGGCAGCGGCCTCCGCCCCCCACCCAAGCCCGGTCCACGACGCACGAAATCCGCGCGGCCGCGTGCCGCATTCGCAGGTCTCACGAGCGCTCCTTCAAAGCAGGAGAGTCGAAGATGAGATGGAAAGTGGTTCTCAGTGCGCTGTGCATGGCGCTGTTCGCCCCCGCGCTGCAGGCGCAGACGGGGACGGTGTCGGGCACGGTGGTGGACGAGCAGACCGCCGCGCCGCTGGCCGACGCGCTGGTGGTGGTGGTGGGGACGCAGCTGCGCGCCCTGACGCGCGCGGACGGCGGGTTCACCCTCGCCGGCGTGCCCGCGGGGGGCCGGACGCTGCGGGCCACCCGCATCGGCTACGCGGCCCGCGAGCAGGCGGTGGCCGTGCTGGCCGGGCAGACGGCGACGGTGCGGCTGGCGATGCGCGGGCAGGCGTTCCTGCTGCAGGACGTGGTGGTGGTGGGCTACGGCGAGCAGGAGCGCCGCGACGTCACCGGCTCGGTGGCCACGGTGAACATGGCCGGGCTGGAAGACGCGCCGGTGCAGTCCGTCGACCAGCTGCTGCAGGGCACGGTGGCCGGCGTGCAGGTGACGCAGGCCTCGTCCGCGCCCGGCGGCGGCATCGCCATCCGCGTGCGGGGAAGCAGCAGCATCAGCGGCAGCAGCGAGCCGCTGTACGTGATCGACGGCTTCCCCATCGAGAACGACCCCGAGGCCTCCAGCCCCGGCACCGGCGGGCGGGTGACGGCCACGGTGCCCAGCAACCCGCTGGCGGCCATCAATCCCAACGACATCGAATCCATCCAGGTCCTCAAGGACGCCTCGGCGGCGGCCATCTACGGCTCGCGCGGCGCCAACGGCGTGGTGATCGTCACCACGCGGCGCGGGCGGGCGGGGCGGCCGGAGCTGAGCTTCGACGCGTTCACGGGGACGCAGAGCGTGGCCAACCGCTACGACCTGCTGAACGCCCGCGAGCTGGCGCAGGTCATCAACGAGGCGTCCATCGACGGCGGCGGGACGGCGGTGTTCGGCCCGGCGTTCCTGGACACGCTGGGCGCGGGGACGGACTGGCAGGACGAGATCTTCCGCACGGCGCCCATGCGCGGCTTCCAGGCCAGCGTGAGCGGCGGCACGGCGGGGGACAACCTGACGCGCTACGCGGTGAGCGGCGGATACTTCGACCAGACGGGGGTGGTGCTGGGCTCCGGCTTCGAGCGCTACTCGCTGCGCGCCACGCTGGAGCAGGGCTTCGGCAACCGCTTCCGCTTCGGCTCGACGCTCACGGGAAGCCGGGTGAACAGCACCTTCATCCCCACCGAGGGGGAGAGCAACGCCCGCGCGGGGGCCGTGGGCGCGGCCATCCAGGCGTATCCCTTCCTCCCCGTCCGCCTCTCCGACGGGCGGTATCCCTACCAGGGCCGCGACCTGCCGCTCGTCGGCGTGCCGTCCGCGCAGGCGAGCAACCTCGTCAATCC
>DASUVG010000326.1:0-66468 GCA_036379135.1 Longimicrobium sp.
GCGGGGATCAAGGACGCCACGCTGGAGATCCGCGGCCAGTACGCCTACGGCTTTCTCAAGGCCGAGCGCGGCGTGCACCGCCTCGTCCGAATCTCGCCGTTCGACAGCGCCGCGCGCCGCCACACCAGCTTCGTCTCCGTCTTCGTCTCGCCCGCCGTGGACGACACCATCGAGATCGAGGTGCGCGAGGAAGACATCGAGATGGACGTGTACCGCGCGTCCGGCGCCGGCGGGCAGCACGTCAACAAGACGTCGTCCGCCGTCCGGCTGCGGCACCTGCCGTCCGGCATCGTCGTCGCCTGCCAGCAGGAGCGCTCGCAGCACAAGAACCGCGCGACCGCCATGAAGATGCTCAAGGCGCGCCTGTACCAGCGCGCGCTGGAGGAGCAGGAGGCGGAGAAGGCCAAGCTGGAGAACACCAAGACCGACATCGCCTTCGGCAGCCAGATCCGCTCGTACGTGTTCCAGCCGTACACCATGGTCAACGACCACCGTACCGAGCTCAAGATCCCCGACGTGCAGAAGGTGATGGACGGCGACCTGCAGCCCTTCATCCACGCATACCTGCGGCAGTACGGGGCCGTTCACTCCGATGGCCAGTGAGCCGATGACGCCCGACGCCGCGGACGAGCGGCTGAGTGACGATCGCGTGGTCGCCGACCGCGTGGCCAAGCTGGCGCGGCTGCGGGAGCGGGGCGTGGAGCCGTACGCCTATTCGTTCGATCCCACCCACCACTCCGCCGCCGCGCTGGCCCTGTTCCAGGAGCACGAGTCGGTGCACGGGGCCGATCAGGAGCTGGCGGAGCGCGTCCGGGTGGCCGGGCGCATCGTCAGCAAGCGGGTGATGGGCAAGAGCACCTTCGCGCACCTGGCGGACCGCACCGGAAAGATCCAGCTCTACCTCCGCGTCAACGACCTGGCGGATTCGTACGAGCTGCTGGACCTGATCGACCTGGGCGACTGGCTGGGGGCGGAGGGCACCCTCTTCCGAACCCGCACCGGCGAGGTGTCGCTCAAGGTCTCGTCGTTCGTACTCCTCTCCAAGTCGCTCCGCCCCCTGCCGTTCGGCAAGGAGGAGACGGACCCGGAGACGGGCGAGCGCCGCGTCTACAGCGGATTTACGGACGTGGAGGCGCGCTACCGGCAGCGCTACGCGGACCTGGCCGTGAACCCCGAGGTGCGCGACGTCTTCGTCATGCGGGCGAAGGTGGTCACCGCCTGCCGGCGCTTTCTGGACGAGCGCAACTTCGTGGAGGTGGAGACGCCGGTCCTGCAGCCGCTGTACGGCGGCGCGCTGGCCCGGCCGTTCGTGACGCACCACAACGCGCTCGACATGCAGCTCTACCTGCGCATCGCGGACGAGCTGTACCTCAAGCGGCTCATCGTGGGCGGCATGGAGCGGGTGTACGAGATCGCCAAGAACTTCCGCAACGAGGGGCTGAGCCGGTTTCACAACCCCGAGTTCACCATGCTGGAGTTCTACGCCGCGTACATGGACTACGAGGACGTGATGCGGCTCACCGAGGAGCTGCTGGTCCACATCGTCGACACGGTGCTCGGCGGCGGCCCGGTGCGCTACGGCGAGCACGAGATCCACTTCACCCCGCCGTTCGCGCGCTTCACCATGTACGAGGCCATCCGCGACATCGGCGGCGTGGACGTGCCGGCGCTGGACGAGGACGGCCTGCGCGCCGAGGTGCGCAAGCTGGGCGTGAGCGCCGACGAGGTGCGGACGATGGGGCGGGGAAGGCTGATCGACGAGCTGTTCGGCACGCTCGTGGAGCCGAAGCTGATCCAGCCCACCTTCATCACCGACTACCCGCGCGAGATGTCGCCGCTGGCCAAGCCCAAGCGGGGCGACCCGGAGCTGACGGAGCGCTTCGAGCTGATGCTGGCGGGCAAGGAGCTGCTGAACGCGTACAGCGAGCTGAACGACCCCATCGACCAGCGCCAGCGCTTCGAGGCGCAGAAGCGCCTGGCCGCCGCCGGCGACGAAGAGACGCAGCCGCTGGACGAGGACTTTCTCCGCGCCATGGAGTACGGCATGCCCCCCACCGGCGGCTTCGGGATGGGGATCGACCGGCTGGTGAGGATCCTGCTGGACCAGCCCTCCGTTCGCGACGTGATCCTGTTCCCCACCATGAGGCCCGAATGAGGGAACCGGTGACGGGATACAGGGGACGGGGACCCGCTGTCGGGGCGCTCAGCCCTGCCGGCTGTTCCCTGTTCCCGGTTCCCTATTCGCTGCAGTCGAGAGGCCCGCAGTGAAGCTCGAATGGCGCGTCGCGCGCCGCTACCTGGCCAGCCGCCGGGGAACGCGCTTCCTGTCGCTCATCACCCTCATCGCCATCGGCGGCGTGGCGGTGGGCGTCACCGCGCTCATCGTGGTCACGGCGGTGATGAACGGGCTGCAGAGCGAGCTGCGGAAGGGGATCCTGGGGGTGAACCCGCACGTCTTCGTCCTCACCTACGGCGAGGGGATGCGGATGGACGGGTGGCAGGGCCCGCTGATGAAGGTGCGGACGGTGGACGGGGTGGTCGCCGCCGCGCCCTTCGTGCACACCGAGGTGGGGCTGCAGAACCGCGGCAAGTACGCCGAGGCCGCCGTGCTGCGCGGCATCGACGTCTCCCCCGCCGGCTCGGCGGTCACCGACATCCCCGGCATCCTGCGCAGGGCGCGCATCGACCTGGAGAACACCCGCAGCGGCCTGCCGGGGCTGGCCGCGGGGCAGACGCTGGGCGCGCGGCTGGGGCTGATCCCCGGCGACACGGTGACGCTCATCTCCTTCACCAACGCGCGCATCGGGGCGATGGGCATCGTCCCCAAGATGGAGATGTACGAGTACGTGGGCGGCTTTCGCACCGGGATGTGGGAGTACGACAACAAGTTCGCCTACACCACCCTGGCCGCCGCGCAGGACCTGGCCGGGCTGGGCACCGCCGTCAGCGGGCTGGAGGTCAAGGCGGAGGACCCCTACCTGGCGCGCGAGCTGTCCGGGCGCATCGAGCGGGCGCTGGGCATCCCGTACCGCACGGACGACTGGATGAACATGAACGCCTCGCTCTTCTCCGCCCTCAAGCTGGAGAAGCTGGCGCTCACCCTCATCCTGCTGCTGATCGTGATCGTGGCCGCCTTCAACATCGTCTCCACGCTGGTGATGGTGGTGACGGACAAGACGCGCGAGATCGGCGTGCTCAAGTCCATGGGGATGACGTCGCGCCGCATCCTGCGGCTGTTCATGATGCAGGGGCTGGTGATCGGCATCGTGGGCGCGGCGCTGGGGGCCGCCGGCGGGGGGATTCTGACGTACGTGGTGGACCGCTTCAAGCTCATCAGCATTCCCGGCGAGATCTACTTCATCAGCCACCTGCCGGTAAAGGCCGATCCGGTGGACATCGTGGGGATCATCGTGGCGACGGTGCTGATCTCGTTCCTGGCAACGGTGTATCCGGCATGGCAGGCCGCACGCATGGACCCGGTGGAGGCGATCCGCCATGAGTAGCGCGTTTCCCGCGGCCGAGCCGCCGCTCCCCTTTTCCGACGCGGAGCCCTCCATCGTCGCGCGCGGCGTGCGCAAGAGCTACGTGGGCGGCGACGGCACCCGGCTGCAGGTGCTGGACGGCGTGGACCTCGAGGTCCGTCCCGGCGAGATGGTGTCCGTCATCGGCCAGAGCGGCTCCGGCAAGTCCACGCTGCTGCACGTGCTGGGCGCGCTGGACCACGCGGACGCGGGCGAGGTGCACGTGGGCGGGCGGCACGTGGGGTCGCTCAGGGAGGAGGCGCTGGCGGACCTGCGCAGCCGCAACGTGGGCTTCGTCTTCCAGTTCCACCACCTGCTGCGGGAGTTCAGCGCGCTGGAGAACGTGATGATGCCGCAGCTGATCGCGGGAACGCCCGAGGGCAAAGCGCGCAGGCGGGCGGAGGAGCTGCTGGGGCTGATCGGGCTGATGCCGCGCGCGTCGCACAAGCCGTCGCAGCTTTCCGGCGGCGAGCAGCAGCGCGTGGCGGTGGCCCGGGCGCTGGCCAACCGCCCGCTGGCGCTGCTGGCCGACGAGCCGTCGGGAAACCTGGACCCCGACACCAGCGAGCGGCTGCACGACCTGCTCTTCGCCGTCTGCCGCGAAGAAGGGGCGGCCATGGTGCTGGTCACGCACGACCTGGGGCTTGCCGCACGGGCGGACCGCGTTCTGCGGTTGCACGGGGGCCAGCTGGTGGCGGTGGGCCCGGAGGCCGGCCCCGCCCAGGCAGCCGAGTAAGGGGAGGACTGGACGGATGCTGTGCGAGAACTGCGGCAAGAACGAGGCGGCCATCCACCTCACGCAGATCCAGAACAACGAGATGACCACGCGCCACCTCTGCGAGCCGTGCGCGGAGCAGATGGGGCTTTCGTCCGGCGCGCCCGCCAACGCGCCGCTGGCCGACTTCATCGCCCAGATGGGCAAGGCGATCGCCTCCGAGACCGTGGCGTCCGCCGGCACCTGCCCCAGTTGCGGGCTGAACCTGGCGGACTTCAAGAAGACGGGGCGGCTGGGGTGCGCGCGCTGCTACTCCACCTTCGACACCTCGCTGCGCGGCCTGCTGCGCAAGCTGCACGGGGGGACGCAGCACACCGGCAAGGTGTACCTGCCGCCGCACCCCAGCGAGACCGACCGCACGGCGCGGGTGGTGAGCCTGCGCCGCAGCCTGGCGCGCGCGGTGGAGAGCGAGGACTTCGAGCGCGCGGCGGGGCTGCGCGACCAGATCCGCCGGCTCGAAGCCGGCCAGGAGGTGTAGCGATGCCCGACGGCTTTCTGGGGGCGATGCCCGACGCGGGGCTGGCGTGGCTGCGGGCCGACGGGCCCAACAGCGACATCGTGCTCTCCACCCGCATCCGCCTTGCGCGCAACCTGCAGAACTTTCGCTTCGGCACGCGCGCGGACCGCGACGACCGCCGCGAGGTGCTGCGCATGACGCTGGAGACGGCCGGCGTGGCCGACTCGCTGCAGGGCGGCCGCCAGCTCGTCGTCAGCGAGCTCCAGACGGCGGAGCGGCAGCTCCTGCTGGAGCGCCACCTGGTCAGCCGCGAGCTGGTGGGCTCCAACGGCCACGCCACGCCCAGCCACACCGCGCTGCTGATGGCGCCGGGAGAGGCGCTGAGCGTGATGGTGAACGAGGAGGACCACCTGCGCCTGCAGAACATCGTGGGCGGCTTTCGCCTTCGCGACGCCTGGCGCGACGTGGAGCGGCTGGACGACGAGCTGGGGCAGCGCCTTCCGTACGCCTTTCACACCGAGTTCGGCTACCTGACCTCGTGCCCCACCAACGTGGGGACAGGCCTGCGCGCCTCGGTGCTGATGCACCTGCCGGGGCTGGTGCTCACGCAGGAGATCGGCAAGGTGCTGCAGGGGATCAGCCAGGTGGGGCTCACGTTCCGCGGGCTGTACGGCGAGGGGTCCGAGGTCGTGGGGAATTTCTTTCAGATCAGCAACCAGACCACGCTGGGCAAGACGGAGGAGGACCTGATCGACCACCTGCAGCGCATCGTGCAGCAGGTGGTACAGTACGAGACACAGGCGCGCAGCGTGCTGCTTCGCGACGCGCCGGTGGTGATCGAGGACAAGGTGTGGCGCGCCTACGGGCTGCTGCGGCACGCCCGGTCCACCAGCTTCGAAGAGGTGATGAACCTGCTGAGCGGCGTACGGCTGGGGGTGGGGCTCAAGCTCATCCCGGACCTCAGCGTCTACACGCTCAACCGGATCATGATCTTTACCCAGTCCGCCCACCTGGAGCAGGTCGCGGGTGCCCCGCTCCAGGACGGCGACGCGGACGTCCAGCGGGCCGCGTACGTGCGTGCGGTGCTCTCCGCCGAGCAGTCCGGGACCACCCCGCCCGCCACCGGGTGAGGAAACGAGGCACGGATCCCGCCGCACGCCGCGTGAAGAGCATGAAGGCCGTCCGTCCGGGCGGCCTGTCTCGTTCCCGGATGGATCCCTGGCCGGAAACCCCTGGGGGGAGGTCGGGGATGCCGACGGCACGAGGCACTTCGAACGACGTCCAGCTGCGCCCGAAACGGGCCCCCTCCCCCCGGCCCGCCCCCCGGCCCCTTCCCCCGCTGCGCGGGAGAGGGGGAGAATTCGATCGCGCTCCGGCCTGACGGGTGCGGCGTCCGGGCCCCGGCCGCCTGCCCGCGGCTGGCGCGGGCATCGGCCCCAGGGAGCCCGGCGGAGCCGCCTCCTTGCCGTGCATCGCGGAACGCTTATTTTGCCACGGGTTTATAGAGGGCCGTCCCCCACGGACGGCCCTCGTCGTTGACCGGCCGCGCGGCCCACGCGCCCGCGGGCGGGTGCCCCAGGATGCAGCCGGCGCTGGACCTTGAACCGTCTGACGGGGTAGGATGCGGGGATCGGGATCTGGCGCTTTGTCCAGTTGTCGCCGCTCGTGCTCCACATGTTTAGGGCGGCCTTCGGGCGCGCGTCCGGGTCTGTGCGTGTAAGGTGAAGCTTAATAACGAGTTACTGTACCGGCCCGCTCCATGCAACACGAATCCCCGATTCGTGCTGGCCGACCGAGTACCCGCGGCTCCGTCCGCGCCCCCCAAGGCTTGAAAACAGATGAATTACAACTTCACTGACCGGGTCCGGAAGGTCCTGGCGATGGCCCGGGAAGAGGCCATCCGGCTCCAGCACGACTACGTCGGCACCGAGCACATCCTGCTGGGCCTCATCCGCGAGGGCGAGGGTGTGGCGGCCGCCGTCCTGAACAACCTCAACGTGGACCTGGACCAGGTACAGGAAAAGGTCGAAGAGTCCGTGCGCCGCGGCAAGGCGACCATCGCCCTGGGCGAGCTTCCCTACACGTCGCGCGCAAAGAAAGTCCTCGAGTTCGCCATGGCCGAGGCCCGCGAGCTCAACCACAGCTACGTGGGCACCGAGCACCTTCTGCTCGGCCTTCTTCGCGAGGAGAAGGGGATCGCCGCCGAGGTGCTGGGCCAGCTGGGGGTGACGCTGGAGGATGCGCGCCGCGAGACGCTCAAGCTGCTGGGCAGCGAGCCGTCGGCCACGCCCACCGCCAGCACGCCCGCCGCGTCCGCCGCCGGCGGCGCGCAGAAGGGCGAGAAGAAGAGCAAGACCCCGGCGCTGGACCACTTCTGCCGCGACCTTACGGAGCTGGCGCGCCAGGGCGACCTGGACCCCACCATCGGCCGCGCGGAAGAGATCGAACGGGTGATGGAGATCCTGTCGCGGCGCAAGAAGAACAACCCGGTGCTGATCGGCGAGCCCGGCGTGGGCAAGACGGCCATCGTCGAAGGGCTGGCCCAGCTGATCGCCGAGGGCAAGTGCCCCGACAGCCTGCGCGACTACCGGGTGCTTTCGCTCGACATGGCGGCCGTCATCGCCGGCACCAAGTACCGCGGCCAGTTCGAGGAGCGGCTCAAGGCGGTGATGAACGAGATCAGCCAGAACAAGAACATCATCCTGTTCATCGACGAGCTGCACACCCTGGTGGGCGCGGGCGCGGCCGAAGGCGCCATCGACGCCAGCAACATGCTCAAGCCGGCGCTGGCCCGCGGCGAGCTGCAGTGCGTGGGCGCCAGCACGCTGAACGAGTACCGCAAGTACATCGAGAAGGACGGCGCCCTGGAGCGCCGCTTCCAGACCGTGAACGTGGAGCCACCCTCGATCGACGAGGCCATCGAGATCGTCCGCGGGCTGCGCAGCCACTACGAGGACCACCACCGCATCCGCATCACCGACGAGGTGATCGAGGCGGCGGTCAAGCTGTCGGAGCGCTACATCACCGACCGGTTCCTGCCGGACAAGGCCATCGACGTGATCGACGAGGCCGGCGCCCGGGCGCGCCTGCAGACGCAGGTGCCGCCGCCGGAGGTGGAGGACCTGAAGAAGCAGCTGGACGCCATCGCCGGCAAGAAGGACGAGGCCATCCGCGACCAGGACTTCGAGCGGGCCGCCGAGCTGCGCGACCACGAGCGCGAGCTGCAGCGCCGCATCCAGGAGCGCGAGAAGAGCTGGGAAGAGGAGCGCAAGACGAACCGGCCGGCGCTCTCGGAAGAGGACGTGGCATTCATCGTCAGCCGCTGGACGGGGATCCCGGTCACGCGCCTGAAGCAGGCCGAGACGGCGCGCCTGGTGAACATGGAAGAGGAGCTGCACCACCGGGTGGTGGGGCAGGACCGCGCCATCCAGGCCATCAGCCGGGCCATCCGCCGCAGCCGCGCGGGGCTCAAGGACCCCAAGCGCCCCATCGGCTCGTTCGTCTTCGCCGGCCCCACGGGCGTGGGCAAGACGGAGCTGGCGCGCGCGCTGGCCGAGTTCCTGTTCGCCGACCGCAACGCGCTGATCCGCGTGGACATGTCGGAGTACATGGAGAAGTTCAGCGTGTCACGGCTCATCGGCGCGCCTCCCGGGTACGTGGGATACGAGGACAGCGGCACGCTCACCAAGGCGGTGCGGCGCAAGCCCTACTCGGTGGTGCTGCTGGACGAGATCGAGAAGGCGCACCCGGACGTGTTCAACCTGCTGCTGCAGGTGCTGGACGAAGGCCACCTGACGGACAACTACGGCCGGGTGATCGACTTCAAGAACACGGTGGTCATCATGACCTCCAACCTGGGCGCCCGCGACATCGGCAAGGGGCCGGGGCTGGGCTTTCACTCGCCCAGCGCGATGTCGCAGTTCGACCGGATGGAGGCGAAGGTCAAGGAGGAGATCGAGCGGGCGTTCAACCCGGAGTTCATCAACCGGCTGGACGACACCATCGTGTTCCACCCGCTGACCAAGGAGCAGATCGGGTCGATCATCCACAACCTGCTCAGGGACGTGGAGGACCGGCTGAAGGAAGAGGAGCTGTCGCTGAAGCTGACGGACGACGCCGTGGAGTTCATGGTGGAGCACGGCTACGACGAGAAGTTCGGCGCGCGGCCCCTGCGGCGGGCGATCCAGCGGTACCTGGAAGACCCGCTGTCGGAAAAGATCCTTACGTCGGAGTTCAGCCCGGGCGACGAGATCGAGGTGTCGGTCGCCGAGGACAAGCAGGCGCTCGCCTTCCGGGTGCCTTCGAAAACCCAGACCGTGTAAATACTCAGCGTGCCACACTTCAACCGGGGACGGGCCGCTGCGGCGGCCCTCCTCACTTTCGCCCTGTGCGCCCTGGCCCCCCGCGCCGCGCACGCCCAGGACCCCGCCCCCGCCGAGCAGGCCCCCCCGCAGGGTTTCGTCGTCGACACGGTGGTGGTCCGCGGCACCCAGCGCGTGACGGAGGAGGCCGTGCGCGTCTCCGCCGGCGTGCGCTCCGGAAGCGTGGTCAACGCGCCGCTGGTGCAGGAGGCCATCCGCCGGCTGATGTCCACCGGCAACTTCGAATCCGTGCAGGTATACGTGCGCGGCGCCGAGCAGGGGCGCGGCGCGCTGGTGCTGGCGGTGGTGGAGCGCCCCCTGATCGCCGAGGTGCGCTTCGAGGGGCTGCGCAGCGTGGCCGGCACCACGGTGCGCGACTCGGTGGGGCTAAAGGAGGGCCAGCCGCTGGACCCGCAGAAGGTGGCGGCGGCGCAGAAGCTGACCCGCGACCTGCTGGCGACCCGCGGCATCCAGCTGGTCTCCATCGACACCTCGTTCACGCCGGTGCAGGCGGGCGGCTACCGCCTGACCTTCAACGTGACGGAGGGGAACCGGCTGTCGCTGGCCGACGTGGACTTCACGGGGAACGCGGCGTTCAGCGACGAGGCGCTGCAGGACGCCATCGAGACCCGCGAAGAGGGGTTCTGGTGGTTCCGCAGCGGCCGCTTCGACCGCGAGGCGTTCGAGGAGGACCTGCGCACGCGGCTGCCGGCGTTCTACGGCAGCCACGGCTACATCGACTTCGCGGTGGTGCGCGACACGCTGGTGGTGGACCCGCAGTCGGGAAAGGCGCGGCTGGTGGTGGAGGTGCAGGAGGGGCCGCAGTACCGCCTGGGTGAGTTCAACATCCAGGGGAACTCGCGCTTTCCCACCGAGTCGCTGGCAGGCATGTTCACCACGCAGCGGCGCTCGGTGCTGGGGCTGCCCTTCGTGGGCGGCACCCGCGAGCGCGAGGCGGGCGAGGTGTTCGACAACCCCGCGCTCAGCAAGGCGGCCACGGACATCGAGCAGCTGTACCGCAACGAGGGGTACCTGTTCGCGCAGGTGATCCCCACGGTGGAGCGGGTGCCCGCCGCGGCCGGCGGCGCGCCGCGGGTGAACGTGACGCTGGCGGTGAGCGAGCAGCAGCCGTTCTACATCCGCAGCGTGTCGTTCCGCGGCAACACCAACACGCACGAGAACGTGATCCGCGAGCGGCTGTGGATCGTCCCCGGCGACGTGTACAACGAGCAGCGGGTGATCCAGAGCTACCAGGCCATCGCGGGCCTGGGCTTTTTCGAAGTGCCGATGCCCACCCCCGACATCCAGCCCGATCCGCAGACGGGGCAGGTGGACATCGTCTTCAACATCAAGGAAAAGCAGACGGGGAGCGTGAACTTTGGCACGGTGTTCGGCGGAGGGGCGTACGGCGACCGCCGCAGCCGCTTTGCCGGGTTCCTGCAGTACACGCAGCCCAACCTGTTCGGCCAGGGCAAGCAGATCAACCTGCGCGCGGAGTACGGGTACGGCCGCAGCACGCTGGAGGCCGCGTACACCGACCCGGCCATCGGCGGCGGGCGCAACTCGGGAAGCGTGTCGCTGTTCCGCTCGGGCGACCGCTACGTGCGGCTGGGCAACGGCCGCCGTCTGCGCACGGGCGCCACGGTGCAGTGGGGCTTTCCCATCCCCGGGTCGCTGCGCACGCGCGCCTTTCTGGGGTACTCGCTGTCGCGCACGGAGTACCTGACGGAGGAGGACAACTGCGAGGGCACGGCCAGCACCAGCATCTTCTGCCTTCCGGACGCCACGGCCAGCAGCCTGTCGGGGTCCGTCACGCGCGACACCAAGAACCACCCGCTCTTTCCCACCTCGGGCGCGCGCCAGAGCGTGACGCTGGAGCAGACGGGCGGGCCGCTGGGCGGCAACGGCAACTACCAGAAGATCTTCACGCAGGCGGAGTGGTGGGTGCCCACGGGGCGCCTGGGCTCCGGGCCGCGCGCCAGCCAGATGGCGCTGGGGCTGTCGGCCCGCGCCGGGGCGATCTTCGGTGACGTGGGGCTGTTCCCCTTCGAGCGCTTCTACGTGGGCGGCGTGATGTTCGGGCAGCCGCTGCGCGGCTACCAGGAGAGCACCATCGGTCCGCGCGGCTACAGCGCGGGGTGCAACAACAACCTGGAGCTGTCGTGCCTGGGCGACGCCTTCTTCACCGTGTCGGGCGAGTACGCCATTCGCCTGACGGACGCGCTGTCGGTGTCGGCGTTCGGCGACGCGGGGAACGTGTTCGCCTCGGTGGGGCAGTTCAACACGGCACAGCTGTTTCGCGGTGCCGGCGTGGGCGTGACGCTGGTGACGCCGTTCCTGGGCGCCATCGGCATCGACGCGGCGTACGGCTTCGACCGGCCCGACGCGGGCTGGGAGATCCACTTCAAGCTGGGGAACCAGTGAGTTCCCTTTCAACCCTGAGGATGAAGAGACCGATGAAGCGTACTTTCTCGTTCGTGTTCGCGGGAGTGCTGGCGGCGCTGGCCGCGGCGCCGGTTCAGGCGCAGCAGCTCAAGATCGGCTACGTGAACTCGCAGCGCATCCTGGCCGAGACGCCGGCGTTCGCCGACGTGCGCGCCACGCTGGAGCGCGAGTTCACGCCGCTGCGCGCGGAGATCGACTCGCTGGAGGCCCGGCTGGGCCGCGCCGACCAGGAGTTCCAGGCGCAGCAGGGCACGCTGACCGAGGCGGCCCGCCAGCAGCGCCAGCAGACGCTGCAGCAGCAGCTGGCGGCGTACCAGCAGCGCGGCCAGCAGATCCAGCAGCAGCTGCAGACGCGCGAGCAGGAGCTGGTGGCTCCGGTGATGCAGCGCATTCGCGGGGTGCTGGAGGAGGTTCGCCGCGCGGGTAACTACTCGTTCATCATCGATCCGCCCGACGGGCTGATCGTGGCGGTGGACCCGGCGCTGGACGTGACCAGCGACGTGATCCGCCGGCTGGGCGGCACGCCCTCCGCCACTCCCGCTCCGTAAGCCGTTCGGACGGCAAAGGTTTGCGAGCGCAGGCGCGCTCCGCTAGCTTCGGTGCCCGCGACATGTTTTCTCGTGTCGCGGGCGCTTTGCGTTCGGGGCTGGTTTCGCGGCTCGTACGGGAGAAGAAGGGTCTCACACAGAGTCAGCGGAGTTAGCGGAGTTTTCTCGTGCCGGGTCCGCGGCTCTCCCGCGCGTCTGCTTTGGGAATGCGGGTCGGGAACGTCGAAGCGGGATCGAAGTTCAACCTCCCCCAGGGGTTTTTGGGGGAGGTGGGCGAGGTTTACGAGCCCGGAGGGGGCGCAGGCGGGGCGCGCGACGGTGTCCTGGTGGCTCGTAGGGAAAAAAGAAGGGCCTCACGCAGAGTCAGCGGAGTTAGCGGAGTTTTCTCGTGCCACTTCGGCCGGCTCTCTCGCGGATGGCCTGGGAGCTGGAGCGAGACCGGGATCCGCCGGAGCGCGGTCGAATTCTCCCCCTCTCCCGCGCAGCGGGGGAGGGGGCCGGGGGGAGGGGGCCCTTTCGGGCGCAGCTGCATGTCGTTCGAAGGTGCCTCGAGCCGTCGGCATCCCCAACCTCCCCCAGGGGTTTTTGGGGGAGGTGGGCGAGGTTTACGAGCCCGGAGGGGGCGCCGGCGGGGCGCACGACAGTCCTGGTGGCTCGTACGGGAAAAGAAGGGCCTCACGCAGAGTCAGCGGAGTTAGCGGAGTTTTCTCGTGCCACGTCCGCGGGCTCTCACTCGGATGGCCTGGGAGCTGGAGCGAGACTGGGATCCGCCGGAGCGCGATCGAATTCTCCCCCTCTCCCGCGCAGCGGGGGAGGGGGCCGGGGGGAGGGGGCCCTTTCGGGCGCAGCTGGATGTCGTTCGAAGTGCCTCGATCGTCGGCATCCCCAACCTCTCCAGGGGTTTTTGGGGGAGGTGGGCGAGGTCTGCGAGTCCGGAGGGGGCGCCGGCGGGGCGCGCGGTTTCCAGCCCCGCACTCATCACCACGCTGCACGCAGGACGGAATGCCGGAGCTGACGATCGCCGAGGTGGCGCGGATCGCGGAGGGAGAGGTGGAGCGGGGGGACCCGGAGCGCACCGTGCACGGCGTGGCGCCGCTGGACGAGGCGGGGCCGGACGACCTGTCGTTCGTTGCCGAAGCCCGCTACCACGCGTACATTCACGCGTCCCGCGCCGCGGCGGTGCTGGTGGCGCGCGGCGCGGCGGTGGAGCTTCCGGACGGGATGGCCGCGGTGCGGGTGGACGATCCCCGCCGCGCCCTGGCCCGCATCCTGGAAGTGCTGTATCCACGCCCCGCGGCGGCGCCCGGCATTCATCCCATGGCGGTGCTGGGCGCGGGGGCAGCGGTTGATCCCACGGCGTCCGTCGGCGCGTACGCGGTGGTGGGGGAGGGGACGCGGATCGGCGCGCGCGCGACGGTGCACCCGCACGTGGTGATCGGGCGCGGCTGCGCGGTCGGCGAGGACGCCGTCCTGCATCCCCACGTGACGCTGTACGACGACGTGACGGTGGGGGCGCGGTCGGTGGTCCACAGCGGCGCGCGGCTGGGCTCGGACGGCTTCGGCTTCGTCCCCGAGCGCGACGGGCTGAAGAAGGTGCCGCAGGTGGGCGGCTGCCGCATCGGGGACGACGTGGAGATCGGCGCCAACACCACCATCGACCGCGGCTCCATCGGCGACACCACGGTGGGGCGGGGGACCAAGATCGACAACCTGGTGCAGATCGGGCACAACTGCCGGATCGGGAGCCACGTGATCATCGTCTCCCAGGTGGGGATCTCCGGGAGCACGAAGGTGGGGGACGGCGCCGTCCTGGGTGGGCAGGCGGGGGTGCAGGGGCACATCGAGATCGGCGCGGGGGCCAAGGTGGGCGGACAGGCCGGGGTGACGGCCAGCGTGCCGGCGGGGACTACGGTGAGCGGCTACCCCGCGCGCCCGCACCGCGAGGCCATGCGCATCCAGGCGGCGGTGTTCGGGCTGCCGAAGCTGGTGCAGCGCCTGAAGGCGCTGGAGAGAGCGGTTTTCGGCCGGGGCGCGCAGGGCGCCCGGGCCGGTTCGCATGCGGACGATGAAGACGGCGGCGCGCCGCCGCGGGACGAATAGATGCCGACGACGACACCACGACAGAACACGCTCGCCCGCGCGGGCGAGATGCAGGGCGTAGGCTTGCACACGGGCGCGGAGGTGCACATGCGCATCCATCCGGCGCCGGTGGACTCGGGGATCGTGTTCCGGCGGACGGACCTGCCGGGGAGCCCCGACATCCCCGCCAACCTGGCCCACGTGGTGGGCACGGACCTGGGGACGTCCATCGGCATGGGCGAGGCCAAGGTGCACACGGTGGAGCACCTGCTGAGCGCCATGGTGGCGCGCGAGATCGACAACGCCTTCGTTGAGGTCGACGCGGCGGAGCTCCCGGCGGCGGACGGCAGCGCGCGCGACTTCGGGCGCATGCTGGAGGGCTGCGGGCGCCAGGAGCAGGACGCGCCGGCCCGCTACCTGACCATCGCCGAGACCTTTTCCGTGGCCAAGGACCGCTCGGAGTACGTGGTGGCGCCCGCGAAGGACTACCGCGTCTCGGCCAGCATCGAGTTCGACCACCCGCTCATCGGCCGCCAGTTCGCCTCGTTCCACGTGGGCGACCCGTCGTTCGAGACGCAGGTGCTGCCGGCGCGCACCTTCGGGTTCCTGCGCGACGTGGAGGCCATGCGCGGCCGCGGGCTGGCCATGGGCGGCTCGCAGGACAACGCCGTGGTACTGACGGAGGACGGGCTGCTGGACGGGACGTCGCTGCGCTTTCCGGACGAGTTCGTGCGCCACAAGGCGCTGGACGTGGTGGGCGACCTGGCGCTGGTGGGCGCGCGCATCCGCGGGCACGTGATCGCGGAGCGCCCCGGGCACCTGGGCAACGTCGCCCTGGCGAAGGAGCTGGTGGCGCGGGCGGAGAAGAAGGCGCTGGCGCGGCCGATCCTGAACATCGAGCAGATCTCGCAGTACCTCCCCCACCGCTACCCCTTCCTCCTGGTGGACCGGGTGGTGGAGTTCGAGGAGCGCAAGCGGATCGTGGGGCTGAAGAACGTGACCATCAACGAGCCGTTCTTCGTGGGCCACTTTCCCGGCCGGCCGGTGATGCCGGGGGTGCTGATCATCGAGGCGATGGCGCAGGTGGGCGGTCTCCTGGTGCTGGAGCAGATGGAGAACCTGGACGACAAGGTGGTCTACTTCATGTCGCTGGACAACGTGAAGTGGCGCCGCCCGGTGACCCCGGGAGACCAGATCCGCTTCGAGGTGGAGGTGCTGCAGATCCGCGGCGCCACCTGCCGGATGAAGGGCGTGGGGACGGTGGATGGCCACGTGGTGGCCGAGGCGGAGATGATGGCGCGGGTGGTGGACAAGTGAGCATAGACATCTCGATCCCGGCCGGGACACGGGCGCATCCCACCGCCATCATCGACGACACGGCGGAGCTGGGCGAAGGCGTGGTCGTGGGCCCGTACTCCATCGTGGGCCCCGGGGTGACGGTGGGCGCGCGGACGCGCATCGCCAGCCACGCGCTGATCGAGCGCGACACGGCGGTGGGCGAGGACTGCGTGATCAGCCACGGCGCCGTGCTGGGGACGGACCCGCAGGACCTGAAGTACCACGGCGAGTCCACCCATCTGGTGGTGGGCGACCGCACGGTGATCCGCGAGTACGCCACGCTCAACCGCGGCACCTCGGCGCTGGGCTACACGCGGGTGGGGAGCGACTGCATGCTCATGAGCTACGTGCACGTGGCCCACGACTGCCAGCTGGGCGACCACGTGATCCTGAGCAACGCGGTGAACATGGCCGGCCACGTGACCATCGGCGACTGGGCCATCGTGGGCGGGATGACGCCGATCCACCAGTTCGTGCGGATCGGCGCGCACGCGTTCATCGGCGGGCAGTCGCGCATCAGCAAGGACATCCCGCCGTTCGTCAAGGCGGCCGGCATCCCGGTGCAGCTCTACGGGCTGAACTCGGTGGGCCTGCAGCGCCGCGGCATCTCGGAAGAGACGCGGCGCGAGCTGAAGCGCGCGTACCGGCTGTTCTTCGGATCGACGCACAACACCACGCAGGCGCTGGCGCGCGCGCGCGAGGAGCTGCGCTCGCTCCCCGAGGTGGAGGCGTTCCTGACCTTCTTCGAGACGTCGGAGCGCGGGGTGTCGGTCTGATGAAGGCCGGCGTCCTGGGCGTGGGCAGCCTGGGCTTTCACCACGCGCGCATCCTGCGCGAGGTGCCCGGCGCGGAGATGGCCGGCGTGTACGACGACGACCCGGCGCGGCTGGAGAAGGTCTCCGCCGAGCTGGGCGTTCGCGCGTTCCGCAGCCGCGACGAGCTGCTGGAGTCCGTCGATGCCGCCGTCATCGCGGTCCCCACGACGGTGCACGCGGAGGTGGCGCTGGCGGCGATCGACGCCGGGGTGCACCTGCTGATCGAGAAGCCGATCGCCCACACGCTGGCGGAGGCGGAGGCGATCGTGGACGCGGCGGCGGCGCGAAAGCTCGTCGTGGCCACGGGGCACGTGGAGCGCTTCAACGGCGCGCTGCGGGCCTGCGAGCCGTACCTGGACGATCCGCGCTTCATCGAGTCGCACCGCCTGGCCCCGTTCAACCCGCGCGGGACGGACGTGGCGGTGGTGCTGGACCTGATGATCCACGACATCGACCTGGTGCTGAGCCTGGCGGGCCGCCCGGTGGAGGGCGTGGACGCGGTCGGCGTGCCGGTGCTGACGCCGGGGGCGGACATCGCCAACGCGCGCATCAGCTTCGAGGGGGGCGCGGTGGCCAACATCACGGCCAGCCGGGTGAGCTTCGAGCGAATGCGGAAGATCCGCTTCTTTCAGCACTCCGGCTACATGTCGCTCGATCTGGCCGCCGGCACGGGCGAGTTCCTGCGGCTCAAGCCGGGGGCGCGGATGCCGGAGGGGGAGGTCGGCGTCGCGGCGCTGCTGGGGCTGGTGGAGCGGATCGAGCTAAAGGGCGACGGCGCGGAGCCGCTGCGGGCGGAGCTGGAGGCGTGGGTGTCCGCGGTGCGCGGCGAGGCGCCGCTGGTGGTCAGCGGCGAGGACGGGCGTGACGCGCTGGCGGTGGCGCTGCGCATCATGGAGCGCATCGAGCAGCACGCGGCCGCGGGGCTGGCGGCGCGGGCGTGAGATTGGCGCGCGTCGCCAGGCCCGCGATGGGGATTGATGCCGACTGCGATTCCGGCTGGTTCTGGTGGAGTCCGCCTGCGGGAGCGAATGAATTCGCCGCTGGGAGAACGCAAAGTCCGCCTGCGCGGACTCGGCGGCCCGGCGGCTTGCGGCGTCCCACGCACCGGCGCGTCCGCATCCAGACGACGATCGCGAGGGTGGGGTGGGCGTGACGGAGACCGGGTCCGCCGCGCCGTATCCCACCATCTTCATTTCGGCGGGGGAGGAGTCGGGGGACCTGCACGGGGCGGCGCTCGCGCGGGCGTTGCGCGAGCGGTTTCCCCGGGCGCGGCTCATCGGGCTGGGCGGCGGGCGGATGCAGGCGGAGGGAGTGAAGCTGCTCGCCGGGCTCAACGAGCTGGCGGTGATGGGCTTTGCCGAGGTCATCCGCCACCTGCCGTTCTTCATCAAGCTCCGCAGGCAGGTCTTCGACACGCTCGCCCAGGAGCGGGTGGACCTGGTGATCCCCATCGACTACCCCGGCTTCAACCTGCGCCTGGCGCGCCATGCCAAGGCGGCGCGGATTCCCGTGCTGTACTACATCGCGCCGCAGGTGTGGGCGTGGCACAAGAGCCGGGTGCGCGACCTGGCGCGCGACGCGGACGAGGTGGCGGTGGTGCTCCCGTTCGAGGAGGACTTTCTCCGCCGGGGCGGGGTGAACGCGCGCTTCGTGGGCCATCCGCTGCTGGACCGCGCCGATCCCGGGCAGCCGCGCGACGTCTGGGCGCGGGCGAACGGGCTGGATCCCGATCGGCCGATCCTGGCGCTGTTCCCCGGCTCGCGAGCGCAGGAGGTGCGGCGGCACCTGGAGCTGTTCCAGGCGGCGGCGGACCTTGTGGTTGCGCGGCGGCCGGACGCGCAGCCGGTGGTGGGGATTCCGCGGGGGATCGACCGCGCGCTGTACGCACGGTCCCGGTGGCCGCTGGTGGAGAGCGCGGGCGGGCTGCTGCAGTACGCCACGGCCGCCATCGCGAAGAGCGGGACGACGACGCTGGAGGCGGGGCTCGCGCTGACGCCGCTCGTCGTGGTCTACCGGATGAACGCGGCCAGCTACGCGCTGGCGCGGCGGGTGGTGAAGGTGCCGCACATCGCGCTTGCGAACCTGATCGCGGAGGACCGCGTGGCCCCGGAGTTCGTGCAGGACGCGGCGACGCCGGCGGCGCTTGCGGACGCGGTGCTGCCGCTGCTGGACGCCGGCTCGGACGAGCGGGCGCGGATGATCGCGGGCTTCGCGAAGGTGCGCGACCGGCTGGGCGGGCCGGGGGCGTCGCGGCGGGTGGCGGAGCTGGCGGGGGAGCTGCTGGGGAAGGCGTCGCGCGGGGTCGCCACGGGCTGAAGCCCGCGGCTAGAATGGCCATAAGCCCCGCCCTGGGCTCGCGGAGCTCGCCCGGCGGGGCTTCAACCCCACAGGCGCTTCGCGCACGGGTCAGCCGACACTCCAGAGTGTCATTCCGAGGGAGTGCGCCGGCCGGCATTGTCCCGGGCGGGTGAACCCGCGGCTGCAACAGCGCGAAGCCCCGCACACTACGCGGGGCTTCAACTGCACGGTGCTGAGGGTGTGTACAGGGCGGCACGAGGCACGAGCGGTCCGCGCAGGCGGACATCGCGTTTTCCCAGCCGCGAATTTATTCGCCCGGCGGGCTGGCGGACGGCACGAAATCCGATGGATCTGCAACGTCGTCGGCCGGCATCGTCCCGGGCGGTGAACCCGCGGCTGGAAAAGCGGGAAGCCCCGCGAACGACGCGGGGCTCCGCATCCGACACTTCAGTGTGTCGTTCGGAGGGAGCGCCGCACCGCAACATCAGTTCGCACCAGCGTTTGGCGCGACCGAGGAATCCATTCTCCGAACATGGTGGTCCGACGTACGGCTCCAGACCCGCCGACCCGATCGTCTTCCGCACCTGGCCTGATGGACGAACCCGCACCGCCCGCCGATATCGATCGCACGGAGCTCCCGTCGGAGATGACGACGCGGCTGCCGTGGCACCAGTCGGCGCTCGCGGCGCTGGGCGGGGCGGGGCTGGACGCTATCATGGGCTCGTGCCGCTACCGCACGGAGGGCGAGGAGAACTTCCGGCGGTTCTGGGACGCGGGAAAGCCCGTCATCTTCACGCTCTGGCACGGGCGGCTGCTGCCGTGCACCTACCACCATCGCCACCAGGGCGTCGTGACGCTGGTGAGCCTGCACCGCGACGGCGAGTACATCACCCGCGCGGTGCGGCGCTGGGGGTACACGGCGGTGCGCGGCTCCACCAGCCGCGGTGGGCTGGAGGCGCTGCGCGAGCTCATCCGCCACGTAAAGCAGGGCCGCTCGCTCGCGATTACGCCGGACGGCCCGCGCGGCCCGCGCGAGAAGATGAAGCCCGGCCCGGTGATCATCGCGCAGCGCACCGGCGCGCCGATCATTCCGGTGGTGTCCGGGGCCAGCCGCGGGTGGTTCTTTGGCGGATGGGACCGGTTCCTGATCCCGCAGCCCTTCGCGCGCTGCCAGATCGTCTACGGCGAGCCCGTGTTCGTCCCGCGCCAGGCGGACGAGGCCCAGATCCACGCGGTGATGGAGGACGTGAAGGCGCGGCTGGGAGGCCTGATGCGGCGCGTGGAGGAGCGGTGGTGAGGGATCGGAGGCGGCCCGAAAGGGATCCGTCTGCGTCCGCAGGCGCCCCCCTCTCCCGGCCTCTCCCCCATAAACTGCATGGGGGAGAGGTGACGTACGTCGACAGGCGTTCGCGTGGAGGGCTCCTGCGTCCGATTTTCCAGTACGCGATCGAATTCTCCCTTCCCCCACGCAGTTTGTGGGGGAAGGGCCGGGGATGGGGGGCGTTGGCGGACGCGCACCAGCCCGGGCTGCGGCGCTATCGACGTTCAATCCCCTCCGTGGTTTCCGGATGTGCGAGCCGGAACGACCGGAGAGGGCGTTTGCAGGATGTTCCGGTCCCGTCCGGAGCGCGACCGAATTCTCCCCCTCTCCCGCGCAGCGGGGGAGGGGGCCGGGGGGAGGGGGCCCTCTCGGACGCAGTTCGATGCGTTTCGACGAATCGTGAACCCTCCGCTCCCCCAACCTCCCCCAGGGGTTTTTGGGGGAGGTGCGAGCCTGAGCGAGGGGAGGGGGCGCCCGGGGGTCGCGCCGGGCCATGAGACGCCCCGACGAGTTCGCGCGCGAGGTGTGGGCCGGCGGAGGCGGCGCGGCGGGGACGGCGCTGCGGGCCGCGCTCGCGCCGGCGGAGGCGGCGTATCGCGCGGTCATCGGCGCGCGGAACGGGGCGTACGACCGCGGGTGGCTGCGCGCGGAGCGGGTGGACGTGCCGGTGATCAGCATCGGCAACATCTCGGTCGGCGGGGCGGGGAAGACGCCGTTCGCGGCCTGGATCGCCTGGCGGCTGCGCGAGTGGGGACGGCGCCCGGCCATCGCGCTGCGCGGATACGGCGAGGACGAGATCCTGCTCCACCGCGAGCTGAACCCGGACGTTCCCGTCTTTCGCGGCAAGCGGCGGGTTGCGGCGGCGCGCGAGGCCGTCGCCGCGGGATGCGACGCGGTGGTGCTGGACGACGCGTTTCAGCACCGCGCGCTGGCACGGGACCTGGACATCGTGCTGGTGCCGGTGGAAGGATGGGAGCCGCGGCCGCGCCTGGTGCCGCGCGGTCCTTGGCGCGAGGGGCCCCGGGCGCTCGGGCGCGCGGACGTGATCGTGCTCACGCGAAAGAGCGCGGACGCGGCGCGCGCGGCGGAGGTGGAGCGCGAGGTGGCGCGGATGCATCCGCAAAAGGCCGTCATCCAGTGCGCGCTGCTGCCGTCGAGGCTGGTTCCGCTGCACGGCGGCGACGCGCTGGAGATCGGCGCGCTGGCGGGGCGCAAGGTGCTGGGGGTGGCGGCGCTGGCGGTGCCGGAGCCGTTCATCGAGCACCTGGTAGAGGCCGGCGCGGAGGTGGACGCGTCGACGTATCCGGATCATCACCCCTTCGATCGGAACGATGCGGCGGACCTCGTGGAGTGGGCGGGCGGGCGCATGATGGTGATGACGCACAAGGACGCCGTAAAGCTGCGCGCGCTGCTCCCGGCATCGGCCGGGGCGTACGTGCTGGAGCAGGCGGTGGCGATCGAGAGCGGGGCGGACGCGCTGGATGCGGCGCTGCGGCGCGCGCTGGAGGAGCGAGCGGGATGATGCAGGCGGACGTGGTGGTGGTGGGGAGCGGCATCGCCGGCCTTTCCTTCGCGCTCAAGGCAGCGAAGTTCGGCACGGTGGCGCTCATCACCAAGAAGAGCCGGCCGGAAAGCAGCACCAACTGGGCGCAGGGCGGCATCGCCGCGGTGTTCGGCGGCGACGATTCGCCGGCGCTGCACATGGAGGACACGCTGGTGGCCGGCGCCGGCCTGTGCCACCCCGACGCGGTGGACGTGCTGGTGCGCGAAGGGCCCGAGCGCGTCCGCGACCTGATGGACCTGGGTGTCCGCTTCACCCGCGAGCAGGGCGACCTGTCGCTGGGGCTGGAGGGCGGACACTCGCGCCGGCGCATCGTGCGCGCGGACGACCTGACGGGGCGCGAGATCGAGCGCGCGCTGCTGGCGGCCGCCGCGGCAACGGGGAACGTGCGCGTCTTCGAGAACCACCAGGCGGTGGACCTGCTGACGGCGACGGACCCCGGGACGCTGGGCGAGCGCTGCTGCGGCGTGCTGGTGCTGGATACGGAGACGGGCGAGCTGATCCCGTTCCTGGCGCGCGCGGTGATGCTGGCCACGGGCGGCTGCGGGCAGGTCTACCGCCACACGACGAATCCGTCCATCGCCACCGGCGACGGGGTGGCGATGGCGTACCGGGCGGGGGCCAAGGTGGCGAACATGGAGTTCATCCAGTTCCACCCTACGGCACTGTATCCCGCCCGCGAGCGCACCTTTCTGATCAGCGAGGCGGTGCGCGGCGAGGGGGCGGTGCTGCGGCGGCGCGACGGGTCCACCTTCATGGAGGACTACCATCCGCTCGCCTCGCTGGCCCCGCGCGACGTGGTGGCGCGCGCCATCGACCGCGAGATGAAGCGCAGCGGAGACCCGCACGTGCTGCTGGACTGCTCGGCCATCCCGGAGCACGAGATCCGCCAGCGCTTTCCCAACATCCTGCGCGAGACGGCGGAGCGGGGGACGGACATGCTGCGCGAGCCGCTGCCGGTGGTCCCCGCGGCGCACTACCTGTGCGGCGGCGTGCTGACGGACACGCACGGGCGCACCTCCGTCCCCGGCCTGTACGCGGCGGGCGAGACGGCGTGCACCGGCGTGCACGGCGCCAACCGCCTGGCCAGCAACAGCCTGCTGGAGGCGGTGGTGTTCGCGCACCGCGCCTCCGAGCGCCTGGGCCCGCAGCTGCAGGTGACGCGGCCGCTGGAGCCGGAGCACGTGCCGGTGCCGCAGGGCAGGGGCGAGCCGGAAGGCGTGCTGCTGGTGCACGACCGCGAAGAGATCCGCAACGTGATGTGGGACCTGGTCGGCATCGTGCGCAGCGACGAGCGGCTGGCGGTGGCGGAGGCGCGGCTGCGGCAGATCTCCCTGCACGTCAACGGCATCTGGGCCGACAGCCGCCCCACGGCGGACCTGGTGGAGCTGCGCAACCTCATCCAGTCGGCGCTGCTGGTGGTCCGCTGCGCCCTGCGCCGTAAGGAAAGCCGCGGCCTCAACTACAACGTGGACCACCCCTACCGCGACAACGAGCACTGCCTGGTGGACACCATCGTTGTGCGATAGCACGAAAGCTGCGAGATTTGAGTGTCCAACTTCGACATAGCAGGAGATGATCGATGTCGCAGACCATCACCGATGAGGAAATCGCGGCTGCGGAGGTCGAGTTGGCGGCCATGCAGCTTCCTCGGGCTCGGCGTGCGGAGATTGCGGCTCGCCTGATTGCGAGTCTTGATGAGGAGTCGCGGCTGGAGCGTGCCTGGGCGGCGGAGCTTCGGGAGCGAATCCGCGCCGTGAAAGCTGGCGAGATGAAGCTCCTTTCAGAGGAAGAGGCAGACGCAGAGGTAGAGGAACTGCTTCGGTGAAGGTCCGCGTCACGCTGACGGAGGCGGCGCAGGAGGAACGGCTTGAGGCCGTCCGCTTCTATCGTGCGGCCAATGTCGAAGCTGCACGGTCTTTTGCACGCGCCGTAAAGCACGAACTCGCGCTCCTGAAGGAGCGGCCGGAGCTTGGAACACCGTATCTGGAGGGTACCCGCCGAAAGGTCTTCCCGTACTTTCCTTATTCCGTTGTCTATACGCTCGACGAAAACCTGATCACAGTACACGCGATCCCGCACCATAGTAGAGATCCGGAATACTGGCTGGACAGAATCAGGAATCGGCGAGGCGGATGAAGATCGCGGTGGTGGTGGTAGGGAAGGCGAAGGGCGCTGTGGGCGAGGCCATCGGAGAGTACGAGGCCCGCGCGCGGCGCTATTTTGCGTTCGAGTCGCACGAGGTGAAGGAGGAGCAGTACCGCGGCAAGGGCGACGCGCCCCGCGTGCGTGACGAGGAAGGCAAGCGCCTGCTGGCGCGCGTGCCCGCCGGCGCGGAGATCGTGGCGCTGCACGAGACGGGGCGCGCGTGGGACTCGCACCGGCTGGCGGGGTACCTGGCCGAGCTGCAGGTGCGCGCCAGCCCCGGCGTGGCTTTCCTGATCGGCGGGGCGTACGGGCTCTCGGACGAGATCCTGGCGCGTGCCAGCCACACCCTCGCCCTGGGCACGATGACGCTGCCCCACGAGCTGGCGCGGCTGGTGCTCACGGAGCAGCTGTACCGCGCCGGGACCATCAACCGCGGCGAGCCGTACCACAAGGGCAGGGAATAGGGACAGGTTACGGGGGATAGGGGAGGGAAGCGGATCTGGAGAGCGATTCCGTCCGCCGCGATGCAATTCGACCCGTATTCGCGATTCCCGCGCGCTGTGACCGGGAAACGTGCTCGTACCTTCCGAGAATCGAGATCGTGGCTTTACGGGCATTCTCGAAGGCCGAAAATTTCGCCGCCCGGTCCTGAAAACGGCCTCACGGCGACCGATGGGCACTGACGCTTGCTGTACGGCGCGAACCGTTTTAATCTGTAACACGTGCGGTTATCATTTCCCGCGCGATTGAACCGCTGGCAGACTATCCCGGGGAGCCGCACTGCACGGCGGCTCCCCGCGTCATCCTGATGGGAGGACGACCTGACGCTCAAGATCGAGGTCCAGCCGCTGCGCGGATCGCGCCTGCTGGACGACTACCGCGCGGGACGGCCGGAGGCGATGCGCTTCTTTGCCGGCCATCCGAACGACCTGCGGGCCTTCCGCGCCAAGCTGGCCGAAGTGGGCCGCCGCTTCGGGCGCGCGGAGCGCGAGACGGCGGCCGCGGCCGTGCGCCCCACCTCGCCCGGGGCGGCGGCGCGGCTGGCGCGCTTCGTGGAAGAGGGCGGGGCGATGGTGACCACCGGCCAGCAGGCCGGCCTGTTCACCGGGCCGATGTACACCATCCACAAGATCCTCACCGCCATCCGCCTGGCCGAGGCGCTGGAGGAGCTGCTGGGGGTCGTCGTTCTCCCCGTATTCTGGGCCGCGTCCGAGGACCACGATTTCGACGAGGCGAACCACACCTATCTCGTGGACGGGGCGGGGAAGCTGCGCCGCCTGGCCGTCTCCGCCACGGATCCGCGCCCCCTGCCGATGAGCGAAATGCGGCTGGGGGAGGACGTAGAAAGACTCTCAGGTGAACTGCTGGATGTCGTTGGTGCCGTTGGCGGTAACGCCGTTGATCTGCGAGACGTTCTAACTCCATATCGGGCAGGGAAGACGGTCTCGGAGGCGTTCCGCGGAACCATCGAGCGGCTGTTCGCGGACTTCGACCTGCTGGTGACGGATGCGGCCGATCCGCACGTCAAGCGCGCCTCGCTCCCCGTGCTGCTGGGCGACGTGGAGCGCGCCCGCGAGCACGAGCGGGTGCTGAGCGACCGGACGGCGGAGGTGCAGGCGGCCGGCTACTCCGCGCCGGTGACGGTGCGGCAGGCGGCCGCGAACGTCTTCTACCACGGCCCCGCCGGGCGCGAGCGGCTGGCGAAGACGCGCGACGGGTGGATCGCGCGCGAGGCGCGGATCCGGTTTACGCCGGACGAGGTGGCGGAGCGCATGCGGGCTGAGCCGGCCGCCTTCAGCCCGAACGTGTTCCTGCGCCCCGTGGTGGAATCCGCCGTCTTTCCCACGCTGGCGTACGTGGGCGGGCCGGCGGAGACGGCGTACTTCGCGCAGATCGGGCCGCTGTTCCAGGCGTTCGGCATCATCCCCCCCATCTCGTATCCCCGCTTTGCCGCGCGCCTGGTGCCGGACGCGGTCGTGCACAAGGCGGCGGAGCTGGGCGTGAGCGACGACGAGCTTCGGCTGCCGGAGCACGAGCTGGCGTCGCTGCTGGCCAAGCGGCGGCTGCCGAAGGCGGTGGTGGAGCGGCTGCGGGCGCTGCGCGTGGCGCTGGTGGAAGGGTTCGGCGACGTGATGGACGCGGCGCGCGGCATCGACCCCAACCTGGACGGGGCCGTGGGTGCGCGGCGCAACCGGGCGCTGCTGGAGGTGGCGGAGGCGGAATCGAAGATCCTCGGCCACGCCAGGAAGAACGACCGCGGCATCACGGACGATCTGCCCTTCGTCCGCAACCACCTGATGCCGCTGGGAACGCCGCAGGAGCGCGTGCTGAACATCTTTCCGTACCTGGCGATGCGGCCCACGCTTCTGCGCGACCTGGCGGAGGCGATGGAGGTGCGCTTCGACGAGACGGTGGAGGAGGCGCACGCGCCGCCGGGTGGCGCGGTCCATGCACCCGCGCGCGCCCAGCCGGCGGGCACCGCGCCCGAGCCGATGGCCTGAGACGCCCGAACCGCCCGCCGGGAGCTCCCCGCGCGGGCGTTCTTCCACCGGATGCCGATGACCCGCGACCCCCACGCGACCCCTCCGCCGCACGATCCCCTCGAGCCGGATCCCGACGCCACGCTCCCGATGCTGCCGCCCGACACGGAGGCCGTGGAGGCGGGTGCGCTCTCCTCCGACGTGGACGACGAGGCGGTGGAGCCCGCGGCCGTGGTGCCGCAGTCGGAGCGCTCGTCCACCGCCGCGTCGGCGATGGTGGCCGCGGGGATCCTGCTGAGCCGCGTGGCGGGGCTGGTGCGGCTGAGCGTGTTCGCTCACTACTTCGGCACGTCCAGGTACGCGGACGTGTTCAGTGCGGGGCTGCGGATGCCCAACGTGCTGCAGAACCTGCTGGGCGAGGGGACGCTGAGCGCGTCGTTCATCCCCGTCTACTCGGAGCTGCTGCACCAGGGGCGCAAGAAGGAGGCGGGGGAGGTGGCGGGGGCCATCTTCGCGCTGCTGCTGGCGGCGGCGGGCGCGCTGGCGCTCATCGGCGTGGTGCTGGCACCGCTGCTGGTTTCCATCTTTCTCCCCGGCTTCGAAGGGGAGCGGCGCGAGCTCACCATCCGCGTGGTGCGCATCATCTTTCCCATGACGGGGCTGCTGGTGCTCTCGGCCTGGTCGCTCGGCATCCTGAACAGCCACCGCAACTTCTTCCTGTCGTACTTCGCGCCCGTCGTCTGGAACGCGGCGATGATCGCCACGCTGATCGCGTTCGGCGGGCGGATGAGCGCGGACCGGCTGGTGATGGCGCTGGCGTGGGGCGCGCTGGCGGGCGGCGCGCTGCAGTTCCTGGTGCAGGTGCCGCGCGTGCTGCGGCTGAACCGCGAGATCCGCGTGCGCTGGGCGCCGCGCCTGCCGCAGGTGCGCGAGACGCTGCGCAACGCGGGGCCCGCGGTGATGGGAAAGGGCGTGGTGCAGATCAGCGCGTACCTGGACAACGTGCTGGCGTCGTTCCTGGCGGCCGGCGCGGTGAGCACGCTGCAGTACGCGCAGACGCTGTACATCCTTCCCATCAGCCTGTTCGGCATGTCGGTCGCGGCGGCGGAGCTGCCGGAGCTGGCGCGGCAGCGGGCCAGCGGCGGCGACGTGCTGCGCGCCCGCGCCAGCGCGGGGCTGGAGCGCATCGCCTTCTACGTGGTGCCCTCGTTCATCGCGTTCGCGCTGCTGGGCGACGTGGTGATCGCCACGCTGCTGCAGCGCGGGGAGTTCGACCGCAACGACACGCTGCTCGTCTACTTCACGCTGCTGGGCTTTTCGCTGGGCCTGGTGGCGACGACGGCGTCCCGGCTGCTCTCGTCCACCTTCTTTGCCCTGCGCGATACCAAGACGCCGGCGCGCTACGCCACCCTGCGCGTGGCGATCTCGCTCACTCTGGCGATCGTGCTGATGCTGCAGTTCGAGAGTGTGACGATCGGCGGGTGGCGGACTCCGGAGGGCATCTTCAGCGGCCTGCGGATCGGCGGGGCGCCGCTGGGGGCGGTGGGGCTGGCGCTGGGGAGCGGCGTGGGCGCGTGGATCGAGTGGTACCTGCTCAAGCGCTCGCTGCGCGGACGGATCGGCGCGGTGGGGGCCGGCGCGGGGCCGCTGGGGCGGATGTTCATCGCCGCGCTGGTGGCCGCCGCGCTCGCGTGGGGGATGCGCATCCTGCTCCCCAACGACCTGCCGACGCTGATCACGGGCGTGCTGGTCCTCGGCGTCTACGGCGCCGCGTACTTCGGCGTGGCGGCCGCGCTGGGGCTGGACCAGGCCGGCGCCATCTTCCGCCGTGTCAAGGGGATGCTGGGGCGGCGCTGAGACGGTGGATGAATCACGCGGTGTCGGCGGGTTTCGAATCGGCGGTTGAAACCGCGGCTGGGAATTCACGAAATCCGCCTTCGCGGATTGTGGCCGCAGGCGCGGGGTGTCCCCACACGCGCACGGGACGCCCCGTCCCCGTTGCGGACGCTCCGGTGCGTGGAACGCCGCACACCGCCGGGCCGCCGAGTCCACGCAGGTGGACTTCGTGATGTTCCAGCCGCGATTTCAATCGCCGGGAGAGTGCCGGAGGGACACGTGATGGATGACCATTCCACGAACCCCGCCCCCGACGCCATCCGCCGCGCGCTGATCGACGCGGCGGAGGCGGCGTACGAGGACGCGGGGATCCAGGGCCTGTGCGCGGAAGGGCGCTGGGAGGCCGCCGTGTCCGCGATGCGCCGCCTGGACGTCCAGGCGGTCGCCAGGGGAGCGGTGGAGCCGGCCACATCGAACGAATTTCCTTCCTCATCCGACTGATCCGCATCCTCGTAATCCGCCGCATCTGCTTGATGTACAAGGCGGATGGCGCGATTCACATCAACCAGATTCGTGGGCTGACCTCTTCGGTACGCAGGTGACCGGAATTGCGCGGATGGTGTATCATACGATCTCGCAGATTCCGATCGTCCGCAGCCGCAGGCGTTGATGTCCACCGAAGCGATCTCCACCCTCGACGCAAAGCTCCGCACCCTCACGACCCAGCCCGGCGTGTACCTGATGAAGGACGCCGAGGGCGTGATCATCTACGTGGGCAAGGCCAAGTCGCTGCGCTCGCGCGTCCGCTCATACTTTCAGGGCGGGGCGCAGCACGGGATCAAGACGCGCGAGATGGTGCGGCGCGTGACCGACTTCGACACCATCGTCGTCCGCAGCGAGGCCGAGGCGCTCATCCTCGAGAACAACCTGATCAAGGAGAACCGTCCGCGCTTCAACATCAACCTGCGCGACGACAAGACGTATCCGTACATCAAGGTCACCAGCGAGCCGTTCCCCCGCGTCTTCGTCACCCGTACGCTGCGCAAGGACGGCAGCCGCTACTTTGGCCCGTACACGGACGTGCGGCGCATGCGGCAGTCGCTGGAGCTGGTGAAGAAGCTGTACACGGTGCGCAGCTGCCAGTACAACCTGCCCAAGGAGGTGCCGGCGCGGCCGTGCCTGGACTACCACATCGGCCGCTGCAAGGCGCCGTGCGTGGCGTTCCAGACGCCCGACGAGTACCGGGGGATGATCGACGAGATCACGGAAGTCCTGGGCGGGCACACGCGGCTGGTCGCGCGGCGGCTGCAGGCGGAGATGGCGAAGGCGGCGGAGGCGATGAACTTCGAGCGCGCGGGCGAGCTGCGCGACTCCATCCGCCAGCTGGAGTCGCTGGAGCACCGCCAGCAGATCATGGACGTCTCCGGCAGCGACCGCGACATCGTGGGCTTCGCGCGCGACGGCGCGGATGCGTGCGGCGTGGTGCTGCAGATCCGCGAAGGCAAGCTGCTGGGGCGCGAGGCGCAGTTCCTCACCAACCTGGAGGACGAGGGCGACGCGGAGGCGCTGTCCACCTTCGCCACGCGCGTCTACGCGGACCGCCTGAGCCGCGACCCGGATTCCATGCCCCCGGAGGTGTTCTTCGGGATGGACTTCGACGACCGGCCGGTGCTGGAGGAGCTGCTGCGGGCGCAGGCGAGGCGCGCGGTGCGCCTGCACGTGCCCCAGCGCGGCGAGAAGGTGCAGCTGGTGGGCCTGGCGGACCAGAACGCGCGCCACCTGCTGGAGGAGCGCAAGCTGATGGGCAACGCCGCGGCCGAGCGGGCGCCCGACGCGCTGTACGAGCTGCAGGAGGTGCTGGAGCTGCCGCTGGTGCCGCGGACCATGGTGTGCTTCGACATCTCCCACACGCAGGGGACGGAGGTGGTGGCGTCGGCGGTGTTCTTCGAGAACGGGCAGCCCGCCAAGGGCGAGTACCGCAAGATGAAGATCCGCGGCGAGTGGGGAAACGACGACTTCGCGTCGATGCACGAGGCGGTGACGCGCTGGTTCCGCCGCCGGGTGGAGGAGGGGAAGCCGCTGCCGGACCTGACCGTGATCGACGGCGGCAAGGGGCAGCTGGGCGCCGCGCTCAAGGCGCTGGAGGCGCTGGACTTTCCGCAGCAGGCGGTGATCGGGCTGGCCAAGAAGGAGGAGGAGATCTTTCTCCCCGGCCGCTCGGACAGCATCCGCCTGCCGCGCCGCAGCCACGCCCTGCGCATGCTGCAGCGCCTGCGCGACGAGGCGCACCGCTTCGCCATCACCTACAACCGCAAGCTGCGGACAAAGCGGACGATCCGCTCGGAGCTTTCCACCATCCCCGGCGTGGGCCCTTCGCGCCAGAAGGCCCTGCTGGCGAAGTTCGGCTCCATGCGTGGAGTTCTCGCGGCCTCGGAGGCGGAGATCGCGGCGCTGCCGGGGTTCGGCGCGGCGATCGCGCGAAAGGTGAAGGAGGCGCTGGGCGGCGGGGCGGCCGAGCCCGGCCCCGGCGGATCGGCCGCGGCGTGAGCCCGATCCTCGCTGGAGCCGTCGCGGCCGGAGTGCACTTCACGATCACGCTCGCCGCCATCGTCATCGGCACGGGTCCCACGGACAGGCGCAGGGAAGCCGGTTCGCGGCCGACGCTGTACGACCGCTCCCTGCTCGCCGCGCTCAGAGCACTGACGTTCCCCGTGCACCAGGTGACCGAGCGTTTTCCGGGCCTGCTGAACCGGACCGGCTGGCCCCGCGAACATCTCCTGCTGATGGGGAACAGCGCGCTGTGGGGGATCGCCGCGGGCCTGCTGGTCTTCCTGATCTGATCTGCGACGCGGCTGGACGATCACATTTCGCGGCGGTGGGAGGCGCGCATTACGGGCCGTAGAGGGGGTTGACGGTCCGTTCACTCTGTTCTACTTTGAGAGGCGTTGTGGATACTGTGGGGCCTGGCGGTCCACCCCTGTCCGAGGGTGAGCAAATGGCGATGCTCGAATCGATTCTCGACGATGTACAGGCCACCAACGACCGGCTGGGACGGTCGATGGATGACTTCCTCATCGAGCTGACCGCCTTCCGCGACTGGGCGCGCACCGCGGGCTATCCGCATCCCGAGACAACCTCTGCCGTGAGTGACGATGAGCGGCCTCTCCGACCTGGGTCAGCGCGTCGCGGACCTGTATAAGGAGATCGTTACGACGACCGTCAGGTTCGAGAGCCTGAACCGGGAGACGACCACCGTCATCGCGGAGGCCAAGACCGCCATTCAACGGATCGACGAACGGATGCAGCAGATGCATCTGGATCACGTCCGGGAGCGTGCGGAGCTGTCCAGCCAGATCAAGGCGCTCGATGCGCGGCTGGACGCGCTCAGCGAAGGCGCGCTTCACGCCGTCGCGCGTGACGCCGCCCGGCAGGCGATGCACTCGATCCTGAACGACGGCGAGGCGGCGCACGCGGCACTCCGTCCCGCCCCTGCTGCAGAGCCGGGAGGCGCGGGCAGGCTGCTTCCGCTCAGCTATTCGCTTCCGCGAGGATCTCGACCTGAACGCAGAACCGCAGCGGCCGTGCAGGCCGCTGCGGTTCTCTCTTCTTCACGCCGGTGGAGCCCCGCGGCTCACCCGCCGTTCACCGGCCTCAGACCGCCGCCAGCTCCGGCACGCGCGTAAGCCAGCCGTGCGTGTCCGGCGCGCGGCCGCGGGCGATGTCCAGGTACCGCTGCTGAATGCGCCGCGTGACCGGACCCATCTTTCCCTCGCCCACCTGGATGCGGTCCACGCTGCGGATGGGGGTGACCTCGCTGGCCGTGCCGGTGAAGAACAGCTCGTCGGCCGTGTACAGCCACTCGCGCGCCACCGCCTGCTCGCGCACGGGGATGCCCAGGTCCGCCGCCACCTTGATGATGCTGTCGCGGGTGATGCCGTTCAGGTTGGTTCCGTCCAGCGCCGGCGTGATGAGCGCGTCGTCGCGCACCAGGAACACGTTCTGCCCCGTGCCCTCGCTCACCAGCCCGCCCGGCCCCAGCGCGATGGCGTCGGCGTAGCCGTCTTCCAGCGCCTCCAGCCGGCCCAGCTGCGAGTTCAGGTAGTTGCCGGCGGCCTTGGCGCCCGAGGGAAAGGTGTTGGGCTCCTGCCGCTGCCAGCTGCTCACCTTCACGTCCACGCCGTTCTCCAGCGCGCCCTCGCCCAGGTAGGTGCCCCACGGCCAGCAGGCGATGTACACGTCCAGCGTGCTGCCGATGGGCGACAGGCCGGCGGAGCCGTAGCCGCGCACCACCATGGGGCGGATGTAGCACTCGCGAAGCCCGTTGCGGGCGACGATCTCCCCGCACGCCTCGGCGACCGCGGGAATGCGGTCGCCGATCTCCATGCGGTAGATCTTGGCCGAGTCGCGCAGGCGCCGCAGGTGCGCGTCCAGCCGAAAGATGGACGGGCCGTCCGGCGTGTCGTAGCAGCGGATCCCCTCGAAGAGCGACGAGCCGAACTGGATCGAGTGGACAAGGACGTGCACGGTGGCGTCCTGCCAGCGAATCCACTCCCCGTCCTTCCAGATCCAGTCGGTCTGGGGCATGTTGTGCGTGACCATCAGATTCAGCTCATCTGGAAAGTGTGCCTTCCCCGCGCCCTCGCGGGTGCGACAACTTGCGTCGCAGACGCGCGCGGGGCCAGTCCACCCGGGCACGAGGGGCACGCGGGAGCGGCCGAAGGCGCCGCAACAGCGGCGGAAAGCCTCGCAAAACCGCGGGAGGCTTCAACCGCGGACGGCCGGGCTCCCCCGGCTGCGGACGCGCAGGTGCGTTGGACGCCGCGCACGCTTGTGCCGCCGAGTCCGCGCAGGCGGACTTTGCGTTGTCGTAGCGGCGAATTCATTCGCTCCTGCAGGCGGACGCCGCGAGTTCCCGTCGAAATCGCCCTCGTTTCAACCTCCGGTGACGGGAGGCGGCGGATGCGCCGGCTGCGGACGCGCAGGTATGTGGGATGCGGCACACGGCGGGGCCGCCGGGTCCACGAAGGTGGACTTCGTGAAGTTCCAGCCGCGGTTTCAACCGCCGGGACGGAAGCCTGCGGCAACGCCCCGGCTGCGGACGCGCCGACCGGGCCGGCGGCTCAGCATCTCCCCGTTCGTCAGAACCTGCCATCCTGGCCCGATTGCCCGCGTACGCTTCGTGCGGTGCGCACCCCGTCGAGCCGAAGATCCAGACGAATAAGAACCGGGAGATGGGTGGATGAAGATCGCGGTGCTGATGGGCGGGACGAGCGAGGAGCGGGAGGTGTCGCTGGCGTCGGGACTGGCGATCGTCAAGGCGCTGCGCGAGCGCGATCACCAGGTGTGGACGGTGGACACGGCCGTCGGCTACGTTCCCGAGGGCGAGGAGAAGGACCTGCTGCCGGGGGGCGTGAAGAGCGCCCCGCCCGAAAGCCTGGACCACGCGCTCCCCCTGATCGAGCTGGCGCAGGTGCAGGAGCTGCGCGGCGCCGACCTGGCGTTCCTGGCCCTGCACGGCGGCGACGGCGAGGACGGCACCGTGCAGGCGCTGCTGGAGCTGGTGGGGATCCCCTACACGGGAAGCGGGCCGCTGGGCTCCGGGATCGCCATGGACAAGGACGTCACCAAGCGCCTGCTGCGCGACGCCCAGGTGCCCACGCTTCCCTGGCGGGTGGCGCGGGCGCCGGACTTTGCCTTCGACCCCGACATCATCGAGGACCTGGTGGGGCTGCCGTGCGTGGTAAAGCCGTCGCGGCAGGGCAGCAGCGTGGGCATTCACGTGGTCACGGAGGGCGCCGAGCTGGAGCCGGCCGTGCGCGACGCCGCGCAGTACGACACCGAGGTGATGATCGAGCGGTTCGCCAAGGGCCGCGAGCTCACCATCGGCATTCTGGGCGACCAGGCGCTCCCGCCGGTGGAGATCCGCCCCAAGAAGGGGATCTACGACTACGAGAGCAAGTACACGCCGGGGATGACGGAGTACCTGTGCCCGGCGCCGCTGGACGAGGAGGTGGTGGCGCAGGTGCAGGCGTACGCGCTGCGGGCCTTCAAGGTGCTCAAGCTGCGCGGATACGCCCGCATCGACTTCATCCTGGCCAAGGAGCAGCTGTTCTGCCTGGAGGCCAACACCCTCCCCGGGATGACGGCCACCAGCCTGCTGCCCAAGGGCGCGGCGGCCATGGGGATCGACTTTCCCGAGCTGTGCGACCGCATCGCCCGGCTGGCGGCGCGCTGAGCGCGGCGCGGACCGGAGTCGCGGGACCGGTGTAGATGAGGAGGCGCGCGCCGGGGATCCGCCCGGGCGCGCCGCCTGTCCCATTTCAGCACGCTTTTTCCTCCAAGCAATGGCTTACCGGGATTCGTACGGGGGCTTCGGCGGGTTCTCCATCACCCCCTGGGTAAAGCGCCTGCTCATCGTCAACACGGCCCTGTACGTGGCCGTGCTGCTGCTGCGCTTTGGCTCGGGCGGCGCCGTGGTGCGGGAGTGGTTCGCGTTTCAGCCGGCGGACTTCCTCACCCGGCCCTGGACGCTGGTGACGTACGCCTTCTTTCACGCGGGCGTGATGCACCTGCTGGGGAACATGCTGATGCTGTTCTTCTTCGGGCCGCCGCTGGAGGAGCGATGGGGGTCGCGGCAGTTCCTGCGGGTGTACCTGATCGCGGCGGCCGGCGGGGCGCTGTTCTCGGTGCTGTTCGCGTTCATGGACCCGGCGTCGTACATCGTGGGGGCGTCGGGTGCCACGCTGGGGCTGATGCTGGCCTTTGCGATGATCTGGCCGGACATGGAGATCCACATCTGGGGGATCTTTCCGGTCAAGGTGAAGTGGCTGGTTGGGGTGCTGATCTTCATCAACCTGGCCACGGCCATCGAGGGCTCGGGCGGGCAGGTGGCGGTGCTGGCGCACCTGGGCGGCATGGCGGCCACCTTCCTGTACCTCAAGAGCCCCTGGGCGCCGCACGCCTGGGGCGACGTGCCGCGCACCAGCCGCAAGTCGCAGCAGAAGCGCGGCGGGGTGGCGCTGGTGCCCTGGAGCGCCAGGAAGCAGGCGGCGGCCGCCGCGCAGCAGACGGCCACGGTCACGCAGGCGCGGCCCGCGGCGGCCCGCAAGGGCAAGTCCAACGAGCGTGAGCTGCTGGACGACGTGGACCGCATCCTGGACAAGATCAGCGCGGAGGGGCTGGGCTCCCTGACCGAGGAGGAGCGCAAGCGCCTGGACGAGGTCAGCCGCCGCTACCGCACGAACTGAAGGTCCGTGGCGGGGGAGGGGAAGCCCTCCGCCCATGCCATCGCTCGACACATCGCAGAGGCCCGCTGCCACCGTCGTGGAAGCGGGCCTCTGCGCGCCTGTGTGCATTGCGACTCGACTCGTCTGCGGCCGCCCGGGCATCCCCGGCGTGGCGATTCACCGTAGACGACGCAGAGCACCCGAGGAGCTCGCAGAGGACGGCACCGTCTCCTCCTCTGCGAACGCTTCGCTGGACCCCCGCGTACGCCGCGGCGAGTCGCGCTTCCCGGAAAATGCGGTGGCGCCTCGCGGAACGCGGCAAGGCAGTCGTGTGCCCGATTTCCGGAACGGCGAGTTGGGACCGATACCTTCGCGCATCTTCTCTATTATCCCCGCGGCCGAACCATGTTAACGTATGTTACCGCTTCACGGCGACTCCCTCTGCAGCCCGGATTCCGTCGATGAGATAGGTTAACGCGCGTTCACGCAGCCACTCCATCCGGGTGACGCCGGCCTGGTGCAGGGAGGCCAGCCCGTGCAGCAGCGACCACAGGGTCAGGGCGGCCCCCTCGGGATCTCCCTCGGCAATCACGCCGGCCTCCATGGCCTCGCGCACGCGGTCGCGCAGAAAGCGGCTCACGGCGCTGCGCTGCCGCTGCAGGGGCGACGTCTCGTCGGCCTCGCCCGCGGGCTCGAAGAGGGCGCGGTACGCCTGCGGCTGGGCCAGGGCAAAGTCCAGGTACGCCATGGCCGTGGCCCGCAGCCGCTCCAGCGGGGTAGGGGCCTCCAGGGCGCGAAAGAGGTGGCTTCCCAGCAGCCGCGACCCCTCTCCCACCACCTCCTTGAGCAGGGCTTCCTTGTCGGCGAAGTGGCGGTACAGCGCGGTGGCCGTAACCCCCACCCGCTCCGCGACCGCACGCATGGTCACCGCGTCCGGCCCCCGCTCGAAGTACAGTGCCCGGGCCGCCCCCACGATGCGGATCTTGATGTCGTCGCTCATGGTTTACAGATGTAAACCGCCGTACACGTGGTGTCAACCCTCGCACCTCTCCCGGGGCGTGTGCCATGGCAGCCTGGTTAACCACCGTTGACTCGGCGGAGCTTATTCAACGTTGGTGAAAGTTTTCCTTTACGTGTGCGTGGTACCGCACTAAGTTTCAGTCCGACCCTTCCCGCGTGGAATCCCCACTCGCCTGGTTCTTCCCCATGATTAGCCGATCCCTGCGTCGCCCCCCGGGGCGGGCTGTACCTGTTGTGCTTCTGCTGGCTGCGGCGTGCACCGACAACCCCGTCGCCTCCGGCATCAACCCGGAACCTGCTACCCTCACCTCCATCGAGTGCCGGGTGAACGTGCCGGCGCAGACCATGGTGTGCTCGTATCCGGAGGACGTGCTGTCGGGCGCCGTCAGCGCGACGCGCCTGATGGGAGGCCAGGACAGGTTCGTGAAGATTGCGAACTACGGAAACACGGTCGCCAACGACTCGCTCCACATGTTCGTGACCGTGCAGAACCTGCTGGCGCAGCCGCTGGGCACCCCCGACGGCGTGGCGGTCGACGGCGTAAAGCTTTTCTTTGCCGAAGACCCCAGCAACGGCGTCGTGGTGGCGAACCCCACCGGCACCGACTTCTTTACCGGCGCCAACCAGCCCTACTTCCTGTATCCCCAAATCCTGACCACCTACCAGGTTTCCGACCCGGTGGAGTGGATCTTCGCGCTGGACGGCGCGTCGGCGTTCAGCTTCAAGGTGTACGTGTACGCCTCGCAGCAGGACGAGACCGGCAACGGCCTGGACGCGCTGTGGGACGGAAGCACCAGCAGCGACTGGTTCACCGCGGGCAACTGGAACCCCCAGGCGGTGCCGAACGCCTCCAGCGTGGTGCAGATCCCCGGGTCGGGCGTGCCCAACATGCCGGTGCTCACGGCCAATGCCAGCGCGCTGCATCTGCGGGTGAACGCGGGCGGTACGCTGGCCCTGGGCGGATTCAACGTGGCCGTGGGAGGCAACCTGGACGCCAGCGGCACCATCAGCGGGGGGTCGGTCACCATGAGCGGCAGCGGGTCGCTGCTCAAGGGCACCCTTCCCACGCTGTCGGTCACCGGCAGCACGGCGCTGCAGGGCGCCACGAAGGCCACCGGCGCGGTGTCGGTGACCGGCAGCCTGACGGTGGCCGACTCGGCGCTCTCCATCTCCATCCCCTGACCAGCTTCCACGGAATCTCGTGATGAACAAGATGAATCGCTTCGCCCTGATCGCCGCCGGCTTCCTGGCCGTGGCGGCCCCCGCGGCGGCGCAGACCCCGGATTCCGCCTTTGCCGTGAGCAGCGGCGGGCAGGGGCTGTTCCGCGTGAACGTGGACGCCGGCGCCCTGTTCGGCGGCACCTACGACGGCGACGGTGACGGAGACAACATTCCCGCGGAAGGTGCCGGGACGCGGATGATGTGGTATCCGAACAAGGGGGCGTTCCGCGCCGGGGGCATCAGCGGCACCCAGTGGGACGCGGCCAACATCGGCGAATACTCGGTGGCCATCGGCCAGGACGTACGCGCCAGCGCCGCCAATGCCACGGCGTTCGGCCTTCGCAGCACGGCGGCGCAGGTCACCTCCTTTGCCGCGGGCGAGGACAACACTGCGTCGGGCGCGTCCTCCGTGGCGCTGGGCTACCACGCGCACACCAACGCGCGGTCGGGCTCGTTCGTGTTCGGCGACCGCTCCACGGTGGACAGCATCCGCGCCGGCGTGAACCACTCGGCCAACTGGCGGGTGAGCGGGGGCTTCCGGGTCTTCACCAGCAGCAACCTGAGCACGGGCGTGACCATCCAGTCGGGCTCGGTGGTCAGCAACTGGGGGCAGAGCAACGCGGTGATCAGCACCAGCACCGGGGCGTACCTGTCCACGAGCGGCGTGTGGACCAACACCTCGGACGTGAACCGCAAGCACCTGTTCGAGACGGTGTCGGGCGAGGACGTGCTGGCGCGGCTGCGTACGCTGCCAGTCACCAGCTGGAGCTACCGGTCGGACAGCGAGGAAGTGCGCCACCTGGGCCCCACGGCGCAGGACTTCCGCGCCGCGTTCGGCCTGGGGAACGACAACGTCACCATCGGCACGGTGGACGCCGACGGCGTGGCGCTGGCGGCGGCCAAGGCGCTGGAGCGCCGCACCGCGGACCAGGCGGCGCGCATCGAGGCGCTGGAGGCGCGCAACACCGAGCTGCAGCGGGAGAACGCCGAGATGCGCGCGCGGCTGGAGCGCATCGAGGCGGTGCTGGCGGCGCAGGCACCCGCGCAGCCGTAAAGGGCGCGCGGAACGCACGAGACGGCGGACGAGTGCATGCCCGTCCGCCGGCTACATCCCCCGAGATCCCCCCGGCCACCTCTCGCGCAAGGAAGCATCGATGCACGGGCGAACCCTCACCTCCCTGATCGTCCCCCTGGCGCTGGCCGCGTGCGCGGAGGCCCCGACCTCGCCCCGAGCCGCGGTGGACGGCGACCCGGCCGCGGCCAGCGTGCTTTCCGGGGTCCCCGACGCGCGGATGGCGGACCTCTCCGTAGCGCTGGCCGACGCGCGCTCCCGCCTGCTCCCCGCGTTGGGCGAGCGGCAGGCGGAGCTGCAGGCGACCATCCAGCGGCTGGACGAGCGGCTGGCGGCGGAAGACGCGAACGGCGTGGCGGAGGCCTCGGCCCAGGTCGAGGCAGCGCTGGCCGCGCTCCCCGCCGGGCAGCTGGAGGCGATGATGGCGGAGCTGGACGCGCTTCGGCTCACGCTGCAGGAGGTGCGCGTCACGGCCGGGCTCGCTCCCGCGCCGGCGGCGGGGGCGCAGGAGCAGTAAGGACCTCGGTGGCGCGCGCATGGCGCGCCGCGTGGTGCTGCCGGCGGGGCAGGGGAGCGCCCCGGCACGGCAGCCCTGGCAGGGAACCGCCGCGGGGTGCGGCGGGACTGGGTTTTTCGACATCGGCGTTGGGCGGGGCTGCCGGCGCATCATCCACATGAACGTGAGAACCTGAGCATGAAGCGCACTACCCTGGCGGCGCTCGTGGCGGCCGCCGCGGCGGCCGGCGCGACGTCCGCGGCCGCGCAGACCACCGACAGCCTGCTGCACGTGTCCGCCAGCTCCACCCTTCGTTTTCGCGTGAACAACGACGGCGGCATGGCGGCCGTGGGCACGTGGAACGGCAACGAGTCGGCGGCGGGCGCAGGCGGCGTACCGGTGGAGGGCGCCGGCTCGCGGGTGATGTGGTACGGCGGCAAGGCCGCGTTCCGCGCTGGGAACGTGGGCAGCTTCGGGGCCGCGTACTGGGACCTGGCCAGCCTGGGCTTCGGCTCCACGGCGTTCGGGCAGAACACGCGTGCCAGCGGCAACTACTCGTTCGCCGCCAACCTGGCCACCACGGCCAGCGGCGACGAGTCGGTGGCGCTGGGCAACAACGGCACCGCCAGCGCGGACCGCGCCTTCGCCTTCAACGGCACGGCCTCGGCCGTGGGCGCCGTGGCAATCGGCAGCGGCGCGCAGGCCACGAACGACGACGCGCTGGCCATGGGCCCCAGCTCCATCGCTGGCGGCCTGGCGTCCATCACCATCGGGCCCAGCATCGCCAACGGCAACTTCGGCGTGGCGATCGGTCTGCAGAACAGCGCCAGCGGCCAGTTCTCGGTGGCCATCGGCAAGAACGCCCGCACGGCCAACCGCCAGGGGAGCATCGTGCTGGGCGACGGCTGCGCCAGCTTCTCGTCGGACTCGGTGTACCCGACGGCCAACAACCAGGTCGTCATGCGCGGCTGCGGCGGTGTCAAGGTGTTCACCAACCAGGGCCTGACCGCCGGGATGGAGCTGGCGGCGGGCGGCAGCGGCTGGAGCGCGGTCTCCGACCGCAACCGCAAGGAGAACTTCCTGGCGCTGGACGGCGAGGACGTGCTGGCCCGGCTGCGCGGCGTGCCGGTGACCACGTGGAACTACATCAGCCAGGACCGCTCCATCCGCCACATGGGCCCCATGGCGCAGGACTTCTACACCGCGTTCGGGCTGGGCGAGAACGAGCTGATGATCAACTCGGTGGACATGGATGGCGTCAACCTGGCGGCCATCCACGCACTCACGGCGCGCACGGACGCGCTGCAGGCGGAGAACGCCACGCTCCGGCAGGAGAACGCGGACCTGCGGGCGCGGGTGGAACGGATCGAGGCGATCCTGGCGGCGCAGCCGGCGCCGCGGCAGTAAAGAGGGACGAGGGGCGGCCGGGTGGCCGCCCCTCTCGCTTTCCGCCCATTCACGCAGACCGGCCGGGTCGGTATCTCCTTTCGATCCCGCCGCGCATCCGCCCCCGGTCTCCTGGCGCCGTCCCCCGTGCGCCGGTGGATCCACCGCAGCAGGACCCCTGAAGTACGTCATCCCGGGTTCCCCCCATCCCCTGATCCCCCTCCGGAGGCAAGGATGAAGCACGTGGTGCATCGCGACTCCCGCCGGACCGCCCTGGCGGTGCTGGCGCTGGTTCCCGCGCTGGCGCTGGCGCCGGACGCGGCCCAGGCGCAGACGCCGTCCTCGACCCAGGTCTACTACGCCTGCTACATCCCCGCGTCGGGGACCGTGTACCGCATCAAGGAACCCGGGCTGCGCGACAGCTGCTCGTCGCCGCAGCACGTGCAGTTCAGCTGGAGCGCGGGCGGCACCGGCCCGGCCGGTCCGCAGGGGCCTCCGGGGCCGCAGGGCCCGGCGGGTCCGCAGGGAGAGACGGGCGCCACGGGTCCCGCCGGACCGGCGGGCCCTGCCGGTGCGACGGGGCCGGCTGGCGCTACGGGTGCCACCGGCCCCGCGGGGCCGCAGGGTCCGGCCGGTCCGCAGGGCGAGACCGGCGACACGGGTCCGGCCGGTCCGGCGGGCGCAACGGGCGCCACCGGTCCCGCGGGGCCGCAGGGTCCGGCCGGCTCGCAGGGTGAGACGGGCGCAACGGGTCCGCAGGGCCCCGCGGGTGAGACGGGCGCGACGGGTCCGCAGGGCCCCGCGGGCGATACAGGCCCGGCGGGTCCGCAGGGTGAAGCGGGTCCCGCAGGCCCGGAGGGCCCCGCCGGCCCGGCAGGCGAAACGGGTCCGGCGGGTCCCGCCGGCGAGACCGGTCCCGCTGGGCCGGAGGGTCCCGCCGGTCCGGCCGGCACGGACGGCGCCGACGGCCAGGCGTGCTGGGACACCAACGGCAACGGCACCGGCGAGGTGGCGGAGGAGGACGCGAACGGCGACGGTGCGGTGAACGTGCTGGACTGCCGCGGCGCCGACGGAGAGGATGGGGCGCCCGGTGCGGACGGCGAGGACGGTGCAGTGGCGACCAACAGCGCCGGCGCCTACGACCTGGACAACGTGAACGGCTTCGTCTCGGCCGGGACCTATGCGAGCGGCAACATCCCCGTGGAGGGTGCGGGAACGCGGCTGATGTGGTACCCCGCAAAGGCGGCGTTCCGGGCGGGAGGCATCAGCGGCACCCAGTGGGACGACGCCAACATCGGCGACTACTCGGTGGCCATTGGCCAGGATGTTCGCGCCAGCGCCAGCAACGCGATGGCGTTCGGCCTGCGCAGCACGGCCGCCCAGCAGTCTTCCTTCGCGGCGGGCGAGGACAACACCGCCACGGGGGCGGCGTCCGTGGCCATGGGCTACCACGCGCACACCAACGCGCGGCAGGGCTCGTTCGTGTTCAGCGACCGCTCGTCCATCGACACCGTGCGAGCGGGCGTAAACCACTCGGCCAACTGGCGGGTGAGCGGGGGCTTCCGGATCTTCACCAGCAGCAACCTGACCACCGGCGTCACCATCCAGTCGGGCTCCGTGGTCAGCAACTGGGGGCAGAGCAACGCGGTGATCAGCACCAGCACCGGGGCGTACCTCTCCACGAGCGGCGTCTGGACCAACGTCTCCGACGTGAACCGCAAGCACCGCTTCGAGAACGTTTCCGGCGAGGACGTGCTGGCGCGGCTGCGGACGCTCCCCATCACCCGCTGGAGCTACCGCGTGGACGGCGGCGACGTGCGCCACCTGGGCCCCACCGCGCAGGACTTTCGCGCGGCGTTCGGCCTGGGCCCGGACGAGGTGACGATCGGCACGGTAGACGCGGACGGCGTGGCGCTGGCGGCCGCGCAGGCCCTCACGACCCGCTCCGACGCGCAGCAGGCGCGCATCGAGGCGCTGGAGCGCGAGAACGCGGCGCTCCGGGCGCGGCTGGAGCGTATCGAGGCAACGCTTTCGGCCGCGCCCCGGCAGTAGATCCGCGGGGGAGCGGCGTTCCCCCGCCGTTCCCCCTCGCGGCACGCCCGGTCTCTGGAGGCCCGCCCCTGCGCGGGGCGGGCCTTCCGGCCGGAGAGACCACAACGGCAAATCCCTGGCTGTACCTCAATTTCGTGGTTCCCCCATCCCCCTGTTTCGCATCCGGAGGCAAGGATGAAGAACGTGGTGCATCGCAACTCCCGCCGGCCCGCCCTCGCGGCGCTGGCGATGGTCCCCCTGTTCGCGCTGGCGCCGGACCCGGCCCAGGCGCAGACGCCCTCCTCGACCCAGGTCTACTACGCCTGCTACATCCCCGCGTCGGGAACCGTGTACCGCATCAAGGAACCCGGGCTGCGCAACGACTGCTCGTCGCCGCAGCACGTGCAGTTCAGCTGGAGCGCGGGCGGCACCGGCCCGGCCGGTCCGCAGGGGCCTCCGGGGCCGCAGGGCCCGGCCGGGCCGCAGGGAGAGACGGGTGCGGCCGGCCCCGCCGGGCCCGCCGGAGCGACGGGCGCGACGGGTCCGCAGGGGCCGGAAGGTCCGCAGGGTGACACGGGCCCGGCTGGACCGGCCGGCGCCACGGGTCCCGCGGGGCCGCAGGGTCCGGCCGGTCCACAGGGCGAGACCGGCGACACGGGTCCGGCGGGTGCGACGGGCGCCACCGGTCCCGCCGGCCCACAGGGTACGGCCGGCCCGCAGGGTGAGACGGGCGCCACGGGTCCGCAGGGCCCCGCGGGCGAGACAGGGCCGGCGGGTCCGCAGGGTGAGGCGGGACCCGCAGGTCCGGAGGGGCCGCAGGGGCCGCAGGGCGAGGACGGGGTGGTGCCGACGAACGACGCGGGTGCGTACGACCTGTCGAACGTGAACGGCTACGTCTCCACCGGCACCGCCAACAGCGGCAACATTCCCGAGACGGGCGCGGGCGTGCGCATGATGTGGTACCCGGCAAAGGCGGCCGTGCGCGCCGGCAGCGTGAACGGCTCGCAGTGGGACGCGGGGAACACGGGCTTCGGCTCCGCCGCGTTCGGCGAGAACAACACGGCCAGCGGCAGCGACGCCCTTGCCGCGGGCGAGGGGAACACCGCCAGCGGCGACGACGCCGTGGCGCTGGGGAACAGCGCGACGGCCAGCGGCGACCGCACCTTCGCCTTCAACGGCACGGCTTCGGCCTCCAACGCGGTGGCCATCGGCGCGGGCGCGCAGGCAACCAACGACGAGGCGCTGGCGCTGGGTCCCAGCGCCCTCTCCACCGGCCTGGCCTCCACCACCATCGGGCCCAGCATCGCCACGGGAAGCTTCGCGGTGGCCATCGGCCTGCAGAACCGGGCCAGCGGCAACTTCTCCGTCGCCATCGGCAAGAACGCGCGCACCGCCAACCGCCAGGGGAGCATCGTGCTGGGCGACGGCTGCGCCAGCTTCTCGTCGGACTCGGTGTACGCGACGGCCAACAACCAGGTCGTCATGCGCGGCTGTGGCGGCGTCAACATCTTCACCAACATGAGCCTGAGCTCGGGCGTGCAGCTGGCGGCGGGTGGGAGCGCGTGGAGCAGCGTCTCCGACCGCAACCGCAAGGAGAACTTCCTGGGGATCGACGGCGAGAACCTGCTCGCCCGGCTGCGCGGCGTGCCGGTGACGACGTGGAACTACCTGGCGCAGGACCGCTCCATCCGCCACATGGGTCCGATGGCGCAGGACTTCTACGCCGCGTTCGGGCTGGGCGAGAGCGAGCTGATGATCAGCTCCATCGACATCGACGGCGTGAACCTGGCAGCGGTGCAGGCGCTGACCGCCCGCACGGACGCGCTGCAGGCCGAGAACGACGAGCTGCGGGCGCGAATCGAGCGGCTGGAGGCGCTGCTGGCGGGGCAGGGGACCGCCCCCGCGAAGCCGTAGCCCCCCGTCTCATCCGCAGAAGGAGAAGCCGCCGCCCGGAGCATCGGGGCGGCGGCTTCTCCTTCGACAGCAGTCCGGAAGCGGCTTTACGATCGCATCAACGCACGCCCTCCACCGGCGCCTCGGGCACCTCGGGGACGGCGGGTGCCTTGGCGTAGCGGGAGCCCACGCCCCAGGAATAGCCGATCATCAGCGCGTCCTGAAAGCTGGATTCGCCGTTGTACAGGCGGTAGCGCGCGCTCAGCCCCCCGCGGCCAAAGGTCATGTGCAGCGCGGGCTCCAGAAAGCTGCCGGCGCGCAGGCTCAGCTCTTCGTTGTGGCAGTCGACGCACTCCGCGATGGTGCGGTCGATGTCCAGCCCCGTATACCCCGCGTTCACGCCGGCGGAGACGCGCGGCCCCGTCGCCCCATCCAGGGCGAGCGGCGGGGTACGAAGACCCACCGCCACCGCGAACATCCCGGCATCGATCGAAGAAGACTTTTCGCCCTGGGTGGTGTTCTGGCGGAACTGCCGCTCGTCCTTGAGCCCCAGCACTCCAAGGTCCAGGCTTACGGCCAGGACGCGGAACGCGGTGACCGATCCGTTCACCTGCAGGCCGTAGCCCTGCGTTGCCACACCCGCCTCCTCCGCGGCGTCACGTTCCACGGAGCTGGTGAGCAGGTCGAAACTGATGCGCGTATCCAGCTGCGGCTGCGCCTGTGCGGCGGCTTCCGCGGCCAGCAGCAGGCATCCGGTGGCGAGGAACGCGACGGACGTGAAGTGACGCATGGAAAATGGATCTCCGTTCTGGTTGTGCGGGGGATGAGCTTTCCGGTGGGGAGAAGCGAGGCCGCGAATATACACCGGGTCGCGCCGATTGCAAACAAACGGCGGCACCACGGAGTTGCGTGGGTGCCGCCGCCGGTTCCGGCCCGAGGGACAGAAGCCGCTACGACTTCATGCCGACCGCCGCGCGCATGTCCCTGGTGATGGACTGCTTGGACGTCCAGAAGCCGTCCCACGGGTCCCGCTTGAGCTTGGCCACGCGGCGGATGACGGCCTCGGGGGTGAAAGCGTCGGGATCCAGCTCCGCGCTCAGCTCGTCCCAGCGCAGGGGGACGGAGATGGCGGCCGTGGGCTTGGAGCGCACGCAGAAGGCGCTGATGGCCGTGGCCCCGCGGCCGTTGCGCAGGTAGTCGATGAAGATCTTTCCCTTGCGCGCCGCGATGTTCGCCTTGGTGAGGTACTTGCCCGGGTTGCGCGCGCTCAGGTCCGTGGAGAACGCTTTCGTGAAGTCCTTGATCTCGTCCCACCCGTGGCGGCGGGCCAGGGGGACGACGATGTGCAGCCCCTTGCCGCCCGTCGTCTTGACCCAGCTGTCCAGCCCCAGCTCCGCCAGCCGGTCGCGCACCTGGAAGGCGGACGCCACGGTGCGCGCCCAGGGCACGTCCGCGGCGGGGTCCAGGTCGATGACGAAGCGGTCCGGGCGCTCGAAGTTGTCGCGCCGCGCGTTGCTGGTGTGCAGCTCGATCACCCCCATCTGCACCATCCCCACCAGCGCGGCGGCGGAGTCCACGTAGGTGTAGACCTTCTCCTCGCCGTCGTTCTCGGCGATGGTGGTGCGGCCGATGGACTCGTGAAAGTGCTGGTCGCCGTGCTTCTGGTAGAAGCACTCGCCGCCCACGCCGTCCGGACAGCGCACCAGCGTCAGCGGCCGGTCGGCGATGTACGGCAGGATCCACGGGCCCACCGTCTCGTAGTAGTGCGCCAGCTCCAGCTTGGTGATCCCCAGGGCCGGGTAGAGCACCTTCTCCGGGCTGGTGAGCCGCACGCCCAGCACCTCCGTGTCCTCGCCCTTGCCGCGCCGCGGATTGGTGCGCCGGGTGGAGGGGGGAACGGGGCGCGAGCGCGGGGCAGGGGGCGCGTCGCGGTCGCTGGTGCGCGCGGCCGCGTGCTCCGCGGCGCGGGCGCGGCTGGCCCGCCTGGCCGCGTCGCTCTCCGCGGCCGCGGTTTCGCCGGCGGGAAGGTGCAACGGGTTCTCGCGGACCACGTCCTTCGGGTCCTTGTCCTCGCGCAGCCCCTGGAACACGGGGTGGCGCAGGATCCCTTCCTCCGTCCACTCGGTGAACGCGATCTCGCAGACGAGGTCCGGATCGATCCAGTGCACGCCCGCCAGCCTTCGCTTGCGGCCGTGGTTGACGAAGGGCGAGTCGGGGCGCTCCAGCGCCTTCAGCCGCGCGTAGACGTCGCGCAGCCGCGACTCGTCGAAGCCGGTGCCCACCTTGCCGGCGTACACCAGGTCGCCCTTTTCGTCGTGCACGCCCAGCAGCAGCGCGCCAAAGTGCGAGCGCGACCCGCGCGGCTCCGTGTATCCGCCGATCACGAACTCCTGGCGCAGCAGGCACTTGACCTTGAGCCAGTCGTTGTTGCGCTTGTGCACGTAGCGGCTGTCGGCGCGCTTGCTGATGATCCCCTCCAGCCCCATTCCGCACGCCTGCCGGTAGAACTCGCCCCCCGCGCCCTGGATGTGGTCGCTGAAGCGGACCAGCCCGCCGTCCGCCGCCAGCAGCGCGCGCAGCGCCGCCTTGCGGTCCAGCAGGGAAGCGGGGCGCAGGTCCATCCCGTCCAGGTAGGGGAGGTCGAAGGCGTAGAACACCAGCTCGCCGCCGCGCCCGGAGCTCAGCACGTTCTGCAGCGCCTGAAAGCTGGTGGTGCCGCGCTCGGTGAGCACCACCAGCTCGCCGTCGAGGACCGCGGACTTCGCCGGCAGCGCCGCCAGCGCGGCCGTGACGGCGGGGAACCTGTCCGTCCAGTCGTTGCCGTTGCGGGTGATGAGGCGCGCCTTGCCCTTCTGCACCATCGCCACGAGCCGGTAGCCGTCGTACTTGAGCTCGTGGATCCAGTCGCCGCCGGCGGGCACCTCGTCCACCAGCGTGGCCAGCTGCGGGGTGAAGGGGCCGGGGAACGGAGCCTTCTTCGCGCCCGGGACGGCGGGGGCGGGGGAGTCCGCCGCCTTTTTGGTGCGGGGCGATGAGGACTTCGCCGCGGGCTTCTTCGCCGCGTCCGCGGCCTTCTTCGTGGACTTCGAGGGCGTGCCGTGGCGCGTCACGGCCTCGGCGGCGGGGGCGCGGGAGTCCCAGCTGGCGTCCTTGTCGGCGGCGATCTCCTCCATCGTCCGCCCCGTGTCGACGCTGGTCATGAACTCCTCGGTGACGATCCCCTCCGCTTCGGGGCGGGCGACGTCGTCATCGTCCTTGAAGAGCAGCCACTGCTCCTTCTGGCCCTCCTCGCCGCGGCGGGAGCGCACCAGGTGCCATCCACCGGAGAGCCGCTCGCCTCGAAGGTGAAAGCGCAGGTGGCCCTTCCTGTACCCCTTGTGGGCGTCGTCGTCCGGGGTCCAGGTGCCGCGGTCCCACAGCATCACCGTGCCGCCGCCGTACTCCTTCTTGGGGATGATCCCCTCGAAGACGCCGTACTCGATGGGGTGGTCTTCGACGTGGACGGCCAGGCGCTTGATGGACGGGTCCAGGCTTGGCCCCTTGGGGACGGCCCAGCTCTTGAGCACGCCGTCCAGCTCCAGGCGAAAGTCGTAGTGAAGGTGGCTGGCGGCGTGCTTCTGGATGCAGAAGGAGAGCACGTCCCCCTCGGGGTGGACGTGCCCTTCTGGTTCAGCGGTGACGCGAAAGTCGCGCTTTCGCTTGTATTCGTCGAGCCCCATTCAGGCGCGGCCCCTTCAGGCGGTCTTGCGCTGCCTGGCGCGCGGCTTGGATGCCGCGGTCGGGCGGGGCGCGGGCTTGGCGGGCGCGTCCGCCTCCTTCGCGGCGGCGCGCAGGGGGCGAGCCGGCCTGGCGGGCGCGTCGTCCTCCTCCCACGGAAGCGGCTCGTCCCTGGGCTTTGCGGCCTTCGCCGCGGACGCGCGGGCAGGCTTCGCCGGCTTTGCGGGCGCCTCGTCCTCCCAGGGCAGGGGCTCGTCGTCCGTCTTCACGGCGGCGGCGGCCTTCTTCGACTTCTTCGGCGCGGCCGGGGCGCGCTCGGTGTCGGCGGCGATGCGCTCGCCGCGGCCGGTGGCCTCCACGCTGCGCTTGAGCAGGGCCATGATGTCGATCACGTCGCCCTTCGCGCCGGTCTCGATCTCCGCCACCGGCGTCTCGTCCGGCGCGTTGGTGTTGCCGCTCTCGATGCGCTGCTGGATGAGCTGCATCAGGTCGTCGCGGTAGCTGTCCGTGTACTTGGCCGGCTCCCACTCGGCCGTCATCCCCTGAACCAGCTGCTCCGCCATGGCCAGCTCGCGCTCGCTGACGCCCAGCTCCTGCGGCTCTCCGCGCGGCACCTCCAGGTCGTCGGCGGGGCGGATCTCGTGCGGATAGCGCAGGATCTCCAGCACCAGCACGTCGCCGTCGGGAACCACCGCGCTCAGGTACTCGCGGGAACGGATGACCACCTTGGCGATGCCCACCTTGCCGGTGCGCCGCAGCGCCTCGCGCAGCAGGGCGTACGCCTTCTTGTTCTTGCCGGTGGGGGCCAGGTAGTACGGCTTGTCGAAGTAGACCGACCGGATGTCGTCCAGGTCCACGAAGTCGGTGATCTCGACGGTCTGCGTCTTCTCGGGATTCGCCCGCCGCAGGTCCTCGTCGCTCAGCACGACGTAGTGGCCGCTTTCGTATTCGTAGCCCTTGACGATCTCTTCGCCCTCGACGTCTTCGCCGGTGTTCTTGTTGTACTTCTTGTAGCCGATGGGCGAGAGGTTGCGCTTGTCGAGCTGCCGAAAGCTCAGCTCGTCGGGCGACGCCGCGGAGAAGAGGCCCACGGGGATCTGCACCAGGCCGAAGCTGATGCTTCCTTTCCAGATTGCGCGCGCCATGTGTAGCTCCTGAACCTGGGATGCATCCCAAGTCCAGCACCCGATTTCATTGTCGGGATGACTTGGGATGCATCCCAAGCGCAAGGATTACTCCACTTCGTATAATATGCATTATGTAAACTAAAGGCTGTGGATAGATGTGGAAAAGCGGGATGGCTCGTGGAGATGTGTGGATTCCCCGCTTTCCGGGCTGTCGCGTCGCGTTGTACGGCTACCGCCAGCGGGTGGACGGATGGTTCGCACCAGTGGCGCCAGGAGCGGATGCATCCGGCAGTCACGACGGCGACAGGCCCGTTCCGCCTTGTCCTCTCGTCGAGCGAGACTTCAACTGCCTGGGAGGATTGGGTTTGCGGGAGGTGCCCTGCCCGGCCGGAGCGGCTGGAAGCCGCCGCAACGACAGCGGAAAGCCCGCAAACTGCGCCGGGCTTTACCTGCTCGAGGGTCGAAACGCGGAAAATGGCCCCAGGATCGCGTCTGAGCGCCGCGGGACGTGCCGGTGGCCTGGCTCAGGCGCGTTTCTGCGTCCTGCGCGATTCTCGAAAGCCGATTTTTCGCGGCCAGACCGTCCGAAGCCGGTTCGTGCACGCGCCAGGTGCCGCGGGGCACCGGCGCCCCAGGTGTGTCATCGCGGCGCTGCAAAAACGGCGGAATGTTTCGACGGTGGACCCCGGGCCCTACGGCCGCCACGAGCATACTTTTGGTTTGTGATCGAAATCGACGGATTGGAATGGCACCTCCCACCATCGGCCCCCGGGCCCGCGGCGGCGGCGAGCTCCCATCGTTCCGAGCGGGTCGGATCCAGGCGACGTGTGGACTTTGCTGTCCGGGAACGTAATGGTTTACCCCTGTGTCGATATCATTGTGCATCAAATCGGGCGGGATTAGTATGGACGATGCCCATCCATCCACCGGCGCTCCCGCCCGGTGAATCCCGATCCCCTGCGGCTGAGGAGGCGATCATGAAGAAGCTGACGCTGAACCCGGAGATGCTGGAGGTGCAGTCGTTCGTCACCGCGGACGGCGGAGCGGGCCGCGGAACGGTACAGGGCCAGCAGCAGCCGTGCACGTGCTACACCAACTGCACGTGCCCGGGCTGCCCCACCTGTGCCGAGACCTGTCCCGATACGTGCTGGAACACCTGCGACGACTTCAGCTGCGAGGGCTCGTGCGCCATCACGTGCCACGAGACCTGCCAGCGCACGTGCTACACGGGCCGCTGCATCTGCTATCAGGAGCCGTGATCGCACGCGCCGGGCGGGAGAAGCTCCCGCCCGGCGCGCCGCGGATGGCAAAAGCCCCGCCTGGTGCGCCAGGCGGGGCTTTTCTCGATCCGGAGTCCGCAGCGGGCCCCGCCTAGCCCGCAGTCGCCAGGATCCGCCGGGCCTCCTCGGCCAGCTCGTCGCGGCCCTGGGAGACGGAGGCCAGCGCCTCGCGGGCGGCGGGGGTGTCGATCCGGGCGATGGCGTGCAGCGCGGCCACCTTGCCGCGCGTGGCCTTCTTGAGCTGCAGCAGCGAGCGCTTCTGCACCACGCTCAGCAGCGCCGGCAGCGCCTCGCCGGAGCCGATGCGGCCCAGCGCCCCGGCGGCGGCGGCCTGCAGCTCCTCGTCCGCCTCGTTCAGCAGGCGCGCCAGGAATGGCACGGCGGCGGATTCGCCCAGCGTCCCCAGCCCCGCGATGGCCTCGCGGCGCACCAGGCGCTCGGGGTCGTTCAGCAGGTCCACCAGCACGCGCATGGCGCCGCGGCCGCCCTGCCCCGAGGCGGTGCGGGCGGCCTCCACGCGCACCGTGGCGTCGCGGTGCGCGGCGGCCTCCGCGGCCCACCGGCGCGCGATCTCCGGGTCCGTGCCGCCCTGCGACGCCAGCTCCAGCAGCGTGCGGGTGCGCACCGGGTTGGGGTCCTGCACGGCGTGCCCGATCAGCCGGTCCGCCAGCCCCTCGACGCCCACCAGCGCGCGGAAGACGGCGGCGCGCAGCTCCGTGTCGCCGGCGCGGTACAGCAGCCCCTCCAGCATCAGCAGCGCGTCGGCGCCCAGAAAGACGAAGAAGCGCAGGATGCGGTCGCGGTCCGCGCCGCCGAACGGCAGCCGGTCCAGCAGCCGGTGCAGCGTGGCCGTGGTCCCCGCCCGCCGCAGCGCCTGCAGCGCGCTCTCGCGAAAGAAGCGGGTGCGGTCCGGGCGCTCCGCCTCGCGCACCAGCGCGTCCAGCAGCTCCACGGCCTGCCCGTGCGCATCCGACTTCAGCAGCGTGAGCGCCGTGCGCGCGGCGCTTTCCGCCAGCTCGTCGAAGCGCGTGACGGTGGACGCCTCGTGCAGCAGCCGCGGCAGCTCCTCCGCCTGCTGGTCGCGGTGGTCGGTGGCGCGGAAGAAGTGGTACATGTCGCTGCTGGGCGGCTCCTCGCGCCCGGCAGGCTCCCCCGCCCTCGCAAAACTGGACGGTGCGCTGGGCTGCCCCGCTTCCGGCGGCGCCGGCGGCGAAAACGACGCGCCGGGAAGATCCGCCGGCTCGTCGATGAACTCGAACTCGGCCAGCTCGGTGCTCTCCATCACCTCGTCCCACGGCATCCCCGCCGCGGACTGCGCAGGCGCGGCCGCGGGCGCCGCAGGCTCCGCGTCCGCCGCGGCGGGTGCGGCTTCGGCGGGCGGCGCGGACCCGGCGGGCGGCGCGGCGGCATCGTCCGACGCCGGGGGCGTGGGGACGTCCGAAGCCGCGGGCGCTGCGGGGGTGCGCGCGGGCGGCTTGTAGACGTCCCCTGCCCCGGTGCTGGCGTACAGGCCGTGCGGCCGCGCCCGGGCCAGCGCGCCGATCGCGCCCCCCTCGCCCAGCTCCGTGGACGCGCGCGAGACGATGGACCCGAACGCCTCCAGGTCCGCCGCGGACGCGTCGGGGGTGAAGCCGACGCGGTTCAGGCGGAGCGTGATCAGGTGCCCGGCCGCGCGCAGGACGAGCGGATCCACCCCGCCCACGAGGTGCCCCTTCTGCGAAAAGCCGGTGAACTGCACGTCCAGCACCAGGCTCTTCTGCGTGGACAGAACCTCCCGCAGGGCGGCGTGCGCCTCCTCCGCGCGCGCGGAGGCGTCGCCATCGCGCGAGACGAGGGCGGCGAGCGCGCGGACGAAGCGTGCGGCGGCTTCGGAGGCGTCGGACATCAGGCTGGGTGCGGGGTGGCGGAACGCACGGAGAGGAGGTTCAAGTACCCAGGTTCAAGTGTCAAGAATCATTCACTTGATACTCGGCACTTGGCACTGGGCACTGGGCACTGGGCACTGGGCACTGGGCACTGGGCACTGGGCACTAGGCACTAGGCACTGGCACTGGCACTCGTCACTGCCTTCTTCTTGTCCAGCCGCCCGAACAGCGACAGCGCCCGCAGCCGCCACACGCGCCAGACGGCTTCGCGGACGATCTTCTTGCTCATCTTGCTCTCGCCCTGGTCGCGGTCCACGAACATGATGGGGATCTCGCCCAGGCGAAAGCCCTTTTTCCAGGCGCGAAAGCTCATCTCGATCTGGAACGCGTAGCCGTTGCTCTCCACCCGGTCCAGGTCGATGGCGGCCAGCACCTCGCGGCGAAAGCACTTGAAGCCGCCGGTGGCGTCGGCGATGGGAAGCCCCGTCACCCAGCCGGCGTACATGTTGGCGAACCAGCTCAGCAGCAGCCGCCCCATGGGCCAGTTGACCACCGTGACGCGGCCGTGCAGATAGCGCGAGCCCAGCACCAGGTCGTAGCGCTCGATGGCGTCCAGGAACTGCGGCAGGTGCACGGGGTCGTGCGAGAAGTCGGCGTCCATCTCGAACAGGACGTCGTACCCCCGCTGCAGCCCCCAGCGAAAGCCGTCCAGGTACGCCGTTCCCAGCCCCAGCTTGCCGGCCCGGTGCAGCACGTGCACCCGCGGCTCGGCGGCGGAAATCTCCTCCGCCAAGCGGCCGGTGCCGTCGGGCGACGCGTCATCCACCACCAGGATCTCCAGCCGCGAATCGCGCGACAGGACCGACGGGATGAGGCGAGGAAGGTTTTCGCTCTCGTTGTAGGTCGGGATGATGACGAGCGCGCGATCCAGCGACGACACGTGCCTGGGAAACCGGGGGGAGTGCTTGTATCCGCCTGAAAAAGCCCGTAGGTTGGGCAGGATGCACAACCTATCGCGGCGTACCCTCCCTCACAAGTGAAGGTCCTTTACCTGGTCTCGGCGTACGCCCGGGACCCCGCCGACGTCATCACCCCGTGGATGGTGGAGACCATCCGCCGGCTGCGGCCGCTGGGGGTGGAGGTGGAGGTCCTGGCGCCCTCGTACCGCGGGCTGCGGACGCAGACGGTGGAGGGCGTGCGCGTGCACCGCTTTCGCTACGCGCCGCGCCCGTGGGAAACGCTGACGCACGACCAGACGGCGCCGGACCGCATCCGCGAGCGGCCCGTGTTCATGGGGCTGGTGCCCGGCTACGTGGCCTCCGGCTCGCTGGCGGCGGCGCGGCTGGCGCGCTCGGGCGAGTTCGGCGTGGTCCACGCCTTCTGGCCCCTGCCCCACGGCGTCATCGGGCTGGCGGCGAAGCGCGCGTCGGGGGTGCCGCTGGTCTCCACCTTCTTCGGGGTGGAGCTTACGTGGATGGAGAAGGAGCTTCCCTTCCTTTCCCCCGTGCTGCGCCGCATCGTCCGCGGGTCGGACGCGGTGACGGCCATCAGCACCTACACGGCGGACCGGCTGCGGCGGCAGGTGCCGGGCGCCGACCCCGCCATCATCCCCTTCGGCGCGACGGTGGAGCCGCTGGCGGAGCTCCCCGCCCCGCGCACGGATCCGGACGCGCCCTTCGAGCTGCTGTTCGTGGGCCGCCTGGTCGAACGGAAGGGCGTGCACCTGCTGCTGGATGCGCTCGCCACCCTGCCGCCGGAGCGCCGCGTGGTGCTGCGCGTGGTGGGCGACGGGCCGGAGCGGGCACGGCTGCGGGAGCAGGCGGAGCGGCTGGGGCTGGGCCCGCGGGTGGTCTTTCACGGCTTCGTGACCCAGGACGAGCTCAAGGCGCGCATCGCCGCCTGCGACGCGTTCGTCCTTCCCGCGGTGGTGGATGCCAAGGGCGACACCGAGGGGCTTGGCGTGGTGCTGCTGGAGGCGATGGGCTACGGCAAGCCGACCATCGCCAGCGCGGCGGGCGGCATCGTCGACATCGTGCGCGACGGGCGCAGCGGGTTCCTGGTGCCGCCGGGGGACGCGCCGGCGCTGGCGGCCGCCATCCGCCGGATGATGGACGACCCCGCGGCCGCGCGGCAGATGGGCGTCCACGGCCGCGACGACGTGCGCGCCGGCTTCTCCTGGGACGTGATCGTCGGCCGCCTGGCGGAGGTGTACGAGCGCGTGCGGAAGCGCTGACGACGCGGGTCCGACGGGACGCGGCCACCGGCGAAGGCGCAGCCGCGGACCGGCCGCATCCACCCGTGATCCCGACGGGAGCGAAGGAAGGATCCGCCGCTGCGACGTCACGAAGGCCGGCCGCGCGGGCCCGCCGCGCCGGGCGCCGCGCCTCCACAGCCGGGTGATGCCGACGGTCTCCGCGGCACCGCAGCTCGATCCGCGTTCCGCATCCATCCGCACCCCCATCCACCATCCCGCCCCGGCGTCCTGATCCGCCGCGTTCGCGCGTTGATGCGGCGGTTTCGCGCCGCGGAACACGCGAGCCGCAGGGCGGAGCGCGCCGCCGCGGAGACATTTGTAGTCGACCCCCTTCCGGATCCACCCGATGTTGCAGACGATGACGCGTGCGCGTGCGCTTTCCGGCGCGGCGCTGATGCTGGCGGTCGGGTGCGGCAAGAACCCGACGGGAGCCGGCCGGCCGGCGGAGATCGTGGTCGTCGCCCCCACGGCGCCGGTGAGCGACACGGTGACGGCGCTGCTCCCGCAGCCCCTGGTGGTGGAGGTGCGCGACAGCACGGGCCAGCCGTGGCCGGGGGTGACGGTGCGCTTCGTGGCGGGGAGCACCTCGCTGAACGGCGTGGTGGAGCCGCACATGTACCTGAGCGCGACGACGCCGGACCAGTACCGGTCCGAGATGGAGACCGTGACCGACGGCACGGGGCGCGCCGCCGTGCGCGTGCTGCTTGGGCGGGTGGCCACCGTGGGGTCGGTGCGGATCGAGGCGCCCACGCTGGGCGTGGGCACCACCGGGTCGTTCGTCGTGAGGGCGGGCGCCACGGTGCGCACGGTGGTGATGCCGCGGGACACGGCGGTGTACGTGGGCGGCAGCTACGCCCTGAGGGCGGCCAACGAGGACCGCTGGGGGAACGCCACGCCCATCTCCGTAACCTCCGCCGTCTACGGCGCGCCCGGGATCGCCACCGTGGCGGGGTCGGCGGCGACGGGGGCGGTGGCGGTGACCGGCGCGGCGGTCGGCCGGGCCTCGCTCACAGTGACGGCCAACGGCCAGCAGGTGCCGGTGTTCGTGAGCGTGGTGCCGCAGGGCACGCTGCTGGCCGGGCGCGGGGGCAGCATCTACCTCTTCGAGCTGGACGGCGCCGGGTTCCGGCGCGTGGTGCAGGGGCAGGATGCGCGCTCGCCGCGGTGGCTTCCCGACGGGCAGAGCTTCGTCTTCGGCACGGGGCTGGGCCACGCCTTCGTGAGCACGCTGGCCGGCGCAGTGCGGCCGCTGGTGCCCGGCAACAACCCGCTCGCCGCCGAGCTGTGGCCGCACCCCTCGCGCGACGGGCAGTGGATCTACTTTGGCGGCTACGCCGGCGCGGAGTTCCGCGGCTACCCGCACCGGATGCGCGCGGACGGCACCGGCCTGCTGCAGATGGTGCCCGGGTTCACGCCGGACGGCCAGAACCAGTCGCACCCCTCCACCTCGCCCACGGGCGACCGCGTGGTCTTCTTTCGCGAGGCGGTGGGCGACAGCCGCAGCGTGACCCTGCGCATCATCAACATGCAGACGGGGCAGACGGTGCTGCAGAACGTTCCCGGCCACGCGCCCGAGTGGTCGCACGGCGACTCCATCGCGTACCTGGACACGCAGGGCGGCACCTGGGGCCCCATCCGCCTGATGTCGTCCGCCGGCCAGGGGCACCGCGCGGTGAGCGGCGGGACCAGCTACGACTTCGGCTTCGACTGGTCGCCCAACGACCAGTGGATCGTGGCGCGCGACCTGGTGGACCAGCGGCTGGAGGTCGTCCGCGTGGCCACGGGCGAGCGCATTCCCCTGCCCTACACCACCGGCATGTACGATCCCGCCTGGAAGCCGTAGCGCGGCGATTCGCGGGATGATGACGGCGACGCGGGGCATCCAGGCGCAATGGATGCCTCGCGTTTTCGCATACCTCACAAGATAGGGCCTCACGCAGAGTTATCAGAGTTAGCGGAGTTTTCTCGTGCCACTCCCGGGGCTTCCGCCACAATCCCACATCCTTTGGGCGATACACGAACGGGGAGAGAAAAAACTCGCCGACTCAGGTTACTCTGCGTGACACAAATCTCTTTCTTCCTCCGGGGACTGCCGAAAGCGCCGCGGAGCGCGTAGAATGTCGGCGCCACGCACGCCAATCATCCACAGGAAGAAGACGCTGAGCAGCCAGACCGAGCGGCCCCGCTTTACCCGCACCGACACCTCGCAGGTGGAACCGCGCTACCTGGAGCGGCTGGAGGCCGAGCGCGCCGGGTGGTGGAAGGCGCAGAACTTCGAGCAGTGGAAGAACCTGTACGTAAGCGAGTACGCGCGCGGGTTTCTGGTGCTCCAAACGCTGGGCCGCTACGTTCCCGCCTTTCGCGCCGAGGGCGCGCGCGTGCTGGACATCGGCTGCGGCGACGCCGGCGTGCCCATCGCCTTTGCCGAGCGCGGCGCGCACGCGGCGGGGATCGAGGTCAGCGAGGCCTCCGTGGCGCGCGGCCGGCTGCGGGCGGAGGAGCACGGCGTGCAGATAGACCTGCGCCAGGGGTTCGCCGAGTCGCTGCCGTGGGAGGACGCTTCGTTCGACCTGGTGGTGCTGGACAACGTCCTGGAGCACGTGAACGACCGGAAGAAGACGCTGCGGGAGATCCGCCGCGTGCTGGCGCCGGACGGGCTGCTCTACCTGGTGACCCCCAAGCCGTTCGCGCTGGCCAGCATCGCCAGCGACCCGCACTACCAGCTGGCGGGGCTCACGCTGATGCCGCGGCCGCTGCAGGCGTGGTACTTCGAGCGGGTGCGCGGCGGCGGGCGCGGCAACTACGGCGTGGGCGTGATCCCCACCCGCGCGGGCGTGCGCCGGCTGCTGCGCGAGGCGCGGTTCGCGGAGCTGGCGGAGCCGCGGCAGATGTGGATCGACTACCTGCGCGGCCGCATCTCCGAGCCGGGCGAGGTGCGCGCGGGAAAGCAGGGGCTGGCGCGGTGGCTGAACCGGCAGGAGTGGGTGTTCACCAACCCCGTGACGCGGCTGCTGCTGGACGTGGGGATGGGGAGCAACTTCTTCATCGCCCGCAGGCAGGGATGATGCGCGTCGTCCACTGCATCTACGACGACCCCCGCAACCCGTGGGTGGGCGGGGGCGGCGCGGTGCGGCTGCACGAGATCTACCGCCGCCTGGCCGGCCGGCTGGACGTGACGCTGGTCACCGGCCGCTTTCCCGGCGCGCGCGACGACGAGGGCGACGGGTTCCGCTCCGTCCGGCTGGGCGCACCCTCCCCGTACGCGTGGAGCCGGCTGACCTACGGGCGCGCGGCCACGCGGCTGCTGCGCACCGCGGCGTACGACGCGGCGGTGTTCGACTTCAGCGCGTATACCCCCATCCGCATCCCCGCCGGCCGGCCCGTGGGCGTGATGCTGGGGCAGATGGCGGGGCCCACGGCGCGCGTGCGCTGGGGGCGCGTTCCCGGCGCGGCGGTGGGCGCGTGGGAGAGGATGCAGCTGCGCAGCGCGCGCTGGGTGGCCGCCGTGTCGCCCTGGCTGCTGGAAGAGGCGCGGCCCCTGCTGGCGCCCGGCGCGGAGACGGACGTCATCGGCGCCGGGGTGGACGAGCGGTTCTTTCGCATCGAGCGCGCGGAGCGGGACTTTCTGCTCTACTACGGCCGCTTCGACGTATTCCAGAAGGGGATCGACGTCCTGCTGGACGCCATGGCGATCCTCGTTCGGAATCGACCGGAGCTGACGCTGAAGGTGGCCGGGCGCGGCAAGGACGCGCAGCGCATCGCCGCGATGATCGCCGAGCGCGGGCTGCGGTCCGGCGTGGAGCTGATCGCGAATCCCACCAGCGACGCCGTGCACGCGCTGATGGCCGGGGCCCTGGCGATGGTGATGCCGTCGCGCTTCGAAGGCTTCGGGATGGTGGCCGCGGAGGCGATGGCGGCCGGCGTTCCCGTGGTCGCCGCGGGGGTGGACGCGGTGCCGGACGTCGTGGGCAAGGACGGCGGCGTGCTGGTGCCGCGGGAGGACGCCGCCGCCACCGCGAACGCCGTCGCCGCCCTGCTGGACGCGCCGGACCGCCGCGCCGCGCTCTCCGCCTCCGCCCGCGTGCGCGCGCGCCGCTGGTCGTGGGACGAGGTGGCTCGCGACCACCTGGCCTGGCTCGAACGAATCTCCCAGGGACGGCGCACGTCCCCTTCCCCATCCGGCTCCCGATGAAGAAGACCGCTCCCCCGCCCCGCCGCGTCTCCGCGCTGGCCGCCCCCGCCGATCCCGATCCGGGAATCGGCGCCGGCGTGGCCGCCGCGATCTACTTTGCGCTGGCGCTCATCTACTTTCTTCCCGCGTTCCTTCCCGGACGGCACATCTTCGGGACGGACTACACGATGTCGAGCTTCTTCTACCTCGACTTCATCTCGGAGCGGACGAAGGCGGGCGGGCTGCCCGGGTGGGTGCCGTACGTGTACGGCGGCGTGCCGCTCTTCTCCAATCCCGGCAGCACCTACTATCCCGTCCGCTGGCTGGCGGACGCCATGGGCCCGACGCGCCTCTTCTTCCCCATCCTGTTCTGGATCCAGTTCGGCATCGCGGGATGGGGGATGTACCTGCTGGGGCGCGAGCTGGGGTGCCGGCGCTGGGTGGCGTTCGTCATCGGCCTGGCGTTCCAGTGGACGGGGATCCTGACCTCGTGGGTGTACGCGGGCCACGACGGGCGCATCATCGTCGCCAGCTTCATCCCCCTGCTCTTCTACTTTCTGCACCTGGGCATCCGCACGGGGCGGCTGGCCCCGTTCGCGGGCGCGGCGGCCACGGTGGGGATGGCGCTGCTGAGCTTTCAGATCCAGAACGCCTACTACCTGCTGCTGGCGGCGCTTCTCTGGGCCGTCTTTCTGCTGGTGAGCCTGCGCGTCTACCGCGACACGCCGCGCCTGGCCAGGACGCTGGCGATGGGGATCGGCGCGGTGGCGTTCGGGTTCATGCTGGCCGCCGTCAACTTTCTCCCCTTCCGGGACTACGTGGGCCAGTCGCCGCGCGGGATGACGGGCGGCCGCGGCTACGAGTTCAGCACCAGCTTCTCCATGCCGCTGCGCGCGGTGGCGGGGATCGCGGTGCCGGAGCAGGTGGGCGCCAACATCCAGAACGACCGCGGCGAGTACGTGTTCCCCCTGTACCGGGGGGAGAACGCGTTCCGGCTGCACACCGAATACCTGGGCGCGCTGGTGGTGGTCCTCTTTGCGCTGGGCGTGTACTACTCCCGCCGCAACCGCTACTGGTGGTTCTTCGCGGGGCTGGGCTTCTTCGCGCTCACGCTCTCGCTGGGCGGCAACACGCCGCTCTACCGGCTCTACTACGAGCTTCTTCCGGGGCTCAAGCGCTTTCGCGCGCCGGACCTGGCGTACTACGTCCTGGGCTTTTCGCTCATCTGCATGGCGGCGGTGACGCTGGAGCGGCTGGCGGAGCTGCGCGACGCCCGCGCCGCGCGCCGCGTGGCGGCGGAGCCGGAGCGGGGCGAGAGCATGCTGCCGATCCTGGTGGGCGTGGTGGTGGGGATCGCGATCCTGGGCGCCGCCGTCTTTGGCGCGGCGTCGGCGGGGATGGCGGAGGGGACCAGCGGGCTAACCCCGGCGCAGGGGTGGATGCGCTTCGCCTTTTTCGCGGCGGCGGCGGGGGGCGCGCTCTGGCTGTGGTGGACGCGCAAGGTGACGTCGCTGGTGGCGATGGCGCTGCTGTCGCTGATCACGGTGGCGGACCTGTGGATCATGGGAAAGAAGTTCTTTCAGACCATGGACGCGCCCGAGATCGCCTACGCGGAGGACGACGTGACCGCGTTCCTGCGGCAGCAGCGCGGACCCTTTCGCTTCTTTGCCCTGGAGGGGCAGAGCGCCTGGCCGCGCTTCAAGAACCTGCCCATGTGGTACGGGCTGGAGAACGCGGCGGGCGAGCACGGCAACCAGCTGCAGCGCTACAACGAGCTGGCCGGCCCCGGCGAGCGCAGCATGGTGGACTTTCACAACTTCACCAGCGGCGACCCGCGCTTTCTGGCCGCGGCCAACATCCGCTACCTGGTGCTCTCGGCGGAGCTGCAGGTGCCGTGGCTGCGCGAGGTGTTCCGCGGGCAGCAGGCCATCGTCTACGAGAACACCCTCACCCTGCCCCGCGCCTACCTGGCCGAGCGCGCGGTGCCGGTGGCCGGGGGCGCGGCGATCACGGCGATGCAGGACACCGCGTGGAACCCGCTGACCACGGCGTTCGTGGAGTCGGCGCGGCCGCTGGGGGTGCCCGAGGGGCCGCTGCAGGGGAACGCGCAGGTGACGCGGTACGAGCCGGACCGCGTGAGCGTGCGGACGACGGCCAGCCGCCCGGCGCTGCTGGTGCTGTCGGACAACTGGTACAAGGACTGGCACGCCACGGTGGACGGCCGCCACGCGCCCATCCTGCGGACCAACCACGCCTTTCGCGGCGTGGTGGTGCCGCAGGGCACGCACACGGTGGAGTTCCGCTTTCATCCCCAGGAGCTGTGGACCGGGCTGCACATCTACCTGGCCGGGTGGGCGCTGCTGATCGCGTACGGGGCGTTCCTGCTGGTGCGCGCGCGGCGGCAGCGGGACGACGGGGACGCCGAACCGGCGCCGGCGGCCGCGTGAAGCCCGCCTGGCGCCGGCTGCTGGGCGCGGTGCTGGTCGCGGCCACGGTCTGGTGGCTGGGCCGGCTGATCGCGGACAACTGGGCGCAGCTGCGCGGCTACGACTGGCGCGTGCACCCGGGGCTGCTGGCGGCCAGCGTGGCGGCGCACGTGGCGGTGCTGGGGTGGGGGGTGTGGGTGTGGAGCCGCATCCTGCGCCGCTTCGAGCATCCCCCCGTGCGGCTGGGGATGCTGCAGCGCATCTGGTTCCTGTCGAACCTAGCCCGCTACGTCCCCGGCAAGGTCTTCCAGTTCATCGCCGTGGCGCAGCTCAGCCGCAGCGCCGGCCTTTCCGGGGCGGTGCTGCTGACGTCCATGCTGGTGCACACGGGGATGGCGCTGCTTTCCGCCGTCGTGGTGGCCGCGTGGACGCTGTCCGGCGGCATCGTGCGCGGCGTGGACCCGCTGTGGCCGGCGGCGGCCGCGACGATCGGCGCCGCCCTCGCCGTGCATCCCGCCTTTCTGAACCGCCTCCTTTCCGCCATCCCCCGGCTGCTGAAGAAGGAGGTCATCCGCTGGAACGCCGGCTGGATGGACGGGCTGGCGCTGCTGGGGCTGAACGTGGTGAGCTGGGGGCTGTACGGCGTGGCGTACCACCTCTTCGTGGCGTCGCTGGCGGACGTGCCCTGGCGGCTGCTGCCGCAGATGGCGGGGGTGAACGCGCTGTCGTTCTTCATCGGCTACGCGTCGCCGCTGCCGGGGGGCGCCGGGCTGCGGGAGATCTCGATGACGGGGCTGCTTACGCCCTACTTCAGCGGCGGCGTGGCGGCCGTGCTCTCCATCGCCGCGCGCCTGTGGACCATCGCCGCGGAGCTGATCGGCGGCTCGGCGGCGGCGCTGCTGGTGCGGAGCGGACCGGATGGAGAGGCGCCGGGAACCGTCGGCGGCGCGTCCGGCGGCGCCGGCACGGCGGAGGTGCCGGTGCCGCGGCAGCCGTGACTCCGCGGCCTCGGGGGACGTGTCCGCCGCCTCGCCGGCGCCGTCCGCGACGCAAGACAGTGGCGCTTCGCGCGCAGGGGCGGTTACATTTGCGCCACTGCTGACCTGTTACGGAAAATCATCGGAACCGTGAAATGCTGGACGACCTGAAGAACAAGCTGGGCGAAGAGATCGAGCGCCTTACCCACGAGCTGCAGGTGGTGCTTCCCGAGGCCATCAAGAAAGCCGTCGAGCACGGCGACCTGCGCGAGAACTCCGAGTACAAGTCTGCCCTGGAGCGCCAGCAGTTCGTGCAGGCGCGCCTGAACCACCTCACCCGCCGCGCGGGCGAGCTGTCCAAGATGGACCTTACGCAGATCCCCGCCGACCGCATCGGCTTCGGTTCGCGCGTCACGGTGACGGACATGCGCACGCGCGAGGAAGAGACGTACACGCTGGCGTTCGGCGACTTCATCGACCTGGACAGCGGGCAGATCTCCATGGCCAGTGCCCTGGGGCAGACGCTGATGGGAAAGAAGGCCGGCGAGAAGGTGAGCATCCAGCTTCCCCGCGGCGAGCGCAAGCTGCACATCAAGGAAGTGCAGACGCTTCCCCAGATGGTGCAGGGCGGACAATAGCCCTTCCCCGCCCCGCATGGCGAAGCCCCGGCCTGCTCACCAGGGCCGGGGCTTCGCGCGTCGTGCGCGGGTGCGGATGGTTCGACGCATGGATGGGAGTGTCGGAGAGGGAAACCGTATGGATGATACCGAATCCGGGAAAAGAATGTGACTTCCTGAGGGAGCGCTCGCGCAGATCCTGCCGCCTGCACGGAGTCCGGCGCGCGACCGAAGGACCTCCTCTCGGCTGCGCATGGGCCGGATCAGGACGCGGAATCAGCCCCTTCGTTCTGCTGGCGAGGTCCTTCGGTCGGCGCGCCGGGTTCCCGGTCAAGGGAAGGTTCAGCGCGGCGCCTCTCTCAGGAAGTCATGCACTCTATTGCCGGATCTGGGATGAGACGCCCGGACACGCCGGCGGCTGCCGCGGTCCCTGTGGGCGATAGATACGCACGCCGCGCCGGACGCCTCATCCTGATCTTCCGTCATTCCAGCGGCACCAGGTCGCTGATCAGGTACAGGGTGCCGGCGTCGTTGGCCAGCGTGCCGATCTCGGCCGACGTAGGGTAGCCGAGCCGGGGATGGTACTCGACCCTGGTGTACGTGCCGTTCGCCTCGGCCTCCTCGATGCGGTCGAACACCTGGTCCACGGTCAGCACCTGGCGCGTCGCGTCGCCGGCCACGCGGGCGCTGGGGTCGGTGTTCCGCACCTCCACCACCTGCCCGTCGCGCACCGTTACCTCCACGGCGCCGCGTTCCGGGCAGAAGCACACCGCGCTGTAGACGTAGCGGTAGTCGTCGATTCCCTGGCGCTCCCACACCAGCCGGGCGAGCGAGCCGTCGTCCCCGCCGCCCACCAGGGGGGCGGCGCACGCGGCGAGCAGAAGAGCGGGAGCGAGCGTTCGGATCAGTCGGATCATCGGTCGGGTCCTGTACGTAGCGGTGCCGCGCCGGTCACGGAAAAAACGCGCGGCGGTGTCGCATCATGACACCGCCGCGCGTCTTCGTCCACCCGGACCCCGCCGGACCGGCTACAGCGGCGGATGTCCGATCACCCGCGCCATGGTGGCGATCACCTCTTCGGTATCCGTCACCACGAGCGCGTTGGTGGCCTCGCTCACGGCGATGTGGCCGCGCTCGGAAACCACACCCTCCAGCGCCCGGGCCACGGCCGCCGCAGGGACGTAGCTGATGCGGAACACGCGCGTCACCAGCGGCGCCTGCACGGCGTTCCGCGCCAGCCGCTCGAGCGCGTCCACGCGCAGCAGCCCCGGCGCGATCTGCCGGGCGGCGTAGCCGTGCGCCTCCAGGATGGCGCGAAAGGCCACGTCCCACGGCTGGTTGCGCACCTCGGCCGTCACCTTCCCCGCCACGTCCGGCGCCAGCACCACCGACTGCCCGGAGAACTCCGCGAACACCGCCGCCACCTCGCGCATCTCCGTCTCCTGGAACGAGACGGTGATGCAGCGCGCCCCGCCGGGCACGCACGCCGAGCCCGCCGTCTGCGCGTCCACGGCGGTGGCCGACAGCACCAGGGCGGCCGCCGTAAGGGTGAGGATGCGGATCATCATCTACGGATTTCCATGGGAGGTGCGGCTGGAATCCACTTCAGGCGTAGGAGTCCATCTCAAGATAACACATCGGATTGAGATCGGGAGTCTCGGAACCCGGATGGAGCTTCCTGGTCCGCGCGCCGCCCGCCCCCGGTGCAATCTACACCCGCGCCGGAACGTGCCGGCAGCCACTCCTCGCCGGAGGTGAGCCCGGGGGTAGACCGTTTTCCGGCGGCGCGTCCGGACGTTACATTGTTCCACCTCGTCCACAATCCCCATCCGCCGCAATTCCCCTGTCCACCCCGCATGCCCCTGCAATCCCCATTGCGCGCCGCCGCACCGCGCCCGGTCGCCGACATCGCGGCCGCCGCTTCGGATGCGGAGCGGTACGTCAGGTACTTTCGCACCGTCCTCGCGCTCTGCTTTCTGGCCTCGCTCGCACTGTCGATGCCCCTCTGGCTGACCGGGCGCGACTACCCGCTCGTGCCGCTCGTCGACGGACTGCCGCAGCCGCCCCCGCCGCTGGACGCGGTGCTGTTCGCGGCGATGGCGGTCGCGCTGGCCTGCGCCGCGCTGGTGCGCCGGCCCAGGGGCTTTCTGCAGGCGGTGCTGGCGATCGGAGTGCTGTGGGCCGTTCTGGACCAGAACCGGTGGCAGCCGTACCTGGCGTGGTACCTGGTGGGCGCGTGGTGCCTGCTGGTCGGCGAACGCGCCGCGGACGGGAAAGCGAAGCCCGGATCCGCGTGGCACGTGGCGCCGCTGCAGCTGATGACCTGCTGCATGTACGCGTGGTCGGGGCTGCACAAGCTCAACCATCACTACCTTGCGACGGACTTCATCCTCACCGCCAAGCCCCTGCTGGGGTGGCTGCACGTGGATCCCGCATCGCTCGCGCCGCGGATGGTCGCGGCGTTCGCCGTCGCGTCGGCGCTGCTGGAGCTGGGATTCGGCGTGCTGCTGGCCTTTCCGCGGTTCCGCAGGATCGGCGTGGTGGGGCTCACGGGGATGCACCTGTTCATCCTGCTGATGATCGGGCCGCTGGGCTCGGGGTGGAACCGCGTGGTCTGGCCGTGGAACGTGGCCTCGATCGCCGCCCTGTGGCTGCTGTTCTGGCCGCGCGCCACCGGTGCGCAGCTGGGAAGCTTCATCGCCGCGTGGCGCGCGCGTCCGGCGGCGCTGCCGGGGCGACGGGCGGCGAAGCCGGTTCCCCGGGTGATCCGGTACACGGCGCTCGCCGTGCTCGTGGTCTTCGGGGTGCTGCCCGCGCTGAGCTTCGCCGGCACGTGGTACGCCTCGCTCTCGTTCCAGCTATACGCCGGCAAGGAGCGGATCGGGCTGCTATACTATGACGCGAGCCGGCCCGGCGCCCTCCCCCTCGCGGCGGTGCACGCCGTCCGCACCCCCGGGCAGGTGAACCTGGCCGCGTGGTCCGCCGCGGAGCTGAACGCCGCGCCCGTGCTGGAGGACCGGGTGCTGCTGAGCATGGCGCGAACGCTTGCCCGGCGCTCGCCGCAGGCCGACCTCCGGCTGCTGATCGCGGGTCCCCCGTCGCTCACGACAGGCGAGCGCGAGGTCAGGTTCTTCGCCTTCCCCGCCCCGCAGATGAAGCCGGTGGACGTGACGGCCCAGTACGACGTGCGCCTGGACGAAACCGCTGCCAGCCAGTAACGCTGCTGCTCGGCAGGCCTCATCCCGGCGGTTGAAACCGCGGCTGAAAGGGCACAAAGTCCCTGCGCGGACTCGGGGCCCGGCCGGTGTGCGGCGTTCAACTGCGCGCATCAGGTGTAGCCAAAACGAGGGCCGCGACGTGCGTCACGGCCCTCGCTCTATCGTCCCCTGCCGACTCGTTGGTCAGGAAAGCCGCTCCAGATCCTCAAGATCCTTGTGGCGGCCACTTGCTTTCTTGTTCTTTCTCAGGTGCTCGAGGGCGATGACGGGAACCGCTACGCCGTCGATCGTGGTTTCTACACGTTCGCGTAGCACTCGTCGAAAGTGACACCCGAAATGATATGATACCAATTCTGCAGATCAAGTGTGCATTCGTGAACACATTTGAAAGAACGATCTCACCCAGAGGGAACAGAGGGAACAGAGGATTATGGCTGATTTCTCTGTTCCCTCTGTTCCCCCTGGGTGAGATCGTTCTGTTTGCCTGA
>DASUVG010000327.1:0-36700 GCA_036379135.1 Longimicrobium sp.
CCTCTGCCGTTCCCGACGCGTCCACACACGCGTGGAGCAACCCCCACCCGCCGCCGTGCCCTGACACCCTTCCACTGCATCGCGGGTCATCTCGCCCCTGGAGAGCGCGACCGCAGCTTGCAACCAGATCCGCGATGAACCAAAAATTCTCATGGCCCTCTGCCGCGCTTCCATCCCTCTCCCGTTCCCGACACCCCACGCCGGCTCGTGCCTCGTCGACGGGCGCGCCATGCCTCGCCAGAACCAGGCTTCCACCCCGGAGAGCAGAGGAAACGGCACGAGAAAACTCCGCTGACTCCGTTGACTCCGTGTGAGGACCTTTCTTGTCGGGCCGTCGAGCCGGACTTCTCGCGCGGCGGCGTTGCCCGGCATGCCGGGCCCATCTAGCTTGCGGGGCCATGCGCGGCGCGGAGATCCACCCTCCGCCGCCGCACGCATCCCACCCCACCGTGGGCTCCCGATCCACCCCGTGATCATCTCTCCGCCACCGCGCGTTCGCCGCCCGCTCCGGACCGCTCCGTGCGCTCCGGAGGCGGCGTGCATCCACCGGGTTCGCGAAGCGCGCTGGCGGCGGATCCGCGGTCTGCGCCGGGTTGCGCGTGGCTGAGACCGCGCTCTTTCCCGACCCGCCGCCGCCGGTGCCCAGCCGCCGCCGCGGTGCGATGGTGATGCTGGCCGGCGGCTACCTGACCCTGGCCCTGACGGTGGTGCAGGGGCTGCTGCTGGTGCCGCTGTACCTGCGCTACCTGGGTCCGGGGATGTACGGCGCCTGGCTGGCCTCGGGCGACCTGCTGGGGTGGCTGGCGCTGCTGCAGATGGGGATCGCCAGCGTGGTGACGCAGCGGATGGCCGCCGCGCACGGGCGGGGCGAGCGGGCGGCGCTGGGCGAGTACTACGCCACCGGCCTGGCCGTGCAGGCCGTGCTGATGTCGATCCTGGTGGGGCTGGGCGTCCTGGCGGCCCCGTTCGTCCCCGGGTGGCTGGGGATTCACGGAGAGCAGGCGCGCGTGCTGTCCCGCTGCTTCGCGGCGGCGGGGGCGGCCACCGGGCTGGGCTTCATGGCGGCGGTGGCGGGAAGCCTGCCCCTGGCCGTGCAGCGGATGACCTTCAACGCGGCCGCCACCCTGGCCTGCACCCTGGCCGGCCTGGTGACCACGCTCTGGCTGCTGCTCTCCGGCGCGGGGCTGTGGGCGCTGGTGTGGGGGATGCTGGCCCGCAACGGCCTGCTGCTGCTGGCGCTGGCCGCGGACGCGGCGGTGGTGGTGCGCCGGGAAGGGACGCGGATGCGGGTGCGGGGCCCGGTGCTGCGCGACCTGGGGTCGCTGGGCGGGCCCACGCTCCTTTCCATGCTGGGCAACACCGCCGTCGGCCGCTGCGACGCCATCCTGGTGGCGGTGGTGTTCCGGCCGGAGACGGCGACGGTGTACGTGCTCACCCGCCGCGCGGCGGAGGTCATCTCCATGTTCCTGGCCCGCGTGGGCGGCGCGGTGTACCCCGGCTTCGCGCACCTGGTGGGGAGCGGGCGGCTGCCGAGGGCCCGCCAGGTGCTGGCCCAGGTGGACCGCGGCTACCTGGCGGCGGGGACGCTGGCGCTGGCGCTGTACATGGCGCTCAACCGCTCCTTCATCGAGCTGTGGGTGGGCCCGGCGCAGTACGGCGGCCGCCTGCTGACGGTGCTGGTGGGGCTCAACGTGCTGCTGGTGGGGCGCGCGGCGCTGGCCACCTACCTGCTGGGGAGCGCGGGCGGCATCCGCCGCAGCTCGTACCTGATCTTTGCCGAGGCGCTGGTGCGGGTGGCGGCCACGCTGGCGCTGCTGGTCGCGCTGGGGATGCCCGGGGTGCCGGTGGCCGGCATCGCCACCACGGCGGTGTCGGCGCACCTGGCGCTGCGCTGGCTGCACCGCCGGCTGGGCGCGGAGCGCCAGGCCGCGGGCTGGCGCGTGGACACGGCGTGGGCGGCCTACCTGCTCCTGCTGGCCGGCGGCGCGCTGGCGGGCGGGGCGCGCTGGGGCCACACCTGGGCGGGGTTCGTCGCCTGGGCGGTGGCGCTGGGGGGCGCCGGGGCCGCGGTGCTGGTGGCGCTGGACCCGGCGGTCCGCGCCTTCGTGCTCGGCCGCCTGCGCGCGTTCCGCGCCCCGCGCGCGGCGCGCGGGGGCGCCGCGTGAGCGCCGTCGGCGTGGAGGCGCGCCCGGATGCGGCGGCGCCGGCCGCGGCGGACGGGATGCGGGTGCTGCTTCCCGTCTTCGAGTGGAGCCGGGCGGGTGGGCTGGAGGCGGTGACGTGGGAGATCGCGCGCAGCCTGGCGGCCATGGGCGCGCGGGTGGAGGTGTGGAGCGTGCGCCAGGGGGGCGCGGTGGAGGTGGACGGGATCGCGGCGCGGGGGCTGGCGCCGGCGCGGGGGCGGCTGGCGCGCTCGGTGGACGCGCGGCTGCTCTGGCGCCGCCGGCTGGCCGCGGAGGTGAGGCGCGCGGCCGGCCGCTTCGACCTGGTGGTGGCGGGGCACCCGTGGCTGCTCCCCTCCATCCGCGCCGGGCTGGAGGGTCGCTCGGCGCGTCCGCGCTGCTGGGCGTGGACGTACGGCATCGACGTCTGGGGCGAGCCGGGCCGCCGGCTGGGGCCGGACCTCGCGTGGGCGGACCGGGTGGTGGCCATCAGCCGCTTTACGCGCGGCCAGGTGGCGCCCTTCGTCCGCCCGGAGCGGCTGGCGCTGGTGCCGCCCTCGGTGGACGTGGCGCGCTACACGCCCGGCCCCGCGCCGGCCGGGCCGGACCTGCTGATCGTCGGGCGGCTGGTGCGGGGCGAGGGGTACAAGGGGCACGAGGTCCTGTTCCGCGCGCTGGGGCCGCTGGGCGAGCGGCTGGGGCGGCCGGCGTCGCTGCGGGTGGTGGGCGGCGGCCCGGCGCGCGCGGAGCTGGAGGCGCGCGCGGCGGCGCTGGGGGTGGCGGACCGGGTGCACTTCGCCGGGCGGCTGCCGGTGCCGCGGCTGCTGGAGGTGTACCGCGGATGCGGGGTGTTCGCCATGCCCAGCCGGGTGGAGCGGCGTCCGCGCGGGCTGTGGACGGGCGAGGGGCTGGGGATCGTCTACCTCGAGGCGCAGGCGTGCGGCCGTCCCGTGGTCGTCAGCACCGACGGCGGCGCGCCCGACGCCGTGCTGCCCGGCGAGACCGGCGTGCTGGCGGACCCGCGCGACCCGCTGGCCGTCGCCGCCGCGGCCGCGGAGCTGCTGGAGGATCCGCGGAAGGCGGCGGAGATGGGCCGCGCGGGGCGCCGGTGGGTGGAGGAGAACTTCTCCATCGACCGCTTCCGCCAGCGCCTCGCGGCCATGCTGCGCGGCGAATCGGTCGATTGACGCGCGCCGTCATCATCATCATTCCGCATCCTCGAAAAGACAGGGGTCTTCGGTGGGTACGGTATCGTTGCCAGCGTCCGGGAGCGTGCCGTTCACCTCGGTCGTGGAGTGGACGGACGGTTCTCGAGATCGCGCATCAGGTGGTGCGAACGGCCTGTTCCCGTGCGCTGCGGAGATCAACTGCCGATCCGCATCCCTCTCCAAAAAATGCGGATGGCCCCCTGCCGCATTCCATCGCCCTCCCGTTCCCGACAACTCCCGGGATGTTGCCTCGTCGACCGGCGCGCCATGCCTCCGTTCACCAGAACCCGGGCTCCGGACCCCTGATATGAGAGCAGCGGAAACGGCACGAGAAAACTCCGCTAACTCCGCTAACTCTGCGTGAGGATCATTCTTTTTGTGGATTCCGCATCATCATCATTCCCCCAACAGGAACCGCTCTGGCTCACGAAAAAACTCAGCGGAGCCAACGGAAAAAACTCCGTTGACTCCGTTGACTCCGTGTGAGGCCCTGCCGTTCCGGAGGGTCGAGCGAGATCAGTTCGCGCGGCCAAGTCGGGGCGCGGCTGCGGTGAAGCGCAGGCGCAGGGTGTGGTTGCGGGCGCGGATGGCGTCCTTGCGGTCCAGGAAGTTCACCGCGTCGCTTTGAAAGAAGATGTTCCAGCGGTGCTCCAGCGCGTACTCCGCGTCCAGCCGCACCCCGCGCAGCGCCCACGCCGCCCGCACCCCGCCGAACATGCTCACGTCGTACGCCAGGTACCGGTTGAACCCGCCCGGCTGGTCGTAGTACGCGTCCTGCGCCCAGCGCACGCGGGCCAGAAAGACGCCCGCCCGCCCGCGCCCGCGCAGCCACTCCGCCGCCACCCACTGCCCCGACCCCCCCGGCCCCACCGGCGACCCCAGCACCTGCCCCTCGTTCGTGTACCCCTGCGGCACCTGGCTGCTGGCGTACCAGCTTCCGTTCTGCCGCCACGCAAAGGTGGGGCTTTCTTCCAGGTAGGTGTGCTCCGCCTGGATGCGCAGGTCGCCGGAGCGCAGGGGGCGCAGCCACTGCAGCCCCAGCGTAAAGCCCTGGCTGTGCTCCGGCGCCTCCAGCAGGTCACCGAAGTTGATGGGGAGCCGCGTGCGCGCCCACTCGGCGTACACCTCCATCCCCGCGTCCGGCATCACCAGGCGGCCGAAGAGGGAGGTGATCTGCTCCGACGGGTCCTCGTAGATCGCGCCGATCTGGTCCCAGCGGGTGAACACCAGTGCCCCGCCGGAGAGCGCGTCCATCGCCCCGTCCGCCGGCGCGTAGACGCTGCGCGCCACCCCCAGCGACAGCCCGCTGGACGGCGAGACCACCACCGCCGCGCCGCTGAACGACCGCCACCCCCGCTCGCCCCCGTGCGCCGGCGCGTACCAGCGCGAGTCGCGCAGCGCCCCCGCCACCCAGCGCGCCTCCACGCTCCCCACGGGCGTGCGCAGCGGGCGCGCCGTGCGCACGAACAGGTGCCCGAACCCCGGCGCCTGGTTGCTGAGCACCAGCGCGCTGCGGATCCCCGGCCCCCACCACTGGTTCTCCGTGGCCGCCCCGAACGCCACCGCCCCCGCGCGCACCGTGAGCGACGACTGCCCCGCGCGCACCCCGGAGACCGCCTCGCCGCCCATGCGAAAGGGGAGGTCGATGGAGTGCTCGCTGCGCTGCCAGTCGGGATAGTAGACCGGGGGATCCGCCTGCCGCCATTCCGGCGGGAGCAGGGTGTCGAACGCGGCGTTGGCCGAGTACACCAGCTCCGGCGCCGCGATCAGCCGCACCGGCCCCACCTGCACGTCCACCCCCGCCGTGACCATCGTCGCCGCGCCGCGCCCCACCCACAGCGCGCCGTCCAGCATGGAGAAGGGAAGGCGGGAGTTCCACGCCAGCAGCACCTCCGGCGCCAGCACCGCCATCGACGCGCCCGTCCCCGCCCGGGCCGGCGCCATGGACGACGGGCTGCGCAGCAGAAAGCCGGCGGGCGACGCCTCGCCGCGCAGCTGCGCCGTGCGCGCCGCCTCCTCGTCCGCGCCCCCCACCGTGGGGAGCGCGCGCACCCGCGGCGGTTCGATCTCCCGCGCTTCGGACGGCGGGGGCACGGGGGCGCCGCTGTCGGCCGGCACGGAGCCCTGGCCGCAGAGGCGGACGGGCGCGGCGATCAGCGTCAGCGCGAACAGCGCCGACAGGGAACTGCGCGGTGGCATGCGGGGAGGGCGGATGGGTGCGACAGGTCGTGGACTGGACACGGTTTGCAGCGGATGATAACATCGTGGGGCACGATCGTCCAATGTTCGCCCTGCGTTCTGCCGCGCGCCCGGATCCCGATCACACCACCCATGCGTATCCGCTTCCGGCCGGTGCCGGCGGCCGCCTGCTGCGCGCTCGCCGCCCTGCTGGCCGTGCCCCTTTGCGCCCAGCGCCCCGCCCCCGACCTCCGCGACGAGGGGGTGGTGGTGGGGGGCGACGTGGACCGCTACCTGCGCGTGCTGCAGGTGTACGGCGCGGCGCCCGTGTATCCCTGGACCATCCGCGGCTTCTCCCCCGCGGAGGTGGACCGCCTGCTCCCGGACACGGCCGCGCACCCCTGGCGCGTCCGGCTTCCCCCGGCGGACTCGGCGGCGCCCACCGTGCGGATTGCCGCCGTGCGCCCGCAGGCCGGCCTCACCTTCAACTCCGCCTTTCCGCAGGGGACCAACGACGGCGCGCTCTGGACGGGGCGCGGGCTGACCGCCGCCGCGAGCGCCGGGGTGCAGGTGCGCGTGGGCGTGCTCTCGCTGCGCGTGGAGCCGCTGGTGTTCTGGTCGCAGAACCGCTCGTTTCCCCTGCTGGTGGGCGGCCGGCCGGACTCGCTGCGCTTCGTGGACCCGTACTTTCCCGACCGCATCGATCACCCACAGCGCTTCGGCGACGGCTCGTTCGTGCGCGTGGACCCCGGGCAGAGCACGCTGCGCGTGGACGCCGGCGGCTTCGCCGCGGGGATCTCCACCGCCAACCAGCAGTGGGGGACGGCGGTGGACCAGCCGCTGCTGCTGGGGCCCAACGCCGCCGGCTTTCCGCACGCGTTCGCGGGCACCGGCCGGCCGTGGAACGTGGGGCTGGGGCGGGTGCACGGGCGCCTGGTGTGGGGAAGCCTGGGGCAGTCGGAGTACTCCATCGTGCAGGGCCACGGCAGCCGGCGGCTGATGACGGGGCTGGTGGGCGTCTTCATGCCCGCGGGGCTGCAGGGGCTGGAGCTGGGGCTGGGCCGGTTCTTTCACGAGCCCTGGCCGCAGGGCGGGGTGGAGGCCGGGGACCTGCTGCGGCCGGTGGAGACCTTCTTTCGCGAAAGCCTGGAAGACCGCGACGAGTCGGAGAACCAGCTGGCGGCGGCGTTCTTTCGCTGGCCCTTTCCCCGCGGCCGCTTCGAGGTCTACGGCGAGTACATGCGCGAGGACCACAACTACGACCTGGAGGACCTGATCATGGAGCCCGACCGCTCCTCCGGGTACCTGCTGGGCGTGCGCAAGGTATGGGGCGGCGCGCGCGCGCTGCGGACGGTGCGGGCGGAGTGGGTGAACACCGCCCGCTCGCACCTGGCCCAGGGCTCCCGCCAGGCGCTGCCGTACCACCACGCCAGCACCCGCCAGGGGCACACCGTCTACGGCCAGATCCTGGGCTCGCCCTCCGCGTACGGCGGCGGGGGAAGCGTGGTGGCGCTGGAGTCGTTCACCCCCGCGGGGCGGTGGAGCGTGGACTGGTCGCGCATGCGCATCGCCAGCCCGCGCCAGGGGGGGCAGGAGGTGGACGTGATCCACTCGCTGGGCGGCGAGGCGGTGTGGTTCCGCGGGCGGATGGACCTGGTGGCGCGGCTTCGCGGCAGCCTGGAGCTCAACCGCCACTTCGAGGACAACGCCTTCAACCTGCACGCCTCCCTCGGCGTCCGGGTGGGGCTGTGACCCGCGCGCACCCCGGCCGGCGGGGCGGACCGTCCGCGCGGACCGCCGCGTCCGGTTCGTCCATGGACCCGGCGCGGGGCGGGGCGGGGGTGGGGGAGATGAGGACGATGCCGGGCGCCGGATTCGCGGGAGCGGGAGAGCGGAGCGGATGATCGACTTTCACAACCACCTCATCCCCGGCGTGGACGACGGGGCGGCCGACGCCCAGCAGGCCGCGGCCGCCCTGCGGACGTTCCTGGAGCAGGGGGTGGATACCGTCGTCTCCACGCCGCACGTGAACGGGTCGCTCACCCTGGACCCCGCCCAGCTGGCCGAGCGCCTGGCGGAGATCGACGCGGGGTGGGCCGTGCTGGAGGCGGAGGCGGCGTCCAGCGGCGTGCGCGTGCTGCGCGGCGCCGAGATCATGCTCGACGTCCCCGCCCCGGACCTTTCCGACCCCCGGCTGCGGCTGGCGGGGACCTCCGCGGTGCTGGTGGAGTTTCCCTTCATGAACGTGCCGCCCAACGCGCTCCAGGCGCTGTTCGAGCTCAAGATGTCGGGGTGGATGCCCGTGCTGGCGCACCCGGAGCGCTACGGAAACGCCGCCCGCGACCTGTCCGACGCGGCGGAGTGGAGGCGGGTGGGCGCGGCGCTGCAGATCAACGCGGGATCGCTGGTGGGACGCTACGGAAAACCGGCTTCGGAGCTGGCCTGGGGGCTGGTGGAGCGTGGGATGGCGGCGTATCTTTCCAGCGATTACCACGCCCGCGGGCGGTGCCCCGTCGCCGAGTGCCGCGCGGAGCTTGAGCGCCGCGGCGGCGAGCACCAGGCCCGCCTGCTGCTGGAGGAGAACCCGCGGCGGATGCTCGAAGGCAAGCCTCCCCTCCCCGTGCCGCCGCTGCTGGCGCCGCGGCCGCTCTGGAAACGAATCCTGCGCCTGGGCGCGTGACCCGCGCCGCCGGCGCCGCTGCCACTGGATCCATGTCCGACACCAACGCCTCCCCCTTTCGCGCGCCCCGCATCGTCCCCAAGCCGTGGGGGCGCGAGGTGTGGTACGCGCACGAGGACCGGTACGCCGGCAAGATCATCGAGGTGAACGCGGGCTTCGCGCTCTCGCTGCAGAAGCACGAGCGCAAGCAGGAGACGATGTACCTGCAGAGCGGCCGCCTGAAGTACCACCTGAACGGCACCGACTACGACATGGCGCCGGGGGACTGCATCACCATCAACCCCGGCGACGTGCACCGCGTGGAGGCGCTGGAGGACGCGGTGATCCTGGAGGTGAGCACGCCCGAGCTGGACGACGTGATCCGGCTGGAAGACCGCTACGGCCGCGCCGGCACCTGACGCGCCGCGAGCCCGGGTCCCGCGGTCCCGCCGCGCGCGTTCCGGGGCGGAGGGCCGCTCGCCGCCGTCCCTTCGCGGCGGCGAAGCCCGGTCCGGAAGCGGCGACCGCCTCCCGTCCGCCCCCGTCCCCGCGGTGCGTTGGCCGAACGCGGCGGGCAACCTGTAATCCGCCGGCCGCGCCGTGAGGGCGCCGGCCGGAAGAACGGCGAAAGTGCATTCCATGCGGTACGAAAGCGTTCGCGGCGAGCTGCGGGGCCGGCCCCGCAGCTGGCTGATCACCGGCGCGGCGGGGTTCATCGGCTCCAACCTGCTGCAGGAGCTGGTGGGGCTGGGGCAGCGGGTGACCGCGCTGGACAACTTCTCCACCGGCTACCGCCGCAACCTGGACGAGGTCGCCGCCGCCACGGGGGGCGACTTTCGCTTCGTGGAGGGGGACATCCGCGACCTGGACACCTGCCGCGCCGCCTGCCGGGGCGTGGACGTGGTGCTGCACAACGCGGCGCTGGGCTCCGTCCCCCGCTCCATCGCCGACCCGCTGGCCACGCACGCCAACAACGTGGACGGCACGGTGAACATGCTGGCCGCCGCCTCCGACGCGGGGGTGGCGCGCTTCGTCTTCGCCGCCTCCAGCTCCACCTACGGCGACCACCCCGGCCTTCCCAAGGTGGAGGACCAGATCGGCCGCCCCCTCTCCCCGTACGCCGTCACCAAGTACGTCAACGAGCTGTACGCGTCCATCTTTCAGCGGACGTACGGCCTGGAGACCATCGGCCTTCGCTACTTCAACGTCTTTGGCCCGCGCCAGGACCCGGCGGGCGCGTACGCGGCCGTCATCCCGCGCTGGATCGACGCGCTGCTGGCGGGCGAGCCGTGCCTCATCAACGGCGACGGGCAGAACACCCGCGACTTCTGCCACGTGTCCAACGTGGTGCAGGCCAACCTGCTGGCCGCCACCGCGCCCGCGCAGCACACGGACCAGATCTACAACGTGGCCGTGGGCGAGCGCACCACCCTGCTGGAGCTCTTCGAGCTGATCCGCGGCGAGGTGGCGGCGGTGCACCCCGAGGCCGCCGGCGCGGAGCCCACCTTCGGACCCGAGCGACCGGGCGACATCCCGCACTCGCTGGCCGACGTCTCCAAGGCCCGCGCCGCGCTGGGATACCAGCCCCTGCACGACGTGAAGAGCGGGCTGCGGGAGGCGCTTCCCTGGTACGTGCGCTCCGCCTCCGCCGCGGCCCGCGCCGGCTGACCGGGCGCGGCACCTCCCGCAGCGGCACCCCCATGCCCTCCCCCCGCGCCGCGCGCGCCCCGCTGGACGGGGCCGCCGCACCCCCCGCGCGCCCGCCCCGCTCCGCGTCCGCGGGCGGGGACGGAGCCGTTCGCGCGCCCCGCTTCGCCGGGGTGGACGGCCGGAGTCGACGGCGGCGCGCGGCGTCCGCCGCGTTGCGGGAGGGGGCGTGAGCGGCGAGGCGTCGCCCACGGCGCTGGCGGCGGAGGCGCTGCGGCTGCGGGCGTGGGCGCTGGAGCTGCTGGGCGGCGGCGCCCCGGGCGACGCGCCCCGCGCGGGGCCGGGGGCGTGGAGGGTGTTCCTGCGGGTGGAGGCGTGCGCGGTCCCCCTGCGCAACGCCCTGCGCGCCGGGGGGGTGCACCCCTCCGGCGGCGAAGCCGAGCTGGACGCGGCCGCGATGGCGGAGAGCCAGCGGCTCCTTTCCGCGCGCGCGCAGGTCGCGTGGATCGACGGGCTCGCCGCGCGAGAGGGGTGGCGGCTCGCCGTCCTCAAGGGCGGCGTGGCGGTGCAGGGCCCGCAGCCGCTGGACGTGGGCGACCTGGACCTGCTGGCGGACCCGGCGCACGCCCCCGCGCTGCTGGCGGCGCTGCGGGAGGCCGGCTACGCCGCGTACGGGGTGGACCACGCCACGCCCGGGCCGCGGGACCACCACTACGCGCCCCGCTGGGTGGCCGGCCAGGTGCCGGTGGAGGTGCACTTTCGCATCCCCGAGCTGGACGCGCCGCACGACCTGCTGGCCTCCGCCGTTCCCCTGGAGGGCGCGCGCGCCCTGCTGCGGCTGGCCCCCGCGGACCACCTTCGCCACCTCCTGCTGCACACCGTGGCGCACCACCCGCAGCGGCGGGGCCGGCTGCGCGACCTGCTGCTGACCGCCGCCGCCGTCGGCGAGCTGAGCGGCGCGGGGGTGGAGGAGGTGCGCGCGTCCCTGGCCGCCAGCCCGTTCGCCGGCGAGCTGGACCGCACGCTGGGCGCGGCGGCGGAGCTGGCGGAGGGGCGCACCCCGGCGGACGCGTGGCGGCGGATGAGCGGCGCCGTGTACGTGGGCTCCGCCAGCGCCTGGGTTGGCCGGCTGCCGCGGAACCGGCAGATGGAGCTGAGCACCTGCCTTTCCGCGGTGCTGGGGTGCGCCGAGGACCGCCGCCGGCTGTGGACGCGCCTGTGGGTGAACGCCGACAAGCCCAGCGAGCTGCCGCCCGTGGCCTGGCTGGAGGCCCGCTCGGCGCTGGCGGGGGGCGTGGTGCGCACCTCCGTGCGCATCGCCCGCTACGCGGCGGCCGCCGCGGGCGCGCTGCCGGTGGCGCGCGCGGCCCGTGCCGCCGAGCGGCGCGCGCGGCGGGGATGAGCCGCGCGTCCGCTCCGGGCGGACTCCGCGCGGGCTTTCGAGCGCGGCGGGGGACGCCTTATGTTGCCGGGCTCTGCCTCCCCCGCCGCGCGGTCCGGCCCGGGAGCTCGCCCCGGGAGCACCAGCGACGACGGATGGAAACGGAGACGACCCCCGCGCCGCGTCTGCAGGCGGAGCTGCGGGCGGCATGCGACGCCGCGCGCGCCGCCGGCCGCGCGGCCATGCCCTTCTACGGCCGCGCGCGGGCCGTGGAGAAGGAGGGCGGCTCGCCCGTCACCGAGGCCGACCACGCCGCCAACCGCGTGATCGTGGACGCGCTCGCCGCCGCCTTTCCCGGCGACGCCATCCTTTCCGAGGAGTCGGCGGACTCCGCCGCCCGGCTGGCGGCGGAGCGGGTGTGGATCGTGGACCCGCTGGACGGCACCCGCGAGTTCCTGGCGGGGAACGGCGAGTTCGCGGTGATGATCGGGCTGGCGGTGGGCGGACGGGCCGTCCTGGGCGTGGTCTACCAGCCCGCGGACGACGTGCTCTTTGCCGCGGCGGAGGGGGCGGGGGCGTGGGTGGAGCGCGCCGGGGGTGAGCGGGTGCCGCTGCGCTGCGGCGCCCCCGCGGCCGGCGGGCTGCGCCTGGTGGGCTCGCGCTCGCACCCCGACCCGCTGCTGCTGCGCATGCAGGAGGCGCTGGGGATCACCGACGTGCGTCCCTCCGGCTCCGTGGGCGTCAAGTGCGGGCTCATCGCCCTGGGCGAGCGCGACCTGTACGTGCACCCCGTGCCCTACCTCAGGGAGTGGGACACCTGCGCGCCCGAGGCGGTGCTGCGCGAGGCCGGGGGCGGCGTGTCGGACTGCCGGGGCGGGCCGCTGCGCTACAACAAGCCCGATCCGCGCCAGCCGCACGGCATCGTGGCGTGCGGGCCGGGGCTGCTGCACGGGGTGCTGGCGCGCATCCGCCCCGTGTACGAGGAGGCCGCGGCGTGAAGCGGCCGGAGCGATGAGCTGGGAGGCCTGGCTCACCCTGGCCGTGGTGGCGGGGACCGTGGCCCTGCTGGTGCGCGACGCCGTGCAGCCCGCCATCGCCGTGCTGGGCGCCGACATCCTGCTGCTGGTGGCGGGGGTGATCGACGCCGACGGGGCGTTCTCGGGGTTCGCCAACCCCGCGCCCATCACGGTGGCGGCGCTCTTCGTGGTCGCGGCGGCGGTGGAGAAGACGGGGGCGCTGCAGCCGCTGGTGAAGGCCGCGCTGGGCAGGGGCGAAGGCGGGCGGCGCGAGCTGGCGCGGCTGCTGGTGCCCACCGCCGCCGCGTCGGCGTTCCTGAACAACACCCCCATCGTGGCCATGCTGGCCCCGCAGGTGGCCGACTGGGCGGAGAAGCGGGGAAGGGCGGCGTCGCTGTACCTGATGCCCCTGTCCTTCGCCACCGTGCTGGGGGGCGTGGTGACGCTCATGGGCACCTCCACCAACCTGGTGGTGGCGGGGCTGATGGTGGAGGCGGGGATGGCGCCGCTGGGGATGTTCGAGCTCACCCCCGCCGGGCTTCCCGTGGCCGCGCTGGGGCTGGTGGTGCTGATCGCCCTGGCGCCGCGGCTCCTTCCCGACCGCCGCCCCGCGCGCGCCGCGCTGCAGGACGACCTGCGCGAGTTCGTCATCCACCTGCACGTGGTCCCCGGCGGGCCGCTGGACGGGCAGACGGTGGAGGGCGGCGGGCTGCGGCACCTGCAGGGGGTGTTCCTGGTGGAGGTGGACCGCGGGGGCGAGAGCGTGGCCGCCCCGCCGCCCACCACGGTGCTGCGGGGCGGCGACCGGCTGGCGTTCGCGGGGCGGGTGGACACCGTGCGCGACCTGCAGAACATGCGCGGGCTGGTGGCCGCCGAGCACGGCCACAGCCAGGGGTACAACAGCGCCGACCACACCTTCTTCGAGGCAGTGGTGAGCGGGGCCTCGCCGCTGGTGGGCAAGACGCTGCGCGAGGCCGAGTTCCGCGAGCGCTACCAGGCCGCGGTGCTGGCCATCCACCGCGCCGGGCAGCGGGTGAACGCCAAGCTTGGGACGGTGCCGCTCAAGGAGGGCGACACCCTGCTCCTGCTCTCGGACCACGGCTTTGCGCGGCGCTGGCGCGACCGCAGCGACTTTCTGCTCGTCGCCAGGCTGGGTGGCGCGCCGCCCCCTTCGTCGCGGCAGGCCACCTTCGTGGGGCTGGTGACCTTCGGGATCGTGGTGGTGGCGGGGCTGGGGCTCGTCCCCATCCTGCACGCCTCGCTGGTCGCCGCCATGGCGCTGGTGGCGGGGCGGGTGCTCACCCCGGCCGAGGCGCGGTCGGCGGTGGATCTGGACGTGCTGGTGGTGATCGCCGCCTCGTTCGGGCTGGGGGCGGCCATCCAGGGCTCGGGGCTGGCCGCGCTGCTGGGGCGCGGGGTGGTGGAGGGCGTGGCGGGGCTGGGGCCGCTGGCGGTGCTGGCGGCGGTGACGGTGAGCACCATGATCCTGACGGAGCTCATCACCAACAACGCGGCGGCCGTCCTCCTGTTTCCCGTCGCCATGGCCACGGCCGCGCAGCTGGAGCTGAACCCGCGGGCGTTCGCGGTGGCGGTGACCATCGCGGCGTCCACCTCGTTCGTCACGCCGATCGGCTACCAGACCAACACCATGGTGTACGGCATGGGCGGCTACCGCTTCGGCGACTTCGTGCGCCTGGGGCTTCCCGTGACGCTGGTCTCGCTGGCCGTCATCCTTGTCTTCGTTCCTCTTTTCTGGCCCCTGTGATGGATCGTGTGCTGAACCCTCCCCACGCCCCGGCGCAGGCGCCGCCGCAGGCGTCCACCTCGTACCGGCGCAGCCACCTGGACCAGCTGGAGTCCGAGGCGGTGTTCATCATGCGCGAGGTGGCCGCGCAGTTCGAGCGCCCCGCGCTGCTGTTCTCCGGCGGCAAGGACTCCATCGTGATGGTGCACCTGGCCCGCAAGGCGTTCTGGCCGGGCCCCTTTCCCTTTCCGCTGCTGCACATCGACACCGGGCACAACTTCCAGGAAGCGCTGGACTACCGGGACCGGATGGCGGCCCGGCTGGGGTGCGAGCTGCTGGTGCGCCGCGTACAGGACTCCATCGACCAGGGCCGCGTGGTGGAGGAGACGGGGCCCCACGCCAGCCGCAACGCGCTGCAGACGGTGACACTGCTGGACGCGCTGGCCGAGCTCAAGGTGGACGCGGCGTTCGGCGGCGGGCGGCGCGACGAGGAAAAGGCGCGCGCCAAGGAGCGCTTCTTCAGCCACCGCGACCGCTTCGGGCAGTGGGACCCCAAGAACCAGCGTCCGGAGCTGTGGAACCTGTTCAACGGGCGGCGCGGGCCGGGCGAGCACTTTCGCGTCTTTCCCCTCAGCAACTGGACGGAGATGGACGTGTGGCAGTACATCGCCCGCGAGAACATCGAGCTTCCCACGCTCTACTTCTCGCACCGGCGCGAGGTGTTCTTTCGCGACGGGCAGTGGCTGGCGCGGTCGCCGTGGATGCAGCTGCTGCCGGGAGAGGGGTACGAGGAGCGCACCATCCGCTTTCGCACGGTGGGCGACGCCACCTGCACGGGGGCGGTGGAGAGCACGGCGGCCTCGGTGGAGGAGATCATCGTGGAGATCGCCGCGGCGCGGGTGACGGAGCGCGGCGGAAGGGCCGACGACCGCCGCTCCGAGGCCGCGATGGAAGACCGCAAGCGCCTGGGGTACTTCTGATGAGCGTGGCCGAAGGGACGGGGGCCGCCACCTACGAGCAGGCGGCCCGGCAGTACCGCGAGATGGACCTGCTGCGCTTTACCACGGCGGGAAGCGTGGACGACGGCAAGAGCACGCTCATCGGGCGGCTGCTGTACGACACCAAGTCCATCTTCGCCGACCAGCTGGAGGCGATCGAGGGCGCCACCCGCCGCCGCGGCGAGGCGGGGATCAACCTGGCGCTGCTGACGGACGGGCTGCGGGCGGAGCGCGAGCAGAACATCACCATCGACGTGGCGTACCGCTACTTCGCCACCCCCCGGCGCAAGTTCATCATCGCCGACACGCCGGGGCACGTGCAGTACACGCGCAACATGGTGACGGGCGCCAGCACCGCCGAGCTGGCCATCGTGCTGGTGGACGCGCGCAAGGGGGTGCTCACGCAGAGCCGGCGGCACGGCTTCATCTCGTCGCTTCTCCGCATTCCGCACGTGGTGGTGGCGGTGAACAAGATGGACCTGGTGGACTACCGGCAGGACGTGTACGACGCCATCGTGGCCGACTACTCGGGCTTCGCCGAGAAGCTGGGGATCCAGGACCTCACCTTCATCCCCCTGTCGGCGCTGGAGGGCGACAACGTGGTCGCCAAGAGCGCGCGGATGGAGTGGTACAACGGCGCCACCCTGCTGCACCACCTGGAAAGCGTGAACGTGGGCGCCGACCGCAACCTGGTGGACTTCCGCTTTCCCGTGCAGTACGTCGTTCGCCCCCACCAGGACTTCCGCGGCTTCGCGGGCCGGGTGGCGTCGGGAACGGTCACGCCGGGCGAGGAGGTGGTGGTGCTTCCCTCGGGGGTGGTCACCCAGGTGCGCTCGGTGGAATCGTTCGAGGGCGCGCTGCCGCAGGCGGTGGAGGGCGACTCGGTGGTGGTGACGCTGGCGGACGAGGTGGACGTGTCGCGCGGCGACATGATCGTGCGCCGCAACAACCTTCCCACCGTGGGCGGCCGGCTGGACGCCATGCTCTGCTGGATGGGCGAGCAGCCGCTGGACCCCTCCACGCCGTACGTCATCCAGCACACCACCCGCTCGTCGCGCGCGTTCGTGAGCCGGGTGGTGTACCGCATCGACGTCGACACGCTGCACCGCGAAGAGGCGGCGCAGCTGGGGCTGAACGACATCGGCCGGGTGGAGGTCACCACCTCGGTGCCGCTCTTCTTCGACGCGTACCAGGGGAACCGCGCCACGGGGAGCTTCATCCTGGTGGACCCCTACACCAACGTCACCGTGGCGGCGGGGATGATCCGCGGCCCGGTGCAGACGGCGGACGAGCTGTTCTCCGCCGCCGGGCCCGAGCCGGCGGCGGCGGTGTCGCCGGACGTGGTGTGGGAGGGGTGGAACGTGTCGCGCGAGGAGCGCGAGGCGCGCAACGGGCACGGGGCGGCGGTGCTCTGGTTCACCGGCCTGTCGGGGGCGGGAAAGACCACCATCGCGCGCGAGGTGGAGCGCCGGCTCTTCGAGCGGGGCGTGCAGACCATGCTGCTGGACGGCGACACCCTGCGCCACGGGCTGAACGGCGACCTGGGCTTTTCCCCCGCCGACCGCGCGGAGAACATCCGCCGGGTGGGCGAGGTGGCGCGCCTCTTCTTCGCACAGGGGGCGGTGGTGCTGTGCACCTTCGTCTCCCCCTACCGCGAGGACCGCGCGCGGGTGCGGGCGCTGCTTCCCCCGGGGCGCTTTCTGGAGATCTTCGTCGACGCCCCCCTGGACGAGCTCCGGCGGCGCGATCCCAAGGGGCTGTACGCCCGCGCCGATCGAGGCGACGTGACCAGCCTGACGGGCGTCTCCGCCCCGTACGAGGCGCCGGAGGACCCGGAGATGGTGCTGCGCACGGACCAGGCGTCGGTGGAGGACGCGGTGGAGCAGATCGTCGCGCGCCTGCGGGCGGAGGGGCTTCTCCCCGGCTGACCTCCGCGCGGGTTCGTCGGTGGAGGGTGAAGGAGCGGATGCGCGGGGCAGGGGAGGGAATCGGACGGTCCGGGAGGTGGGCGTTTCCCGGGACCGGCCGATTTCCCTCTCCGCATCGCGCGTGAACGGCGGGACCCCGGCTGCGAGTACATCCATCCCCTATCCGGAAAGAGCATCGTGAGCCCTCTCAAGTCAGCTGTGCAGACCGTGATCACCACCGTGCTGGGGGTGGGGCCGCTCCGCACGGGCGTCCGCCGGCTGTCGATGTCGGGCCGCGTCTCGCGCAAGGTGTGGGCGCGGCTGCCGGTCTCGGACGAGTTCCGGGTAGAGCTGGGCGGCGGCAGATCGTTCCGATACGCCCCCGCGTTCGGAGACCACATCGGGCGCGCGCTGTACTGGCGCGGCATCCACGAGTGGGAGGCCTCGACCGTGCTGCCGTTCCTGGAGCTGGCGCGCACGGCCGGCCACTTCCTCGACATCGGCGCCAACACCGGCGTCTACACGCTCATGGCGGCGGCCGCCAACCCGGCGCTCACCGCGGTGGCGTACGAGCCGGTGCCCCGCATCCAGGAGCGCCTGCGGGCCAACCTGGCGCTCAACGGGCTGGACGGCCGGTGCACGGTGCGCGGCGTGGCGGTGGCCAACCGGGCCTCGCGGGCGCGGCTGCACGTTCCCAGCGTGGCGCTCCCCTCGTCCGCCAGCCTGTCGGAGCAGGGGTTCCACGGCAAGGCGGGCGAGCTGGTGGAGGTGGACGTGGTGACGGTGGACGCGGAGCAGGAGGGCCGCCCCCGCGTGGACCTGGTCAAGATCGACGTGGAGGGGTTCGAGGACCAGGTGATCGAGGGGATGGCGAAGACGCTCGCCGCAGACCGCCCGGTGGTGGTGGTCGAGTGCAACCCGGACGGGCCGTACGAGGCGGTGGAGCGGCTGATGCGGTCGCACGACTACCGCTTTGTCCACCTGCGGGCCCCGGCGCCCGTGTCCATGCCCCGCATCGAGCCCGATCCCGCCGAGCGCGAGCGCAACTACCTGTTCGTCCCCGCCGAGCGCGAGGCGGAGGTGCTCGCCCGCATCGGCGCCGCCGGGCGCGCGTAGCCCGGCTTCCGTCACACCGGACGCGGACGACTCGGCGGAACGCAGGGGATGCGGAGGACGACTTCCTCCGCATCCCCTCCCTCGTTTCCTCCGCGTCCTCCCGCGTCCGGACGGTTCGCCAGATCGCGCATCAGGGGGTGCGGACGGCCTGTTCCCCCGCGTTGTGGAGATCATCCCGATCCGGCACGACGCCCGCTGCGCCGATCCCGTCCCGCGCTCCAACCTTCCCTGTTCTCTGTATCCTCCGGCGATAAGCATCCTTCCATCTCCCACCCGTTCCCGGCAGCTCCAGGGATCCTGCCTCGTCGACCGGCGCGCCATGCCTGAGTTCGACCATGCTTCCGACCGGTAGAGCAGAGGAAACGGCACGAGAAAACTCCGCTGACTCCGCTAACTCTGCGTGAGGCCCATTCTTTTGCGAATCCGGCAGAACGGCCCCTCCGCCGGTGAGCGCGCCGCGGTCTTTCGGGGCGCCCCGGGCGGATGCGCGGAAGCGGTGGATGCGGCGCGGTTTGAAGGATTCGCGGGGATTCCCCTGGCCGCCCTGACGCGTTACGTTACCGGGGTTCGTGCAGCCCTGGGTGCTGACGCGCCTGCCCGCGGTGCGGGTGGGGCGGTTTTTCCGCATTCCCGACCGTCCATGGACGGGCTGCACACCCGCGCCGGGCGCCGTACGGGCCGCCTGCCGCGCGCACTGCCTGGATTCAACCGCCGCTCACCCTCCGAGTGCTGAACCACGACCAACCCTCCGGCCCGCTCACGCCCGCCCCCGCGGCCGCGGGCGGGACGCGCGCTTCGGGCCTGATGGAGCGGGGCGCGGCCCGGCTGGGCCTGTCGGTGCGCGGCAAGGCCACGCGGAACGCCGGGTGGCTGATGGGCGAGCGCGTAGCCACCATGGCGGTGGGGCTGGGCGTCACCGTGTGGATGGCCCGCTACCTGGGCCCCGCGCAGTTCGGGCTGCTGAGCTACGCGCTCTCGCTGGTGGCGCTGCTGGGCTTCATCCCCTACCTGGGGCTGGACGGCATCGTCACCCGCGAGCTGGTCCGCACGCCCGACAAGCGCGACGAGATCATCGGCACCACCATGGGGCTGCGGCTGGCGGGGAGCCTGGTGGTCGCCCTGTCCGTCTCCGCGTTCGTGCTGCTGAGCCCCGGCGCCGGCGAGTCGCGGCTGCTGGTGGGGGTGATCGCCCTGGGCGAGGTGTTCAGCGCCCTGGAGGTGGCGGACTTCTGGTTCCAGTCCAGGGTGCGCTCCCGCGTGTCGGTGATGGTGCGCGCCGTCGCCATCTTCAGCGGCGCCGCCATCAAGGTGGCGCTGATCGTGGCGGGGGCGCCGCTGGTGGCCTTCGCCATCGCCCACGTGGCGCAGCAGGGGATCAAGGCGGCGGGGTTCGGGGTGGCCTACTGGCGCGACACGGGCGGCGCCCTGCTGCGCATGCGCTTCAACGCGTCGCTGGCCAGAGGGATGCTGCGCCAGTCGTGGCCGCTCATCCTGTCCAGCGCGGGCGCCCTGGTCTACCTCAAGATCGACCAGGTGATGCTGGCGCAGATGAAGGGACCCGCCGAGGTGGGCGTGTACTCCGTGGCCGCGCGCGTCTCCGAGATCTGGTACTTCATCCCCGCCACCATCGCCACCTCGGTGTTCCCGTCGCTCATCAAGGCGCGCGAGACGGACGACGAGGCGTACCGGCGGCGGCTTCAGCACGCGTACACGGTGGTGGTGTGGCTGGCGCTGGGGATCTCGGTGACGGTCACGCTGCTGGCCGGCCCCGCGGTGAACTTCCTCTACGGCGAGGAATACCGCCGGGCGGCGGGCATCCTGGCCATCCACGTGTGGACCTGTCCCGCCATCTTCATGGCCGCCATCCTCTCCAAGTGGCTGGTGGCGGAGGGACTGTTCATCTTTTCGCTCACCCGCCACGGACTGGGCGCGCTGGTGAACGTGGGGCTCAACTTTCTGCTCATCCCCCGCTACGGGGGCGAGGGCGCTGCCATCGCGACGCTGGTGTCGTACACCGTCTCGTCGTGGCTGGCGTGCTACACCGACCGGCGCACGCTGCCGGCCGCGCGGATGATGACGCGCGCGCTCACCAGCCCCCTGCGCCACCTGGGGGCGCTGGTGCGGCAGGGCTTCGCGCGCCTCACCCCGTCAGGAGGAGGGTCGTGATGCGCCGCATCCTCAGGACCGTGCTGAACCCCGCGGCGGTCGCGCGGCTGCGGGTGCTGCGCCACCGCCTGCGGCTGGCCACGCTGCGCGCGGCCAGCCGGTCGCCGCTGCTGGCCACGCTGTACTACCTGTTCTCGTCGCGCGCATTCCGCCGCGAGCACCAGGCGGTGCTGCACGGGCGGCTGCGCCACGAGGAGGACAACCTGTCGGATGCGCAGAGCCGCTACCGCCTGCGCCGCAACGTGCACCGGCTGGAGAAGGGGCTCATCATGCAGCCCCGCCGCGACACCTTCGCCACCAAGTACATCGAAGAGACGGTGCTGGCCCTTGCCGCGCGGGTGGGCGATCCGGCACCCGCGTGCGGCGACCTCGTGCTCGCCGATGGAGCCGGCGACGACGTCGGGGACCTGACGACCGGCGGCGGCGCGAACGGCGGCGGTGCGGCGTGGGTGGACGACGACCCGGAAGAGGTGCGGTGGGCCAGCGGCGTGCTGCAGGCCTACTTCCAGGCCGCCAGCGGGCACCCGGCCATCGACCGCGCGCGCGACCGGTTCCTGGCGCTGCCGCTGCAGCCGCACGCCGAGGGGCTGCGGGTGGCGCCGTTCCGCCGCGACCTGTCGCAGGCGCCGCCGGTGGCGTACGACGACCTGCTGCGGCTCGCGGAGCGGCGCCGCTCCGTCCGCTGGTTCCAGCCGCGCCCCGTTCCGCGCGAGCTCATCGACCGGGCGGTGCGGGTGGCGGCGGAGTCGCCCAGCGCCTGCAACCGCCAGCCGTTCGAGTTCCGCATCTTCGACGACCCCGAGATGGCGCTCAAGGTGGCGTCGCTGCCCATGGGGACGCGCGGGTTCGAGCACAACTTTCCCGTGGTGGTGGCCGTCGTCGGCCGGTTGCGCGCGTACTTTCACGAGAAGGACCGGCACGTCATCTACATCGACGGCGGGCTGGCCTCCATGTCGTTCGTGCTGGCGCTGGAGACGCTGGGGCTGTCGTCGTGCTGCATCAACTGGCCCGACCTGGAGCCCCAGGAGCGGGGGATGGCGGCGCTGCTGGGGCTGGAGCCCGACGAGCGGGTGATCATGCTGATCGCCGTGGGCTACCCGGACCCCCAGGCGCTGGTCCCCGCGTCGGGAAAGAAGGCGCTGGACGTGATCCGGCGGTACAACGCCGCCGCGCCCAGAAAGGCGTGATCCTCCCCGCTCCGCCCGCGCCGTCGATCGATCGCGGTTCTGCCGGATCCGCAAAAAGAAGGGCCTCACGCAGAGTTAGCGGAGTCAGCGGAGTTTTCTCGTGCCGTTTCCTCTGCTTTCCCGGTCGGAAGCATGGTCGTAGTGAGCGGAGGCATGGCGCGCCGGTCGACGAGGCACGATCCCTGGAGCCGTCGGGAACGGGAGAGGGATGGAAATGCGGCAGGGGGCCATGAGAATTTTTTTGGGGAGGGATGCGGATCGCCGGATGACCTCCGCGGCGCGGTAGAGCCGGACGTCCGCACCACCTGATGCGCGATCTTGAGAACCCTCCGCCACCGCTACGATCGAGGTGAGCGGCACGCTTGCCAGACGCTGGTCTTTTCGGGATTCGGTACGAGATGCTGATCGAAGTTCGTGGCGCGGGGGTGGGAACGGCCAACAAGGGCGCGGAGCTCATGCTGCGCGCCGTGGCGCGGCAGCGGGACGCCTGGGGCGGCGGTGTGGAGCTGGCCATCCACCCCAACAAGGGCCCGTACCGCCAGCGCGCGCAGCTGGGGCTGTACCAGAAGCTGTGGCTGGGGCGGCTGGGCGCGCTGGGGAACCCGGTCACGGGGCTGGTGCCCAGACGCGTGCGGCAGACGTTCGGGCTGGTGACGGAGGACGAGATCCAGGGGGTGCTGGACGCCTCGGGGTTCGCGTACAGCGACCAGTGGGGGCCGCGCGCGTCGGAGCACCTGGCCCGCATGGCGGCGCGCTGGCGCAGCCGCGGAACGCCGGTGGTCCTGCTGCCGCAGGCGCTGGGCCCCTTCAGGGACCCCCGCGGCCGCGAGGCCTTTCGCCGGGCGCTGGACGGCGTGGACCTGGTGTTCGCCCGCGACCGCATCTCGCTGGAGCACGTGCGCGAGCTGGGGCCGGTGCGGGCGCGCATCGAGCAGGCGCCGGACTTTACCGTGGCCATGCCCGGCACCCTTCCGCCAGGGTACGAGCCGCGCCCGCGGCAGGTGGCCGTGGTCCCCAACCTCCGCATGGTGGACAAGGGGACGGCGGAGGTGCGCGACCGCTACGTGGGCGTGCTGGCCGAGTGCGTGCGGCACCTGCGCGCGCGCGGCTACGAGCCGTTCATCCTGGTGCACGACCCCACCAGCGACTTCGCCATCTCCGAGACGCTGCGCCAGCAGGTGGGCGGCGAGCTGCGCGTGGAGTCCCACGACGATCCCGGCCACCTCAAGGGGATCCTGGGCGAGTGCCACGCCGTCATCGGCTCGCGCTTCCATGCCCTGGTGAGCTCGCTGGCGCAGGCGGTCCCCAGCCTGGCCATGGGGTGGAGCCACAAGTACGAGATGCTGTTCGAGGAGTTTGGCGCGGGCGAGTGCGTGGTCAAGGCGACCGACCCCACCGCGGCCGTGCTGGCGCAGCTGGACCGGCTGCTGGAGGGCCCGGAGCGCGAGCGCGTGATCGGCGCGCTGCGCGAGAACGGCGTGGCCATGCGGCAGAAGACGGTGCGGATGTGGGCGGACGTGGCCGGCGTGCTGGGGATCCGCCCGGCCGCCGCCGCCGCGGCCGCCTGAGCCGGTCCGACGCCTCCCTCACGGACGGGTCGCCGCGCCGCGCGACATCCCCGTCCGCATCTCGTCGCCCTCCCCGTCCGCCGGAACCTGGCTGCGTCCCCTCCCCGCAGGCACGACCGGGGCGGGCCGGAGCGGGATTCGAACGACATTATTTTCGGTTTCACGCGGTGGATGTTTCCCGATAGAACGGCACGGGGAGCGGGTTTGCGCGATTGCGGCGACCCGTCATCGTGACTAGTTTGTCAGGTTGCTCGCCGCTCCGTCCGATCGGTGCACGACGCACAGCGTCAAAGGGATTTCAGGGTGCGAAACTTCGACAGAATCCTTGTTACGGGCGGCGCCGGCTTCATCGGCTCGCACCTGACGGAGGCCCTGCTTCGCGAGGGCTGCAGCGTCACCATCCTGGACGACCTGTCCACGGGGCGGTGGTCCAACATCCAGCACCTGCAGAGCGATCCCAACCTGCGGGTGGTCATCGCCTCCGCGGCGGAGCGCAAGCTGGTGGAGCGCGAGGTCGCGCAGCACGACGCGGTGTACCACCTGGCCAGCGCGGTGGGCGTAAAGCTCATCATGGAGCAGCCGGTGCGCACGGTGGAGACCATCTTCACCGCCACCGACGTGGTGCTCAAGGCGTGCGCGCGCTACCGCCGCCCCGTGGTCATCACCTCCACCAGCGAGGTGTACGGAAAGTCCACCGCCATCCCGTTCCGCGAGAGCGACGACGTGGTGATGGGCTCCACCGAGAAGCGGCGGTGGGCCTACGCCTGCGCCAAGGCGCTGGACGAGTTCCTGGCCCTGGCGCACTACCACGAGACCCAGCTTCCCGCCTACGTGGTGCGCCTGTTCAACACCGTCGGTCCGCGCCAGACGGGGCAGTACGGGATGGTGGTGCCCAGCTTCGTGTCGCGGGCGCTGCAGGGCCGGCCGCTGCAGGTGTACGGCGATGGCCAGCAGCGGCGCTGCTTCGGCTCCGTGCACGACGTGGTGCGCGCGCTGCTCAAGCTGCCGCGCGTTCCCCAGGCCGCCGGGTGCGTCATCAACCTGGGAAGCCAGGAAGAGATCTCCATCCGCGGGCTGGCCGAGCGGGTGATCGCCCGGCTGGGCTCCACTTCCACCATCGAGACCATCAGCTACGAAGAGGCGTACGGGCCCGGCTTCGACGACATGCAGCGCCGCGTCCCCGACATCACCCGCGCCCGCACCCTGCTGGGGTGGGAGCCCACGTACACGCTCGACCAGATCATCGAGCAGGTGGCCGAGGACCTTCGCGCCCCCGCGCTCGCGCCATAGATGGTGATGCTGTCCCCCGGCGCCGCCGTGCGCAGCGACCAGGTGCCTTCCGCGGCGCGGGGCAGGCGCCCGCGCGTGCTGTTCTTCAGCATGCAGACCGACGAGGACATCTACGGGGGAACGCGCAGCCTGCTGATGGCGCTGGCCAACCTGCGGGAGATGGACGCGGTGGTGGTGGCCGCGCTCCCCTCGCCGGACCATCCGCTGGCCGCGGAGCTCCGGCGCGTGGGGGTGGAGCACGAGATCCTGGCCGCGCCGCCGCCGCGGACGGGGCGCTGGGGGCGCCTGGCGCGCGCCCGCGAGGTGAACCGCATGCTTCTGCCCGTGCTCCGGCGCCACGCGCCCGACGCGGTGCACACCGACGCCGAGACCTTTCTTTCGGCGGTGCACGCCGCGCGGCGCGCCGGGTGCCGCGCCGTGATGCACGTGCGGGGGGTGCAGCCCGGCGGCCGCGTGCGCATGCTGCGGCAGCTGCTGCTGGCCACCGCCGACCGCACGGTGTTCATCACCGAGAGCCTGCGCGGGTACTACCTGGAGCGCGTGGCGCCGCCGCTCCGCGCGCGCCTGCGCAGGCGGTCCCGCACCATCCACAACGGCTTCGCCCTGGCCGAGATGCGGCAGTACCAGGAACGGGTGTCGCGCGAGCGGGCCCGCGCCGAGCTGGGGATGGCGGAGGGAGAGGTGGCGGTCGCCATCGTGGCCGGCATCTACCCCGCCAAGGGCCAGCTCCCCTTTCTGGAGTCGGTGGCGCCGGCGCTGCTGCGCGACAACCCGGACGTGCGGCTGTGGCTGGTGGGGGGGGAGAAGAAGCCCGCGTACGCCGCCCGCTGCCGGGCGGCCGTCAAGGCGGCGGGGCTGGAGGAGCGCGTGGTCTTTACCGGCTACCGCCCCGACGTCTACCTGTGGTACCGGGCCATGGACGTGCTCGCCTTTCCGTCGGAGCGCGAGGGGATGGGGCGCGTGGCCATCGAGGCGCAGGCCTTCGGCGTTCCCGTGGTGGCCTCGGACATCGTGGGGATTCGCGACGCGCTGCACGACGGCGACGGAGGGTACCTGGTGAGCACGGCGGGGGAATGGATCGACCGCCTTGCGGCGCTGGTCCGCGACCCTGGCCTTCGCCGCACGCTGGGGGCCCGTGGGCGGGTGTTCGCCGGACGCTTCGACGTCCGCCGGGTGACCCGCGACCTGGAAGCGCTCTACCTGGACTGGCCGTGATCCCCCATCCGCCCCACGACGGGTCTCGCGCCGCGCGCGCGGAGGCAGGGAGAGCGCCTTCTTTCGCGCTCCCGGCGTCTCCGCGCGCGCCCGTTCCCTTCCGGGGCCCGGCATGAGGCACTCGTTCGGCGGGGCGGCGCTCGCCGCGGCCGCGCCGCCCCCCGCCCCCCCCGCGGCCCCCGCCGCCGCCACGCCCAACCCGTTCGTGGAGATGCGCTCGGGGTGGCGGCTGGCGGTGTGCGTGGTGTTCGCCCTGTACCTGGGCCTGGTGGTGCTGTTCGCGCTGCTGAACGGCACGCCCGGGGCGGAGCTGATGGTGCCGGCGCTGGCGCTGCTGATCGCGGTGCGCCTGTGGCCCATCATGAGCTACCGCCGCGAACGGTACGGCTGGTTCCACCCCCTGGTGTTCACCAGCCTGTTCGCGCTGGTGGGGCTGGCCCGCAGCTTTCCGCAGTACGCCTTCGGAATGCTCTGGCACCGGGCGCTGCCCAACTGGTCGCCGGAGCGCCTGGGCGCCCTGGTGGCGCTGGAGCTGGTGCTCACCGCCCTGGGGCTGGTGGCCTACTACGCCGGCTACCTGCTGGTGGGCACCCCGCGGGTGCCGCGCCTGCGGGTGCTGGCGCCCCGGGCCATCCCCCTGCGCGCCGCGGCGGTGGGGGCCATGGGCGCCGCCATCTTCGCGTACTACCTGTCGACGCAGGGCGGCTTCGTGGCCCACCTGCTCTCCTGGGCCCGCTCGCGCCACACCTCGGTCGCGGGCGAGTTCTACTGGCTCGAGGCGGCGGGGATCGGGACGTACGCGTGCCTGCTCTGGCTGAGCAGCGACCACCGCGCCCCCCTGCAGCCGGTGTTCTGGGGGTGCGCCGCCCTGGCGCTGATGATCACCTTCCTGGGCGCGGGCGGCCGCGGCGCGGTGATCCTGCCCATGGTGCTGGGACTGATCGTCTGGATGCTGGCGCGGCGGCGCTTCGTCCTTACCGGGCCCGTCCTGCTGGTTCCCCTGGCGCTCTTCCTGATCTCGGTGCTGGGGGAGTTCCGCAACAGCACGCGCACCGGCGTGCTGGACTGGGACGCGCTCACCTCGTCCCCCATCGAGGCCATCACCCACGCGGCGGGCGGCGAGGTGCTGGCCCGCGCGACCACCGGCAGCGCCGTCATCGCCATCCTGGCGCACGTGCCGGACCGGGTGGACCACCTGTACGGCTCCACCTACCTGGCGGTGCTCAGCGCGCCGGTGCCGCGCTCGCTCTGGCCCGGCAAGCCCGGGCTGGCGGGCGGCCGCGTGGGGCGCGTCTTCTTCGGGCGCGAGGGCGGCGTTCCCCCCGGCGCCGTGGGCGAGGCGTACTGGAACTTCAACGTCCCCGGCGTGGTGCTGGTCTTTTTCCTTTTCGGCCTGTTCCACCGCTGGCTGGCGTCGCTGCTCGTGGCCAACCCGGAGCACGCGTGGGTGCGGGTGTTCTACGTGGTCGGCCTCTTTTCCGCCCAGCCCACCAGCAGCGGCGCCGTCACCTACCTGGTCACCCTGGGGGGGCTGGCTGCCGTGGGGGTGGCGCTGGGGCTGCTGTCGCTGCGGCGAAACCGGGTGCGCGGTTGACGCGCCCCCTCGGCCCTTCCGGCGCCCGCGCGCGCGGCATGCGCCCGTCCGCGGCGCGCGCCGCGAACGGTCCGGCGGAACGATTTCATCTCCCTTGCGGAGCCGGCGGACGCCGGCCCCGCCGCTTTCGGTGTACCCCGTCGTGATCGAACCGGCCTTCAAGATGGCACTCCCCAACCTGGTGATCGCGGGCGCGCCCAAGTGCGGTACCAGCTCCCTGTTCGGGTGGCTGGCCGACCACCCGCAGGTCTGCGGGGCACGGTCGAAGGAAACCTTCTACCTGATGGACCCCGGGCACCCGATCAGCCGTCCCGAAGGCACCTGGCACCAGCACGGCCTGGACGGCTACCGGCGCTGGTTCGACGGCCAGGACAGGCCCGGCGCGCGCGTCTGGCTGGAGGCCACCACCCACTACCTGTACCAGGAGACGGCGCCCCGCGTGCTGGCCGCGCTGGACCCCGTGCCCGACATCGTGTTCGTGCTGCGCAGGCCGGCCGACCGGGTCTACTCCTCGTTCCAGTACACGCGCAACAACCTGGCGGCCCTGCGCCCCGACACCACGCTGGCCGAGTACCTGGCCCTGGACGCGGACGACTCCGGGAACATCGTGAGCGGCCCGCGCTGGCGGGGGAGCATTCCCCTGTGGCGCAGCGAGGTCGACCTCAGCTGCTACGCCCGGCACCTGGAGCGGTGGGCGCGCCTGTTTCCCCGCGAAAAGCTGCACATCGTGCTGCTGGAAGACCTTACCCGCGACCCGCGCGGCACCCTGCAGTCGCTGGCGCGGTCGGTGGGGATCGACGAGGGGTTCTACGCGGAGTACCCGTTCGTGCGGCGCAACGAGTCGTACCAGGTGCGCAGCCACCGCCTGCACGAGCTGGGGTGGCAGATCAGCCGGCGGCTGCCGCGCATGCGCCTGCGCACGTACCTGCGCGACGCCTACCTTCGCCTGGCCACCCGCAAGCCGTCGGGGCTGCGCGACGACGACGCCGCGGTGCTCCGCGACCTGGACGCCTTCTTCGTCCCGCACAACGAGCGGCTCGCCCGCGAGTTCGGCGTGGACCTGCGCGCGTGGGAGCGATGATCGCCGCCAGCCGTGCCGCCAGGCCCGGCCGCCGCGGGTCCCCGGACGCGGGGCCGCCCGTGCGCGTGGTCTTCTACATCGCCTATCCGCAGCGGATGGCGGGGGCCAACCGCAGCCTGTTCGAGCTGGTGACCAACCTTCCCCCGCGCGTGCACCCGCTGGTGGTGCTCACCGGGGACGGGCCGGTGGCGCAGGCGTACCGGGCGGCGGGAGTTCCCTGCCGCGTGGTGGAGGCCCCGGGCGAGCTGGGCCGGCACGGCCGCCGGATGGACGGGCTGGCGCCCGGCCGCATGCTGCGCGCCGCTTTCGCGCTGGCGCCGTACACGCTCCGGCTCCTGCGGGTGCTGCGCGAGCACCGCGCCGACCTGGTGCACGCCAACGACCCGCGCGGCACCCTGCAGATCCTGCCGGCCGCGCGGCTGGCGCGCATCCCCATCGTGGCGCACCTGCGGGGCGAGTTCTCGCACAGCCGCTCCCTGCGGATGGTCTTCGAGCGCGCGGCGCGGCGCATCATCACCGTCTCCGAGGGCGCCCGGGCCACGCTGACCCCCCGCGGACGGGCCAGGGCGGTCACCGTGTACAACGGCATCCGCCCCCTGCAGCCCGGCACCACGCCCGTCCCCTGGCTGGACGAGGCGCGGGCGCGGGGCGCGGCCGTGGTCTGCTGCTTCGCCTCCATCGTCCCCTTCAAGGGCCATCACCACCTGCTGGAGGCGGTGGCGCGGCTGAACGCGCGCGGCTGGGCCGGCCGGGTGGTGGTCGTGTGCGTGGGGGACTGGGTGGCCGGGTACGAGTTCTACCACGACTGGCTGCGGCGGCGCTGCGCGGAGCTGGGGGTGGACAACCTGGTCTTCACCGGCTGGCAGGACGATCCGTTCGCCTTCTACCGGTACGCGGACCTCTGCGTCCTCCCCTCCGTGAGCGCCGAGACGCTGGAGGTGGACGGCCGGGTGGTGCGGGTGGTGGGGAACGAGGGCTTTCCGCGCACGCACCTGGAGGCCATGCAGTTCGGCGTCCCCGTGGTGGGGACGCGGGTGGCCGGCGTGCCGGAGCAGGTGGCGGACGGGGAGACCGGGGTGCTGGTGGAGCCGGGGGATCCGGCCGCGCTGGCCGACGCCATGGAGGCCCTTCTGGGCGACCCCGACCGCCGGCGCGCCATGGGGCGGGCGGGGCGCGAGCGGGTCGCCCGCCTCTTCTCCACCGCGGCGTACGTGGGCGGGGTGGTCGCCGAATACGACGCGCTGCTGGCGAAGGGCGCGCACACGGACGGGGTACCGACGGAGGGAGGCTCGGGTGGGTGACCTCAAGGCCACGCAGGCGGGGCTGCGGCTGCGGCTCAAGCGCCTCACCGGCATGCTGTACCGCGCGCGGGCGCGCGCCTCGTGGCGGTGGACGGCCGCCGAGTCGTGGGCGTACCAGGAGGCGGCGTTCCGGCGGATGTACGGGTTCGCGCGCGCCCGCGTCCCCTTCTACCGCGACGGCGAGGCGTATCCGCCCCTCCCCGCGGAGGCCGGCCAGGGGGTGCTGGAGCTCCTGGCGGGGCTCCCGGTGCTGGAGAAGGGCGACCTGCGCGAGCACAACGCCCGCTTCTTTCCCGATCCGCCCCTGCGGCTGACCAGCTACCACCGCACCAGCGGCACCACGGGAACGCCCATCCGGCTGGCCGCCACCCTGTGGGAGCGCGGCTTTCAGCAGGCGCTTCGCGACGAGTGGTACCGGCGCATCTGCGGGACCGGGCACCCGCGCACGCTGGCGCTCTCCGGCTTTCTGTCCCCCTCGCAGGAGGACCGGGCCCTTTCGTGGACGGACCGGACGACGGGGAACACGCACCTGTCCATCTACGCGCTGGGCCCGGAGAACCGCGGCCGCGTGCTGGAGCTGCTGGACCGGGTGCGCCCGCACGTGGTCACCGGCTACGCGTCGGCGGTGCACCAGCTGGCGCTCCTGCTGCGCGACCGGCCCGAGTCGCTGCGCCACACCCGGGCCGCGGTGGTCACCTCCGAGGTGCTGCAGCCGGACTGGCGCGCGCGCATCGAGGAAGCCGTCTGCGACCGCGTGTACGACTTCTACTCGTCGCAGGAAGGGGCGCACTTCGTCATCGAGTGCGACCACGGGGCCATGCACGTGCAGCCGCAGTTCGGGATCGTGGAGATCGTGGACGCGGCGGGCCGCCCCTGCGCCGCGGGTGAGACCGGGCGCGTGCTCCTGACGGGACTGGTGCGCCGCAGCATGCCCCTCATCCGCTACGCCGTGGGGGACGACGCGGTGTCGACGGGATACGCCACCGGCTGTGCGTGCGGGCTGGGGTGGCCCACCATCGGCGCGGTGATGGGGCGCTCGGAAGACCTGGTGCGCACGCGCGACGGGCGGCAGGTGGGGTACCTGTGCTTTCACGCCACCCGCTCGCTGGACGGCATCCGCGAGGCGCAGCTCATCCAGCGCGACTACGAGCGGTTCACCTTCCGCATCGTCCGGGCGCCCGAGGCGCCCCCGGCCGAGCAGCTGGAACGCGCGATCCGCGCCGAGCTCGCCCGCCGCCTGCAGACGCCGGTGGAGGTGGAGTTCCAGTACCTGGACCAGATCCCCCGCGGCGCCCGTGGCAAGTTCCGCGCGGTGGTGGTCGACTTCGACAGCCAGACGTCTCCGGAATGACCGATTCCATCCAGCTGCCGCGGGGCGGCGAGATCTCGTTCCCTCCCGCCCCCGGCGTCCGCCGCGCCGCGCCTCTGCGGGTGCTCTTCGTCACCACCGTCCTGGGAGGCGGCGGGGCGGAGAAGCACATGGTGCGGGTGGCCAACGCGCTCGACCGCACCCGCTTCACCCCCTCCATCCTCACCTTTCGCGGGGGGGGAGACTACGAGCGCGAGGTGGCGCCCGACGTGGAGCTGCACGTGACGGGGTCGCGCCGCCTGCGCGCGCTGCGGATGATGCGGGAGATGATGGGCAGCGGCCGGTACGACGTGGTCTGCGCCGTCCAGTACTTTCCCGGCTGCCTGGCGACCGCCGCGTCCGTGGGGCTGCCGGACGCGCCCCCGGTGGTCAACGTGCTGCAGGCCGTCCTTTCCCGCCTGACGGAGCCCGGCACGTCGCTCAAGCGGCGCGGGCTGCTGGTGCTCATGCGCAGGCTGTTTCCCCGGGCCGCGCGCGTGGTGGCGCTCTCGCGCGGCGTGGGCGCCGAGGCCGAAGCGATGATCCCCGGCCTGGCGGGGCGGGTGGAGGTGATCCACAACGCCGCGCTGGACGAGGAGACGCAGGGGCTGGCGCTGGCGCCGCTCCCCCGCGAGGCGCCCGCGGGGGAGGGCCCGCTCCTGGTGGCGTGCGGGCGGCTGTCGCCGGAGAAGGGCTTCGTGGACCTGCTGCGGGCGGTGGCGAAGGTCCGCGCGCAGGTGCCCGCCCGGCTGTGGATCATCGGCGAGGGGCCGCTGCGCCCGGAGCTGGAGGCGGAGGTCGCCCGCCTGGGGCTGGGGGGCGCGGTGTGGCTTGCCGGCTTTCAGCAGAACCCCTTCCGCTTCATGCACGCGGCCGACGTGTTCGTCCTGTCGTCGACCGTCGAGGCGTTCGGCAACGTGGTCGTGGAGGCCATGGCGGGCGGAACGGCGGTGGTCGCCACCGACTGCCGGTACGGGCCGGGCGAGATCATCCGGCACGGCGAGACGGGAATGCTGGTTCCCGTCGCCGACCCGGACGCCATGGCCGGCGCGATCCTCCAGCTCCTCCGGGACCCGGAGCTCCGCGCGCGCGTGGCGGAGCGGGGGCGCGTGCGCGCGCACGACTTCGCCTCCCCCGCCATCGCAGAAGCGTACGGGCGGGTGTTCACCCAGGTCGCGGCCGGGCGTACCCGGAAGGCCGGATGAGGCGCCGCGTGGGCCGGCGGCGCCCGGGGCGGCCGCACGCGGAGGCCGTGGAGAAGGGGGAGGGGACGGGGGGGACGATCCGCCCCCGCTCCGCATTCTCATCCGTTTGCTTCCGCGCCTTCCCCGCGCAACCGCTTTGCCCACGTGCGCCCGGAGGCGCCGGGCGCGCGGAGCCCCGTTCCGCGATCCGGCGGACCGCCGGGATGCGTGCGCCGGACTTGCCCGTCCACGCCACGCTCCGCCGGCCCGCCGGGCGATTGCAGGATTTCGCGGGGCGGAGTATTTTTTCGAATTCGTGCCGGTGCTCGTCCGCGGGCGACGCCTCTCCCCGTCCGCTCCGCGCCGGCCGTCGCCCCGGCGGCGGCGGAGGAGCGGACGCGCATCTCCGGCTTCACCCGGACGTGCCGGCCCTGCTCGGCGGGGATGCGGGTGACGTCACGGTGCGTCCCGTCGTCCGCCTTCCAACGGTCCCCGCGGCGCGTGTGTCCTGAAGTGCTGAGCCCGCCGCGCCCCGTCGCGGTGCTCGCGGCCAACCGGGCGTACGGCATCGTCAGCTCGCGCCTTGCCATCGTGGAGCACCTGGCGGGGCAGGGGTGGCGGGTGGTGGTGGCCGCCGCGCGCGACCACAGTGCCGAGCGGCTGGCCGCCCACGGCGCCGAGTTCGTGGAGATCCCCTTCCGGCGCGGCGGGATCGACCCGCGCAGCGACGCGGCGGCGTTCCTGGCGGTCCGGCGGCTGTACCGGCGCCTGCGCCCCCGCCTGGTGCACCACTTCAACACCAAGCCCATCGTGCTGGGGGGGCTGGCGGTGCGCGGACTGCCGGAGACGGTGGTGGTCAACACCGTCACCGGGCTGGGATACGGGCTCAACGGCGCGCCTTCCGTGGCCGGCGTGCTGCGGACCGCCCTTCGCCACACCCTGTCCAGGGCGGCGGCCACCGTGTTCCAGAACGCGGACGACCTGCGCTACTTCACCGCGGGCGGGCTGGTGGATCCGGCCCGGGCGCACCTGATCGCCAGCTCCGGCGTGGACGTGGCGCGCTTTGCCCCCCCCGCCGCCGAGCCGGCGGAGGTGCGCGTGGTGCTGGTGGGCCGCATGGTGTGGCAGAAGGGGCTGGCGCTGTTCGCCGAGGCGGCCCGGCGCGTGGGCGCCGCCCATCCGGGGGTGCGCTTCGTGGTGGGCGGCGAGTTCGACCCGGGGCACCCCGACGCCGTGCCGCGGGAGTGGATCGACGCGCAGGTGCGCGACGGCGCGTTCGAGTTCATGGGCTACGTATCCGACATGCCCGCCCTGCTGCGGGAAACGTCGATCTTCGTGCTTCCCTCCACCTTTGGCGAGGGGTTTCCGCGCGTGCTCATCGAGGCCGGGGCCACCGGCGTCCCGGTGGTCACCTTCGACCTGCCGGGGTGCCGCGAGGCCGTGGTGTCGGGAGAGACGGGTGTGCTGGTGCCCCCGGGCGACTCCGGCGCGCTGGCGGCGGCGCTGGAGCGGCTGATCGGGGACCCGGAGCTGCGCCGGCGGATGGGCCGGGCCGCGCGGCGCCGCGTGGAGGAGCACTTCGACCGCCGCGACGTGGTGCGCCGCACGCTGGCGCTGTACGGCGCGGCGGGCGTTCACGCAAACGAGAACGGGGCATGACGGCAGGAAACGGCGTGGGGAGCTACCAGCCGGTGGTCATCATCGGCGCGCCGCGCTCGGGAACCAACATCCTTCGCGACGTGCTCACGCGCGTGGACGGGGTGCAGACCTGGCCCTGCGACGAGATCAACTATATCTGGCGGCACGGCAACCGCTCGTTTCCCACGGACGAGTTCACCCCGGAGATGGCGACTCCGGGCGTAACCCGCTACATTAGACGGGCGTTCGACAGCGCGGCGCGGCGGACGGACGCGCGCTGGCTGGTGGAAAAGACGTGCGCCAACTCGCTGCGGGTGGGCTTCGTGGACCGGGTGGTGCCGCAGGCGCGCTACCTGGTCATCGTCCGCGACGGCCGCGACGTGGTGGCGTCGGCGCTCAAGCGCTGGACGGCGCCGCTGGAGCCGCGGTACCTGGCCCGCAAGGCGCGCTTCGTCCCCGCGACGGATCTGCCCTTCTACGCGCTGGGGTACCTGCGCAACCGCGTGGTGCGCCTGGTTCGGCCCGACCGGGGGCTGGCGGTGTGGGGCCCGAAGTTCGAGGGGATGGAGAGGTACCGCGCCGGCGGCCTGGCGCAGCTGTGCGCGGCCCAGTGGGCCCGGTGCGTGGACGCCGCCGACGCCCAGCTGGCCCCGATGGACCCGGCGCGGGTGCACCGCATCCGCTACGAGGAATTTGTCACCAGGCCTGCCGAAGTGATGCAGGGGGTGGCCGCCTTCCTGGGGCTGCCGGTCGCGCCGCAGGCGTGGCGCGAGCTGGCGGGAGACGTCTTTACCGGCAGCGTGGGCAAGGGGCGGCTGGAGCTGGCCCCAGACGAGGTCCGGCGGGTGGAGGACCTCATCGCGCCCACCCTGGCGCGGCACGGGTATGCCGGCTGAAGGGGGGCTGCCCCCGTTGTCGCGCGCGGCCAAGCGCGCGTTCGACGTGGTGGGCGCCGCGGTGGGGCTGGCGGTGACCGGGCCGGTGATCGTGCTGGCGTACCTGGCGGCGACGGTGGATACGCGCCGCAACGGCTTCTTTGCGCAGACGCGGGTGGGGCGGCACGGCCGGCCCTTTCGCGTGCTGAAGATCCGCACCATGCGCGACGTGCCCGGGGTGACGACCTCCGTCACCACCTCGGGCGATCCGCGGATCACGCGGCTGGGGCGGCTGCTGCGCCGCAGCAAGATCGACGAGCTGCCGCAGCTGGTGAACGTGCTGCTGGGGCACATGAGCTTCGTGGGCCCGCGCCCCGATGTTCCCGGCTTCGCCGACCGCCTGGAGGGCGACGACCGGGTCGTGCTGTCCATCCGGCCGGGGATCACCGGGCCCGCGACGCTGCGGTTCCGCAACGAGCAGGAGCTGCTGGCGGGGCAGGCCCAGCCCGAAGCCTACAACCGTGACGTGCTCTTTCCCGCGAAGGTGCGCATCAACGTTGACTACATCCGGCGCTACAGCTTCATCGGCGACCTTCGCTATCTCTGGTGGACGCTGTGGGGCTGCCGTCCTGGCGTTACCGATACCCTCGAGGCAACCATGACGGAGAGTCGCGACCGGGTCTACCTGTCACCGCCGCACATGAGCGGGCAGGAGCAGGAGCTGATCGGGGAGGTGTTCGCCTCCAACTGGATCGCCCCGCTGGGCCCCCAGGTGGACGCGTTCGAGCGCGAGTTCGCCGGGATGGTGGGCTCGCCGCACGCGGCCGCCCTGAGCTCCGGCACGGCCGCGCTGCACCTGGCGCTCAAGCTGGTGGGGGTGGGTCCCGGCGACGAGGTGCTGGTGAGCACGCTCACCTTCTCCGCGTCGGTGAACCCCATCCTCTACCTGGGCGGGGTTCCCGTGTTCATCGACAGCGAAGAGCAGTCGTGGAACATGTCGCCGGAGCTGCTTGCGCACGCGCTGCACGTTCGCGCGCGCCGCGGCCGGCTGCCGCGGGCGGTGGTGCTGGTGCACCTGTACGGCCAGAGCGCCGACGTGGAGCCCATCCTGGACGTCTGCGAGCACTACGGCGTGCCGGTGGTCGAAGACGCCGCCGAGGCCCTGGGTGCCACCTACCACGGGCGGGCGCCGGGCACCTTTGGGCGGGTGGGGATCTTCTCGTTCAACGGCAACAAGATCATCACCTCGTCCGCCGGCGGCATGCTGGTGTCCGACGACGAGCGGCTGGTGGCCAGGGCGCGCAACCTGGCCAGCCAGGCGCGCGACCCGGTGCCGCACTACCAGCACTCGGAGCTGGGGTACAACTACCGGATGAGCAACGTGCTGGCGGCCATCGGGCGCGCGCAGCTGCGCGTGCTGGAGGACCGCGTGGTGGCGCGGCGCCGCAACTTCGACCGCTACCGCGACGCGCTGGGCGAGCTTCCCGGCATCCGGTTCATGCCCGAGGCGCCGTGGGGGCGCTCGTCGCGCTGGCTCACCTGCATCACGGTGGACCCGGACGCCTTCGGGGCCACGCGCGAGGACCTGCGGCTGGCGCTGGAGGCCGAGAACATCGAGGCGCGTCCCGTGTGGAAGCCCATGCACGTGCAGCCGGTGTTCCGCGGGTACGAGGCGGTGGGCGGCCGCGTGGCCGAGCACCTGTTCGACTGGGGGCTCTGCCTTCCGTCGGGCTCCAGCCTTACCGACGCCGACCACCGCCGGGTCACGGACGTCATCGCCTCGGTCGCCGCCTGCTCCCCCGCCGGCGCGGGGAAGGACGGGCGGCGCGCCTGGGCATCGGCCGCCACGCCCTGACGCTCTCCTCCGCCCGCGCGTCGCCCCACCCATCGCTCCCGCCGCGCGGAGCCTCGCTCGCCCCACGCTCTGCAGACCCTCGCTCCGCGGCTCCATCCCCGCCCGGCCGTCTCTCACCCCCATCTGCCGATCCTTCGACGGATAGCGGCGTCGCCCCGTATTGCCGGCTGACTCGCGCAGCCGGCCAGGATGCGAGCGGCCCCCCCTCATCCTCATACCACATCCGGGAAAGAATGTGATGCCAATTCTGCAGATCAAGTGTGCATTCGTGAACACATTTGAAAGAACGATCTCACCCAGAGGGAACAGAGGGAACAGAGGATTATGGCTGATTTCTCTGTTCCCTCTGTTCCCCCTGGGTGAGATCGTTCTGTTTGCCTGA
>DASUVG010000328.1:0-2589 GCA_036379135.1 Longimicrobium sp.
CACGCCGTTCTCCAGGTGCCCGGGAAGGAGCACCTTGCCGGTGAGCGCGCACCAGTGGCGGTTGCTCCACACCTGGTACAGCTCCGACATCCGCCCGCACGCCAGGTGGCCGATGACGGTGAGCTCGCCCAGCCGGTCGCCCACGCCCAGGGAAAACTTCTCCCGCGGCCGCACGGGGTCGTGCGTCCACCTGCGCGCCGCCGCCAGCCCCTGGTATCGTGCACGCGCGACCGCCGCTGCTGCCATTCGAAAGTCTTTGAACGAGTTGCGGGATGCGCGGCCCTCCCGCCGGCCCTGCGTGCGAATTTCCGTGATTCCGCCTACGCAACGCCCGTACCCCGACCCATTCGTGTGCCGAAAACCCGATCCGGCTTCTCCCCGTGCCGGCTGACCCTGTCCCGCCTCCAACAAAAGAACGCCTCACACGGAGTCAACGGAGTGCACGGAGTTTTCTCGTGCCGTCCCCTCTGCTCCCTGGCGCTGGGCCGGATTTCAAAGCGATATCTCACACGGAGTTATCAGAGTTGGCAGAATTCTTTCGAACCGTTCCCTCCAGACCCCTGTAGTTCGGCAGGAGCGTGTGGGAATGCCACGAGAAAACTCCGCTAACTCCGCTAACTCTGCGTGAGGCCAATCCGTTTTCAGGAGCCGGAACCGGCCTCCGCACTGTCCGAAGCGGCGGGATCGGAGAGCGGCAGGCGGATGATGAAGGTGGAGCCGGCGCCGGGCTCGCTCTCCAGGTCCAGCTCGCCCCCCATCTGCTCCACCAGCGCGCGGGAGATGGCCAGCCCCAGCCCGACACCGGGCGCGGCCGCCGTCCCCTCGCTGCGGTAGTAGGGCTGAAAGATGGCCGCCCGCTCCGCAGGCGCGATCCCCGGGCCGGTGTCGGCGACGCGCACCTCGCCCCACCGCGCGCCGTCGCGGGTGCGGACGGCGGTGGTGACGGAGATGCTGCCGTCCTGGGGGGTGAACTTGACCGCGTTGCCGATCAGGTTCACCAGGATCTGCCGCACGCGCGCGTGGTCCGCCGTCACCGTGGCCTGGGCCATTCGCCCCAGCTGCAGCGTCTGCAGCTTTGCGTCGGCCGCGGGGATCAGCATGTGCACCGCCTCGCGCGCCACGTCGGCCAGCGCCACCGGCTCTTCGCCCACCCGCACCACGCCCGCGTTGAGCCGGGCCATGTCCATCACGTTGTCCAGCAGCGAGAGCAGGTGCCGGCCGCTCATCCGCACCCGCCCCAGCGCCTCGCGCTGCCGGTCGTTGACGGGGCCGTAGATCTCGTCCTCCAGCAGCTCGCAGTAGCCCTGGATGGCGCCCAGCGGCGAGCGGATGTCGTGGGCCAGCGTGGCCAGGGCGCGGTCCTTGGCGCTCGTGGCCCCCTCGCTGGCGCGCAGCCGGTCCTCCATCTCCACGCGCACCTCGCCCCCCAGCCGCGCGTTCTCCAGCGCCACCGCGGCCTGGTCGGCCAGCGCGGAGAGGATGGACTCGTCCGCGGCCGTGGATGGCTGCCGGAGCGCCGCCGCCAGCAGCCCCGTCACCGCGCCGCCCACCACCAGCGGCACCGCCAGAAAGGAGTCGTCGGGCACCGCCAGCAGCCCCTGCAGCCGCCCGAACACCTCGTCGCTCAGGGGCGCGCGAAAGCGGGCCACGCGGTCCTCGTCGATCCCGTGGGCGGCGCGCACGTGCAGCAGCCCTTCGCGGTCTGCCAGCATCAGCACGGCCGCCGCCGCGTCAAGCAGCTCGGCGCCCCGGTCCACCGTGAGCCGGGTGACCTGGTCCAGCGAGGTGGTGTAGGTGAGCGCGCGGCTGATCTCGGTGAGCCTGCGCAGCTGCGCCAGGCCGGGATCGGCCGCGTCGAAGCCGGCCGCGGGGCTCATTTCAGAACGCTCAGCCCGCCCGAGGTGATCTCCACCTCGCGCACCCGGGTGTCGTGCGCGCTGCCGCGCGTCTTGAGCACGCGCAGCTTGCGGCGGGTCTGGTCTTCGCCCTCCACCGTGAGCAGCAGCACGTTGTCGGACAGGTAGCTCATGGCGTTCTGCATTCCGCCGCCCGCCAGCACGTTTCCCGAGGTCTCGAAGTTCAGCACGCTGGTGATGGTGCTGACCGCGAAGTGCTGCACCAGCGCGTACAGGTAGTCGTGCAGGCGCTGCGGGTCGGTGGCGGCGCTGGCCAGGTCACCCAGCGCGTCGATGACCAGCCGGCGCACGCCCCGCTGCTGGATGCGGCGGAACATGTCCACGATGATGCTGTCGATCTGCAGCTCGACCGGCGACGCGTAGACGAGGTCGAGCCCTCTCTCCTGCAGCTCCTCGAGGTCCGCGCCGAGGCCGCGGATCGTGCGCATGAGCTGCGTCGGGTTCTCCTGGAAGCTCATGTAGAGCGTCGGCTCGCCGAGGCGCGCGCCCTCGAACGCGAACTGGAGCCCGATGGTGGTCTTGCCGCCGCCGGATGGCCCGGCGAGCAGCGTCGTCGTGCCGCGCCAGAGACCGCCGTCGAGCATCTCGTCGAGCCCGCGCACGCCGGTGGAGACGCGCTCGGAGGCCGGTTCGTATCCCTCCGGCATCTGCGGGCTCACCAGCCGCGGGTAGA
>DASUVG010000329.1:0-6545 GCA_036379135.1 Longimicrobium sp.
CGGCCGGTGCAACCAGCGTCCCGAAGCGGCCGAGCGCCCAGAGGCCGAACGCGAGCAGAGCAAGCGCGGCCAGCAGCGTCGTCATCGCGCCGACGCCGGCCTGCCGGCCGAGCACCCACGCGAGCCATACGACCGTCGCGACCAACGGGAAGGCCAGCGCCTGCCGCAGCGTGACCATCCACGCGCCGGGCCTGGGCAGCCACTGGCGCACGCGCGGCACCGCGGCGACGAGCGCGAGCGGCCACACCAGGCCGAGGCCGAGCGCGGTGAAGACGATGATGGCGCTCGCCGCGCCGCCGGCGATCCCGTACGCGACCGCGGCGGCGAGGAACGGCGCGGAGCACGGCGTCGCGAGCGCGGTGACGAGCACCCCGCTCAGGAACGCCTCGGCGGCCGGCGGCGTGCGCCCCGCGGCGGCCGAGAGCGTGCCGCCCAGCGGCGCGACCTCGAATACGCCGGCCATGTTGAGCGCGGCGGCGAACACCAGCAGCGCGAGCCCGCCCACCATGGCGGGGCTCTGCAGCTGGTAGCCCCAGCCGACCTCGGCGCCGGCCGCGCGCAGGGCCAGCAGCACCCCCACCAGCGCCCACATCGACGCGAGCACGCCCGCGGCGAAGAGCAGCGCGTGGCGCCGCGCGGTGCGTCCGTCGTGCGCCGCCGCCTCGGCGACGCCGAGCGCCTTGATCGACAGCACCGGGAGGACGCACGGCATCAGGTTGAGCAGCGTGCCGCCCAGGAGCGCGAGCAGGCCGGCGGTCGCCAGCGCGAGCCATCCGCCGGCGTCGAGGGCGCCGTCGCCGGTGCCCGCGGGCCCGCCGGCCGACGCGAGCTGCGCCATGCTCACCACCGGCGCATCCACCTCCAGCGCGAGCCCCTCGTCACCGGCGTCCCGGCCCGCGAGCGCGAGCACCCCCGTCAGCCGGGCCGGGGTCCCGCTGGCGTACTGCGACCGCGCGAGCCGCAGCTCCAGCGCGTCGCCGTCCACGCGCACCGCGGCCGGGGCGGCGTGGTCGATGACGCCGGCCGAGTCCACGAAGAACCGGACGCGCGCCGCGTCGCCCGACAGCAGGCCCGATCCGGCGGGCGGGCGAACCCGGAGCACGACCGCGTCCGCGTCCACGGCCGACTGGAACGCCCAGTCCGCCGCGCGCACCGGCACCCGCGCGTCCTCCTCCATGATCGCGCGGGCAGCGGCGGTGTCGGCCTCCGGCGCGGCCCCCACCGGCAGCGTCAGCGCGAGGTCCACCTCGTCGGCAAAGCACTCCACCCTGCACACCACCCACGTGACGGTGCCCGCGATCGTCACGGTCGACCCGACGCGCGCCGTGCGCGGCACGTGGACGGCCCCGAGCATGTGCACCTCGCGCTCGTAGCCGTAGCTGGCCAGCGGCGGCGACGCGATGAGCTCCGGTGTGGGCCAGCGCAGCGGGGCCGCCGTGAACCCCTCGGGAAGCCGCCACTCCACGGAGGGCGGGCTCCCCACGTCGCCCGCGTGCCGCCAGTAGGAGTGCCACCCGGGCTCCGGGCGAAGCCGGATCGCGACGGCCGCCGTATCGCCCGGCACCAGCACGCGCGCCGCGCTCCGCAGCTCGACCTCGACCGGGCGGCTGGCGGTCGCGCGCGCGAGGGCGCTCGCCGGCTCGGGAACCAGCTGGGCATCCGCCGTCGCCGGCGTCCCCCCGAAGGCGAGCGCGGCGACGAGCGCGCACAGGCCCGCGAGCGTGGCGCCAGGTGATGCCGGTGGCCGCGTTCTCCGGCCCGAAGCCGGAACCGTCCCTCGTGTGATGCGCTCTTTCATGCTGCGGATCCTGTAGGTTGCATACTACGTTGTGTAGTAACCGAAGTCGGACGGGCGCCTCTCCGCCGCGGCGGAGAGGCTGATGCTGCTACCGGCGCCGCGGGATGAGGTCGGGGGCGGTCTCGCGAAGCTGGGCGCGCAGCTCGGCGCTCAGGTCGGAGCTGTGGTAGGTCCAGAGGAACAGGGACGTCCACAGCAGCGCCGCTACGGTCAGCGCCCGGCGCGCCGTGGTGAGCCAGGCGCGGCGCGGCTCGGGCCGGTAGTTCATCAGGCGCCGGATGCGCGCCTCGACGCTCGGGCGGGTCCGGAGCAGCGGGTGGGCATGGATCCAGCGCCCCGGCCGGCGGGGGAGCGCTCGCTGCAGGCGCCACACCTGCACCAGCGACGCGGCGACCACCAGCGAGTCCTGCAGCGCCTCCACCACCCGTTGGTCGCAGGAGAGCTCGCGCCGGAAGACCACCCGGGGCCAGATGACGGACCGGAAGGTCCAGAGCAGGGCGAGCACAGCCGCGGCGAGCAGGCCGGCGTGCGCGAAGGTGAACTGCGGCCCCATCTGGAAGAACATCACGTAGAGCGCGGCGGCCTGAAGGAGCACCACGAGCGCGCCGATCGGCAGAAGGCTGCCGAGCAGGGCGCGCAGGTTGTCGCGGTGCCGCACGTGCACGAGCTCGTGCACCAGCACCGCCCGAAGCTCGTCCCTTCCCAGCGAGCGGATCAGGGCGGGTGCCAGGAAGACGGCGGTCCGGAAGCACCCCGTGGTGAATGCCAGCGGGCCCTCGTCCGCGTGCCGGTGCAGCGGCGGCAGGCGCTTCAGCCCGACCCGCGTTCCGGCCTCGCGATAGAGATCGTACAGCCCGGAGAACTCGTCCGGCCCGTAGACCGGGAACCGGCGGCGCAGCCGCCGGTCGGCGACGCAGTGGGCCCCGATCCGCGCGACCGACGCCGCGAAGAAGAGCAGCGTGAGGGCGCGGGCCACGTCCACGGGCGCGGCGCAGGTGCCCGGGATGGACAGCAGGGTCTCCACGCCCCAGAGGAGCCTGGAGTACGGCGCAAAGAACCACTCAAACATCGGCATCCGTTCGCCTCCGCTTCTCCTCGATCGCCTTCGCCAGCGCCTCCATCGCCGCTTCGTCGCCCACCAGGTCGACGAACTGGCTCATCGCGGGGGCGGTGAAGTCGTCCAGGAGCTCGCTCAGCACCGTGCCGACGGTGCTCCTGGTAAATTCCTCCTTGCTGGCGGCAGGCACATACACGTACGCCGCGCCATCCTTCCACTTCTCCAGCAGGCCCTTGTCCGCCAGGCGCGACATCACCGTCATGACCGTGGTGTACGCGAGCTCCCGGTCCGCTGCGGCCAGCCGCTCGTGGACGTCGTGGACCGTGGCCCGGCCGCGCGCCCAGATCACCTCCATGACGTCCGTCTCGAGGTCGCCAAGGATCTTGCGCAACCCCTTCTTCTGCGGATCGAAGGTGAAATGGTATCGGTTCAGGGGCATGGGATCGCCGGGACATGGGGGTTGCTACGACAGCGTGTAGTACGCTAGTGCTGTCGCGGCGTGTCGTCAAGTGTCACGGTACGATTCGGCCGGGATGCTGGAGAGATGGCCCGCGAAGAGCAGGCGCTCCGCGGACGGATGACCGCCATCAGGGCCTGCAGGCCGCGCATGCCCCGGTTGATCACCTCGATCTCGGCCTGCAGGGGGCGCGCAGGCCTCGACCGTTCCGGGGCACACGAACGTGAAGGGGTGGGTGGGTCGGACGCTGCCGTGCCGCTCGACCGCGTCCACCAGATCGCCGATCCGGATCGCCTCGTTCTCGCGACGGACTCGACAGGTACTCAGCGCCCGGGGAGCGCCACGCGTCGGCCCCGGCGGCGTTGTCCGCTGGCCGGGACTGGAGGGGAGGGGCGAGGCATCCGGGTCCAGACCGGCCTCAGCGCGGGCCAGCCAGGAGGCGACCGGATCCCGCATCGGTCAGGTAGATGCGATCGTCCTCCACCCGGATGCCGAGCACCTCGAACTGTCTGCCCGGCTGCTCGCAGTGCCCCAGCACCACCTCCGGCGTTCCACCCGTGGATGGAATGCGCATGATCGACCCGCCGTGCAGTGTGGTCGGCGGCCCCTGGTAGTACGTCCAGCCGTCCCACGGTGCGATCGCCGAGATGCCGGTCTGCTGCAGCACGACGAACGGGCGCGGGTTGGGATCGTAGCGCCGCACGCCCATGATGCGCTGGTTCTCGATCACCCAGTAGAAGTGGTCGCGGTCCAGGAACCCCTCCAGCGCGCCCGGCTGGCCGGTGGCCAGCGTCCGGACCGTGCCGCTTCCGTAGTCCAGCACTCGCACGACCGAATCGCTATTCAGCCGGCTGTCGTATCCGAGCCCGAACGCCTGGCCATTGTGTACCACGATCCAGGTCGGCTGGAATGGACCGTGGCCAATGCCGGGGCTACCGAATTTGCTGCTCTGGCGAAAGCGGAACGAGGCCTGGTCCGCCCACCACGCCGAGCCGTACTCCAGATCGACGCCCCCCGGCCCGCCCGGCGACCGCGGTCCGGTGAACAGCACGCGGCGATCGCTGTGCAGGTCTGCCCCGCGGACGTACCAGCCATTGTTCCCGGGGTCCGCCCATTCGCTCCATAGCAGGAAGTCGTCGTCCACGTCGAACTGGTTCACGGCGTTGAGGCCCGAAACGACGGTGCTGCGATGGCCAGGAGTCCGATTGTTCGTGTAGATGCCCCCCGCATTGGCACGCCGGTGTCCCGGATGCTCGAACCAGTAGACCCCATACTGGTTGCCCGCCATCTTGCCGATCGCGCGTCCCGTCTCGTGGCCGGAACCGCGCAGCACCAGTCCGGTCACGAGCGTTTCGCAGGTGGCGTCCAGAGTATTCACGCCCACGTGCAGCGCCCACTCCACCGAGATGCGCGCGCCCCGCAAGGACCGGCGACTCAGGTTTCCGCGGGAGCCGGGATCGCTGCTGACCCACACCGCCGCGGAGTCGGTCGAGGTCCACGCGACTGAATCCGTGATCTCGGCGTTGACCCCTTCACGGGCAATCGCGTATGCGCGCAGGCTGACGGTACTCCCTACGGGCAGCACGGGGTTGGCCGGGATGATGTCGATCCGCGCCACCACCAGCGTGCGCAGGCGAACCGAGTCCTTCACACCGCCATAGCTGGCGTAGATCCACGCCTCGCCCGGTTGGGCGAAGGACACGCCGCCCCTGGTGCCCGGATCGTCAGAGACGGGAATGGAGGTGGGATTGCTCGAGGTCCAGGTGACCGAATCGGTCGCCGCGATCGTGGTGGAAACGCCCTGTCGACGAACGGCGGCGGTCAGCTGGCGGGTGCGCGTCTGCCAGCCGTCCCCGCTGGCTCCGACCCCGCCAATCTGCACCTGGGTGACCGGCCCAGGACCGCCCCCACCTCCGCTATCGGAGAGCGAGCCGCAGGCAACCAGCGAGGCGATCGTGAGGCAGGCTAGATGGGGGCGGGAACTCCGGCCCAGTGCGGTCGGCATGGGAGCCATCCTGTGTCGCCTGTCGGTGGCGGACCCCAGGTGGATGCTAATCGGCCGCTGCTCGATCGAAAAGCAAACCTTTGGGGGGTGGCAGGCAGACAGCGGAGGACCCGGGGGAGACCTGGCGTGGCGGCGGCGCGCCCTTCGGGGAGGGGAGGCGTGGACGAGCGGGTTCCACATCCTGCGCCTCCGCGTCCCTGAATTTCGGGTTCATCGCGGATCTGGTTGCATGCCACGCCTGGCGGGAAGCGGTGGCGGGTTCACCATGCGCGACACCGTGTCCTGCGCGTCGGCAGGGCGGCGCACACCGGGCTTCCCTGAGGACGTCGGGAACTGCAGGCAGATGAACGCCCGGCAGGGAGCCATCCGCATTTTTTTCTGGAACACCTTTCCCGCCGCAGCGCCCCGCAGCCACCATCCCGGCTTCACCCGATGCGCGATCCCGCGAACCGTCCTCTCGCGCGAACTTCTGCGGGAACGCCCCCGGCCTTCTCGCGGGCCCAGGCTTCGCCAGATCGCGCATCGGGTGTTCGTGGAGGCCGGCTCCGGTGCGCTTGCGGCACGAGGTCGGCGCCAGGCTGGGGACGAGGATGGCGGGATAGGTATCTCCCGGAAAAATTCTCATGGCCCCCTGCCGCGCTTCCCTCCCTCTGCCGTTCCCGACGCGTCCACACACGCGTGGAGCAACCCCCACCCGCCGCCGCGCCCCGACACCCTTCCACTGCATCGCGGGTCATCTCGCCCCTGGAGAGCGCGGCCGCAGTTTGCAACCAGATCCGCGATGAACCGAATTTCGCCGCCGGCGCGCCGGCCGCGCCAACCGGGGCTACCCGCCCGCGGCCTGGCCATCGGCTGCAGGGGATGCGGGGCCGTCCGTGCTTTCGGCCGACGACAGGCTTGCGCGCCAGCCCCGCACCCCTGACCCTTGTGTCGTTAGCCGGCGCCGGACGCCGTCGTGAGGACGGGCGGCCCGTGGCTGCCTGCGTCGACCTGAGCCCGAGGCCATGCCCGAGACCCAAGCGCAGTACAAGGCGCGCATCCTCAGCCACGTGGCCGGCCGCGAGCCGCTCCCGCTCCTCACGGCCGCTCCCGCCACGCTCGCCGCGCTGCTCGCGGCCGTACCGCCGGCGCTCTGCGCCCGCCGCCCGGCGCCGGAGAAGTGGTCCATTCAGGAGGTCGTCGCCCATCTCGCCGACGACGAGCTCGTGGGCGCGTACCGTATCCGGCT
>DASUVG010000330.1:0-7423 GCA_036379135.1 Longimicrobium sp.
GACCTCAAGCGCTGCGCCGAGCAGACGCTGAGCCCCCGGCAGCGCGAGGAGTTCGCCGAGCGCAAGGAGATCGACTTCGCCATCGGGGTGCAGGGGCTGGGGCGGTTTCGCGCCAACATCTTTCAGCAGCGCGGCACCTACGGGATGGCGTTCCGCGCCATCCCCTTCGAGGTCCCCGCGCTGGAGTCGCTGGACCTGCCGCCGGTGATGGAGCAGATCGCGCTGGCGCCCCGCGGGCTGGTGCTGGTGACGGGGGTCACGGGGTCCGGCAAGTCCACCACGCTGGCGGCCATGGTGCGCCACCTGAACGAGCGGCGCGCCGTGAACATCGTGTCGGTGGAGGACCCCATCGAGTTCCTGCACCGCGACGCCCGGGCCATCGTCAGCCAGCGCGAGGTGGGAAGCGACACGCACAGCTTTCACGACGCGCTGCGGCACGTGCTGCGGCAGGACCCCGACGTCATCATGCTGGGCGAGATCCGCGACCGGCCGTCCATGGAGACGGTGCTCAAGGCCGCGGACACGGGACACCTGGTGCTTTCCACGCTGCACACGACCGACGCGGCCCAGACCATCGGCCGCATCATCAGCTTCTTTCCGCCCCACCAGCACCAGGAGATCCGGGGGATGCTGGCCAACGCGCTGCGCGCCGTGGTCAGCCTTCGCCTCATCCCCCGCACCGACCGGCCGGGGCGCGTGCCCGCGGCCGAGGTGCTGGTGAACACCGCCGCCATCGCCCAGCTCATCCGCAGCGGCGACGAATCGCTGTCCATCCCCGACCTGATCTCCGAAGGACAGGTGCAGTACGGGATGCAGACCTTCGACCAGTCGCTGCTGGAGCTGTACCGGCGCGGCTGGATCAGCTACGAGTGGGCGGTCCACTACGCCAGCAACCCCTCCGAGTTCGCCCTGCGCGTCTCCGGCGTGCAGCCCGGTGAGCAGGAGATGGACTGGACGGGCCGGCGCGACGACTGAACCGACAGGAAAGCAGTGTTCCGTAAAGTCTTGATCGCCAACCGGGGCGAGATCGCCCTGCGGGTGATTCGCGCGTGCAGGGAGCTGGGGCTGCGCACCGTCGCCGTCTACAGCGAAGCCGACCGCGAAAGCCTGCACGTGCGCTTTGCCGACGAGGACGTGTGCATCGGCCCGCCCTCCGCGCGCGAAAGCTACCTCAACATCCCGCGCATCATCGCGGCCGCCGAGATCACCGGCGCCGACGCCATTCACCCCGGCTACGGGTTCCTGGCCGAGAACGCCGAGTTCTCGGAGATCTGCGAGGCCAGCGAGATCACCTTCATCGGCCCCACGCCGCAGCAGATCCGGCAGATGGGCGACAAGGCCACCGCGCGGCGGACCATGCGCGAGGTGGGCGTCCCCATCGTCCCCGGCACCGACGCCATCGCCGACCCCGACGAGGCGCTGGCCGCCGCGCGCGAGATCGGCTTTCCTGTGCTCATCAAGGCGGCGGCCGGCGGCGGCGGCAAGGGGATGCGGGTGGCCAAGGACGAGGACGACTTCATCGCCGCGTTCGGGATGGCGCGCAGCGAGGCGGGCGCCGCGTTCGGGGACGATTCCGTCTACGTGGAGAAGTACCTGGCCCGGCCGCGCCACATCGAGTTCCAGATCCTGGGCGACAGCCACGGCCGGATCGTCCACCTGGGCGAGCGCGACTGTTCGATCCAGCGGCGGCACCAGAAGCTGCTGGAAGAGGCGCCCTCCCCCGCCCTGTCGCCCGAGCTGCGCGCGGCCATGGGCGACGCGGCGGTGCGCGGCGCCAAGGCCATCGACTACGTGGGCGCGGGGACCATCGAGATGCTGCTGAACGAGGACAACTCGTTCTACTTCATGGAGATGAACACCCGCATCCAGGTGGAGCACCCGGTCACGGAGATGTGCACGGGGTTCGACCTGGTCAAGGAGCAGATCCGCGCCGCGGCGGGGCTTCCGCTCTCGCTCCCCAACGTGGAGATCCAGCTGCGGGGCCACGCCATCGAGTGCCGCATCAACGCCGAGGACCCGGCGCGCAACTTCGCGCCGTCGCCGGGCACCATCAACACCTTTCACCTTCCCGGCGGGCCGGGGGTGCGGGTAGACACGCACGCCTACGCCGGCTACAAGGTGCCGCAGTACTACGACTCGCTGCTGGGCAAGCTCATCGTGCACGGCTCCACCCGCGAAGAGGCGATCGGGCGGATGAAGCGCGCGCTGATGGAGACGGTGATCGAGGGCGTGCACACCACCATCCCCTTTCTGCTGCAGGTGATGGACAACCCCGAGTTCGTCGCCGGCGAGGTGGACACCAAGTCGCTGGAGCGGTGGATGGCGGCGGAGAAGGCCTGAGATGAAGCTGGACGTGCTGCTTACGCCCACCGAGCTGCTGCCTTCGGAGATCGTGGGTCGGACGGTGGTGGTGCTGGACGTGCTCCGCGCCTCCACCTCCATCGTGGAGGCGCTGGCCTCCGGGGCGCGGACGCTGTACCCCGTGGCCACCATCGAAGAGGCCATCGGCCTGGCCAAGACGCTGGGCCGCGACGAGGTGCTGCTGGCCGGCGAGCGCAAGGCGCTCCCCATCGAGGGCTTCGACCTGGGCAACTCGCCGGGCGAGTTCACGGCGGAGGCCGTCGGCGGCAAGACGGTGGTGATGTCGACCACCAACGGCACCATCGCCATCAACGCGGCGGCCGGCGGGGAGCGGGTGATCATCGGCGCGTGGACCAACTTCCAGGCGGTGGTGGACGACCTGGTGCGCACCCAGGCGGAGCCCGTGCTCCTGTGCGCCGGCCGCGACCGCGCCTTCGGGCTGGAGGACGCGGTGTGCGCCGGCCAGATCGCGGCGGCGGTGATGAAGGCGCTGCCGGAGGCCGAGTGGGAGATGAACGACGGGGCCGTGGCGGCGCTGGCGCTGGCGGAGGAGTTCTCCGACCCCGCCAAGCTCTTTCCCCACACCGCCGCCGGCCGCGTCATCATGGAGGCCGGCCTGGGCGACGACCTGGCCTTCTGCGCCCGCACGGACCTGCGCGACGTGCTCCCCGTGCTCGAAGGCCGGCAGATCGTGCTCGCGACCGTGGAGGCGGCGGAGTCGTAGGCCGTCCGTAGAACCGATGGAGTGCAGGCCGGGCGGATCCACGTGATCCGCCCGGCCTTTTTTCGTCGTCGTGGGCGACTGGAGGGCAGCGTCGCGCGGTCGGCGGGGGGCGAACATCACGGCGCGTCGAAGGGGATCGAGCTGGCGCCGGCCGGCGCCCCCTCTCCCCCGGCCCCTCTCCCCCGCTGCGCGGGAGAAAGGGGAGAAATTCGATCGCGCTTCGCTCCGTCCGGATGCGTTGGGGAGGAACGAGCCGGGTGAGAACCGTGGAACTCGTGACGGTGTGCATCCGTATGGAACCGGGCGTCCGACGGGGCGACGCGAACCTGAATCGAACGGATCCATGACGAAGATCGCCGGAGCGTTGGGGCTGGCCCTGCTCGCCCTGTTCATGCTCGCGGGTTTCCTGAACAGCCCGGACGTTTCCACCGGCGCGCGGCTGATGGCGTTCGCCATCACCGTGATCCTTCCCGCGGCGGGCGCGCTGCTGCTGGCGCGCAGCCACTTCGCGGAAAAGAGCCGGCTCACGGGGCGCCGGGCGGAGCTGCGCCGGCACGCGACGGAATCCGAGCTGCTGCGGCTGGCGCAGGGACGCGGTGGAAAGCTGATGGCGGTAGAGGCGGCGATGTCGCTGCACCTTTCGGAAGAGGCGGCGCGCGAGTCGCTGGACGTGATGGTGGCCGCCGGCCGCGCGGAGCTGGAGGTGACGGACGAGGGGAATCTGGTCTACACCTTCCCCACCCTGGCGGCACTGAGCGACAAGTCCACCGCGCGGGGGATTCTCGATGCGTAGCGCCGTGCCCATGCGGCTCTCCTGCCCGGCGTGCCTGGGCGTGGCGCTGGAGAAGGTCTCCCCGGCGCCGGGGGTGGACGTGGACCACTGCCGGCGGTGCGGCGGCACCTGGATTCTGCGCGAGCAGACGCAGCGGCTGCGCGCCGTTCCCGAGGCCGCCCTGCTGGCCACCATCACGCGCGCGCAGGACGCGGCGTTCGCCTGCCACGCCTGCCACGCGCCGATGGAGCGCGACGCGGCGGCCTGCCCCTCGTGCAGGTGGGGCAATGCGCTGGAGTGCCCGGAGTGCGGCAAGGCCATGCGCCGGCAGACGGAACGCGACGTGACGGTGGACGTGTGCCGCGGCTGCAAGGCGGTGTGGCTGGACCACCACGAGCTGGCGTCCATCTGGGCCGTGGCCGCCGCCGGCGCCGTGGCCGCCTCGGGCGCGGCGGGCCAGATCGGCGCGACAGGGGCGGACGCGGGCTCGTTCCTGCTGGACGCGCTCTGGTACGCGCCGGACCTCGTCGTGTATTCCGCCTACTACGGAGCGCAGGCGGGCGCGCACGTGGTCGGCGCGGCCGCGGAGGCTGCGACCCACGCGCCGGGCCTGCTCGCCGCGTCCCCGGAGCTCGTCGCCGGCGCCGCCGAAGCCGCGGGCGAGGCCGCCGGCGGCGTCTTCAGCCTCATCGCAGAAGTGATCGCCGGCATCTTCGAGGCGTTCTAGCGCCCACCGGAATCCTCACGATCCGTCGCCGCGGCGCGCGCTGCGGCGAATCGCCGGCATCTTCAACCACTCTCGTTTCCGGCCATATAAAGCTTGATCTGCACTCCCGCCGTGGTTATCCTTTTGCGATAATCCCGACGTCCCACCCCCCTTCCCCCGGAAATCCAATGCGCAAGCTCAGGCTGGATCCAGATTCACTCGAAGTGCAGTCGTTCCCGACTCTCGCGCCGGAGGGCGCGGCGAGAGGAACCGTGCACGGGGGCCAGGCAGGTCCGGATACGCCGTACTGCAACAGCTTTGACGCAGCCTGCAAGGTCACGGAGCAGCCGAGCTGCGACGGCACGTGCCAGGGGGAGACGTGCTACGACAGCTGCGACCTGACGTGCCACACCTGCATCCCCTCGTGCTACGGCAGCTGCATCGCCAGCTGCAACAGCTGTCAGGTCACCTGCGGCTCCACCTGCCCCTGGTGCATCAATCCGCCGGACACGGAAATCTGACCGCGTGAGGACGCCCGCCACGCCGGCGTCCTCGCTCCATTCACCTACCGGAGGCTCCATGCGCAAGCTGAAGCTGGAACTGGATTCGCTCGTGGTGCAGTCGTTCGAGACCACCACGCCGGAGGGCCCCGCGCGAGGGACCGTGCACGGACGTGCCGAGGCCGGTCCGGATACGCCGTACTGCGGCACCGTTGACGTAAATTGCAAGTATACGGAGCAGTACAGCTGCGAAGGCACCTGCGAGGATACGTGCGCCGAAAGCTGCTATGGCTCCTGCCACAGCTGCATCGCCTCGTGCTCCCCCAGCTGCTACCTGACGTGCGGCGCGAGCTGCCCCAACACCTGCCCCTGGTGCATCGCCCCCACCACCGATCCGCCGCACTCGTGACGCACGCGTCCGGATGAGCGGACAACCCGCTGCCGAGAATGTGACAAGCCCCGCTCGGCGCGCTGCACTCGCCGGACGGGGCTTCATCTTATCAGAATGACAGATCGCCCAATACGCCGCCTCCGTACTCTCGTACTCTCGTACTCTCGTACTCTCGTACTCTCGTACTCTCGTACTCTCGTACTCTCGTACTCTCGTACTTCCGCACTCACGCACTCACGCACTTTCGCACTTTCGCACTCCCCCAACCCGGCAGTTGGCCGAAAGCCGCGTCCACGCTATCTTGTTGCTCCAGACGTTCCTCCCCGAAGATCCCTCGGCACTGCTCTACCTGGAGCCGAATGCTTTCCCTGGACGACAAGCAGCGCCGCGAGCTATGGGGGCTGGGCCTGTTCGCCCTGGCCCTGCTGCTCGCGCTCAGCCTGGTGCCCCTGGCCGTCTTTGGCGAGGGCGCCACGCGCATCTTCGCGTCGCAGAACATCGTGGGCGTGGTGGGCGCGGCGCTCAGCGGCGCGCTCACGGGCTTCATGGGCGTGGCCGCGGCGGCGCTGCCGGTGCTGGCGGCGCTCTGGGGCGCCTTCGCCTTTCGCAAGCTGGACGCGGGGACGGCGCTGCGCTGGTCCATCCTCCTGGCGGGGCTCATCGTCCTGGTCCCCTCCGCCATCTCCGTCCTGGGCGGCACGGCGGGCGACCCCACGCCGGCGGCGGGATGGCTGGGCGCGGCGGTGGCGGTGCTGCTGGTCTCCGCGCTGAGCGCCGTGGGCGGCGCGGTGGTCATCTTCTTTCTCTTCGCGGCGCTCTGCGTGGCCACGGTGGGATGGAACCCGCTGCGCACCGCGTTCCACGGCGGGCGCTTCGCCATGTCGCAGGCGCGGCAGGCGGCCGTCTCGCTCCCGCGGCCCAGCATGGCCCTCCCCAGCCCGCTCAAGCTGCTCCCCAGGCGCGCCCTTCCCGGCGAGCCGATGCCGGTGACGCCTGAGGACGACGGGATCGAAGAGGCGGAGTACGAGTTCGAGGACGAGGGCTACTGGAGCGCCGACGAGCCGGCGGTCGACCCCGACGCCACGCGGCTGGACCCCATCGTCCCCCCGTCCGCGCCCGCCGCGCCGGCGGCGAAGGCCGCGGACGCGAAGAAGCCGGCGCCGAAGCCCGCCGCGCGCGGCACCCGGGCGGAGCAGGTGGAGCTGCTGCCGGAAGACAGCGGCGACCCGTTCTCGACGGACCTGCCCACCACGGGGCTGCTGGTGGCGCCGCCGCACCGGGACGAGGCGCGCAACCGGCAGGAGCTGGACAAGCTGGGGCAGGTGCTGATCGACAAGCTGGCCACGTTCAAGATCGACGGGACGATCGTCGGGATGACGACGGGGCCGGTGGTCACGCAGTTCGAGATCAGCCCGGCGCCGGGGGTGAAGGTGGCCCGCATCGCCAACCTGGAGGCGGACCTGGCGCTGGCCCTGCGCGCGCCCTCCGTCCGCATCGTCGCGCCGATCCCCGGCAAGGGCGCCGTGGGCGTGGAGGTGCCCAACCCGGTGCCGGAGATGGTCTACTTTCGCGAGACAATCGAATCCCCCGCCTTTCGCGGCACCAAGGCGGCGCTGCCGCTGGCGCTGGGCAAGGACATCGCCGGAAAGCCGAACGTGGCGGACCTGGCCAAGATGCCGCACCTGCTGATCGCCGGCGCCACGGGTTCCGGCAAGTCGGTGTGCGTCAACACCATCATCACCTCCCTCATCTTCCGCCACACGCCGCGCACGCTGCGGTTCCTGATGGTGGACCCCAAGATGGTGGAGCTGTCGATGTACAACGACCTCCCCCACCTGCGGCACCCCGTCGTCACGGACAACAACGATGCCGCGGCCGTCCTCAAGTGGGCGGTGCTGGAGATGGAGCGCCGCTACGCGCTGCTTTCCGTCAACGGCGTGCGCAACCTGCAGGACTTCAACAAGCGCCT
>DASUVG010000331.1:0-14682 GCA_036379135.1 Longimicrobium sp.
GCCAGATGTCGATCAGCCGGTCCAGCATCCTGGATTCGTACGGCGGGTCGGCGAAGCACAGGTCGTAGGCTCCCGCCTCCAGCGCCGCGGCAAAGGGGAGCGCGTCCTTCTTGAAGATGCGCGTCTTTTCCCGCAGGTGCAGCGCGGCCACGTTGGCCTTGAGCGCGTGCAGGCTGGCCGGCCGCGTCTCCACGAAGTCGGCGGACGCCGCGCCGCGGGAGATGGCCTCCAGCCCCAGCGCGCCGGTCCCGGCGAACAGGTCCAGCACCCGCGCGCCCGCCAGCTTTGGCTGCAGGTACGCCAGCCACGCGTCGCGCACGTGCTCGGACGTGGGCCGCACCCGCTTGTCCGCCGGCGAGGTGAGGTGCCGCCCCGCGAACTTCCCTCCGACGATCCTCATCCGCCCCACCCCTGGTTCATGATCACGGCGCGATCCATCCCTTCCACCTGGCCTCGTCCCATCCCACGGTGAGCTGGTTGCCGGAGCGCACCAGCGGCGTCACCAGCAGCGCGGAATCGTCCACCAGCAGGGGAAGGATGCGCGACTCGGGGACGTGCGCCACGTGCAGCCCGCGCTCCTTGAAGCGCTTGCCGCCGCGGTCCAGCAGCGCCTCCGCGCCAAAGCGCTCCGCGAACCGCTTGAGCTCGCCCGGCGCCGCCGGCCGCTCCTTCAGATCGACGAAGTGGGTCTTGATGCGCCGCTCCTTGAAGAACCGCAGCGCCTTCTTCGTCTCGTTGCAGCTCTTCGTCCCGAAGATCTGTACTTCCATCGCCATGGTATCGATCGACGTCGAGGATAGTGCGTGAGAATCGGCCAGGTACCCGGTTCGAGGAAGGACATCGAACTGCGCCCGCGGGACCCTCACCCGCTCGCTTAGGCTCGCACCCTCTCCCGCAAGCGGGAGAGGGTATAAACTTCGGTCGCGCTTCGGCAGTCCGGCGGCCCCGGACGGATCCGCAGGGTTTGGGGAATCGACGACGGGAATCGAACTGGCGCCCGACAGGGCCCCCTCTCCCCCGGCCCCTCTCCCCCGCTGCGCGGGAGAAAGGGGAGAATTCGATCGCGCGACGGCAGCCTCGAGGCACATCCAACCTCCCCCAGGTTTTTTTGGGGGAGGTGGGCGGGTGGTGCCCGCCCGGAGAGGGCGCTGCCCCTCGCGCCGAACCTCCCGCAACGCCCCGCGGTCCGTGCCGTGCATCCCCCCTCCCGCGCAGTTTGCGGGAGGGGGTGGCGCGCTCTAAGGCGCCGCCGGGGGAGGGCCCTACGCCGCCGCGCGCACTCGCTTCGTCTCGCGCGCCGGGACCGGCTGCACCGCCGCCCGGTCGCGGGTCGACAGGCTCCGCACCGTCCACGCCAGCGCCAGGTTGATCGGCAGCGCCAGCGCGATGATCTGCGAGTTGCGCTGGTCCAACCCGGGCAGGATCTGCATCGCGAAACCCAGCACCGAGAGCGCCGCCACCGCCGCCGCCAGCAGCCACGCGGGCCGCGCCGCCCAGCGCGCGCCGTAAGCCAGGCACGGCACCAGCAGCACCAGCGGCAGCGCCAGCGGCGAGAGCTGCAGCAGGTTCTCGTTGCGGTACGCGATCTGGTGGTTGGTGAACGCCCACAGGCCGATCAGCATCACCCCCGCCGTCCCCGCGAACAGCAGCCACAGCGCGCCCACCGCCGAGAACCCCAGCCGCGCCAGCGCCGACCGCGGCGCCCTGCTCCCCATCCACACCAGCAGCCCGGCGATCAGCAGCCCCGCGAGCAGAAAGTACGGCGTCCACACCGGCGGCGTGGGACGCTCGGGCGCGCGCCCCTGCGCCTCGAGCAGCGTCCACTCGCGCGCCACCAGCGGCACCTCGCGGCCGGAGGCGTCGGGGACGCGGATCTTCCGCACCTGCTCCTGCACCTTGAAGGGAAGGAACATCTCCTCCCACGCCGTGATCTCGCGGTCCGCCCCCGGTCCCAGCCCGGCCGCCAGCCCGAAGTAGGACGGCCGGTCCTCCAGGATCAGCCGCTCGCTGTGCCAGCGGTACGTGGTCCCCGTCAGGCTGTCGCTGGTGGCCGCGCGCAGGCGGCCGCCGATCACCCGGTCCAGCGCGTCGCGGATGCGGGTGGAGCAGTTGTCGCGGTAGTAGTCGTACAGGTACTCGCGGTTCTGCGGCAGCGCGTTGTTCTCCAGGAACGTGGCCAGTTCGCGCTTCTGCGCGGCGGTCAGGTTCAGCTCCTGGGCCCAAATGGCGCGGTGGAAGTACTCATAGTTGTAGACCGTCGTCCGCAGGTCGTGCACGCCCAGCTGGTACAGCCAGTTGCCCTTGATGAAGCGGCCCCAGTAGCCGGGCGAGTTGAAGTCGAACATCCCGTAGTTGTATACGCGGTCCGTCCCCGCCGCCGCGTCGTGGATCCACAGCGCGTTGTGGCCGAACTTCTCCCACACCAGGTCGCCCTGCCCCATGGTGAGCAGCGTCACCGTCAGCCCGGTGTCGGGCACGGCGAGGGGCGTCTGCGCGCGCGCGGATACGGGCGCGGCGGCAAGGGCCAGCGCGCCGCAAAGGGCAAGGGAGCGGAGGATGGGCGGCATCGGATCCCGTGGGCGGACTGAAGCGTTTGGCGGTGCACAAGTTACCCCGCAAGCCGCGGAATGCGCCATCCCGGCGAATCGAAAGTCCGGAAGGTAGTCGATCTTCTTACTCCCGCACTGACGCACTTCCGCACTTACGCACTTTTCTCATCGGCACTTTCGCCCGTGGCCGCAGGGGCGTACTCTCAGGCCGGGTTCCTTTGGGATGACGAAACGGTGGATGGAGGACACGTGTTCCGCGACGACCTGCTGGCGGGCAAGACGGTGCTGGTGACGGGCGGCGGCTCCGGGCTGGGGCTGTCGATGTCGAAGAAGTTCGCCGCCCTGGGCGCGCGGGTGGCCATCACCGGACGCAGCGCGGACCGGCTGAAAGGCGCGGCGGAGCAGATCGACCCCACCGGCGAGCGCGTGTTCACGCACCCCTGCGACGTCCGCGACTTCGCGCAGGTCGAGGCGACGGCCGACGCCGTGGTGCAGCGCTTCGGCGGCATCGACGTGCTGCTGAACAACGCCGCCGGCAACTTTCTGGCGGCCACGGAAGACCTGTCGCCCGGCGGCTTCAACGCCGTGGTGCAGACGGTGCTCTACGGCACCTTCAACGCCACCCTGGCCGTGGGCAGGCGGATGATCGAGGCGGGAAAGGGCGGCAGCGTGCTGAACATCGTCACCACCTACGCGTGGACGGGGAGCGCCTTCGTGGTCCCCAGCGCCGCGGCCAAGGCGGGCGTGCTGGCGATGACGCGGTCGCTGGCCGTGGAGTGGGCGGAGTACGGCATCCGCAGCAACGCCATCGCCCCCGGCCCGTTCCCCACCGAGGGCGCCTGGAACGCGCTGATGCCCACGCCCGAGCTGGAGGCCGAGGCCCGCGCCCGCATCCCCATGAAGCGCTTCGGGGACCACGAAGAGCTGATGAACCTGGCCGCGTTCCTGATCTCCGACGGCGCGCCGTTCATCAACGGCGAGTGCGTCACCATCGATGGCGGCGAGTGGATCGCCAGCGGCGGCGAGTTCAACGGCCTGACGCGCATGCCGCGCGACGCGGTCAAGGGCGCGCTCCGGGCCATGCGCGGGAAGTAAGTGCGTGAGTGCGTAAGTGCGTGAGTGCGTAAGTGCGTAAGTGCGTGAGTGCGTGAGTGCGTGAGTGCGTGAGTGCGTGAGTGCGTGAGTGCGTGAGTGCGTGAGTGCGGAAGGTGATCCGCGTGATGAACGGTCGGTAGCCGAACGCGCGTCTTCGTTGCCGTAGTCCGGTCCGGACGCGCCAGAAACGTCGTAGATACGTACATCCTCCCTCCATCGCGATGCGTGCCGCGCGCCGCCTGATCGCCCTCGTGCTGTGGATGACCGCCGGGTGCGGCCGCGTGGAGCGTGACCCGGCCACGCCGCCCGTGTCCGCGCGTGAGGTCGTGCCGACCACGGACAGCGTGGTGGCCCACGTGCTCGTCACGAGCGACACCATGCGCGTCACCACGGACTCGACGGGCGTGGTCACGGTGGTGGCGGAGACGGACACGAGCCAGGCCTCCGCGGAACCGTGGGCGGAGCCCAGCGACTGCCGCTATGCCGATGCGCGGCCGCGGGTACGCCGCGACGACCCGCGATACGGGCAGCGGTACGACAGCGCGGCGATCGCCAGGGGCGTCACCTACCGCTGCCGGCTCCGGCCCGGGGGACCCGAGGCGCGCCTGGTGGTGCTGGGCGAGTGGAGCATCCCCATGGCCGTGAAGGTGTTCTCGCCCGCCGACGAAGACAGCGCCCTGCAGATGCTGACGCTGGACAACGACCAGGGCGCCTACGAGGGGTACGAGCTGCTGGTGGGCGAGGACCTGAACGGAGACGGGTGGATGGATCTGCGCGTGCACACCTTCTCCGGCAGCGGCGGCCAGGTGTCCGACGTGTTCCGGTTCGATCCCTCGTCACGGCGGTTCGTGGCGGACACGGTGCTCCCCGGGGGCAACGTGCACCGCATCGCGGGCCGCCCCTGCGCGTCCTCCAGCTGGAAGACCAGCGCTTGGGACAGCACCTACCAGGAATGGTGCTGGTCCGGCGGACGGTGGCTGCTCACGCGCGACTACGTCCAGGAAGGAGTCCGGAACGGGCGGGTGGTCCGCACCCTCCGCGAACGCCGCGGCGGACGGATGCAGCTCGTCCGCCACGACACCGTCCCCGACGGCACCCCTCACTGGTAGGCCCGCCGGCCGCCGGAACACCCCGGCGCGACCACTCTCGCACTCACGCACGCACTTTCGTGAAAGCAGCCTTCCTTGCCATCGGCGACGAGATCGTCGGCGGCCTTACGACCGATACGAACTCCGGCTTCATCGCCGGCGAGCTGCGGGCGGTGGGGGTGGAGCCCATCGCCGGCTTCTCCGTGCGCGACGAGGAGGACGAGATCATCCGCGCCCTTCGCCAGGCGCTGGCCGAGGCGGAGCTGGTCGTCAGCACCGGCGGGCTGGGGCCCACGGCGGACGACCTGACGACGGCGTGCGTGGCAAAGCTGGCCGGGCGCGAGATGGTGCTGCATCAGCCGTCGCTGGACTGGATCGTGGAGCGGTTCCGCATGCGCGGAATGGAGATGCCGCCCAACAACCGCAAGCAGGCGCTCTTTCCCCGGGGTGCCGAGGTCATCCCCAACCCCAACGGCACCGCACCCGGCTTCATCTGCCCCGTCGAGGTGAATGGGCAGACGCGCCACGTGGCCTGCTTTCCCGGCGTCCCCCGCGAGACGCGGCACATGGTGGCCGCCACGCTGGTGCCGTGGGTGGCCGCGCGGCAGCCGGGGCGGCGCTTTCTCTCGCGCACCTTCAGCACCGTGGGGCTGGCGGAGAGCAGGATCGACGAGCTGCTGGAGGGCGCCATCCGGCCCGACGAGGCGCGCGTGGCCTTTCGCGCGTCCTTTCCCCGCATGTACGTCCGCCTGACCGTCGACGGCGCGCCCGGCGACGACCTGGAGGGGCGGATGGACGAGCTGTCGGCGCGCGTGCACCAGCGGCTGGGCGCCTCCGTCTACGCCGAGGGCGACGAGGGGCTGGAGGAGACGGTCGGCCGCCTGCTGCGCGAGCGCGGCCTTACGCTGGCCGTCGCGGAGTCGTGCACCGGCGGTCGCATCGGCGACCGCATCACCGACGTGCCGGGGAGCTCCGCGTACTTCCTGCTCGGCACCGCGACGTACGCCAACGAGTCCAAGGCCGGCATCCTGGGCGTCTCCGGGCAGACGCTGGCGGAGCACGGCGCGGTCAGCACGCAGACGGCGGAAGAGATGGCGGCCGGCGTGCGGCGCATCTCCGGCGCGGACCTGGGGCTCTCCACCACCGGCATCGCCGGGCCCGGCGGCGGCACGGAAGACAAGCCGGTGGGCACCGTGTGCATCGGCATCGCGTGGGAGGGCGGCACCTGGTCGCGCCGCTACGACCTGGGCACCCGCGAGCGCGAGTGGATCAAGGCCACCACCGCGCAGCTTGCCCTGGACCGCCTGCGCCGCTGGCTGCTGGAGCGGGAGTAGTGTCTTGAGCCGACCATCCTCCGGTTGTACTCTTTGTACAGGTTTGCGAGCGTACAAAGAGCTGGAAGGATGACATGAACGAGCTCGATTCGCCAAAGAACGATCCGGCATGGGCCGAACGCCGCGAGGCTCCGTTCGAGGCACTCCTGCGGATGCAGGCGAATCGGCCTCCATGTCCCTGCACGGAAGAGGAAGTCGAGGCGGACATCGCCGAGGCGATCGCGGCGGTCCGCGCCGCCGCCCGGAAGGAGCCTTCGGTCACCGGTTGATCTCCGCGGCGCGCGTGCTTCGTCATCATCCACCCACCTCGTTCGTTTGATCTGCGGCCCGCACAAGCCCGTCCGGTCGATCAGGGACTGCCGATGATGATCCGCAGCATCGCCCTTCTGCTGGTTTCCCTTCTCTCCCGCCCAACTCTCTCCGCCCAGGAGCCGGTGCAGCCGTACGACGCCAGCGGGCGCTACCGCACCGGCGGCGTCGAGGTGCAGCTCACGGGGTCGTTCGGCGGCGGGCGCGACGTGCTGCTTTCGTGGGGCGCGCTTGCGGCGGGCGGGCCGTCCGGGCGGTGGATGCAGCGCACCGAGCTGGCGGCGGGGGTGCACGCGGGAGAGAACCTGGTCGACCGGCTGATGCTGGGGCCGCAGGTTTCTCTGGGCATGGCCATCCCGGCGTGGTACACGCTGCTGAAGCGCGGCACCCGCGCCGAACCCTACCTGCTTCTCTCCGGCGCCGCCTACGGCGTGGCGGGGTTCCAGGACGACGAGACGGAGCTGGGGATCGCGCCGACGGTGGGGTTCGGCGTGGGCTTCCGGGCCTTCGACGACGAGTGGGACATCGCCCTCACGCAGCTGGAGCTGGTGGTGCAGCGCCGCTTCGGCGTGGCGGACCAAGCGCCGCAGCTGTACCTCCGGTTCAGCCGCGCACAGCCGCGCCGCCGCGGCACTCCGCCGTCCACGCCCCACCCCGACGGTCCCGGCGTCCCTCCGCCCCCGCCGCACCGCCGCTGACCGCCGTTCCAGCGCCGCGACTCGCACGGAAGTTGCCCGCGCACCGCCCCGCGACCGCGCGCCGCTTTGCGCGCCCAGGTGACAACGAGGGAGAACGGACATGGCGGACATCAACATCGAACGGAAGCGCAAGAGCCCGCTACCGTGGATCATCGGCCTGCTGGCGCTGGCGCTGCTGGCGTTCATGCTCCTGCGCAACCGGGGCGACGACGAAGCGGAGCCGGCCCCCGTGGTGACGGACTCGATCGTGACGACGACCACCACCACGACCACGCCGTAGTCCGCGCCGCGCCGTACGCGTGCGGCTCCCGGCGCACGCGTGGGCGCAGGGCCAGCAGACACCGGTTCTGCTGGCTCTGCCCGCTTGTGCGGATGATCCTGACCGTGGGGGTCACGATGGATTCCGCGCGCCCCGCGGCCTATCTTCCCACGCGATCCACATCCACCGAATCCCCAACTCCTTTCGATCGACATGCGATTCACGGCAACCGTCCTGATCACCGGCGCCACGGCGGGCATCGGCGAGGCGTGCGCGCGGGCGTTCGCGGCGGCGGGCGCGCGGCTGGTGCTCACCGGGCGGCGCACGGAGCGGCTGCGGGCCGTGGCCGCCGACCTCCACCAGGCGCACGGCACGGAAAGCCACCTGCTCGCGCTGGACGTGCGCGACCGCGAAGCCGTCTTCGCCGCGGTGGGCGGGCTGCCGGCGGAGTGGGCGGCGGTCGACGTGCTGGTGAACAACGCGGGGCTGGGGCGCGGCGTCGACAGGCTGCAGGAGGGCGATCCGGACGGCTGGGACGAGATGGTGGACACCAACGTCAAGGGCCTGCTGTACGTCACCCGCGCCGTCACGCCGGGGATGGTGGAGCGCGGGCGCGGCCACGTCATCAACCTGGGCTCCGTGGCCGGCCACGAGGTGTACCCCGGCGGCGCCGTGTACTGCGCCACCAAGCACGCCGTGGGCGCCATCACCCGCGGGCTGCGGATGGACCTGCTGGGCACCGGCGTACGCGTGAGCACGGTGGACCCGGGGATGGTGGAGACGGAGTTCAGCGTGGTCCGCTTTCATGGCGACCGCGAGCGCGCCGACAAGGTGTACCGCGGCATGACGCCGCTCACCGCCGCCGACATCGCCGACACGGTGCTGTGGGTGGCCACGCGCCCGCCGCACGTGAACATCGACGAGATCATCATCAAGCCCACCGACCAGGCCAGCGCGACGCTCGTGCACCGGTCCGAGTAGGGACATCGTGACTCGGCGTTGTATTGAGCTTGACCGGACCGTTTGCTTGGCCACCCATTGACAGCTCTGTCCATTGTCCACTAAATTTAGGGACATCCGAACGCCGGTAGGCCGGCACTGAATCAAAGGCCCCTCTCCAACTCATATGCTGGAGAGGGGCCTTCGCTTTTCACTCGGGTTACGGAGCCATGATGAAGAAAGCGGCGGTGCTTCTCGACTTGGGCTTCGTCCTTCGTTCCCGCGATGAAATTTGCCCGGAGAGAGGGCGTGCAGGTGATCCTGGTCACCATGGGACACCGAATGGTCAAACACGACCTGCTGATCCACGCCGATGAAGTGCGCTCCGTCGCCTATCCTTGATCGCCGCTTTCATTGACAAGACCCGGCACCAGAGCAGGGCACCGGGTCTTCGTCTGTGGCCGGTCACCCCGGCCGCTACCCCCGCGGCGGAAGCGGCGGGGGCACGTCGTCGCGATACTGCCCGCGGGCGGGGTCGTCGTAATCGTAGTCGCGCGGATGCTCGTCCTCGTGGTAGTCGGAGGGCGGCGGCAGATCGACGCGGGAATCGTGACTCGAATCGTCCACCGTGGCGTCGTCTTCGCGCGGCTGGCTGGCGCGCGGGGCTGGCGGCAGCGCCTGGGCGCGGTGCTGGGGCGGCAGGGCGTCCGGGTCCGGCGGGTGGTGGAACGCGTGCTCCACGCGCTGCTCCACCAGCGGGTCCAGCCCGCCGCCGGTGTACGCCGGGAGCAGCGCGATCTCCCGCGCCGTAAGGCCCTTGACCCACACGTCCCTGCCGCGCTCGCGCAGCTCCACGAACTCCATGGGCACCACCACGTGGCGGTCCTCGCGCAGGAGAAAGAGGTCGTCCGCCACGTCCACGTCCAGGTAGCGCACCCGCATCTGCGACGGGTCCACCAGCAGCCCCTCCACCACGCCCACCCGCTCGTTGTCCGCGCCGAACACCTCCCACCCCTTGGGGTTGGGCGCGTCCTTGGGCAGGCGGAACTCGCGGGCTTCCTTCAGCGGCACCACCTGCGGCTTCTCTTCCACCCCCGGCGCGTCGAAGCGCAGCGGCGGGCCGTAGAAGCGCGGATGGGCGCGCTCCATCTCCGCCACCAGCTCCGCGCTCATGGGCCCGTCGGCGTCGTACGCGGGGAGGCGGCGCACGTCGGCGTCCAGCCAGCGGTTCAGGCGCATCGATTGATCGCCCCAGTCCAGCTCCTCCACCGGCAGCAGCACGGTGGAGCCCAGAAGGCCGCGCTTGACGGCCAGGTAGCGCACCCGTCCGTCGCGGCCGATCAGCAGGTCCGACACGGTTCCCACGGTGGCGCCGGCGGGGTCCCCCACCGCCCACCCGATCAGGTCGCGCGTGCGCAGAACCTCGGCGCGCGCCGCTGCGTTTTCCGTCATCGTCCCCTCCGTCTGGTGTGGTCCGTCAGCTCGCGGGCGGGATCACCAGGCGCTGCCCGGTGCGCACCTGGTCCGTCTCCATCTCGTTGGCGCGGCGGATGGCGTCTACCGTAACGCCGTACCGCCGCGCGATCCCGAACAGGGTCTCGCCCGCCGCCACCACGTGCGAGCGGGTGCCGCGCCGGGGCTGCTGCGTCTGCGCGCCCGTGCCGGCCGCCGGCGCCTGCGGACGCGGCTGCGCGCCGGCCCGGCTGTCGCGCGCGGCGGCGGGCAGGCGAAGCGCGTCGCCCACCTCCAGCGCGTCCATGTCCACGTCGGGGTTCAGCGCGCGAAGCTGCGCCGCCGTCACCCCGTACCGCCGCGCGATGGCGTAGAACGTCTCCCCCGCCGCCACGGTGTGCGTGCGGCTGCGCCCCGAGGGGGCGGCGGTCGGTCCCGTACGCCCCGTCGCCGCCGCGGCCGTGCCCGTCCGTCCCCCGTCGTTCCGCCGCGCAGCCGCGGTGTCGCGCGCGGGCGGGCGGTTCTGCGGGCGGGTGGATGCGGACGTGTCCCGCCGCGCCGGCTGGTTCGTGGACACCCGCGAGCCGGTGCGCGCCGTATCGCGCGCGGGCGGGCGGTTCTGCGGACGGGTGGATGTGGACGTGTCCCGCCGCGCCGGCTGGTTCGCAGACACCCGCGAGCCGGTGCGCGCGGTGTCGCGGGGCGCCGGCCGGGTGGCGGACGCGGAATCGCGACGCGCCGTCTGCCCGGAGGTCACGCGAGTGCCGGCGCGGGCGGTGTCGCGGCGCGCACTGTCCCTGGCGGTGACGCGCGGGGCGGGGGCGGCGCTCACCCACACCACCTCGCCACGCTCCGGGCGCGGCGCCACCTGGCCGCTGGCCTGCACGCTGAACGGGCCCGTGCCCCCGCTGCGGGCGTACGGGCCGGCTGCCGGCTCGGGGACGGTGTCCGGCTCCGCATCGTCCTCGTCCACCGCGGCCTCGCCGTCCACCTCTTCCGGCTCCTGCACCTCCGCCATCCGGATGCTGTCGCGGGTGGACGGCGTGCCCTGCGCGGCCGCACCGGAGGCGAACGCGCAGGACAGGATCAGCACGAGCAGCGGGATGCGGCGCATGGTCAGGAGGCCTGCGTGGGCTCGCCCGCCGCCTTTTCGCGGCGGTGCTTGAGCCACTCCAGCACGGGGGGGATCAGAGAGACGGCGATGATGCCGATCACGACGTACTCGAAGTTCTCCTGAACGGCCGGAATGTTCCCGAAAAAGTAGCCGGCGAACAGGAACAGGGTGATCCACGCCACCCCGCCGATGATGTTGAACGACAGGAACCGCGGGTAGTCCATCCGCGAGGCGCCCGCCACGAACGGCGCGTACGTCCGCACGATGGGGATGAAGCGAGCCAGGATGATGGTCTTGCCGCCGTGCTTGGCGTAGAAGGCCTCCGTGCGCCGCAGGTACTCCATCTTCATGACCTTCGCGTCTTCCTTGAACACGCGAAGCCCCAGCCATCGCCCGATCTGGTAGTTCACCGAATCGCCCACGATGGCGGCCACCATCAGCAGCAGCCAGAGCAGGAAGATGTTGAGCGCGGGATCGCCGGGCTTGTTGGCCGACGCCACCACGGCGCCCGCCGCGAACAGCAGCGAGTCGCCGGGAAGGAACGGGGTCACCACCAGCCCCGTCTCGCAGAAGATGATCAGGAACAGGATGGCGTACGTCCACCCGCCGTACTGCCGCAGCAGATCGGCCAGGTGGGTGTCCATGTGCCTGAAGTAGTCGAGCAGCTGCAGCAGAAAATCCATCCAAACCGCCGGATGCAGGGTTTTGGTCAGCGGTCGGCACGTTGGCCCGACGCGGTGCCCAATGCTACGGGCGGCGCCGTGAGGATACAAGGTTCGGACCGGGGGAGGAGAACGGCATGAAACAGGGGGCAGAAAGGCCGCGACCGGCGAAAGGCCGTGTGCCCGTTCCCTGTCCCCTACTCCGGGTCGCGGTGAACGGTGGAGGGGGAGAAGGCGGGCAGGCAGACGGCCACGTACTCGGCGCCGCCGGGCTCCGGCGTGCCGTAGCGCACCCACTCACCCGGGTGCTGCACCACGGCCTGCCCGGCGCGCACCTCCAGCACGCCGCCCTCGTGCTCCACCCGCAGCATTCCGCGCAGGACGACGGTGATCTCCTGGAACTCCGGCCGCTGCCCCGGCTCCACCCACCCCTCCGGCGACTGCATCCGCGCCACGCTCACCTCCGCGTGCCCGCTGTTCACGCGGCCGGCGAACTCCTCGATGCGCTTGGGCCTGTTGCCCGCGGCTTCGATCACGGACGGGGCGGGGATCAGTGTCGGCATGGGCTGGAAAGGATCGGGGGACGATTGGTGAAGGGCCGGGACTCGGCGGATGGGACCGGGCGGCGTCCGCAAGCGCCCCCCATCCCCAGACCTTCCCCCACGAGCTTCGTGGGGGAAGGAAGAATTCGATCGCGCTCCGAACGGCCTCAACGTAGATGGCCCTGTCGAAGCGCGTCACCTCTCCCCCGGGGTTTCGGGGGGCGAGGCCGGGAGAGGGGGCGCCCGGCGGACGCAGCTCGACCTGCTTCGAAGCGCCGTCCGTCCGGGCAGGCCGCGCTCAGTCTCCCGAAACCGCTTCGGAGCGGGCGATGGGGAACGCGCGGGCGTGCCACGACTCGCGCAGCGGCTTCTCCCATCCGCCGCCGCGCAGCTCCCCCACCGTGCCGATGGTGTTGTCGAAGACGACCGTCTCCTCCGCCACCCCGCCCGCCGCGGCGCGCTGGCGAAAGGCGGGGCGGGGCTCGGCTTGTATCTCCCCCGCCTCGTCGCGAAAGTAGACCAGCGAGCTGTCCCGCAGGGGCACGCCGATCTGCCCCTCCAGCTCGGCCAGCGTGTGAAACAGGCTGTCGATGGAGCAGCCGCTGACGCCCGTGGCCCGCTCGTCCGAGCCGACCAGGAGAAAGCGTCCGTGCCGGAGCTCGCGCCCGCCCACGACGGGCGCGCCGTGCGCCGCCCAGCGGGCCAGAAAGGCGTCGGCGTGCGAGAGCAGCGCCTGCTGCTGCGCGTCGTCCAGCGGGCGCGCGGCGGCGAACACCCACAGGCGGGCGTCGTCGGGAAGTCGGTCGAAAGGGACTGCGGGCATGGGCTCCTGCCGGTAGAAGGTGCAGCGGCCAATCTACAACGCCGCGCCCGCCCGCTCCAGCGCGCACGCTGTCGCCGCGGCGCCGAAGCCGTTACGTTTCAGGCGGATACAGGGCTTTTCACCTTCCCGGATCGAAATTGGCCAGCGCGTGAAACCGGACCGGCGCAGCACCCTTTCCTACCGCGTGGGCACCAGCCTGGCGGCCCTCTCCGCCGGGCTGCTTACCTGGCTGCTCTGGTACATCCCGCTCGCCCTGCTCTTTCAATTCCCGCCCGCCGTGGCCATTGCGGGGATGGTGGCGCTGAGCGCGCTGTTCCTGCGCGTGTACGCGCTCCCCAGCCGCTGGGGCGCGCGGGCGCGGGCCCGCTCGCGGGTGCGGCGGATGAGCGGCCGGGCATGGGCGTGGGTGGCGCTTACCGCGCCGGCCATGGCGGGGCTGTCGCTGGGGCTGTGGACCGCGCTGCTGGCGACGGGAATGGCGACGGAGGTGGAGTTCGGCGAGGAGGTGACGAAGTTCCTGGAGAAGCCGGGGGGCGAGGCGGCCTTCTACCTCCTGGCGGTGGCGGTGGCGCCGCTGCTGGAGGAGTTCGGCTTTCGGGGGTGGATCCAGCGCCCGCTGGAAAAGCGCTGGGGCGCGCAGGCGGCCATCGCCGTGACGGCGGTGCTGTTCGCGCTGGCGCACCTGGAGCCGCAGTCGGTGCCGGTGCGGCTGGCCGCCGGGCTGGTGCTGGGGCACGCCGTGTACGCCACCCGCTCCATCTGGGCGGGAGTGGCGCTGCACGTGTCGTGGAACGCGGGGGTGCTGGCGTTCGGGACCGCGCTGCCGGACTTCGATCCCGCCGGCAAGGGGTGGCGCTGGGCCGCGCCGGCCGCCGGGGTGGCGGTGCTCAGCCTGCTGTGGTGCGCGTGGACCGTGCGGCGAATGCAGGACGAGACGGGGCGGGCGCGCCCGGAAGGCGGCACGGCGGCGCGGAGCCGCCCCGTGGAATCGTCGTCCTGATCATCCGCTACGACGGCTGTCCCGGTTCTGCGAAGCGGGTCTGCAGCTCCTGCATCCACGACGGACGCGCCTTGCCGCTCTGGTCGTAGCCGCGGCCCACGCACTCCAGCAGGCAGCCGGCCGTGTCGCGCCGCGGATCCGGCGCCAGGTCGTGGACGAGCACGTTCAGCGCGGCCGTGGCATCCTCCAGCCCCACGTTTCCGCTCTGCACGGCCGCGTACTGCACGTACCAGCTGCGCAGCCGCCGCAGCGTGGGCGAGTACGGCGCCGTTCCCTGCAGGAACTTCTTCAGTCCCGTGGGGCTCATCCCGATCTCGCGCGCTACGCTGCGGAGCGACGTGTTCTCCACGCGCGCCGCGGCCGTCTCGCGCAGGTGCTTGGTTGTGGCGCTTCGGGGATCGCTCGCGTTCATTTGATTTCCTCCCAAGGTGTTCCGAAAGGTGCTGCCGGCGCCGTCTACGAGGTGAATTATAATACCGAACATTTCCCGAAGCAAGAGGAAGAGCAATCGACGTAAATAGTGTACGTCGTGCGCACTTAGCACCTCTTCACCGTATCCGGCACCTCCCTCCGCCGCCACAGATCCCGCCACCACTCGAAAATCCACGGCAGGCGTAAACGGAGTGCACACCCGCACTCTCCGTGTCGGGGCTCCAGTCCACTTTTGCCTGCCTGTGGCGCTTTGTGTGCGCACGCGGGCCGGCCGAATCTCTGGAACCCGGCTTCCCGACGCAAGCTTCTCGCGAAATCCCGTACACATCAGACACGAGAGTCAGCCGGAAAGGACCTAGATTTTGATCACTTTCGCCCCTGGATGC
>DASUVG010000332.1:0-8469 GCA_036379135.1 Longimicrobium sp.
GCGCTGCTTGGCCAGCGCCGCCTGCTTGGTGGCCTCGGCCTCGGCGATGAGGGCGGCGTTGCTGGCGCGGGTCTGCTCCAGCTCGCGCTGGCGGTCGCTGATCACCCGCTCGGCCTCGATCTCGGCCTCCTTGGCGCGGCGCGTCTGCAGCGCGGCCACGATCTCGGCGTTGGCCTGCGCCTCGGCCGTGCTCTGGCGGCGGCGCGCCTCGGCCACCTCGCTCTGCACCACCTTGATGTTGAGCGAGTTGAAGCTCAGCCCCAGGTCCGTCAGCTCGCGCGAGCACGCCTTGCGGATGATGATGGCGAGCGGATCGTCGTCGTCGTCCACCGGCTCGCCGTTGCGGCCCAGGTGCGGCACCGGCGCCAGGGCGCGCGTGACCTCGTCCTGCTGCGCCAGCGCGGTGCCGGGGGCGCCGGCCGTCAGGCGCGGAGCCGTCTTGGCGCTGAACAGCTGGTCGTGCGTGAGCAGGTTGATGGCGCGGCGGCCGGAGCTGCTCAGCAGGTCGATGAGGATGTTGATCTGCTCCTCGTCGGGCTTGCTGAAGAAGCGGTTGGCGGCCGTCTTGATCATCTCGTCCGAATCACCCACCGAGACGATGGCGCTGGCCAGCACCCGCACCTTGATGGGCTGCGGCACGCCGGTGTCGTCCAGGTCGGCCGTCTGGTCGGTGATGTCCAGGTCCACGTTGATGGCCTTGCTGCTCAGCGTGGTGCCGGTGGTGAGCAGCGGCACCTCCCAGCTCTTGCCGGGGCCGCGAAAGATGAGCGTCTTGCCGCTCAGCCAGCTCACCATGCGGATGGTGCCGGCCTCCACGTTGCGCAGAAAGCCCGTCACGATGAGCGGGATGAGCACGAAGACCGCGAGCAGAACGCCCAGGATCAGGATTGCGGACATGGTCCCTCCGTTAAGGTAAAAGTGCGCGCCTTCAGCGCACGCCCGAGCCCTGCCACGACACCACGCAGCGGTTGCGCTTGCCGTCCACGTCTTCCACGGTCAGCGCGTCCCCCGCCCGCACCCGCACCCCCGTCGCCCGGTCTTCCGGCCGCAGGGTGCCCAGCAGCTGCACGATCTGTCCGTCCAGGATGATGGAGACCACCCCCTGCCCCTGGGCGTCGAACCCCGTCACCGCCGTGGCGCGGTCCATCAGCGCCGACTCCAGCGTCTGCGCGGGGTTGCTGGCGAAGCGGAAGAAGAAGTTCCAGAACGGCCGCACCAGCAGCCCCTCGAACGCGAACCCCGCGACCAGCGCCGCGGCCAGCAGCAGCACGCCGCCCAGCACCGGCTCCAGCAGCAGCCCCGCCGCGCCCACGCCCGTCAGGATGCTGAACGCCACCCGCGGCGAAAGGAGCGACAGCAGGTAGTGGCCCACGTCGTCGCCAAAGCCGTCGGCGTGGCCGTCGTGCGTGTCATGCAGGCGGCCGGCGTCCGCGTCGTGGTCACCCAGATCCTTCACGTGAAGGCCGTGGCCCACGTCCTTTACGTGGACGTCGTGCCCGTGGTGGTGGCCCAGGTCCTTGCCCCCGTGGCCGCCGATCTCCTTCGCCCCGGCGTCGTGGCCGCCCGCGTCGTGGCCGTGCGAGGCGACGCCGCTGGCCGCCATGATGACCAGGCCGGCGAATCCCAGGATCAGGCAGAAGAGAAAGGGGTCCATGGCTCCGGTGCGGTTCGCGTGCGGCGGTGCGCCGCGGGGAGGGACTACGGAGGAGGGCGGGGAAAGTTGCGGGCTGCCGCCGTCCGCGGGGGGATTGCGGCCGCGGACTGCGTTGGAATATAAACAGTTGGGTTGGCGACGCCAGTGCCGCGCCGCGCCCGTGCCCGCGGGCTTCCGGCGCCGCGCCGGCCCTCTCTTTCCCTCGATCCATGCGCGACCCCGACGACCTGTTCGCCGCCCTCACGCAGTCCCCCTTTCGCCGCCGGTTCCGGCTGCGGGGGGCGGACCTCGCGTACCAGCGCGCCAGGGGGATGGAGACGGTTCTGCGCCACGCGGACGAGATGATCGCCGCGCGGCTGGCGCCCGCGGAGCCGCCGAACGATGGCAAACAGACGCCGATGCGGGGCCACCCCGTCTTCCTCGCCCAGCACGCCACCGCCACCTGCTGCCGCGGCTGCCTGGCCAAGTGGCACCGCATCCCCAGGGGCCGCGAGCTCACGCCGCGGGAGCGCGCCTACGTCGTCTCCATCATCGAGCGCTGGATCCGCGAGCAGGAATCCGCGGCGCCGCCGGACGAGCCCGGGGCAGGAAAGGAGAGCAGGCCCGCCGATCCGCAGATGGGCCTGGACCTCGGCTGACAAGGTCGGGGCGAACGAATTCGCAGCTGGGAAAAGGCAATGTCCGCCTGCGCGGACGGAGGGCGCGCAATCGCGGCGGCGACGGGCACAGGTGCGCACCGCACCGCCCGGCGAATGAATTCGCGGCTGATAAAACGCAATGTCCGCCTGCGCGGACCGCTCGTGCCGGCGGAAGGTGAGTGCCGCGCAAAGCCGTTACGCAGTTGAAGCCCCGCGCTGTTTGCGGGGCTTTTCGCTTTTCCAGCCGCGGGTTCACCCGCCCGGGACGGAGCAGGCCGGAAACGAGAAAACCGCCCCTCTCCCGGAACCGGAAGAGGGGCGGCTTTGCACTCGAAACGGCGGCGCGAGGATTACGACTTGGTGTCGTCCTCGTGCGTGTACGTGGGCCGCGAAGGCTCGGCCTCGTACACCTGGTGCCCCGTGCGACCCAGCACGCTGTGGCTGCGGCCGTACAGGAAGTAGATCGCGATGCCGATGATCATCCACACGATCAGCCGCATCCAGGTGTCCGCGGGCAGGAAGTACATCATGAAGCCGCAGGTCGCGATGCCCAGGATGGGCACCAGCGGCACCAGCGGCGTCTTGAACGGACGCTCGCGGTTGGGCTCCTTGACGCGCAGGTACCAGGTGCCCGCGCACACGATCACGAAGGCCAGCAGCGTACCGATGGACACCAGCTCGCCCAGCAGGCCGATGGGGAAGAAGCCGGCCACCGCCGCGGCCACCACGCCCGTGAGGATGGTGGTGACGTACGGCGTGCGGAACTTGGGGTGCACCTTGCTGAACACCGGCGGCAGCAGGCCGTCGCGCGACATGCTGTAGAAGATGCGCGGCTGGCCCATCAGCATCACCAGCACCACGCTGGCCAGGCCCGCGATGGCGCCGATGTTCACGAAGTAGCGCAGCCAGGCCAGCGGCTCGCCCGCCGTCTCCAGCGCCACGAACACCGGGTGCGGCACGTTCAGCGTGGTGTAGTGCGCCATGCCCGTCATCACCAGCGCCATCAGGATGTACAGCACGGTGCAGATGGCCAGCGAGCCCAGCATGCCGATGGGCAGGTCGCGCTGCGGGTTCCTGGCCTCCTGGGCCGCGGTGGACACCGCGTCGAAGCCGATGTAGGCAAAGAACACCACCGCCGCCGCCCGGATGATTCCACTCCAGCCGAACTCCCCGAACTCGCCCGTGTTGGGCGGGATGAAGGGCGACCAGTTGGCGGCGTCGACGTACTGAAAGCCGAAGCCGATCACCAGCAGCACGATGGCGACCTTCACGTACACGATGATGTTGTTGAACCTGGCCGACTCCTGGATGCCGATCACCAGCAGCGTGGTCATCAGCAGGATCAGGATGATGGCGGGCAGGTTGATGATGGCGCCCGGGTTGCGCACCAGGGTGTGCGTCCCCTGCACGCTGATGGGCGCCGTTGTCCACGCTTCGGGAAGCGCGAAGCCGATCTCGCGCATGAACGAGGTGAAGTAGCCGCTCCACCCCACCGCCACCGTCGCCGCGCCGAACAGGTACTCCAGGATCAGGTCCCACCCGATGATCCACGCCACGAACTCGCCGAGCGTTGCGTAGCTGTACGTGTACGCCGAGCCGGCGATGGGGATCATCGCCGCGAACTCCGCGTAGCACAGGCCTGCGAACAGGCAGCCCAGGCCGGCCACGATGAACGACAGAACCACCGCCGGTCCCGCGTTGCGCGCCGCCGCCGTGCCGGTGAGCACGAAGATGCCCGCGCCGATGATGGCGCCGATGCCCAGCAGCACCAGGTTCATGGCGGTCAGCGACCGTTTCAACGCGTGCTCGCCTTCGCTGAAGGCGTCGGCGCGCAGCTCGTCGATCGACTTACGCGCGAAAAGGCTCATGACAGCTCCTGTCTGGGCGGACTGCCCGTCCGCCGCGTGGGTGGGAACACGGCGCGCCGGTCCGGCGCGCGCGCAAAGGCGGCCGTGCGGCCGCTCGGGGTGCTTTCCTGTTGAATCGGTCTGGCCACGGACACGCGGGCTTGCGTCAGGAGGCTGGATCGCGTGAGGGCCGCATGCCGGGAACGGGTGCCGGACCGGGAAAAATCGGGTAAGGAATCCCGTGAATGTAAGCGCCGGATGGTTCCGGTCAAGCGTTCGCTCCATCGCGCCGCACTTTGCGTCGCGTTCCGGCGTCCGTTCCGGCGTTTGCGGCGCGCCGCACGTTGCGCGGCACGGCGCGCGCCCGTAGGATTTTGACCCACCGTGCACCCCGCGTATTCCGGAGCCATGAGCGACCTGCTGGCCGTCCCCGAGTCCCGAGCCTTTCCCCTGCGCCGGCTGCTGCAGCCGCTGCTGGGGGCGCGACACGTGTCCCTGCACACGCACGTGCACGCCGACGGCGACGGCGCCGGCTCGCAGGCGGCGGTGGCCGCGTGGCTGGAGGGGCGTGGCGTGCGTGCTACCATCGTGAATCCCACTCCGTTCCCTGACTCGCTGCGCTTCGTGCTGCACCGGCAGGACGTGGTGGCCGACTTCGGCACGCCAGAGGGCGAGTCGGCGCTGGAGGACGCCGACGTGCACCTGGTGCTGGACACCAGCGAGCCGGAGCGGCTGGCCGGCCTGGTCACCTTCCTGGCCCCCGGCCGCACGCTGGTGGTGGACCACCATCCGCCGGGGCGCGAGGTGGTGGGCGACGTGGCGGTGCAGGACCCCAGCGCCGCCGCCACGGGCGAGATGGTCTACGACCTCATCACCCTGGCCGGCGACGCGGTGCCGCACGCCTCGGCGCTGGGGGCGTACGTGGCGCTGGTGAGCGACACGGGCTCGTTCCGCTACGGCAACACCACGCCGCGCGTCTTCGCGGTCGCGGCGGAGCTGATGCGGCTGGGGATCGATCCGGAGGTGGTGTACCGCCGCCTGTTCGCCACGGCGCCGCGGCGGCGGCTGGAGCTGCTGCGCGAGGCGCTGGAGAGCCTGGAGTCGGACCCGGACGGGCGCATCAGCTGGATGGTGGTCCCTCACCGCGTCACCGCGCGGCTGGGCGCCACCGGCGAGGACTTCGACGGGCTGATCGAGCACGTGCGCTCCGTGGAGGGGACGGAGGTCGCGCTCCTCTTCCGCGAGACGAAGCCGGGGGAGACGAAGGTGTCGTTCCGCTCCAACGGCGCGGCGGACGTGAACCGCGTGGCGCGCGAATTCGGCGGGGGTGGCCACGTGAAGGCCGCCGGCGCCACCATCGCCGAGCCCGCCGAGCAGCTCGTCGACCGCGTGGTCGACGCCGTCAGGCGCGCGCTGAGGGGCTAGAGCGGTTTGCTCATCATTCCAGAGTACCGGACGGATGGTCGAGGCTTTATGATGGGAGGCGGTGCTGGATGACGATTCCCCCTAGCGAGGGTGCGCCATGCCTGAACCGTACTCGGTGGATCTCCGGGAGCGCGTCATCGGCGCCTGCGATGAAGGGCGGGTGAGCCGCCGCGAGATCGCAGACCTGTATGATGTGGGCGAGAGCACGATCTACGAATGGCTCAAGCTCCGACAGACGACGAACTCGCTTGCGCCGAAGCCGCACACGGGCGGGCGATCATCAGATTTGGACGCAGCGGTGCTGGACGAGCTGGTCGAGGCGGAGAACGACCGAACATTGGCAGAGTACGCCGCGGCATACGCTGGGCGAACCGGCCGGCGCTACAGCATCTCCCATCTCTGCCGAGGGCTGAAGCAGGCGCGGCTTCGCCGCAAAAAAAACGCTGCGAGCCAGTGAGCAGCTCCGCGACGACGTGGTGGCCCAGCGCGAAGCCTATTGGGCCGAGATCCAGCAGGTCCCGGTGGAGGACCTGGTGTTCATCGACGAGAGCGGGGTCACCACCAACATGGTGCGGCGTTTCGCCCGTGCACTGGGAGGCCGCCGCGCCATTGGCCGGGCACCCGCGGGCCGGTACGAGAAGCTGACGCTCCTGGGCGCCATCGCCCTGACGGGGCTGCTCGCGCTGATGACGATCCCAGCGGCGACGGACAGCGCGGTTTTCCTCGCGTTCATCCAGCAGGTTCTGGTGCCTGAGCTTCGGCCAGGGCAGGTGGTCGTCTTCGACAACCTTTCCCCCCACAAACAGCCTGCGGTGAGGAAAGCGATCGAGGGCGCGGGATGTCGGGTAATCTTCCTCCCACCCTACACCCCGGAGTGGAACCCGATCGAGCCGTGCTGGAGCAAGATGAAGGAGTTCCTGCGCTCTCGCGCTGAGACCACGCGCAACGCGCTCGAAGCCGCAGTGGCGGACGCCATGGAAACCGTCACGCCTCAAGATGCTCGCGGATGGTTTCGCCACTGCGGCTACACGGTCGCTCCGGAATGATCTGAAAACCGCTCTAGCCGAGGTCTTTCATAGGAGGTGGCGGAATTGCTCGGGAGTGAGTCCGGTGTCTCGCACGATTCCGCCCATCGTAAACGCGTTCACCGGATTGTTGCGTGGAATGACGACGATTCGGTCTCCATTCGACATTACCACGTGCTTTCCCTGCCGAACGATACCGAATCCTGCCTTCTCCAGCGCGCGAATCGCATCCAGGTGATTGACTCCCGGGATCTTGCCCGCTAGGCGGCAACCTCTACTTCACGTACCTCACGGCCCTGAGTGATCTGGTCAACGGCAGCCAGGTACTCCTGGATGGCATCCTGGATGTTGTCCAGTGCCTCATCCTCCGTTTCGCCCTGAGACCAGCAGCCGGGAAGTCCTGGGCAATTGACGCTGTACCCCTCTTCAGACTTCTGCAGAACGACTTTGTAGATCACGGCGGCTCCACGTGCGAAGGTTCCGGGTGGTCGATCCAAACTACGCCGCGATCCGCCCGCCTCCGAGCACTACGTCGCCGCTGAACATCACGGCGGACTGGCCGGGGGTCACGGCGCGCTGGGGCTGGTCCAGCGCCAGGCGCACCACGCCGTCGTCCACCGACTCCACGCGCGCGGAGACGGCGGGGGCGCGGCTGCGCAGCTGCACGCGGATGGCGTCGCCGGCGGCGGGCGGCGTGGCCAGCCAGTTCAGCTCGCCGATGTCCACGCCGCCGCGCAGCAGGTCGTCCGCCGTGCCCACCACCACCTCGCGCGTCGCCGGGCGCGTGCCGATCACGTACAGCGGCAGCGAGCGCCCGCCGCCCAGGCCGCGGCGCTGGCCCACGGTGTAGCGCGCGTAGCCGTCGTGCTGGCCGATCACCTCGCCCGTCGTCGTCACCAGCGCGCCGGGGGAGAGGGCGGCGTGGTCGGCGCCCAGCCGCTTGCCCAGGAACCCCGCGTAGTCGCCCGTGGGGACGAAGCAGATCTCCATGCTCTCCGGCTTCTCGGCCGTGGAAAGGCCCAGCTGCCGCGCCATCTCGCGGACTTCCGGCTTGGTGAGCTCGCCCAGCGGGAACATCAGCTTCGGCAGCATCTCCGGCGGAAGCGCCCACAGAAAGTAGGACTGGTCCTTCTTTTCATCCACGCCGCGCAGCAGGACGGCCTCGCCGTGTGCGTCGGTGCCCATGCGTGCGTAGTGGCCGGTGGCGATGAAGTCGCAGCCCAGCATCTTTCCGCGGCGCAGCAGGTCGCGGAACTTGGTGTTGCCGTTGCAGCGCACGCAGGGGTTGGGGGTGCGGCCGGCCGCGTACTCGCTGACGAAGTCGTCGATCACGTCGCGCGTGAACTCGCGCTCCACGTCGAACACGTAGTGCGGAATGCCCAGCCGGTCGGCCACCATACGCGCGTCCATGATCCCGTCCAGGCCGCAGCACGACCGGGTGGGACCGTCCGCCTGCGCGTCGGCCTCCGAGTAGCAGAAGGTCTTCATCGTCACGCCGACGACGTTGTGCCCCTGCTCCACGAGCAGCGCCGCCGCCACCGACGAGTCCACGCCGCCCGACATGGCGACGAGGACGTTCTTCTTCTTCATCGATCCCGCTTCTGGTGGTTCCTCAGGTGCGTGCGATGGTGCCGTTTGCTCTCGCACTTTCGCACTCCCGCACTTTCGCACTGCTTTGTTCGGGCGTGTCCCTCCGCTGCGCTCCGGGCCGGGCTGCGCGCGCGGTAAGGCACGATACAACTGTGCCCAACGGCGCCGGGCCACGGCCGCAACGATACCCCTGTTGCAGCCGCGTCCCGGCCCTCCGGGCGCGCATCCCTCACGCAACTGCGCCAACGGCAACGGCGAAACCCCGCGAGGTCGGTCCCGCGCGGGGCCCC
>DASUVG010000333.1:0-16894 GCA_036379135.1 Longimicrobium sp.
CCGGCCTTTGCGGACCAGCTGGTTGATCGTCGGCATACTTTTAGAGTAACGCGTATCCTGGGACGAAAAAACAGGCGAGGACCACCCGGTCCCCGCCGCCGCCAACCACGGGTTGCGCGACAGACCGGGAAAAGTAAGGGCTTTGCCCGCCCCGGTCAACCCCCCGCCGCCCGTCCGCGCGCCGCCCCGCTGGACCGGCCGCCGGATCGCCGCGCACGGGACCTTCCGCCGATTCGCCATTCCTCCGCCGCGCCGCCCGACGCCCCTCGTCCGGAACCGCGGGCGCCGCTTGGCGGAGCGGAAATCCGCCCCACGGCAAGTGTTTTCTAGGCTTCCGGGCGCGGCGCGACGCATTATGAAGGGCGGCCCGTCCGGGCCCATCATCCAGGCCTCTCCCTCATCTCCCCCACCCGCGAGGTGTCCCATGCGCAAGCTGAACCTGCACCTGGAAGTGCTGGCCGTCGAATCGTTCTCCACCACGGACGCGGCCCTGGGGCGCGGAACCGTGCGGGGGATGGACAGCGTCACGGTAGACCAGGACACGTGCGTGACCTGCGCGCCCAGTTGCGCCACGTGCGGCGGAACGTGCCCCTACACCTGTCCCGCGACGTGCGTCAACACGTGCGCCACCTGCCCCGTCAGCTGCAGCCCCGCCAACTGCCCCAGCGCCGACGGCCGCTGCTGACGATCCCAGCCCGGAATCGATCCACGAAAGCGGCCCCGCCCTCGGACGAGGTGCGGGGCCGCCTGGCGAGCACGCCAGGGGTCAAGCCGCCTGTGGCTTCGGACGCGGCTTGCGAGCGGCGCGCGACCTGGGAAGCGGCGCGACGGGACTCTCGTCCGCCTGAGCCGGCGGCTGGTACAGGCGGCCGAAAACGGCTTCGGGATGTGCTTCTCCCACCCGCAGCAGCTTCAGGTTGCCACCGTCAGGGTTCCGCGCGCCCGACTCCCACGCCTGCACCGTCTTGGTGCTGACGTTGAGCGCCATCGCGAACACCGCCTGCGACGCGCCGATCCGCTCGCGCAACGCACGGATCGCCGCCGCATCCATGGGCTCGGGCACCATCGGCAGGATCGTGGTGCGGAGGTCGTGACGGAGCCCGTGATAATGCTCCACCATCTGCTTGACCCCTTCCATGAAGAGCTTGAAATCTTCGTCGTTCATCTCTCCTCCACTCCTCGATCCGTATCCAGAGAGCGAACCCACCTGCACAGCACTCTTTTCTGATCCGGACTCAGCGTGCCCTGTTCTGCTTTCGTATACACCCACATCAGGTAGATGACCTTCGAGGCCGGGTGGTAGAAGTAATGCACCCTCGCACCACCGCGTTTCCCGCGCCCATGAGGTGAGTCCGTCATCCGGATCTTCCGCAGTCCGCACGTGCCCGGATCAACGTCTCCCGCGCGAGGATCTTTCCTGAGGTGCGCTTGCAGCTTCCAGAGATCCTGCTCCAGTTCCAGCCCCACCACCCTTCGCGTGAATACATCCATTTCCACGAACATGCATTCCATGCCGCCCTTCCCCCGCCCCACGGGCATCAGAGACTATACTACACGGTAGGATAGAGACGCAAGCCCCGCGTGTTCAGGTTGTTCACCTCTCCGCGATCGCGCAAGAGGCGCAAGTGGATGTCGGGAAATGAGTTATCACTCTCCGTGAGGAGCGCGCCGGATGCGCCAGGGACGTGACGCCGGTGCGCACGGCGGACGGGAAACGGGAGTGCCAACAGCGGATGATCAGGATCAAAAGCAGGAGAGCCAGCTGACGAGATCGTCCACTGGCTCTCCTGATCCGTCCATCCGCTGCTTCGCGCGTCCCTGGGGGTCGAGCGGCGCAGGTCCCGAGGCGGATCAGCGCACCGGGATCCAGTACGTCATCTTGAGGGCGAGGAAGTTGTCGCCACGCCCGCCGAAGGTGTCGGTGAGCGCGCCGATGCCCACGTCGTCGCCAGACACCTCTTCCGAGTAGCGGTTGCGCTGCCAGACCAGGTACAGGGTGCTCCCCGGCCGCCACTCCCAGCGCAGCACGGCGTTGCTGCGGAACGAGCGGACGTTGAAGTCCCGCGCGATGAGCGCCTGGTCCGGCTGCCCGTCACCGTCCTCGTCGCCGTCCGTGACGAAGAAGTGCTCGCCCCCGCGCGTAACCAGCCGCCCCTCGCCCAGGCCGTCCAGCTCGCCGCTGCGGGGCGCGCGCAGCTGGCCGAACGACTCGTACCTCGCGTTGGCGGCAAACGGCTCAATGTACAGCTCCAGCGACAGGTCGGGGGTGAACAGGTAGTTCAGGCGCGTGGCGGCGGAGAAGATCGACTGGTCCACCGAGGCGAAGGTGTAGCGCCGGCCGTACGTCGCCTGGGGCCCGCCGGAAAGGGAGCCGACGAACTGGCGCGGGTCCGTCATCCGGCGCCACAGCGGCTCGAACGACGCCTGCCAGCGCGGCCCCGGGCGCACGGAAAGGCTGGTGTAGAACAGCAGGTACGCGGCGCCGTCCTCGCCCCCGCCCACGGTGGTCTGCGCGCTGACGCGCGTGCGCCACGAGGTGGGCGTGCCGCCGGAAAGAATGACGCGCCACCCCTGCCCCATCCGCGCCAGCGGCCCGCCGCGGGTGAGCGCGTCGCTCTGCGAGGGAAGGTCCACCCACGCGGTGACGTTGGTGCGCCAGAAGTTCTTCCAGGTAAAGCGCATGTCGGTGCGCACCGCGCTGAAGGTGCGCGTCCCCCCGAAGTTCCAGGTGTTCTCGCTGTTGAGCCCGATGTCGTAGTTGCGGAACACGCGCCCCGGCTGCGTCTCGCGGTAGCGCACGTTCAGGAAGCCGAACGCCTGGTCCGCGCGCCCCGCGAAGCCCGCGTCGTTGATCTCGAACTGCGGCGACTGGCCGCTGAGCGACGCAGTCCACAGCCAGTGCCGGCCGTTGTTGCGCGAGATCGCCAGCCGCCCGGTGTAGCCGGAGAGCGAGGTGCGCGTGGCGTACTCCACGTGGCCGGCGTCCGGACGCTGAAAGTAGTGCGCGCTGGAGCGCTGGGTGCGGCGCAGCGCCAGCGAGTCGCCGGCCACGTGGCTGAAGCCCGCGTAGCCGCTCACCGAGTACTCGCCGCCCCGAAAGCGCAGGTTCCAGTCGCCGCCGCCGGCCAGCGCGTCGCGGTGCAGCAGCTCCGCCAGCGGGCTGTGCGCGTCCATGTCGCGGTGCACGGCCGTCATCAGCAGCCCGACCGTGGACTGGTGCGCCCCGAACTCCTGCTGCACGCGGCCGACGGCATACCCGGTGCGCGGCGCCACCAGCACGCTGCCGAACGCGTCGTCCGCCACGTGAAAGCCACGCGCCGAGGCGTCGTCCGTGACCGCGGCCAGCGCGCCGACGGAGGTGCCGGAGTTTAGCCGCCCCGTCAGCTTGGCCGCGCCCAGGATGGTGCTGTTGCGCGGAAAGTCCACGAAGTCGCCGCCGGGGCTGAGCGCGAAGGCGCGGTCGGGGATGGAGCCGATGCGCCGCGAGTAGAAGTACTCCGGCCCGCTCCCCGCCAGCAGCTGGCGCCCTTCGATGTAGAACGGCCGCCGCTCGTCGAAGTAGGCCTCGTACGCGGACAGGTTCACCTGCGCCGGGTCCGCCTCCACCTGGCCGAAGTCGGGGTTCACCGTCCCCTCGAGGGTGAGGTTGGGCCCTACGCCCATCTTGAAGTCCGCGCCGATGCGCCCGTCGAAGCTGCTGCCGTCGTCGAACGGGTTGCCCGTCCCGGGGCTGGCGGTGAACGATCCGGAGCTGGCCACGTACGGCAGCAGCTCGGCGCGCCGGCTGGGGCGGATCCCCGCGATCCCGCTCAGCGTGCCGAAGCGCGAGGCCCAGGCGCGCTCCTGCGTGGGAACGGGGATCCAGAACACGTCCTCCTGCGTGGCCGGGTTCCACCGGTCGATGTTGAGCCCCCACGTCTGCACGTCGCCGGCGTTGAAGCGCAGCTGGCTGAAGGGGATGCGCATCTCCGCCGTCCACCCCGTCGAGTCGCGCTGCACCTCCGCCTGCCACACGGGGTCGAACGACAGGTCCACGTCCCCCTCGTCGTCCGTCGCGTGGTACCAGTCCATCCGCGTCCCCGCCGCCGTCACGCCGAAGCTGTAGGCGGTGCGGCGGTCGCGATAGGTATCCAGCGAGATCCAGATGTGCTCCGCCTGGCCGCCGTTGTCGCGCCGGCTGACGGGGGCCTGGATGGCGTCCGGGTCGATCTTGAACATCCGCGCCGCCACGTACAGCGCCGCGTCGTCGTAGACGAAGCGGACCTCGGTGCGTTCCGTCGGCTCGCCCCCTTCCACCGGCTGCTTCTGCACGAAGTCTGAGAGCACGGGCGCGGCGGCCCACGCTGCGTCGTCCAGGCGGCCGTCCACGGCGGGCGCCCGGCCGTCCAGGCGGACGGCGCGGATCTCCTTGCGGGCGGCCGGCGCCGCGGCGGGAGTGGGGGTCTGCGCGGGCGCCGCGGCGGGGAGCAGCAGCGCCAGCGCGGCGAGGAGCGGGGAGATGCGGATCATCAACGGGTGCCGGAGAGGTGGTTCTGTGCCCGGCGGCGGTCGCCTGCCGAGCGGATGGTCTGCAGGGTGGATCGATACGCGTCCGCCACGCCACGGCTGGCCAGCGCGGTGCGGGGGACGCGGGTGAGCACGCGGGTCTTGTCGCCGTCGGACCCGATTCCGCGCGCGGACTGCAGCGCGTCCGCCGAGACGGCCGCGCGGTCGCCCGCGCGCTCCAGCACGTGGATGAGCACCCGCGCGCGGTCGCCGTCCGAGCGGAGCGACGCCGCGGCGGCGAAGAACGCCTCCCGCACCGCGGCGTCCGCCAGCAGGTCGCCCCGGCGGTCCACGAAGGCGCGGAGGAAGCGGGCGAGGTCGCCCCCGGACTCGATCTCCCGGCCGGCGTGGCGCAGGATTCGGGCGGCCTCGGCGGGGCGGAGGGAGGGGGATTCGATCGCCTCGGCGTAGTACTTCCGGCGCACGCCGTCGCCGTCCAGACGCTCCGCCTCATCCAGCAGCGCGGGGACGCCGCCGCGGCGGTGGATGGCCTCCGCGCGGCGCTCCGCGTTCAGCCCGTCTTCCACGGCCCGGCGCAGCATCTCGCGAATCCAGGCGCGGTCGGCCGCGTCCAGCTCCCGGCGGTTGCCTTCGCGGCGAAAATCCAGGCGCACGCCGCCGTCCGCTCCCGGCGTATACAGGGCGCGGCGGTCGGGGCGCCGGGTTCCCTGCTCCACCAGCAGCAGGTAGCCGCCGGAGCGGATCGCGCGCACGCTGGCGTCGTCGTCCGCAAGCTCCACGCTCCCCTGCATGCGGATCTCCACCACCTCGCCGTCGTGGGCGTGGCGGCTCATCCAGCACGGGTTGCAGGCGATCTCCTCCTGCGCGGGGAGCGGCCCGCCCGTGCACGCGGCCAGCAGCGCCGCGGCGGCGGCGGCCGTCTTCCATCCTGGCTTCATCCGCACCTCCGGAATTGGTGGGTTCATTTGCTGAAAAATCAGCACTTTGAATCAGGGAACGAGGCCGATTCGGAAGTCTGGCCGACGATCCACTTGCAACGGGGAGCGGTCAGACCGTTGTGCGGACGTGTGATGAAGCGGGTCGGACGTGCTGAATATTTAGCACAGCTTCACCCGCTGTCAACGTTCTCGTCCACCACGGGTCAGCGGCGGCCACCTTCCAGGTGGCGCATCACCATCCGGCGCTCGACGTCGGAGCTCATCGCGTCGGCCACGCGGCGGTAGGCGGCGGACACGCGCGCGCTGCGCAGGCGGCCGGCCGGCACCTGGGTGAGCACGATGCGCTTCTCCACGTCGCTGTTCATCTCCCCCGCGGACTGGATGGCGGAGATCGCCGTGGCCTCCGACGCGTCGCGCAGGATCTGGGTCAGGACGATGCGGCGCTCCACGTCGCTGTCGAACTCGCTCACCGCGCGAAAGAAGGCCTCGCGGGACGCGCCGTCCGCCAGGCCGTCGTCCGCCACGGCGTTCAGCACCAGCCGGCGCTCCACGTCGCTCCCCATCCCGTCGACCGCGCGAAAGAACGCCTGGCGCGAGGCGGCGTCGGAAAGCCGGTGCCGCTGCGCCGCGTGGTTGAGCACCAGCCGGGTCTCCACGTCGCTGTCGATGCTCTCCGCCGCGCGCAGCACGGCCGCCATCCGCGCGCCGTCGCCCGCGCGGTCGATCGCTTCGGTCAGCACCAGCCGCGCCTCCACGTCGCTCCCCATCCGCCGCCCGACGTCCTCCATCACCCGCGCGAACTCGCCGGCGCTCAGCGAGCCGCTGCCGAGGAGCGCGCGGTAGTACATCCGCCGTCCCACGTCGCTGCGGATCCGGCCGATCTCTGCCAGCACGCCGTTCACCCCGCTGCGCGCGCGGATGCGGGCGACGCGGCGGTCCGCGCCCAGGCCGCTCTCGCGCACCGCGCGCAGCACCAGCGCCTGCGCCCATGCGCGGCCGGCCGCGTCCAGCGCGCGCTCGTCGCCGTTCACCCAGTAGCGCACGCGGGGGCCGCGGTCGCCGGGGCGGAACTCGATGCGCCGCTCGCTGCCGCCGTCGCGCTCCTCCACCGTAAACTGCCCGCCCGCGGCGACGGACGTCACCCAGTCGCCCGCGTCGTTGAACTCCACCGCGCCGCGCGAGCGGATCTCCATCCGCCGCCGGCCGTTGTCGTCGACGATCCGCGTCTCGTTGTTGTCGGTGATGTGCGAGCGCTCCTGGGCCGCGGCGGTGCCGCCGATCCCCAGCGCCGCCACCAGCGCCAGCCTGGCCGCGATGTGCATCTTCAGCTTCATGTCTTTCGATCCCGGATGAGGGTGAGTGTTGAAATTTCAGCACTTCGATCGACGGAAAGTCGGGCGCGAAGGCCCGGCCCGCCCTCCGATCAGTCGCCGGTGAACTCGCGGATCACGGCCTCGAACCAGCTGCGCGCGCCGGGGTCGAAGGTGCGCGTGCGTCCGTCCACCGTAAAGGTGTAGACGGGGCGGCCGCCCTCGCCGGGGACGGCGCGCAGCCGCCGCACCACGCCGTCGCGCTTCTCCTGCACCAGCAGGCTGCCGCCGGGCCGGATGCGGCGGATGTCCCACCGCCCGCGCCCGAACACCACGTGCGCCGCGTGGATCTCGATCTCCCGCCCGGCCAGCTCCAGGGTGATGTCGGAATCCCACACCGACTCGGTGTTCTCGCTCTCCCGCGTGGTGCTGTTGCGGGCGGAACCCCTGGGCGTGCCGGCGGTCTCCGCCGCCGGGGTGACCGGCGGGGCGGCCGCGGCCGGCGCCTCGTCCAGGTCCACCAGCGCGGAGAGCGCGACCCGGCGGTCGGTGTCCGAGTCCATGGCCCGCACGGCCGCGAGATACGCCTCACGCGCGTGTCCCTCGATGCGCTGCGTCGCGACCGCGTGCGTCAGCACCACGCGCTCGTCGGTGTCGCTCCCCAGCCGCTGCAGGTGCTGAAAGAGGAGCTCCAGGCAGGCCGGATCCAGCCGCCGCGCGCTGAGCAGCGAAGTCAGCACCACCCGCTGGTCCGTGGACGAGGTGAAGGTGCGCATCGCCTCGTAAAAGACGTGCGTCAGCGGGTTCGCGCGGAAGGACGCGTGGCGCACGGCGCCCTCCAGCACCACGCGCTTGTCGGTATCGGACCCCATGGTCCGCGTGGCGCCGATGATGGCCACCACGTTGTCGTGGCTCAGGTCGCTCTTGCCCAGCAGCCGGCCCAGCACCAGCCGGCGGTCCGTGGACGACCCGATCTCCTCCGCCGCGCGGATGATGTCGGCGTACAGCCGCGGGTCCTGCCGCGTCTCCAGCGTCCGCAGAATCTCCGCGGGTCCGGCCGTCCGCAGGTTCGGCGCGCCTTGCGACGCGGACGGCGCCGGCCCGGTCCCGCTTCCCTGCTCCGGCAGCAGCGCGTTCGCCGCAATCCCCGCCGTCCCCGCCGCCGCGGCCGCCGTGGCCACGGTGTCTCCTGCCGCATTCACCTCATCGCGGGCGCCGGTCACCTGCTGCACCACCTGGGCGACGCGGTCCGCCAGCCGCGCGGCGGGAGAAACCGGCTTCTCCTGCGTCTGCCCGGCCTGCGCGGCGACCGCCGTCGCGCGATCCGCCGGCCGCATCGCGGCGAGCGGAACCAGGCACGCCAGCGCCGCGGCCGAGGTGGCGAGGGCGGCGGCGCGGCTCACGCCGTTGCGGCGCACCGCGTTGTCCAGGATGGCCAGCAGGCGCCCCTCGAACTGGGAGCGGCGCGCCATCGCCAGCGCGTGCGCGGGCCCCGCCCCAGGCGCGGAGCCCAGCGAGCGGACAATCGTCAGCAGGTGGTCGGCGTAGTCCGCCGGCGCCGTGCCGATCTCCAGCACCGCGTCGTCGCAGGCGTGCTCGCGCTCTTCGCGCAGCTTGCGGACGGCCATCCACACCAGCGGGTTGAACCAGTAGACGACCAGCGCCACGTGCGCGATCCACTGCGTGAGCGCGTCCCACCGGCGCACGTGGGCCAGCTCGTGGGCCAGCACCACACGGCGGCGCTCGCTCTCCCATCCGTCCGCCTCGCCGGGAAGCAGGATGACCGGGTGAAAGATCCCCCACGTCATGGGCACCGTAGCCGCCGGCTCGCGCAGCAGCCGCACGATGCGCCCCAGCCGCAGCCGCCGCGACAGCCCGTCCGTCAGCCGCACCCACTCGTCGTCCGTCAACTCCGTCGCGCGGCGCTCCATCCACCACACGCGCGCCAGCCCGTAGGCCAGCCGCAGCGCGAACAGCGCCGCGCCCGCCGCCCACACCAGCAGGGCCAGCGTCTTCCAGTCGGCGGGGATGCGGAACGGCTGCGGGATGGATGGATCGACCGCCGGTGCCGGCGCGCGGGGCGCGCTCGCCGCCGGCGCGGCCGCGTCGGGCGGCGGGGCCCGCAGAAGCGGAGCGGAGGCGGCCGGCGCGAGGACGGCGGAGGGCACCGGCAGCACCCGCCACTCCGGCACGAACCGGCGGGCCAGGGGAAGCAGCATAAGCGCCGTCAGCGCGGCGAGCCACACCAGGTGCCGCGCCGAGGCGGAGGTGCGGCGCATCAGCGCCGTGCCGCCCAGCGCCGCCAGGATGATGAAGGTACCGCGGACGGCCGCGTCCAGCACGGCCGCCGCCAGGGCGGAATCCAGCAGCGCGTTCATCGCCCGTCCTCCGCCTTGCGAGCCTGCTCGATGAGCCTGGCCAGCCGGTCCAGCTCCTCGCCGGAAGGGCGCGACTCTTCGATCAGCGCGTTCACCACCTGCTCGGGGCTGCCGTTGAAGAAGGTGCGCACCAGGTGCCGGAGCGCCGTGGCGCGTGCCTGACGTCGCGGGGTGGTGGGGAGATAGACGTACCGCTTGCCGTCCATCTCGTGCTTCAGCATCCCCTTCTCCTCCAGAAGGCGCAGGGCGGCGCGCACCGCGGAGTACGTCGGCGGATCGGGAAGGTCGTCCAGCACCTCCGCGGCCGTGCAGCGGCCGCGGCGGTAGACGATGTCCATGATCTGCCGCTCGCGGCGGCTCATTCCCGTGGGCGTCTGCGGATCCATGCGGGCGGAGAGTGCGGAAGGGCGGAGCAGGCCGACTCTGATGTGCTGAATATTCAGCAGATGATCGCCCGTGTCAACCTTCTCGTGACCCTCTGGGATCGGCCACCGCTACCGCGGAGCGCGCGGAAGCGCCGCCAGCGGCTCGCGGCTGGGGTCGAACGTCCGCAGGCCGCACGTGACCGCGAGAGCCGCCAGATCCTGGTCTGACGTCACCATGGTGACCTGGACGCCGACGAAAGTGGCTTGCACTTCGAGTGCGGTTGCCAGGTGAAGCACGTCCAGACTCCGCGCCCGTGCATGCCTCACCCGCGTGGTCAACCGCATCGCTGCTTTCCGGATTGCCGGGCTCACCTCGACTACGTTGTACTTTCGCGGGAAATCTGCCCAGAATCCGTCGAGCTTCTCCTGGTATTTGTCTCTTGAAGCGGAGCGGAAGCCCACTCGCAACGCGGTCAGCACCTCCAGCGCCACATAATCGCTGAGGAAAAGTGCACCCTTGGCACGCTTGACGGCTCCCCGGACAACCCCGGAGCCATACTCATCCAGGTACAGCTTCGCCACGGCACTGGCGTCCAGGAACAGCAAAGCTCAGAGCCCCAGCCGGAACCTAAGCCACGCCCACCAGCCGGTCCTGCGCACCGGCTCGCGGTCGGGCCAGTTCCAATCCGTGGCCGGAGTAATCCCGACCGCACGCATCTGCGCTTCGAACGCGGGGCGGTCGGGATGTCCGGGCGGCACCGGCTTCCATTCGATCCCGCTTTCCTGCTCCAGATGGGTCGCCATCGATCGCCTCGTTGCCAGGTCACCGTATGGGAGCGACCACCAATCTAATCCGAATTCAATGGACAGTCCAGACACCATTCGGAGCGCATTCTTTGGGCCCGCCGTGAGCAGCTGAATGCCGCGGCAGGCGGAAAGGGGGAGGGAGCCCGTGGTCCACGACCTCGTGCCGGAGATGCGATGCCCGGCGGCAGCGGGCTGCCAGCCTCCGCTCGCATGAATTTCCTTGTGAGACACGCAACCACAAATCTACTTTGCGTCCTCCTCCTCACCGGCGCGCCGGCGGAGAGCAGGTTCATGACCCCCGCTTCAATTTCCTGGAGGTGAACCCGTGGGATTCAAGCACCAGCGCCTGTCCGACCGGCTTCTTGCCGCTCCCGCCCACGAGCTGTATCGCGGATCGTACGTCTACTTCGGCGGCACCGGCGCGGTCGGGGGCACGGCGGTGATCAAGACGCTGGACCTGCTGGAAGAGCTGATGTGCCTGGAGCCGCCGGCGCCCGACGAGGTTCCCGTCCTGGTGGCGACCGGCCGCACACCCAAGGAGCGGGGTGATTTCATCGACCGCGTGGAGCGGCTGCTCTCCTCGCGCGCGGGGCGAAAGATCCGGCTGATCCGCACCGCCGACGGGTTTATGACGCCCAGCGGGGTGGTGCTGAACGTGCCCCACTTCGACATCTCGCCCCTGCCGGTCCTGTCGGGGATCACCGACCAGCCCGAGGAGCAGCGCCGCGCCTTCGCGCGCGACGCACTCGCCGCGTCGGGCGTTCACGTGGACGGCGCGGACTTTCTCCCCTCGCTGCTGGAGCTGGTGGAGCGCGGACAGACGTTCCGGCGGTTCGTGGAGAGCTGGAGGGATGCGCAGGCGGCCGGGGGGCACCCCGCGTGGTGCAACGCCGCCCTGGTGGCGATCCCCATCCCCAGCCTGATCGCCTACACCGAGGACTGGGAGCTGGCCCAGACCTACCTGGAAGGCGTCACCCCCCAGGTGGTGGAGCAGCTGAAGACCGCCTTCGAACGTTCCATCCGCGACGACCTGGCCTCCATCCGCCGGGACGGGCTGGCGCGCGAGCTGATCATCGCCCACACCACGTCCGTCGGCGGGATGTACGACGACATCCCGGGACCGGACGGCGAGGTGCATCCCCGCATTCGGCTGGGCTTTTCCCACAGCGCCAAGGACCAGAACCTGGTGGAGAAGCAGCGCTCCGCCGAACGGCTGACGGACGAGTACAGCTCGCGCAACATCAAGGTGTTCATCACCGCCGCGGCCATCGGCATCGACGACGTGCCCGTGCGCGAGCCGGTACGTCTGCACTCCGCCGTCCGCCGGCAGCTGCGCGCCCTGCTGGACTCGCTCCCCTCGCTCCCGGGCAGGGGAAAGGAGCGCAAGGTCGCCCTCAAAAGCGTGCGGCAGACCCGCCCGGCCTTCGGCCTGCCCATGGCCAACGTCCAGGTTCACCCGCCCCTGGACGCGCCGCTGGACGGCAGCGCCCCCGCCTCGATCACCTACTATCCCGAGCCCAAGCCGGAGCGGGAGAAGGACCGCGGAGACCTGCTGCGCCCCACCTACGCGCTGCGCAGCGGCGAGAACGGCGTGTTCACGGTCGCCAACGCCGACGCGCTGTACCGCGTGATGCGCGTGGCCTCGGCCAGCGAGCTGGCACAGGCGCTCGCCACCGTGATGGTGCTGGGCGACGACCCGCGCCGCCCGTTCTTTTCCGAGGCCGGCGTCTGCTACTACGGAGAGACGGACAACTCGCGGCAGGTCTTCGACTTTCTCTCGCATCCCACGCTGCAGCAGGTTCAGCTGAGCGGGCTGGACCCCATGGCGCTGCAGGACCTGGGGTCCGCCAAGCACCAGTGCGAGCTGCACCTGCTGGGGCTGCTGATCCTGCTGCACCGGCTGCGGACGCTGGACCTGGAAGCCATTCCGCCGTACGTGGACGGCGAGCGGTTCGACGCGCGCGGCTTTTTCGAGCAGCAGTCCCGCCCGCTTACGTTCGAAGAGATTTCCACCTGGGACGTCGCCACCCTTGCCCGGGAGCTGCGGATCCTGGGCACCGCCGACAAGCCCGAGGACCTGTACGCGCTGGTCCACACCCGGCGCCGCGCCGACGAGCTGCTGTTCGACAACGCGCGGATCGCGCGCCGCCGCGTGCTGGGCGAGGTGCTGCACGCCGTGCACGCCATCACCTCGCTGGGAACGCCCATCGTCTACGAGGACGATGGCGAGGTGCGCGTGCGCACCGGGTTCTACGTGGCCCCGCTGGAGAAGGTGCTGCACTCCACGGACGAGATCGCGGCCTGCTTCCGGAAGGCCGCCGAAGAAACCGGAAACGCGGTGGAGGACGTGCGCGACTACCACCTGTGCGTGGGCGGGTTCATCGACCTGCGGCCGCACGCCATCGTCTGCACCTCCAAGTCCGATCGTACTCCGCTGGCCGGCCGCATCTTCCGCGTGCACACGGCCAACGAGCTGCGGGCCGTCCTGGCGGGGGTGGAGCCGTACGGCTTCTTTGCCACCTGCGGCGTGGCGGCCCTGCTCTTCCGCCTTCAGGCGCTGGGCCGCACGCTCGGCGAGGCCATGATGGAGCTGGGGACGCTGCAGGAGTTCCGCTGGCAGATATCGCGCGACGCCAGCGGCCACATCCTGCTGGTCCCCGGCGCGGTGGAGGCGCTCCGTATGGTATCGGAGGGGCTGGAGAAGACCACGGGCACCGAGCGCCTGGACGGCATGTGGGGCTACGAGCGCCGCTCGCCGCGTGAGCGGGCCGCCGAGCTCCGGGCTGCCGGCAAGCAGTCGAGTGGAGAGCCCGTGCCGGCCTGATCTCAACCATCTCCCCCGGGCACGGCGGCGGGTGGGGGTTGCTCCACGCGTGTGTGGACGCGTCGGGAACGGCAGAGGGAGGGAAGCGCGGCAGGGGGCCATGAGAATTTTTCTAGGTGGATACCTATCCCGCCATCCTCGTCCCCAGCCTGGCGCCGACCTCCTGCCGCAGGCGCAGCGGAGCCGGCCTCCACGAACACCCGATGCGCGATCTGGCGAAGCCTGGGCCCGCGAGAAGGCCGGGGCGTTCCCGCGGAAGTTCGCGCGAGGGGGACGGTTCGCGGGATCGCGCATCGGGTGAAGCCGGAAGGGTGGGCTGCGGGGCGCTGCGGCGGGAAAGGTGTTCCAGAGAAAAATGCGGATGGCTCCCTGCCGGGCGTCCATCTGCCTGCAGTTCCCGACGTCCGCAGGGAAGCCCGCTGTGCCCCGCCCCTGCCGATGCGCAGGACACGGTGGTCGCGCATGGTGAACCCGCCACCGCTTCCTGCCAGGCGTGGCGTGCGACGAAATCCGCGATGAACCTTCTTTTTGCGGATCTGATATGATCAGAACCCTTCTTTCAGGACCCGGTACACGTCCCCGCCAGCACACGACGAAAACGGCCCCGGGCATCTCTGCCCGGGGCCGTTTCCGTCGTGCGATCCACCGAATCCGGCGAAAGCCCTCGCGGGCCTACGCCTCGATCACCGCCGCCTCGCTGGCGGCCACGATCTCCGCGGCCGCGGCGGTCGCTGCCGCGCCCGACTCCGGCTCGGGCCCGAAGTCCACGTCGTTGTACCGGTAGATGCCGGTGCCCGCCGGGATCAGGTGCCCGATGATGATGTTCTCCTTCAGCCCCTGCAGGTCGTCGCGCGCGCCGCGGATGGCGGCGTCGGTCAGAACCCGCGTGGTCTCCTGGAAGGAGGCCGCGGAGATGAAGGACTGCGTGGTCAGCGACGCCTTGGTGATGCCCAGCAGCAGCGGCTCGCTGGTCGCCGGCGTGCCGCCCCCCGCCAGGTGGCGGGCGTTGGCGTCCATGTACTCGGTGCGGTCCACCGTCTCGCCCTCCAGGAACTCGGTGGTGCCGGGCTCCAGGACGCGCACCTTCTGCAGCATCTGGCGCACGATCACGCCGATATGCTTGTCGTTGATCTTCACGCCCTGCAGCCGGTACACCTCCTGAACCTCGTTCAGCAGGTACTCCTGCACCGCCTGCGGCCCCTTGATGCGCAGGATGTCGTGCGGGTTCACCGGCCCCTCGGACAGACGGTCGCCGGCGCGCACGAAGTCGCCCTCGTGCACGCGCAGGTGCTTGCCGACCGCCACCTCGTACACCCGCTCGTTCCCCGTCTCCGGGATCACGATCACCTCACGCTTGCCGCGCTTGATGTCGCCGAAGCGCACGGTGCCGTCCACCTCGGTGATGACCGACGGGTCCTTGGGCTTGCGCGCCTCGAACAGCTCGGCGATGCGCGGCAGGCCGCCCGTGATGTCGCGCGTCTTGTACGCCTCGCGGGCCAGCTTGGCCAGCGCGGCGCCCGGCTGCACCACCTCGCCGTCGCGCACCGTGAGCTGCGCGCCCACGGGAACGATGAACTCGCGCACCTTCACGCCGTTGGCGTCGATGATCTCGATCATCGGGTGCAGCTTCTTGCTGCGGTCCTCGATGATCACCATCTGCCGGCGCCCCGTGCTCTCGTCCAGCTCCTCGCGCACCGACTCGTCCTCGACGATGTCGATGAAGCGCAGCGTGCCGCCGAAGTCGGCCACGATGGGCTCGGAGTACGGGTCCCACGCGAAGAGCGTGTCGCCCACGGCCACCGTCTGGCCGTCCTCCACCGAGATGGTGGCGCCGTACGGCACCGCCAGCCGGCTGCGGATGGTGCCCTCGGCCGTCCGCATGATGATCTCGCCTTCGCGGCTGGTGACGATCCGCGAGCCGTCGGGCGTGGTCACCGTGGTGATGCGCTCGAACTGGGCCACGCCCTCCACCTTGCTCTTGCGCCCCGTCGTCGCCGCGATGCGCGCCGCCGTGCCGCCGATGTGGAAGGTGCGCAGCGTGAGCTGCGTGCCCGGCTCGCCGATGCTCTGCGCGGCCAGAATGCCCACCGCCTCGCCCGGGTCCACGATGCCCATCGTGGCCAGGTTGCGGCCGTAGCACTTCACGCACAGCCCGCGGCGGCTCTCGCAGGTGAGCACGCTGCGGATCTTGATCGCCTGGATGCCGGCGTCCTCGATCTCGTCCGCCGTCTCCTCGTCGATCAGGTCGCCGGCGGCCACCAGCAGCTCGCCGTCCATGGGGTCGAACACGTCGTCCGCCGCCACCGAACCCACGATGCGGTCCTTGAGCGGCTCCACCACGTCCTCGCCCTCCTTGAGCGCGCTGACCTCCAGCCCCAGCACCGTGCCGCAGTCGTCCTCCATGATGGTGACGTCCTGCGCCACGTCCACCAGGCGGCGCGTCAGGTACCCCGCGTCCGCCGTCTTGAGCGCCGTGTCGGCCAGACCCTTGCGGGCGCCGTGCGTGGAGATGAAGTACTCCAGCACGGTGAGCCCCTCGCGGAAGTTGGACTTGATCGGCGACTCGATGATCTCGCCGATCCCGCCCGTCAGCTTCTTCTGGGGCTTGGCCATCAGGCCGCGCATCCCGGCCAGCTGCCGCATCTGGTCGCGCGAGCCGCGCGCGCCGGAGTTCATCATCATGTACACGGGGTTGAAGCCCCCGCGGTCCGCCGCAAGGCGGTTCACCATGGCGTCCGCCACGTCGTTGTTGGCGTGCGTCCAGGTGTCGATGACCTTGTTGTAGCGCTCGCCGTTGCTGATGACGCCGTTGTTGTACGCGCGGGTAAAGCGCGCCACGTCGTCCTCGGCCTCGCGCAGGATCTCGTCCTTCTCGCCGGGGATCTTCATGTCCTCGATCCCCACCGACACGCCGGCCAGCGTGCTGTAGCGGAAGCCGAAGGCCTTCAGGTTGTCCAGGAACACCACCGTCGTCGCCAGCCCCACCGTGCGGTAGGCGCTGAAGATGATGTCGCCCTGCTCCTTCTTGCCCATCGTCTTGTTCCAGAACCCCATCGCGGCGGGGACCACGGAGTTGAAGATGATGCGCCCCGGCGTGGTGGCTACCCACTCCTTCTTCTCCGCCTCGCCCTCTTCCTTCTCGGCCTCCGGACGGGGGTCGGTCAGGAAGTACACCGTCGAGTGGTACCCCACGCGGCGGTGGGCCAGCGCCATCTCCACCTCGGCCACGTGGCCGAAGCGGGGAAGCACCTTCGTCAGGTCGCGCTCCGCCGGCCCCCGGGCCAGCTCGGCCGCGTCCGCCGCCACGTCGGCAGCGAAGTGGTCCTTGTCCTTGGTCAGCCAGTAGCACCCGATCACGATGTCCTGCGACGGCGCCGCCACCGGCCGCCCGTTGCTGGGCAGCAGGATGTTGTTCGACGACAGCATGAGCACGCGCGCCTCCAGCTGGGCCTCGAAGCTCAGCGGCACGTGCACGGCCATCTGGTCGCCGTCGAAGTCGGCGTTGAAGGCGGCGCACACCAGCGGGTGCAGCTGGATGGCCTTGCCCTCGATGAGGACCGGCTCGAAGGCCTGCATGCCCAGGCGGTGCAGGGTCGGCGCGCGGTTGAGCAGCACCGGGTGCTCGGAGATGACCTCCTCGAGCACGTCCCACACCTGCGAGCGGCCGCGCTCGACCATGCGCTTGGCGGACTTGATGTTCTGCGCGTGGTTGAGGTCGACGAGCCGCTTCATGACGAAGGGCTTGAACAGTTCCAGGGCCATCTGC
>DASUVG010000334.1:0-18023 GCA_036379135.1 Longimicrobium sp.
CCGGTATGCATGGAGTGCGCCGGGTGCCCCATCCCCCCTTCGCAAACCCGCGAGAAGCGGGAAGATTCCGATCGTGCTCCGGCATGGACCGAACTGCGTCCGCGGGGCGCCCCCTCTCCCGGCCTCTCCCCCAAAAACCCCGGGGGAGAGGTGACGCGCTCGACCGGTCGCCGAAGCGCGATCGAATTCTCCCCCTCTCCCGCGCAGCGGGGGAGGGGGCCGGGGGGAGGGGGCCCCGTCGGGCGCAGTTCGATGCCATTCGCCGACCTCCGAGGCCTCACGGTGAGCCCATCCCCCAAAACACTCCGCCCTCCCCGATCTCGTGCCGGGGAGGGCGGTTCGCTTCAGCCGCGCAGGGTCAGAGCCCGTTGTTGCGCTGCGCCTGCTCGGCGGCGGCCTTGCGCAGGTTGGCCTCCTGCAGCGCTGCTTCGGCGCGGGCGGCGTCCTGCTCCGCCACGCCCTCGGCCTGCTCCAGCCGGCCCTCCGTCTTGAGCTGCCGGTCGCCCAGCAGGTCGCCCAGCCCTTCCTTGAGCTTGCCGCCCAGGTGGGTGGCCTTGCCGGTCACGTCATCCGCCATCGCTGCCTCCTTGGTTGCGTACACCTCGCCCGGAAGCGGGCTGCCTGACACGGTGGCAAACAATATGCCCTGCAACGGATTGCGTCGTATCGACACGGACCGGGGAACCCGCACGGAGGGGTGGATGGGGAAGGAGCGGCGGCCGCGGCCGTGGGAGCTGGTGCGCAGGGAGGAAAAGGGCGAGTTCGAGATCTTTACCGTCTGGTCGATGCACGCCCGCTCGCCCGAGGACGGCTCCGTGCACGAGTTCAACATGGCGTGCGCGCCGGACGCCGTGGCAGTGATCGCCATCACGCCCGACCAGCAGCTGGTGATGGTGGAGCAGTGGCGCCACCCCATGCGCCGCGTGACGCTGGAGCTTCCCGCGGGCGTGGTGGAAGAGGGCGAGCGTCCCGAAAAAGCCGGCGAGCGGGAGCTGCGCGAGGAGACCGGGTACGCCGGCGGCGAGCCGGAGTACCTGGGGGCGTCCCTCCTCAACCCGGCGTGGCAGAACACCCGGGTGCACGCCGTGGCGGTTCGCGGCGTGCGGCGCGCGGGCGAAAAGGACCTGGACGAGGCCGAGGAGACGGCCGTGCGCTGCGTTCCCATCGCCGACGTGCGGCGCATGGTGGCCCGGGGGGAGATCGACTCCGGCCCCACCGTGAGCGCGCTGGCCCTGTACTTCTGGAGCCGCGAAGGCGCGGGGTCGGAGGGATGAAAGGAGCGGCGGCGGCGCCGGAGTTCCTTGCCAAGGGCGCCGCCATGCGCTTATTTGTGCTGAATTGCCACGGAAGTGCGTGCAACCGAGCCGATGTTCCTGTTCATCTCCCACCTGACCGTGCCCGAGGCCGACGGGCCCGAGCTGGAGCGCCACTTTCGCGAACGCTCGCGGCTGGTGGACGGGTTTCCGGGCTTTCTGTACCTGCAGCTGCTGAGGCCGCAGGCCGGCGGCGCCACCCACACCTTTCTCACCGCGTGGGAGAGCCGCGAGGCCTTTCGCCAGTACATGGGGAGCGCGGAGCACTCGCTGTCGCACGGCCGCGAGCCGGGGGAGATCATGGCCCGCACCACGGTGCGCCACGAGGCGTTCGAGGTGCTGATGGACTCGCGCGCCGCGCCCGAATGGCTGGGCTGAGGGCCGGGGCGCGGGCCGCCGCCGCGCTGCTGGAGCAGAAGGAGGCCATCGCCCGCTCCGCCACCGGGCTGCTGTACGCCGAGATGCCCTGGCTGGTGGACAAGTACGGCGAGCGCGGCCGCCTGAAGTGCCTGCAGGACATGCGGTACAACGTGGACTATCTGGCGCCCGCGGTGGAGTTCGAGGACCCGGAGCTGTTCGTCCGCTACGCCCGCTGGGTGGACGGCGTCCTGCGCTCCCGCGGCATCCCCACCGGCGAGCTGGCCCGCTCGTTCGAGCTGATGGCGTCCGACGCCGCGGCGCGGCTGCGGCAGGACGAGGCCGCCATCGTCTCCGCCTGCCTGGAGGCCGGGGTGATGGCGCTGCGCCAGGCGGGAGGCGAATGACGGCGGACGAGGCGCGCGGCCGCTACCTGGCCGCCATCCGGGCCGGCAGCCGCCGCGACGCGCTGGCGGTGGTGGACGAGGCGCTGCGCGGCGGGATGGAGGTGCGCACGCTGTACCTGCAGGTGTTTCAGCCCGCCATGCACGAGGTCGGGCGGCTGTGGCAGGAGAACCGCATCACGGTGGCCGACGAGCACCTGGCCACGGCCATCACCCAGCTGGCCATGTCGCGGCTGTACGAGGCGCTGTTCGGCGACCGGGTGGACGCCGGCCCCCTGCTGGTCGCCGCCTGCGCCGAGGACGAGCGGCACGAGCTGGGGCTGCGGATGATCTGCGACCTGCTGGAGCTGGACGGGTGGGACACCGTCTTCCTGGGCGCCTCCGTCCCCGTGGAGGACCTGGTGGCGCTGGTGAAGGAGCGCAGGCCCGAGGTGGTGGCGCTCTCCGCCTCCATCACCCCGCACCTTTCGCGGGTGCGCGAGGCGGTGCGGGCGATCCGCGGGGCCATGCCCGAGGGCGCCCCCGTGATCGCCATCGGCGGCCGGGCGTTCGCGGGCGACGCGGCGCTGGCGGAGCGGATGGGCGCGGACCTCACCGCGCGGGACGCGGCGGAGGTGGCGGAGCGACTGAAGGAAAGGTTCGCGGCATGAAGGACGTGTCGGCCCCCGGGGTGCACCCGCTGCTGCGCGGCTTTCCCGGCTTCGTGCTGGAGCTGTCGCGCGACGGCACCGTTCTGGAGTCCAACGGGCGCATGGAGCGCGCGCTGGAGCGCCAGGTGGTGGGGGCCCCGCTCGCGCGGGTGCTGGACGAGCCCTCGCGCCGCAAGCTGGACACCATCCTAAGCCGCGCCCCGTTCGATCCCGGCGCCGACCCGGCGGACGAGGGCGGCTGCGGCGGCGGGTGGGAGCTCGTGCTGGAGGGGCGCGACGCCCTGCATCCGCACTCCTTCTACCCCGTCAGCGACGACGAAGGGGTGCGCATGTGGCTGGTGGAGGCGCCCCGCGACCCCCGCTTCGACCGGATGCTGGAGGAGCTGGCCTCCGCCAACACCGAGCAGGCCAACGCGCAGCGGCAGCTGGCCAAGGAAAAGGCGCGCCTGGCCCGGGCGCTGGACGAGCTGGAGCGCGAGTTCCGCGAGAACGAGCGGCTGTCGCGCCAGCTGCAGGGGCAGAACGAAGAGGTGCAGGCGCAGAACGAGGAGCTCCTGGCCATGACGGAGGAGCTGCACGCGGGCCAGGACCACCTGCTGAGCACCAACCAGCAGCTGGAGCGCCGCACCCGCGAGCTGCAGATCGCCCTTGGAGCCCGCAACCGCTTCTACGCGGCCATGAGCCACGAGCTGCGCACGCCCATCAACGCGGTGATGGGGTACAACGACCTGCTGCTGGCGGAGGTGTACGGCGAGCTGAACGAGCAGCAGGAGCTGGCGGTGGAGCGCTCGCAGCGCGCCGCGCGCCACCTGCGCGAGCTGGTGAACGACGTGCTCGACATCTCGCGCCTGGAGACGGGCCGCCCCGAGGTGCGGGCCCAAGAGGTGCGCGCCGCCGACCTGGTGGAGGAGCTGTTCGAGACCCTGGGCCCGTTGGCCGAGGGCACCCGCACGGAGCTGCGCCTCATCCGCCACGGCGACGTTCCCGTCATCCGCACGGACCCGGCGCGGCTGCGGCAGATTTTGATGAACCTGATCTCCAACGCCATCAAGTTCGGCGCGGGGTCGCCCGTGTGGGTGCACCTGTCCGACGGGCGCGCGGGGGGGATGGTGATCGAGGTCACCGACGGCGGCCCCGGCATCCCCGACGAGGACCAGGCCCGCATCTGGGACGAGTTCGTGCAGCTGGGCCGCGGCGACAACCTGGCCACCTCGCGCGAGGGCACCGGCCTGGGGCTGCCGATCTCCCGCCGCCTGGCCGCGGTGCTGGGCGGCGCGCTGGACCTGAGCTCCACCGTGGGCGTGGGGACCACGTTCCGGCTGACGCTGCCGGCGCGGCCGCCGGCGGCCGCGGGGGCGGGGGCGCGGGCGGGGGAGTAGGGCGGGACGGGGGTACGAAAGTACGAGAGTACGGCAGGGACCGTCCGGGCTCCATCAACCCTCCCCCAGGGGATTTTTGGGGAGGGTGGGCGAGTAATGCGAGCCCGGGTGGGGGCGGACTCGGAGCCGGCGGAAACGACGGGGTGCCTCTTTTCGGTACGCCGCGGACACAACGAAGCCCGCGCGGCGGGCATCCAACGCAGACCAGCGGCCGGGCGTCTTCGGGTACCCGGCCGTTTCCAACGACATACACGCACACCGGGCAACGCATGTCGCAGCAGACGGAGGAGGGGCCGCAGCACCCGCCGCGCGCGGGGGACCGGCGCGGCAACGAGCGCAGGCGCGTGGAGCGCCGCGCGCCGCCGCCGCCCTGGCGCAAGCCGTGGGCGCTGGTGGCGTACGGCGTGATCGGCACGCTGGCGCTGGTCATGATGCTCAACGGCCTGGGCGGCGACGACGAGCCCGCCGTGAGCGACGACACGATGGTGGAGAAGCCGGCCGAGGGGGGCACCCAGGTGGCCCCCGCCAACCCGCAGGCGACCGCCGCCGGGCCCGAGGACGCCTACGGCACCGCCGGCTTCGAGCGGCTGGTGGTGGAGGGCGAGGCGGCGGTGGGCAAGACCGTGCGGACGGAGCTCTTCTGCGCCGCGCCGCAGAACTTCACCATCGTCTCCGGCCACCGGGCGCCGGCTTCGGTGACGTCGCTGATCCAGGCGGGACAGGTGCCCGCCGCGGTGTGCAAGTGGGGCCCCTCCGGCGAGGTGCGGCGCGAGGACCTGCTGCTGCTGGTGCCGCCGGCGCGGGCGGAGGAGTTCGCCGCGGCGCCCGTGGTGACCGACAACTTCGTACAGCGGCGCCGCGTGGTGGCCGAGGTGGAGTGGGTGGGCCGCTCCGAGACGCTGGCCCTGCGCACCGCCGCCGTGTTCCGCCGCATCGTCCCGCGGTGACGTTTCCATCCTCCCTGGCACACACCGAATGAAGCACCGGATGATCGTGGCCGCCGCACTGCCGGCGGCCCTTGCCGCCGTCCTTCCCGCCGCCGCGCAGGACGACGCCCTGCTGGAGCGCGCCCGCCGCATTCACGCTAGCGCGCCGCTGGTGGACGGACACAACGACCTGCCGTGGGAGATCCGCGAAAAGGCGCAGGGCGACCTTTCGGCGATGGACCCCGACGGCGCCCTCCCCGCGCAGCACACCGACGTGCCGCGCCTCAAGGCGGGCGGGGTGGGCGGCGTGTTCTGGGCGGCCTACGTTCCCGTGGACCGCATCGGCAACGGCGCGGCGGCGTTCGCGCTGGCGCAGATCGGGCTGATCAAGCGGATGACGGACGCGTCGCCGGAGCTGGAGCTCGCGCGCACGGCCGACGACATCGTCCGCATCCACGGCGAAGGGCACGTGGCGTCGCTCATCGGCATCGAGGGCGGGCACGCGATCGAGAACTCGCTGGACGCGCTGCGCCAGTTCCACGAGCTGGGCGTGCGCTACATGACGCTCACCCACACCAGCACCCTGGACTGGGTGGACGCGGCGACGGACAGCGCGCGCCACGGCGGGCTCACGAGGTTCGGTGAAGAGGTGGTGCGGGAGATGAACCGGCTGGGGATGCTGGTGGATCTGTCCCACGTCTCCGACGCGTCGATGAAGGACGCCATCGACGCGTCCGCGGCGCCGGTGATCTTTTCGCACTCCTCCGCCCGCGCGCTGGCGGACCACCCGCGCAACGTGCCCGACGACGTGCTCCGGATGCTGCCGCGCAACGGCGGCATCGTGATGATCAACTTCTACTCCGGTTTCGTGGAGCCCACGGCGGCGGAGCAGGCGCGCGGGATGTACGCCGTGCAGCGCCGCTTTCGCGACCAGTTTCCCGGCGATCCGCAGGCCGCCCAGCGCGCCTACGACGAGTGGCGCCGCGCCAACCCCGTCCCGCGCGGGACCACGGCCACCCTGGCGGACCACATCGACCACGTGGTGAAGGTGGCGGGGATCGACCACGTGGGGCTGGGGTCGGACTACGACGGCGTGACCGCGCTGCCAGCGGGGATGGAGGACGTGTCGCGCTTTCCCACCCTGACCGCCGAGCTGCTGCGCCGCGGCTACAGCGACGACGACGTGCGCAAGATCCTCGGCGGCAACCTGATCCGCGTGATGCGCCAGGCCGAGCAGGTGGCCGGGCGCCTGCAGCGCGAGCGCGGCCCCTCGCAGGCCGTCATCGACGTGATGGACGGCCGCCTGGTGCGCCCGCGGCAGTAGGCGGAGCATCGTACCCGAACGCACGCAGCCCCCGCCGGCACTCCGCCGTCGGGGGCTGTCGTTTTCCCCACCCGGAGCGTTGACCTCCTGAGGGAGCGCCCACGGGGAACCTCATACCTGATCCGGGAGAAGAACGTGACTTCCTGAGGGAGCGCACGCGCAGATCCTGCCGCTTGCACTGACTCCGGCGCGCGACCGAAGGACCTCCTCTCGGCTGTGCAGGGGCCGGATCAGGACGCGGAGCCAGCCCCTTCGTTCTGCTGGCGAGGTCCTTCGGTCGGCGCGCCGGGTTCCCGGTTGAGGCATGGTTCAGCGCGGCGCCTCTCTCAGGAAGTCATGCACGCTATTGCCGGATCTGGCATCAACCCATACAAACGTTTGCGCGCGCCAGACTGTTGACGGGGCAGAAAGACCAGAGCGGCGCCTCCCTCAGCTCCGGAAGACACCGCTCTGGTTTGACTGGATACTCAGGTGCTGGGCTATTCCCCGCCCTTTCAGACCACGCCGGCCGCCGTCTTGGCGAGCTCCAGCCGGCGCCGCAGCTCCTTCTCGCTCATCGTGCGGATGGCGAAGTGCGCGGCTTCAAGGCTGTTGAAGTCGATGGGCGCGGTCACGGCGGCCCCGGCGTCGCCGGCGGGGTGAAAGCCGAGCTGCGCGCCGTCGCGCAGGTGCGCCACCTTGGTGGGGATGGCGACGGCCTCCCAGGGGCGGCCGTGGTCGTCGTTGATGATGCGCATCGTCTGTATCCCCTCAGGTCCTGTCGTCGCCGTTCGTATGGCGAACCGGTTGATGATGTGCGTAAGGTGCTTCGGACGCCGGAGCGCGCGCGAGGTTGGCTCTCTCCGGCTCTGTCCTCCGGGCAGCGGCGTCGCCCCTTGTCCCCCTTGTCCCCCTGTCCCCCGGTCTCCTCGTCCCCCGTCCCTTCACCGCTTCCGCGCCGCCTTGAGCAGCGCCTCGCCGGCGGCCTCCACCTGCCAGCGGCGCACGCCCGACACCGCCTCCAGCTCCTCCAGCGTCTTCGGCTGCGCCCTGCCGATCTCCTCCAGCGTGGCGCGCGAGATCAGAAAGCCGGGGTCCAGCCCCAGCTGGTCCGCCACCCGCGTGCGCGCGTCCTTGAGCGACTCCACGCGCGCCTCCAGCTCCAGGTCGCGCTCCCAGCGCGGCGAGCGGGGCCAGCGCGGCAGCTCCTCTTCCGGCACCGCCTGGCCGCGCTTGATGGCGGCCATGATCTCGCGCCCGCGCCGCTGCGCCATCCCCTCCGACAGCCCGGTCACCCTGGGCAGCTCCCGCGCGTCGGCCGGCGGCGAGGCGCTCATCTCCAGCAGCGCCTGGTTGCCGAGGATGCGGAAGGTGGCCTGGTCGCGCTCCCTGGCCACGCTCTCGCGCCACTCGTGAAGCTCGCGCAGGATGGCCAGGCCGCGGGGGGTGAGGTCGCGCGCGCCCTTCATCCGCATGAACGCCTCGCGCCCATCCTCCGCCTCCGTCCAGCGGGTCTGCTCGCGGCGCAGGAACTCTTCCTCCGCCCAGTGCATCCGCCCCTTCTGCTCCAGCTCCTGCTTCAGCCGGTCGCGCAGGTCGGGGAGGTGGGCGGTGTCGGTGGCGGCGTACTCCTTCATCCCGTCCGAGAGCGGGCGCTCGGCCCAGTCGGCGCGCTGGAACTCCTTGGGCAGCTTGAGGCCCAGGTACTTCTCGGCGATGTTGCCCAGCCCCAGCTGCCGCTCGCCCAGGAACGCCGCCGCGATCTGCGTGTCGAACAGCCCGCTGATGCGCAGCCCCGCGTCGCGGTCCAGAATGCGGACGTCGTAGTCCGCGTCGTGAAAGATCTTCTCGACGGCGGGATCCGCGAACAGCTCCGCCAGCGGCCCCAGCTCTACGGAGAACGGGTCCACCAGGTAGTTGCGCGTGCGCGTGGAGAGCTGCAGCAGGCTCAGCCGGTCGAAGTAGCGGTGGTAGCCCGCGGCCTCGGTGTCGACCCCCAGCAGCGGCTCTCTCCGCAGCTCGTCCACCAGCGTGATCAGCCGGTCGGGACGTTCGATGTATTCGTGATCCATGCTCTCGCCGTCAAGGAAGCGGGCAAAATCGCCGCGCAGCGTGACCGTCGCAAGGTCCGCGCTCGTTTCGCGGAGCTGTCCGCCGGCCGGCGCGCCGCACCACCCGCCGGCTTTCGGTCGATGTGCACCCGGTGGAGCCCGCGCGGCGGCTCCGTCGGGATGACGGCTCCGGTCCCGCGCGACATCTCAGGTGGATGGACTGGATTCCGGGCGGCGCGCGACGTACAGGCCGCGGCCGATGAGGCCCCGCGGATCGTACTCGACCATCTCCAGCCCCGCGGCCGCAAAGGCGTCCAGCATCTGCTGATGCGTGAACAGGCCCAGCAGGTGCCGGTCCTCCCAGTGCTCTATGCCGTCGGGGCGGCCCACCATGTACACGAAGACGATGACGGACAGGTCGCCCTCCCAGTCGGCGCGCCCCATCCGCGCGACCTTCAGCTCGGAGGATTCCGCGACGTCCAGCCGCGGCATCCCGGGCCTGAACGCCTCCGGCGAGAGCCATGGCTCCACGACCGCCACGCCCCCCGGCTCCAGGTGCCGCGCGAAGCCGGCGATCGTGCGGCGCAGCGCATCCTCCGTGCGCACGTAGCCGATGGCGCTGAACAGGCAGACCAGCGCGTCGAAGCGGCGCCCCAGGTCGAACTGCGTCATGTCGCCCTGGTGGAATGCGGCGTCGGGATTGCGCTCGCGGGCCACGCGCAGCAGCCGCTCGTCCAGGTCCAGCCCGGTAACCCGGTAGTGCTCGCGCAGGTGGGCCGCGTGGCTGCCGGTCCCGCATCCCACGTCCAGCAGCGCGCTGCCGCCCGACCGCAGGTGCGCCTGGATGTGCGCATGCACGGTCGCGGCCTCGTCCGCGTACGGCTTGCCGGCGTGGATCACGTCGTAGAATTCCGCCGACCGTGTGTAGAACGACTCGCTCATCTTTTCCTTTCCGCGGGGGGCGTCCACTGTCTGCGCACAGGTCCGCAGACGGTGGACCGCGAACGACGCGCAGGCGCGAGTCCAGGTGAGGGCGCCCGTGCGTCCTTCCTGTTTCTGCCGCGGGTTGCACGGCGCGGGGGCGACGGCGCATCTTCGGCGGGTTCCTCCGCGCCTCCACATCCACCGAACCCGATCCGCATGCCTTCGCACCCCGCGCCCGACCTGGTCCTGACCGCCCGCCGCATCCACCTGCTGGGCGATCGCGCGCCCGTGCGGGCGCTGCTGATCCGCGGGGGGCGCATCGCCGCGGCGGGGACGGAGGACGAGGTGCGGGCCGCGGCGCTCCCCGGCGCGCGCACGGAGCACGTGGACGGCGTCGTCACGCCGGGGCTGACGGACGCGCACGTGCACCTGACCACGTGGGCGCTCGCACGGCGGCAGGTGGACCTGAACGCCGCGCGCACGCTGGACGACAGCGTGGCGGCGGTCGCGGAGGCGGCGCGCACCGGCGAGGGATGGATCCGGGGCCTGGGGTGGGACCGGCACCGCTGGGGCGGGCTGCCCACGAAGGAGCCGCTGGACCGCGCCGCGCCGGACCGGCCCGTCTTCATGCTGAGCCACGACATCCACGGCGCGTGGGTGAATACCGAGGCGCTGCGCCGCTGCGGCATCACCCGCGACACGCCGGACCCGGCCGGCGGCGAGATCGTCCGCGACGCGCACGGCGAGCCGACGGGCGTGCTGCTGGAAAAGGCGGTGCGGCTGGTGGAGTCGCACCTTCCGCAGCCGTCGGCGGCGGAGGTGCGCGCGGCGCTGCTGGAGGCGCAGGCGGAGGCGCACCGGCTGGGGCTCACCGGCGTGCACTCGGTGGAGGTGACGGGGCTGGAGGACTTCGCCTCGATGGAGCAGGACGATCTTCTCCGGCTGCGCGTGCTGCAGACCATCCCCCTCCCCCGGCTGGACCACGCCATCGCCGTGGGGCTGCGCAGCGGGTTCGGGAGCGGGTGGCTGCGCATCGGCGGGGTGAAGATGTTCACGGACGGCGCCCTGGGCTCGCGCACGGCGTGGATGCGGCAGCCGTACGAGGGCGGCGGCGCGGACGACACCGGCATCCGCACGCTGGAGACGGAGGAGTTCCGCGACAACGTGCGCCGCGCCGCGGAGGCAGGGATCGCGTCCACCATCCACGCCATCGGCGACGCGGCGGTGGAGATGGCGATCGACGTGCTGGGCGCGGCGGAGCGTCCGCGCGCCATGCCGCACCGCATCGAGCACGTGCAGCTGTGCCCGCCGGACCTGTGGGAGCGCGCCGGCCGCTCGGGCGTGGTGGGGTCGATGCAGCCGATCCACCTGATGACCGACATCCCCTCCGCCGAGCGCCACTGGGGCCCCGGCCGCACCCGCGGCGCCTACGCCTTCGCGCCCCTGCGGCGCGCGGGGATGACGCTCGCGTTCGGCAGCGACGTGCCGGTGGAATCGTGCGATCCGCGCCTGGGGCTGTTCGCCGCCGTGCGCCGCGTGGGGTGGGACGGGGAGCCCGCGGAGGGGTGGTGGATGGAGAACGCCGTCACGCCCGGGCAGGCGCTGCGCGCGTACACCGAGGGCCCCGCGATGGCCGCCGGCCTGGAGCATCGCCAGGGCCGCCTGCTCCCCGGCTACGACGCGGACCTGGTCGCCTGGGACGCCGATCCGCTCGACTGCGAGCCCGACGCGCTGCGCGGGATGTCGTGCATCCTGACGATGGTGGGCGGCGAGGTGGTGCAGCGTGGGGGTGAGCGGGTGAACGGGTGAATGGGTGAACGGGTGAACGGGTGAACGGGTGAACGGGTGAACGGGTGAACGGGTGAACGGGTGAACGGGTGAACGGGTGAACGGGTGAGCGGGTGACGCGCACCGGAACCACACGGCACCGCGGGACGGGTGTCATCTTGAGGCCCAGAGCACGATTCTGCGCGACCGGAACTCGAAATTACGTACCCGGCGCTCCTCCGGCGGCGAGGGTATTCGCCTCGACGCGATACAGCCAGAAGCCTCTGTGATGAATCGATGATCTCCTCGGTCCTGAAAGAGCTTACGGAAGCCGCCGCGGAGCTTCGGCTGGTTTCCATCGCCCGGCGCGACCTGCAGGAGCTGACCGGCTTTCCCCTGGCGGTGGGAAGCCGGCTCGTGCTCGTCCGCCACGTGAACGCCGAGATGCTCCTGCCGGACGGCTACGCCATCGTGCGCGTGCAGGACGTGACCGCGGTCCGCGCCAGCGAATGGGACCACGCGGTACAGCGGGCGCTCGCCGCCGAATCGCTGCTGCCGGACCCCGCCGGCACGCCCGCCGTGCGGCTGGACGACTGGGCCAGCGCGCTCGCGGACCTGTACGCCCGCGGCGAGCCGGTGTCTCTGGAATGCGAGGACGACGAAGGGGGATACGCCATGGGCATGCTGACCACGGTCGGCGAGGACCGCACCGGGATTCGCCACGTCGCCGCGGACGGCACGTGGGAGGACGAGGACTGGACCTTCTACCACGCAAGCATCACCATCGTCACGATCGGCAGGCGCTACGTCGAGCTCTTTTCGCGCGTGGCGGGGGACCTGCCGTGACGGAGCCGACGAGCGCCGGGCCAGAAACCACCGTCCTCTGGCGGCCCGTCGGGCGGGCGGAGCTGGAGCTGATCGAGCAGAGCGGCTGGCGCGCGTTTCCGCCGCGGCTGGCGCATCAGCCCATCTTCTATCCCGTGGCCAGCGAGGAGTACGCCGTGCAGATCGCGCGCGACTGGAACACGACGGACCCGGCCTCCGGCTACGTGGGCTACGTGACGCGCTTTCGCGTGCGGAGCGACTTTCTGGCGCGCTACCCCCTGGAGACGGCGGGCGCGCGCAGGCACCAGGAGTACTGGATTCCCGCGGAGGAGATGGACGCCTTCAACGCCGCCATCGTGGGCCCCATCCAGGTGGTGGCGGAGTTCCGGGGAGAAGGCGCGTGACGCCGGAGGGGATGGAGAAAGCGGCGCGGATCCTGGCCGGCGCGCACCGGGTGGTGGTCAGCAGCGGGGCGGGGATGTCGAAGGAGAGCGGCATCCCCACCTTTCGCGATGCCATGGAAGGCCTGTGGGCCCGCTTCGACCCGCAGGAGCTCGCCACCGAGGCCGGCTTTCGCGCCGATCCGCGGCGGGTGTGGAGCTGGTACGCCTGGCGCCGCGAGCGCATTGCCGAGGCGCGGCCCAACGCCGGCCACCACGCGCTGGTCCGCCTGCAGGAGCACGTGCCGCGGCTCACCGTCGTCACGCAGAACATCGACGGGCTGCACGCGGAGGCGGGATCGGCGGACGTGGTGGAGCTGCACGGCAGCATCCGCCGGGTGAAGTGCCTGGATCGCGGCCACGCCTGCGACGGCCCCCTGCCCCCGTACGCCGAGGATCAGGACCCGCCGCCGTGCCCCGTCTGCGGGTCGCCGCTGCGGCCGGACGTGGTGTGGTTCGGAGAGATGCTGCCGGAAGCGGCCACTGAGCGCGCCTGGTCGCTGGCCGAGCGGTGCGACGCCATGCTCCTCATCGGCACGTCGGGGACGGTGTGGCCGGCCGCCGAGCTGCCGCTGGTGGCCCGCCGCCACGGCGCCCTCGTCATCGAGGTCAACCCCACCCCCTCCGAGCTCACCCACGCCGCCGACGTCTTTCTCGCCGGTCCCGCCGGCGAGGTGCTGCCCGCGCTGGTGGAGGCCGTCGCCCGGCTCCGCTCCCCCTCCGCCGAAGCGTAGCCCCCGCGCCGTCGGCGGGGCTTTCCGCGGATCCAGCCGCGGATCCGCCCGCGCCGACGTGAGGCCTGCCGCATCGGCTGGATCGGCCGGATCGGCGTCCGCCGCGGAAACTGTCCTCCCTCCTCCATCCTCCGTCCCCGCCGGGCGACAGCGCGCTTTTACCTGCTGACACGCGGAGTCGCACAAACAGTTGAGCTGCATCGATATGCGCGCGGGGCGGCGTCCGTGTACGGGCATTGCGTGGGTCCGCGGTGTTCCCGGCCCGGCTCGTTCCGCTCCGCAGCCCCGGAAGCTCCCCGTCATGCCTCTGCGTCTCCGCCGTTCCGCGACGCTCCTGCTGGCCGCGCTCGTCCTTTCCGCCTGCGAGGCGGCGTACCATCCCACGGCGGTTCCGGGCAGCGAGGCCCGCATGTCGGTGCAGGCGCGCCGCTACGTGGACAGCGCGCTGTACCTGATGGAGAGCTACTCGCTGCACAAGCACGAGATCGACTGGGCGCGGTTCCGCGAAGAGACGTACATGCGCGCCAACGGCGCCGAGATCCCCGCGCACACCTATCCCGCGCTCTCCCAGGCGCTGCGGCGGCTGGACGAGCACAGCTTCTTTTCCCCACCCAGCACGGCCATCGTCCCGCCGCGGGGGCTGTGGCCGGACATGGGGGGCGCGGTGGTGGCCGGCCGCTTTGGCTACGTGCGGACGCAGCGCTACGGCGGCAGCGACCCCGACGGGCACGCGCAGGCGTACCACGACCTGATCCGCGGGCTGGACACCGGCGCCGTCTGCGGGTGGATCGTGGACATGCAGGGCAATCCCGGGGGAAACATGTGGCCCATGCTGGCCGGCGTGGGGCCCGTCCTGGGGGAGGGAAGGTCCGGCACCTTCATCGACGCCGACAGCGTGCGGACGCCGTGGTTCTACGCGGACGGCGCCGCCGGGATCGAGCGCGGCGGGCAGCGGGTGACGGTCACGCGCGTGCCCCGGCCGTACCGCCTGCGGCGCGAGAACCCGCCGGTGGCGGTGCTTACCGGCATCAACACCGCCAGCGCGGCCGAAGCGGTGGTCATCGCCTTTCGCGGGCGGCCCGGCAGCCGCAGCTTCGGCGGGATGACGGCCGGCCTTCCCACCGCCAACACCTCGTACGAGATGCGCGACGGCGCGTACGTCGTGCTGACCACGGCGTGGGAGGCGGACCGCAACGGCGTGGTCTACAAGGGCCGCATCGCCCCCGAAGAACCCGTCATCGGCGCCGGCGGCGACGCGGCCAACGCGGCGATGGCGTGGCTCGCCCAGCAGCCCGCCTGCCAGGAGTCCGCGGGCGGGTGAACGGCCGCACCGATGGATGAAGTCCCCGCCGCCCCGCTCGCGCCCGAGCGGGGCGTCGTCGTACTGTCCTCCCTCCCCGCCGCGCCGTCCACCCCGGGCGACAGCGACGCCGCGCCCGCCGTCGCGCGCAATCGCACAAACAGTTGAAGCGCATCGGGATGGGGCGCGCGCGGCGGCCGCGTACGGGCATTGCGTCCGGAGATGGTTCTCCGGGTCCGTTCGAGTTCCTTCCGCTCGCGAGTCCATCCCATGCCCACGTTCCTGCGCCGCCGCGCGCCGCTCCTGCTGGCCGCCCTGCTGCTGGCCGCCTGCGAATCTCCCAACGCGCCCGCCGAGGTTCCCGGCACCGACGTCCGGATGTCGCGGGGCGCGCGGGAGTACCTGGACAGCGCCCTGGCCATCATGCAGAACCACTCGCTGCACCGGCACGAGGTGGACTGGGAGAAGCTGCGGAGAGAGGCGTACGCGCGGGCCAGCGGAGCCGAGCTGCCGGCGCAGACGTACAACACCATCAACACGCTCCTCAAGACGCTCAACCGGCACAGCTTTCTGATTCCGCCCTCCGGCACGCTGGGCGGCGGCGGAGCCCCGTCGATTTGGCCGCTGCTGGGCGCGGCCCACCTGGAGGGGCGCTTCGGGTACGTGCGCACCTCCACCCACACCGGCTCGCCGGACAACCACGTGCAGGACTACCACGACCTGATCCGCGACGTGGACGCGCAGGGCACCTGCGGCTGGGTGGTGGACCTGCGCTTCAACCCCGGCGGCAACATGTGGCCCATGCTGGCGGGCGTGGGCCCCATCCTGGGCGAGGGCTCGCCCGGCGCGTTCATCGACTCGGACGGGGTGCGCATGCCGTGGTACTACGCAGGCGGGGTGGCGGGGGTGGAGATCGGCACGCAGCGCCAGGCCGCCGCCCGCGCGGCGCGTCCGTACCGGCTGCGGCGCGAGGCGCCCCCGGTGGCGGTGCTCACCGGCACCCACACGGCCAGCGCCGCCGAAGCCGTGGCCATCGCCTTTCGCGGCCGCCCCGACGCCCGCAGCTTCGGCCTGATGACCGACGGCGTTCCCACCGCCAACCAGGGGTTCGCCATGCCCGACGACGCCCTGCTGGTGCTGACCACGGCGTGGGAGGCGGACCGCAACGGCGTCATCTACAAGACCGCGCTGGTCCCGGACGAGACCATCATCGGCAACATCACGCAGAACCCCAACCCGGTCGTGGACGACACGCTGGCCCGCGCCCTGGAGTGGCTGGGCGCCCACCCCGCCTGCCAGCCGTCCTGATCCGGCGGACGAAGCTCCTCACGCAGGGCCGGCAGGGTGGCGCCCCTGTCGGCTCCGTGTAATCCACGATCCGCGGGAACGATCACGCGGCGGACGCGGCGGAAGTGAGAGACGCGGATGACACCTTCATCCGCGTCCTCTTTGTTCCTCCGCGTCTTCCGCGTCCTCTGCGCGATCCTTCATTTTCAGGATTTCCGGATGAGCATGGGCCCCGTTCTTCGCGGACGCCGGATCATCCAGGTCTTTCGGTGGATCGGCACGGACGGCTTCCCTGAACGGGGCCGGCCTCGGATGGAATCGACGGAACCGGCGGAGATCGAACTTCGCCGAACTCATCGACTCCGTGCGAGGGCGTTCGTTTTTTGTCAGGAATCCTGACGAAATGCTGTCACGCGGGGGGCCGTGCCCTTGCGTGGCGGCGCAGAGGTGGCAAGTTGTCGGGCTCACGCGAACGCATGCGCAGGGTCGGCGGTCCGGTCCTTGCCGCCACCGGCCAGAAAAAACGGACGTCCGTTCACCGATGCAGAGACGCACCAAGATCGTTTGCACGCTGGGCCCCGCCAGCTGGTCGCCGGAGCGGATCGACTCGCTCATCGCGGCCGGCATGGACGTGGCCCGCATCAACTTTTCGCACGGCGACCTGGACCGCCACGCGGAAACCATCCGCAACGTGCGCGAGGCCTCCGCGCGCGCCGGGCGCCCCATCGCGGTGCTGGGCGACCTGCAGGGCCCCAAGATCCGCGTGGGCGTGCTGCCGGAGCCGGTGGTGCTCAAGCCCGGCGACCGCATGGTCTTTGCCCCCGAGGGCGAGCACCGCCCCGGCGAGCTGCCCACCACCTTTCGCGAGCTGTCGCAGGACGTGGAGGTGGGCGACGTGGTGCTGCTGGCCGACGGGCTGATGGAGCTGATCGTGGAGGAGGTGGAGGCGCCGCGGGTGGCCATGCGGGTGATCCACGGCGGCGAGCTCACCAGCAACAAGGGAATCAACCTTCCCGGCACCCTGCTCAGCATTCCCTCGCTCACCGAAAAGGACCTGCGCGACCTGGAGTTCGCGCTGGAGCAGCAGGTGGACTACCTGGCGCTTTCGTTCGTCCGCTCGGCGGAGGACGTAAAGGACCTGGTGAGCCGCATTCCCGCCAACGGGCCGCTGGTGGTGGTGAAGGTGGAGAAGGGGATGGCGCTGGAGAACCTGGCCGAGATCCTCAAGGTGTCGTCCGCCGCCATGGTGGCGCGCGGCGACCTGGGGGTGGAGCTCCCCTTCGAGCAGGTGCCGCTGGCGCAGAAGCGGATGATCCAGCTGGCCAACCAGGGCAGCCGCCCGGTGATCACGGCCACGCAGATGCTGGAGTCGATGATCGAGAACCCGCGCCCCACGCGCGCGGAGGCCAGCGACGTGGCCAACGCCATCATCGACGGCACCGACGCGGTGATGCTGAGCGCCGAGACGGCCACGGGCAAGTTTCCCGTGCAGGCGGTGCAGGCCATGGACCGCATCGCGCAGGAGATCGAGGACTCGCACATTCTGGAGACGGGGCCGCACTACGACATCCCCATCGACCCGGACGAGGAGGGCAAGACGCCCACCGAGCGGGCTATCGCGGGCGCCACGGTGGAGGCGGTGCGGCGGCTCAAGGCGCCCCTCATCCTCACCTTCACCACCAGCGGGAGCACGGCGCGCGTGGTGTCGTCGTTCCGGCCGCCGGTGCCCATCCTGGCCATCACCGACAACGAGCGCACCTACCGGCAGCTGGCGCTGGTGTGGGGGGTGATCCCCATCGTCTGCTCGGAGGAGGCCAGCTTTACGGAGATGCTGGCCTGCGGGCGCGACGAGGCCATCCGGCGCGGCCTGGCCCGCCCCGGCGACCGCGTGGTGGTGACCGCCGGCCTGCCCATGCACCAGCCGGGGACCACGAACCTGATCCAGGTTTCCGTGGTGTGAGGAGACAAGTGCGAAAGTGCGAGAGTGCGAGAGTGCGAGAGTGGCTCTCGCGCGGGGGGGCGGCTCCTGCGCGCCACGCCCGGCCGTTCCGCACTTTCGCACTTCCGCACTTTCGCACTTTCGCACTGCGGTGAAGCTCCGCTTCCTGGGCACCGGCACCAGCTTTGGCGTGCCGGTGATCGGCTGCCGGTGCGCCACCTGCACCAGCGCGGACCCGCGCGACCGGCGCACGCGGCACGGCGCGCTGGTCACGGAAGGCGGGCGGCGGCTGCTGGTGGACACGCCGCCGGAGCTGCGGCTGCAGCTGGTGGCCGCGGGGGTGCCGATGGTGGACGCCATCTGGTTCACCCACTGCCACGCGGACCACATCCACGGGCTGGACGACGTGCGCGTGTTCTCCGAG
>DASUVG010000335.1:0-61578 GCA_036379135.1 Longimicrobium sp.
CCAAGGAGGGCGAGCGGTACCTGGCCCTGCTCAAGGTGGAGCGGGTGAACGGCGACGAGCCGGAAAAGGCCAAGCACCGCGTGGCCTTCGACAACCTGCGCCCCCGCTACCCGGACCAGCGCATCCACCTGGAGACGTCCAGCGCGGACCTTTCCATGCGGGTGATGGACCTGGTGGCGCCCATCGGCAAGGGGCAGCGCGGGCTGATCGTGGCGCCGCCCAAGGCCGGCAAGACCATCCTGATGCAGAAGATCGCCAACGCGATCACCGAGAACCATCCGGAGGTGCACCTGATCGTGCTGCTGATCGACGAGCGGCCCGAAGAGGTGACCGACATGCAGGAAAACGTGCGCGCCGAGGTCATCAGCAGCACGTTCGACGAGCCGGCGGACCGCCACACGCAGGTGGCGGAGATGGTGCTGGAAAAGGCCAAGCGGCTGGTGGAGCACGGCCGCGACGTGGTGATCCTGCTGGACAGCATCACCCGCCTGGCGCGCGCCTACAACGTGGTGGTGCCGCACTCGGGCAAGATCCTGTCGGGTGGCGTGGACGCCAACGCGCTGCACAAGCCCAAGCGCTTCTTCGGCGCGGCCCGCAACATCGAAGAGGGCGGCAGCCTTACCATCATCGCCACGGCGCTGGTGGAGACGGGGAGCCGCATGGACGAGGTGATCTTCGAGGAGTTCAAGGGCACGGGCAACCTGGAGCTTTCGCTGGACCGGCACATCGCCGACAAGCGCATCTTCCCGGCGATCGACATCAACCGCTCGGGCACGCGCCGCGAGGACCTGCTGCTCAGCGAGATGGAGCTCACGCGCGTGTACCTGCTGCGCAACTTTCTCTCGGACATGCCGCCGGTGGAGAGCATCGACTTTCTGCTCAGCCGCATGCGCAAGACCAAGGCGAACAAGGAGTTCCTGGACTCGATGGCCCGCGGCGGCTGATCTGCCGCCGCCGCGTCCGCAACCGGAAGAGCCGGCCCCGCGCCATTCGCGGGGCCGGCTCTCTTTCGTGGACCGACGATGGTGCCTCACAACCCGCGGGAGCGCCGGGCGGGATCATCATCCCCAACGATCATCTACGCGCGCAGTGCGCCTCCGGCTTTACGACTGCTCTTCACACAGAGCCCGCATCTCTGTCCCCTCGTACGTGATACCAGATCCGGCAATAGAGTGCATGATTTCCTGAGGGAGGCGCCGCGCTGAACCGTACCTTGATTGGGAACCCGGCGCGCCGACCGAAGGACCTCGCCAGCAGAACGAAAGGGCTGGTTCCGCGTCCTGATCCGGCACCTGCGCAGCCGAGAGGAGGTCCTTCGGTCGCGCACCGGAGTCAGTGCAGGCGGCAGGATCTGCGCGTGCGCTCCCTCAGGAAGCCACATTCTTTTCCCGGATCTGGTATGAGGCCGTGTACCTGGACCGATTTCGGAAACGGGGATCGCCGCCGCTGCGATGGATCCATCCGTTTCACCGCCGCGCCGCGCAGGCAATCAGATCGAATCGATTGGCAGAGCACCGCTCGTGGACGGGCACGAAAAGTCGGGAGCGGCAAGGATTCTCCCTTGCCGCTCCCGTATCTCCGGCGACGTGAACGACCAGGATCAGGAGGACGACGTGGAGTTGCAGAGCGCGTCCCACGTGGTCCAGTAGTGCGCGTCGGTGCCGCCCGGGTCGGCCACGATGCCCACCATGGAAGCGCAGTTGGAGTTGCATCCGATGATGCCGGGCCGCGTGCCCGCCAGAGGCGTGAGCTCGCGCTGGGACATCTTGGGACCGGAGCCGGTCACCTTCACCAGAAAGATGCCGGACAGCCCCGGCGTCTGCACCGCCTTGCTGGGACTGTCGTTGGTAATGGTGGCGGACCAGCGGCCATCCGAGCTCTCGAGGCTCACCGACCACCTGGTCACAGCCGCCTGCGTGTTGTTCGCCGACGAGACGTACACCCAGAACTGCGCACCCTGGCCAGCGGTGATGACGCTCCGCATCTCGTCGATGTTGTTCCCGTAGTCGACTTCCGACATTGCATGGCCCTCACGGCTAAGAGGTGGAGTAGATGAAAGAACGCGGCTACACTAACACGATTTATGGTAGCAGACAAGATTTTTGAAAATCCTCGTATGGGCCCGGGAAAAAGTTATCAAAAAACACAGGGCGCCGAGAGACGCGCTCCAGCCCTCATCTCCCATCCGCCGTCCCCATCCACCGCGCCCAGGGCCGGTGCACGCGGTAGCGCGGCACGGCGGTGATGCTCTCGCGGGACACGTCGATCAGCTGCCGCTGCGCCAGGCGGGCGAGCGCGTCCTGCACGCCGCGCCGGGAGAGGCCGGTGCCCTCCGCGATGGTGCGCAGGCTGAGCGCGGCCTCGTCGAGGCCCTCGCCGCGCGTGCGGCGCCACAGGAACAGGTACACCAGGAACGCCGACGGCTGGTGGTCGTGCCCCACCAGGTCCACCATCAGCGTGTCGACCACGTACGCGTCTACCTCGATGGTCCGCACGGCAGTGTCTCCGGTCGTGAGCGGCTATGGCACCCACTGCCATAGTAGCCGCTTCACGCCTTGTGACGCCAGCGTTCCGCTGCTTTCATTGTGCCCGGATGAGCGATGCCACTTACACGGGAGATGATGGGGATGATCAAGGCGATCAAGTTCGTGAGCGTGTACGTGAGCGACCAGGACGCCGCGCTGGCGTTCTACACGCAGAAGCTGGGGTTCACTGTGGTCACCGACCAGCCGATGGGGCCGGATGCGCGCTGGATCGAGCTGCGGATTCCCGGCGCGGAGACGGGGCTGGTGCTCGCGAAGCCGTTCCAGCCGGAGAACATCGTGGGCGCGTTCATGAACATGGCCTTCGTCGCCGACGACGTGCAGCGGACGTACGACGAGCTCTCCGCCCGCGGCGTGCAGTTCCGCCAGCCGCCCAAGACGGAGCCCTGGGGCACCAGCGCCATCTTCACCGACCCCGACGGCAACAGCTTCGTCATCAGCACCAAGTAGCCGCAGACGCGAAGAGGCGGCCCGTGCGGACCGCCTCCCGTTTCGTACAGAGCGAATATCCCTAATTCGCCTTCCGTGCCGCCTCTCTGGCGCGGATGACGTTTGCTACCGCATGAAGCGCGTGATTCACGGCATCGGCATCCGGAAACACCTCCGCGAGATCCGGATCGATCGGCACGAGAGTCACGCCCTCACGGAAGTGCGCCGCATACTTCCCGCGTACTGCGTTGCGGAGTTGCTTGGGGGTGAAAGCATAATTTGACCTCATCTCACCCCGTTTGCCGCGCCGTCATCCAAGGATATGAAGAAAAGGTATCATACGGACTTCCAACAGCCAGTTTTCGCAAGAACTCTACTAAGGAGGATGCGCTTACGATAAACACGGTTCTCTCTCGATCCCTAAGCGCGGAGCGGAAATCCTCCACATCCGGAGCAGACGACAATGAAGTAGCCAAACTCTTGGTAAAACGGATGAAAGGCACTGTTTGAAAGACGGCGTCCGGAATCGTGCCGTCCACCAAGGAAATGCGCTTAGGCGAGTAAACACAAAGCTGCAATTCCGCATTGGTAACAATGACCGGGATATAGATGGTCGTAAATCCTAATGGGCGCTTCGCTGCTATTCGAAGTTCCTCTTCGGCCAAGCTGTCAACTGACTGAACGAGTCCGCCACAGAGTCGTTCCAGAAGCGGCCTATCATTCTCTCCCTGTCCACGGACAATACAAAATTCAGCTACCGGTGAACTAGGCCCCATGCGGAAGTCGAACCAACCAGCCAAAGGAGATTCGCCCTGAACACAATTAGCCCAAGCGCAACGGAATCTGGTTTCTTCCTGATCTGTTAGCGCCAAAAAAGCCCAAGTTGCCTCACGTACTCGCTTGCATTCAATCACCAATCGGATGTTATTTTTCCACAAGATCAAATCAATGAAGCCACCGCTACCATTTGATTGCTGCCACGGATATTCGTGAACAACCGCTTTCCACCCGTGCTGATCGTAGGTACTCTGAGCCTCAGCTTCTACTCCCAACTGGAAGAGAAAACCCGAGTTGTTCACCAAATCCAGCAACTTATCAGTAGAGGACTTCATAAGCCTTGTTTCAAGTGAACTGGTAGCTGGGGAGAAGGTCATCTCTCCCCAGCATCCCAACGCAAGTTCGTTCTACGCCCGCACGAGGCGCTTGTACTTGATGCGGTGCGGGATGTCGGCGGCGGGGCCCAGGCGGCGCTTCTTGTCCGCTTCGTACTCGCGGTAGTTGCCCTCGTACCACACCACCTGGCTCTCGCCCTCGAACGCCAGGATGTGGGTGGCGATGCGGTCCAGGAACCACCGGTCGTGGCTGATCACCACGGCGCAGCCCGCAAAGTCCAGCAGCGCCTCTTCCAGCGCGCGCAGGGTGTCCACGTCCAGGTCGTTGGTCGGCTCGTCCAGCAGGATCAGGTTGCCGCCCTCCTTGAGCACCTTGGCCAGGTGCACCCGGTTGCGCTCACCGCCGCTGAGCGTCTTTACCAGCTTCTGCTGGTCGCTCCCCTTGAAGTTGAACCATCCGCAGTAGGCGCGGCTGTTCACCTTGGCCTTGCCCAGCTCGATGGTGTCTTCGCCGCCGGAAAGCTCCTGCCACACGCTCTTTTCGCCGTCCAGCGAGTCGCGGCTCTGGTCCACGTACGCCGGCTTTACCGTGGCGCCCACCTTGAGCGCGCCGGCGTCGGGCGTCTCCTGCCCCGTGATCATGCGGAACAGCGTGGTCTTGCCCGCGCCGTTGGGCCCGATGACGCCCACGATGCCGCCGCGGGGGAGGCGAAAGTTCAGGTCGTCGAAGAGCAGCTTGTCGCCGTAGCTCTTGGCCACGTGGTCCGCCACCACCACCTCGTCGCCCAGGCGCGGGCCCGCGGGGATGATGATCTCGGCGGTGGTGATCTTTTCGCGCTGGTCGGCGTTCAGCAGCTGCTCGTATCCCTGGATGCGGGCCTTGCTCTTGGCCTGCCGCGCGCGCGGCGCCATGCGCACCCACTCCAGCTCGCGCTCCAGCGTGCGGCTGCGCGCGGACGACTGCTTCTCTTCGCGCCGCATCCGCTCCTGCTTCTGCTCCAGCCAGGACGAGTAGTTGCCCTTCCAGGGAATGCCCTCGCCGCGGTCCAGCTCCAAGATCCACTCCGCCACGTTGTCCAGAAAGTAGCGGTCGTGGGTGATGGCCACGATAGTGCCCTTGAACGCGCCAAGGTGGTGCTCCAGCCACGCCACGCTCTCGGCGTCCAGGTGGTTGGTGGGCTCGTCCAGCAGCAGCATGTCGGGCTCTTCCAGCAGCACCTTGCACAGGGCCACGCGCCGCTTCTCGCCGCCGGACAGGTTCTCCACGCGCGCGTCGGGCGGGGGCAGGCGCAGGGCCTCCATGGCGATCTCGATCTTGCGGTCCAGCTCCCAGGCGTCGCTGGCGTCGATGGCGTCCTGGATCCTGGCCTGCTCTTCCAGGAGCTTGTTCATCTCGTCGTCGTCGCTCACCTCGCCGAACTTCGCGTTCACCTCGTCGAAGCGGCGCAGCAGGTCGCGGGTGTGCTTTACGGCCTCTTCCACGTTGCCGCGCACGTCCAGCGCGGGGTCCAGCTCCGGCTCCTGCGACAGGTAGCTGATGCGGGTGCCTTCGGCCGCCCACGCCTCGCCGTTGAAGTCCTTGTCCACCCCCGCCATGATGCGCAGCAGCGAGCTCTTGCCGCTGCCGTTGGGCCCCACCACGCCGATCTTGGCGCCGGGGTAGAAGGAGAGCCAGATCCCCTTGAGGATCTCGCGGTTGGGCGGAACCACCTTCCGCAGCTCCTTCATGACGTAGATGAAGCGCGACGTATCGAGGTTGCTCATCGGTCCATGGTCGGGGTAGATGTCCGTCAGGGGCACGCGCGCCCCGGTGCAGGTCGTTTGCGGGCGGGAAGATAGCACCGGCGCGGCGGCGGCGGGAGGTGGGGCGGGGAAGTGCGGAAGTGCGAGAGTGTGAGAGTGCGGGTGAACGGGTGAACGGGTGAACGGGTGAACGGGTGAACGGGTGCGCGACGGCAGGCCCCGGTGCGCGTGAGCGGATGTATTGGCTACTCCGCGGTGAGTGCAGGACCTTCGACACTCGAAGGGCAACGGCGTCGGGCGGACCCCCCACCCCCGGCCCCTCTCCCGCAACACTGCGCGGGAGAGGGGTGACGCGCCCCGGACGTTGGGTGTGCAGACGGAGCCGATAACGCGAACGCAGGGTCTTCGGGAGCGCGAGCGAATTCTCCCCTTTCTCCCGCGCAGCGGGGGAGAGGGGCAGGGGGAGAGGGGGCCGCGTCGGGCGCAGATCGATGCTTTTCGAAGCGCGGGAAGACCTCCGATTCGCTCCTGCAGGCGGGACGGTGTATTGTCACGACTGACCATCAACGGCTGGGCAGGATCCGCGCATTCTCATCCCCGAAGCCACCATCTCCGCCCATTGGTCGTTCTCACCCGGTTTCCATCCCCGTAGATTGGGGGCAAGACCACCAGCGGAGGATTGCATGGACGATTGGATCGTCAGCATCGAGGGCGTGACCAAGCGCTTCGGCGCCGTCACGGCGGTGGACGACGTGTCGCTGCAGGTGCGGCGCGGCGAGGTGTTCGCGCTGCTGGGGCCGAACGGCGCGGGCAAGTCCACCCTCATCCGCATGCTGCTGGGGCTGCAGCGGCCGGACGAAGGCCGCATCGCCTACCGGCTGGACGGCACGCCGTCAGCTCCGCGGCCGGAGCAGGTGGGGTACCTGCCGGAAGACCGCGGGCTCTATCCCGAGATCAAGGTGCTGCGCACGCTGGTCTACTTCGGCGCGCTGCGGGGGATGGAGCGCCGCGCCGCGCGTACCGCCGCGGACGGGTGGCTGGAACGCATGGGGCTGGGCGACCGCGGCGGGGAGCCGCTCAAGGCGCTCTCCAAGGGCAACCAGCAGAAGGTGCAGTTCATCACCGCCGTGCTGCACCGGCCACGCTTCGCCGTGCTGGACGAGCCGTTCAGCGGGCTGGACCCCATCAACCAGGACATCTTCCTGGAGCTGATCCGCGAGATGCGTGACGGCGGGATGACCATCCTTCTTTCCGCGCACCAGATGCAGCTGGTGGAACGGCTGGCTGACCGCGTGATGGTGATGAACCGCGGCCGCCCCGTGCTGCACGGCACCCTTCCCGAGATCCGCCGGCGCTGGACCCGCGAGACCCGCCTGGTGCTGCGCGTGGCGGGTGACGCGGATGGCGCCGTGCTGGGCGCGCACCCCTCCGTGCTGCGCGTGGAGCCGTCCGCGCCCGGAGAGCTGACCCTCTACCTGGCGCCCGACGCGCCGCTGAACCCGGTGCTCGCCGCGGCCGCGCAGGCCATGGAGGTGCGCGAGGTGCACTCCGCGCCCGTCACCCTGCACGAGGCGTACGTCCGCGCCGTCGGCGGCGAGACGCAGGACGGCGGCATTGCGGAGGTGGCCGCGTGAGCCCGGGCCGGGCTGCCTGGGAGGTGGCACGCTGGGAGTTCATGCGCTTCTTCAAGCCGAAGGAGATGCTGGTCGGCCTGCTGATGGCCGTGTTCGGCGGTGCGGCGGTGTGGGGATTGATGCGGATGGCCGGGCGCGACGCCGACCGGCCGGTGCAGGTGGCGGTCGCCGGCGCCGAGGGGCTTCCCCTCCCGGCCGGGCCGGAGAGCCGGCTGCGCATCCGCATGCATCCGGTGTCGGAGGTGCCCGCGCTGCGGCAGGCGGTGGAGCGCGGGGAGCTGGAGGGGCTGGTCGTCTGGCGCGCGGACGGGCCGCCCACGCTGCTGGCCGGCGAGCGGCCGCGCTGGAAGCCGGAGCTGGAGCAGGTGCTCTCGGCCGCGGCGGTGCAGGCGCGCTTCCGCGCGGCGGGCGTGGGGCCGGAGCGCCTCCCCGCGCTTATGGCGCCCGTGACGCTGGAGGTCGCCTACGCGGCCGGCGCCACGCCGCCACGCTCCAGGGGCGAGATGGCCCTGGCGGTGCTCGCCATCATGCTGAGCCTGATGGGCGTGTTCGTGGGCGTGAGCTACGTCTTCATCAGCATCACCGGCGAAAAGCAGAACCGCGTGACGGAGCAGGTGGTCGCCGCCATCCCGCCGCAGAGCTGGGTGGACGGCAAGATCCTGGGCCTTTCCGCCGTCACGCTGGTGAACCTGGCCAGCATGGCCTTCTCGTTCGTGGTGATGGGAGTCGGCGCGCGGCTGCTGGGAATCTCGCTCCCGGCGCTCCCCCGCGCGGCCGGAAGCCCGGCGCTGATCGCCGCCATCCTGACGCTGACGGCGCTGGGGTTCTGCTTCTGGTTCGCGTTCATGGCCGCGGTGGCCGCGCTGGTGGACGACCCCAACACCTCCAGCCGTTCCGGGCTGCTGTTCCTTCCGCTGGCCGTGACCTCGCTGGCGTTCATCGCCTTTCGCGGACCGGATCTCACCCTCACCCGCGTGCTGAGCATCGTTCCGCCCTCCTCCGCGGCCGTGCTCCCCGCGCGCCTGCTGCTGGAGAAGGTGCCCTGGTGGGAGGTGGCGCTCGCGATCGTTCTGCTGGCCGGCGCCGTCTGGCTGCTGCGCCGCGCCGCCGGCAGGATCTTTCACCTGGGGATGCTGATGTACGGCAAGGAGCCCTCCTGGTCCGAGGTGCGCCGCTGGATCCGGGAGACGTGAGGGAGGGGCAGGGCGAGAGTGCGGGAGTGCGGGAGTGCGGGAGTGCGGGAGTGCGAGAGTGCGAGAGTGCGAGAGTGCGAGAGTGCGAGAGTGCGAGAGTGCGAGAGTGCGAGAGTGCGAGCCCGGGCGGGGCGTCGCCGGCGGGGTGTCTCCCGGGCGGGTGAACCCGCGGCTGGAAAAGCGGAAAGCCCCGCAGATTACGCACCGCGCAGTCTGCGCGGCTGGATGCTGAAAAACGGCGAAAACACTAGGTGTGCGCGCGCAACCTGCACTCCAACCTAAGCCGAATCCAGCAAAAAGCCGAGCCAACAGACAGCAGAACGGACAGCAGAACCCCCGCCGGGAGCCTTCCCGGCGGGGGTTCTGTCACCTGAAACGGCGTCGGCGGACTCGGGGGGACAAGCCCCCACTCGCCCGCCGCACCGGTGTTTACGACTCTGCCCGCGACCGTGCCGAACGCCGCCGTCCCTGCTTCCCGGCTAACACTGCTTCTACCAGCATCGCGGGCGATTGCACTAGCCCTCCAGCTTCGTGCATTCCTGAACCCGTCTTGCGCGGTAGAGCAGCGAGGCGAAACGCAGGTGCCGCGTCTGTCCCTGCGTTTGCGAGCTTGCCCGAGCGGCAGAGCCGCCGCAGGTGCCCGCGCGTGAATCCGGTTAGCTGCACCGCTTCATCCAGTGTCACCAACGCGTCCAGGCGGGCGCGCTGCTCTGAACCAAGATCGGCCGCACAGCGTTCCAACAGGTCCGCCAGTGCCGCCGCGCCGTACCGGCGCAGCACCGCAGCGTCCGTGCGCCACGTCCCGGCGCAACCGCTCGCGGTTTCTGTTGCCGGACTCGCATACGCGCCCGCCGCATCCCCACGATGCGACGGCGACGCTGCGCGTCCCTCACCCCCCTCCAGCAGTGTGCGGAGCGCATCGACGGGAACCAGCGTGCCCGGCGGCGCAGTGAGTAAGAACGTGAAAAGGCGATCTAGTGTGTTCATCGGGACGACTTCCCCGGCGTTGCCCTAGACCGCACGCGCAACCTGCAACTACGCCGATAACTACCCGCCCCCTGTCCCCCTTGGGTCCGCCACCGCCGTTAGAACCCCATTACAAAAACCGAAAGTCCGGCGCCGAAAAAAATTGTGAACGGCGGGCTCGGGGGGGACAAGCCCCCCGCTCGCCCGCCGTGGGTGAAACCGCGACCCTCGGCCGCAGGGTTGGGACGCCAGCCCCCGGTGTGTACCGAACTGGCGTAGCTCCGTCGAGCAGGGCCAAACGTCGGCTGGACGCCCCTTAACCCGCCGCTGATTTAGTCGCTACCCGCCGCATACGGTGGACGGGTCATCACGTCCCGCCGGGCGTAATGGACACCGTGCCGGAGGGCCAGCGTGCGGAGGCCCGCCGCGTCCGCCGTTGCCTGCACCGCCTCTGCCGGATCCACGCCCGCCGCGTCATCTGCATACGCCTGCCGATCCGCCGCCATCCGCTCCAGCAGGTACGCGTCCTCTCCGACTCGCTCAACATGCGCGCGCCGGATTTCTTCCGTGGCCGCCGGATCGTCCGGCGCTCCACCTGGAGAGAGCGGCGCGCCCTTCCCCCGCGCCAACGCCCACGCGAATGCGTCGATGGCGATTTCGCGCGATTCTCCCCGCGCCGCGACTTCGCGCACCGCGTCGATACCGGCGAGGATTGCGGCGGCTCCGTCATCCCGCAGGAGGCGCGCGAGGACGACGCGGTGCACGGGGCGCACGGCCCCCGGATAGCGGGTGATTAGTGCATCGCGCACAACGTCCGCAAGCATTTCGCGCGCTGCCAACTCCGCTTCCTGCTCCTCTACTGCGTTCATTCGTCCCGTTCTTGGCTTTGCAGTTCCGGCACTTCTCGCGCGACTGTGATCAATCGCTCACGGAGCGGCAGCGGGGTGAGGTCGGCGCGCTCCTCCTGCGCCCTATGGAACACGGTGCCGACCTGCTGGACTGCATCCAGCGGCGACAGCCCCAGCCGTTCCAACTCGCCCCGGACGGCTTCCCTGTACCGGATGAACACCGCGACCGAGGCCGCCCCGGCGTCGTCGTTGGCTTCGTCCAGCCAGCGCGCGAGCAATTCATCATCCGAAAGCCCGCGCCCGCTCGACTGATCCGGGGAACCCATCCGGCCCCGCGCCGTTTAGTTTCCGCTCCCCATCATCCTGCCGCCGTTCCCGCCGAGCATGAAGCCGCCGCACGGGCGGCTATCAGCAGCGGCCCGGCGCTCGCGCTCAGCTCGTTGCGCGGGTGTTTCGGTGGTCGAGTTGGCGGGCTGAACCTGTACCCGCTCCGCATCCTGTCCGCCCAGCACGTACGGCATCGGTGCCCCTCACTGTTGGACTCTGGAGAAGTTCGTTTATCGCCGGAAAACAAGCTTCTGGCGTCAACGAAGATCATCCGAGCGGTCCGATACCACCAAACCGCCAGCCGCCGGGGCTGAGGAGTAAAACCGTGTGAAAGGCACCCCCCGCCGGGGGCTGGTTTTGGGCGCACGATAACCGTCGCAGTGGGGGGGTGTCGCCCTGAGCTAATGACCCCCCACGGCTGGCGGTAAGAGAGAGGGATGCACTATCGTTCCGACGCGTCCTCCTGACGCTCTCGCACCGCCTTTCGCACCACAGGAGTTTCGTCATGAAGGCCATCATTCGCTGCTCCCTCGCCGCCGTTGCTCTGGTCGCGTCCCTTGGGGCGTGCTCCGGCGACGACAACCCCGCAAGCCCTTCTGCGGACGCTTCTGCTCCTCAAATGGACGGGGGGGTTACTCTCGGTTCTGGCAGCCGCGCCACGTCGGAGGACCCGACAGGATACACGACAACAGCCGCCGATTCGGGATCGACGGCCGGGAGGGGCGGGGTAACGCTTGGTTCGGGGAGTTGACGGAGTTAAGGCGGGATTGCCTACGCAGCCCGATCCTCGCCCCACGGCCCGGGATAGTTCCGCCCGCGCCGTGGGGACCATTCTCCGACCCGCTCCGAGAGAAGCCGGAGGAAGCCGCGCAACTCGGTCCCTGCACCCTTCGGGCGCGCGATGCGTCGCTCGGCGATCAGCCTCAGCAGGGTTCTAGTCATCCGCTCGGTCTCACGGTCGTTCAGGGAAATAGCCAGTTGAAGCGTTTCCTCCGCTTCGGCCTGAGCAGCAGACCAGTTTCCGGCCAGCCGGTGGGCATCCGCCAAATGCCAGCGCGCTACCGGCTCAAGTTGGCGATGCTTCGCAAGCATTTTCAGCGCGCGACTCCTGTAAACGGCTGCCTCCTCGGGCTCGCCACCTCCCGCGAAAGCGCGGGACGAAAGGGCTAACACCATCGCACGTACGGACGGCTGTTCTATGGCGCGCAGAGCAATCCGCAGAAGTCGCGCAGCAGCGATGTACCGGCTACCCAAAACCAGCAACAGCCCAACATCTGCGGCGAAGTACGGAATGCGCGGATGGCGCTTGGGATACCACAGCAGAGCCCGTTGCGCTCTCTCCACTGCTTCCGAGAGGTGCCCCCGCACCATTAGCATGGCCGCTAGATCATGCTGTGCCGATGCGGCGAGTGACGGGGGGCCGTCTTTCCAAGCGAGGTGAGAACCCCGCCCGAGGTGTTTGCGTGCCCCATCAACCCACCCTAGTTCTTGGCAGAGCCTGCCATAACCTAGGTGCCCCCACACCTGTTCAACAACGTCGCCCTGGTCACGGGCGAGGCCGATACCGCGTTTGAACCAGACCTCAGCACGCTCGTAATCATTCGCGTTACGGGTCACACGCCCCGCGACATTCGCACGTTTCGCATTGGTCGCTTCGACGATGGCGGCTATCTCGGCCCACTCGATAGCCGTCCGCGTATGCTCATGCGCCAGCGCCCACCGCAAAACGTCCTCACACGCCGCCGCAACTTCGCTCGGACTGAAAGCGACGGGCTGTGCTTTCATCGCGGCGAATGTCTCCACCGCGCGCGTCAGGTCAACAGCCAAGGCGCGAGCATCGCGCCGCTTCGCCCGCACTTCTATGGTCGGTGAAGCAAACAGACGCGAGCGAACGTCGGCCGACGATTCCGCCCAATCCCGCACATGGCGAAGGTCCTGCCAAAGCACCATTCCGAGCGTGTTAGGCAACTCAGCCAGGATGTCGCACTCGCGATGTCGATTGCTGGGGGGCGGGGGAATGATTCGTTCGTCACCCATTGACCACTTTCGGCCAGTAAAGGGAGCAACTGCGTCACAAGCGGACAGAATACGCCGTCGCGAAAGGGGGCGCCAGAGGCGAGTGCGGGGGTGAGTTGGCGTAAACGTTTAACGCGTGGACGGATCGGCAGAAGAACAGACCCCCCGCCCGGCTGATCGCCACTCGGCACAAACCGGGGGGCTTTCTCGCGTCTCGTTAGCTCATGCTAATCGCCGTGTAATCGACCGTTCGCAACCCCTAGCATCGTAGCGCGGTAGGAGAGAAACACCCGGAGCGAGCAAGGGGGGAATAGGCCCCTCTCGGCTCGCTGCGCTCGCCAGAGGGGCCCCATTCCCCCGGCTCGCCTTTTCGCTTCGCTCAAAGGGAAGAAGGACCCGCGCCCCAAAATGCCCCGCAGGACCGTCCGCAAGCCGACCCGCTGGCTCCCTGACGAATGGGCGGCCATCACCGAGGCCGCCCGTCCGCTTGGAATCCCCGCGCTCCGCTTCGTCCGTGAGGCCGCGCTAGAGAAGGCCGCATCCGGCGCGCGGCCCGCGCCGCCGAAGCGGCGGCGTCCGGCCGACGACCTGGTGCACCAGCTCGCGCGCGTCCTGAACAACCTGCGGCAGCTCCAGCGCGTGGCCGAGGACGACGGGCTTGCGGATGCCGCCGCGCTGATCGGCGGCACGGCCGACGCCGCCGAGGCGGCGATCCGCGCCGCACCCGTCGCGGCGCGCGCGGCGGCGCCGCTGCTGGCGGAGCTGGTGCCGCTGGGGGTCGCGCTCAACGAGATGGCACACGGGGCGAACGGCGCCGGAGAGCTGCCGCCGGACGGGGAGCTGCTGGAGATGCTGGCGCAGGTGGACGCGGCGCTGCGGAGGGTGTGCGCGTGATCGGCAACGTGAACCAGTTGGGGAAGGGCTTCAAGGGGGTTGCGTCCTATCTGGAATCCGGCAAGGACGGCCAGCAGTGGGACCGGGTGGAGTGGGTCGAGAGCCGCAACCTGCCTACGCGCGACCCGCAGACGGCGGCGCGCATCATGTCCGCCACCGCGCACGACTCGGAGCGGACCGCCGCGCCCGTCTATCACTTCTCCATCAGCTTCGACCCCGGCGACCCGGTGGACCGGGAGAGCATGCGCCGCGTTGCGGACCGCACGCTGCGCGACCTTGGGTTGCAGGATCATCAAGCCTTGATTGTGGCCCACGGCGACACCGCGCACCCGCACGTGCACGTCGTGGTCAACCGGGTCCATCCAGAGAGGGCCCGCGCGTGGTCCAACTTCCGCGACTTCCCCCGCATTGAGCGGAGCTTGCGCGCGCAGGAGGTGGAGATGGGCTTGCGCGTGGTGCCGGGGAAGCACGCGCGCGTCCCTGAGCTGGACGGGGCCGCGCAGGTGCGCGGTCCCGTGTCCCGCGCCGGGCACGGGGACGCCGAGTTCCTGCGGGACGTGCAGGAGCGCGCCGCGCCGGTCCTCCAGCGGGCGCGCACCTGGGCGGAGGTCGAGCAGGGTCTAGCGCAGCACGGGTTAGCCGTGCGCGTGAACGGCCGGGGAATGTCCGTCACGGACGGGCTGCAACAGGTGAAGGCGTCCGAGGTGGACCGCGCCTTTTCTCGCGCCCGACTGGAACAGCGGTTCGGCCCGTGGCACTCGCACCGGGCGCGCGTGGCCGTTGCCGAGATGCCGACGCCGGCGGCGCAGCGCGCGCCGGCCGCGCCCGAGCGTCCTCGCGTTGATTCCGGCCAGAATCGCCCTGCCCGCCCCACCGTCCGCACCCCGGCCCAGCAGTACCGGGAAGCGGCGCGGGGGCTCCGTGCCGATCTGCGCGCGATCTACGCCGATCCTGACGCCGCCCGGCGCGCGCTGCTCACCGCCATGGAGCGCCGCGGCCCCGAAGCAGCCGCGGCGATCCGGACCAACCCCGAGCGATACGGCGCCATCCTGCCGGGCGTCACGGCGGAGCGGCGCGCACAGGCCACGCACAATGCCGTGCAGTACGCCACCGGGCGCGCGGGTGCTGATCGCGTGAGCCGGGCGGAGTTGCGCGGCATGGCCGCGCCGATCATCGAGGCACACCGCACCCAGCACGCGGACGCAGCCGTGCACAACGGTGTCACGGCGTACGCCCGCGCTAACACCAGACGGGCCACGATGGAGGGGGAGCGGACCAGCATCCGGCAGGCCGTGCCGAGTGTGCGGGAGGGAGCCGCCGAGGTCTACGTCCGCCCGGATGCGGCGCTCCGCGCCATCCGCGCCGAGGTGCGCGCGCACGGCCCCGCCGAGGCGGCGCGGGCCGTCAGAACGGAGCCGTGGCGCTTCGGTCAGCTTCGCGGCGTGGAGCGGTCGCGCTACATGGGGCTTGTGACCGAGACGAGCTACCGGGATGCGACCGCCCGCGCGCCGGAGCTGGCGGCGCGCGTCGAGGCGCTTGCCCGCCGGATGGAGGTCCGGCCCCGCGCCGGGGATCTGGCCCGCGCCCAGGCGGAGGTGTTGAATGCCCGACGGGGGTTGGACGCGGCCAACGCGGCGCGGGAAGCGCTGGGCCGGGGGATGGACGCGCCGGAGCGGGTGCGCGAGGCCGCCGCGCGGATCGCTGGGGCGATGCGGCGGCTTGGCCCAGAGAGCGCCGCCAAGCTGGTGCAGCGGCTTGTCCCGATGGTCCCCACGTCGGCGGCGCAGTTGGTGAAATCGGCCGTCGAGCTTGGCAAGCTGATGATGTTCGGCCGCGATCCAGAGCGCGAGCGCGGCCGAGAGCGGTGACGGTGAATCCAGCGCGCCAGTGGCGCGAGAAAGGAAATCAGGTTCACAGATGGAAAGCATGAATCAGGAGCACGCAGAGTGTGGCGTGCGGCCGGTGGGCCGAGTGCCGACGAGTTGTTAAACAGCGTCGCCCGGATGATCCTTTTTATGGAGGGACGCAACATCCGCTACGAGTCCGACCGCAAGTGCCTGCGGGTAGAGTTGGCCGCGATGTTCCCCCGCGACAACGAGTATCTTGTGGATAGGGCGATTGAGCGCGCCTTGGAGCTTGCAGAGGGGAACGACCCGCTCAGTGGCGAGGGGCGCATGGGAACCCAGATGATCCCGATCCCTCAAATGTTTACTTGCTGAGGAGCGGCCATGCATTATGTTCGGAGGTCAGACTTCGCTGTGTTCGAACGATCTTATAGGCCACGTTCCTTAGCGGTTCAGACTTTCGCTCTAACCCTCACCGAACATGCGCGCGCAACCTACTTGCATCGCGATCCTCGCGGTTCTCTTGGGTCTCGTATCCCCAAGATCAGCCTCCGGGCAACAGTGTGACTTGCCGCGGTTTGGTATTTACGATTTTAGCACTACAGCCGTGGACGAATCCACTGTTAAGTCACTCCTCAATTGGTTCCGTCAGCACAATTTTGAGCGGTTTGAAGAGGCTCGACGGGCGAGTTTATCAATTGGAATTCCCATTGAAACCGTGCTGGCTTCACTCGGTTTCAGCAGTGACGAGAGGGGTTATGCGGAGTTCCGTCAGGAGATTGAATCCTTCAACAGTCTCGATGAAAGACGACGGCGCCAGTATGTGCAGGTCACTCAGACAATCAATCCGGGTGTCGTTAATGCACACCTCGCCTGCCTTACGCGCGCTGGACTCCACACCTGGCTCGAAACAACGCAGGACCCGTTTACATTTCGGATAGCCGCGAGATTTAGTTCGGATGGTGACCGGAACTCAGCAATTATCCGAAACATCGATGTGATTCCGCGTAACATCATCTGCGGACGAAGCTTCGTACCATCATTCTTCGAACGGACCCGATTCGGAGGGAAGCGTGTAACTGGAGCTACCCTACGTGCAGCCTGTATCCGAGCTGATAGCTCTGCCGTGACGGTTACGATAAATGCGAATGTGGACCCTCAAGGGGGAGGCTCTCTGAACTTACCAAGGATTCCTCCCCCGCTACAAACCATTATTGAAGATCCCATTGTCGAGCGCGAGGTGACCACCGATGTCCGAGAATTCACCTTCGTGCCTCCACATACGCGTGGAGACGCCGATTTCGATGGTAACGGGCCGAGCGTTGTTGCTCGCGTCGACTTGCGGCTCAACAACGAGCGTACGGTTTTGTTCGCACAAATTTTTATGAATGCGGAAGAGACAGAATCTGACCATACACAAGCGACAGGTCAGACCCGCGAGAATGATCCGAATTTCGTAGTTTTCCGCGCTCCTTCAGGCTTTTCTATCAAAGAGATCCGAGGGCCTCAGTCAGACGAAATGCGGTATATCGACGGAGGACACGGGGAGGTGTCATTCCGACCAGCCGACATCCACGCGGCAGACTGCGGACGCTTGTCCGCAATATTCAGACGGATTTGCGAGCAACGAAAGCGTGATACGAGCAATAATGGCCTGGTTGATCAGTGGTTCTCAGTGGGCGATACTGACGGGGATGAGGCTGGAACACGAACCAATGTGCGCGTAAGACTTCGGCCTATCCGGCTTCTCATTGAAGGTAGAGAGCGCGTGGACCGGCGGTAACGCCTTCAGTCTTACGTATGGTGGCTTGGCTTCAAGGTGCCCCTCTCCGCGACCCGGGGCATTCCGACCGGAATACCGATAGGAACCTGTTGATGTCAAGACAGCAGCAGCGCCTGCGCCTGCGTACGAGGCTGGCCGGGCAACAGAGCAGATGGCAACGTATCCGAATAGCGATAGAGAAGCTCCCCAACTGGGTCGGCGTACTCGGACTAATGCTTTCAATTATTAGTATCGGAATGACACTTTCCATCAACCGCAACCAAGATCGACGGTGGGAGGCCTTGAACCAGCTGCGCGTCCAAATATCTGGTGTTGATTTTCTGAATTTCCTCGTGCTTCACAAAGACTCCGCTAACGAGAAATTTCTCGGGTTTAACCCAGAAGCCCTTCCGGTTTGGCGAAACGGTTTTCTCACCGACAGTGTCCGAGTTATTACCGGAGTTGCGTTGACTAACAGCTACTTCGATGAGAGTAGTAGTAGGTGGCATTTTATTGGGTATCACGAATCACCCCTTGAGCGTCCCCTGAAGACGGTCACACAGGCGAGGAGCAGGGCCAATGAATTGCACCTGACGGCTTATGAAATATCGAAGGTACTTGGAGTTGAACTGACCACGAAAAACTTTGGTGTACTTCCCGCCGAAAGCGTAGATGTAAGGCTCCGCGCAGTGTTCCCCGGCAACGACTCCCTAGAGATGTTTTCTACCGAGAAGCCAGCCGAGTTATACGGAGGCGGAGTTCGAAGCCTACAAGCCTTCCTACCGGTGCCGTTAACTCTAGAGATACCGGATACTCTCTTCTTCAGTCTAGCCATATCATATTCATTCGAGGGAACGCACGTAGAGAAAAAAGGAACATTGAGGTATACGTCTGCCGACCAAGACTGGCGGTGGTATTTCGCCGAAGACCAGAAGGAGTAAGAGTCCCCGGTAACCGTATCCTAAGCATGCGCTCTCTCTCCCAGCGATCCGGGGGAGTATACCGACGGAATGCGAGGGGAAGCGTGGAGCGACCGCTGGACTGGTGCCGGAACCTGCACAACCGCGACCTGCTCCTTGCACTGCTGGACGATGAGCCGTGGGCGTGTTCCCCCTACGGGCTCCTGCGGGGGGACGGGGCTTCACCTCGGGCGCGAATCCCTCATCAGGCGGTTCTTCACGGCGCGACGATGTTGTGGCGCGGTGCCGTGTCGGGGCTGGCATCGTAGTTACGCTCGCAAGCTCGCTATCACCTGCGCTCGCAAGCTCGCTCCGGCGGGTAGGTCGCCTGCGGCGGGCATCTGTGGGGGGCAGTGCCCCCCACCCCCCCACGTTTCGCGCAGCAGGTGGTGCCGGGGGCGGAGTGCGGTGGCGCGGCGCGGGGCCTGCGGTGCGGGCGGCAGGCCCCAGCGGCACGAACCGCGTGCTAATGCGCGGCTAACGCGCAGGCGAAACACGCGGGCACCCTGTGCGGGTACGTCTTGCATCGCCCTTTTACTCCGATGCACCGATGTACCCTACCCAACCGCCCCACCTGGCGCGGGGGCAGCTCGCCCCCACACGCTCGCAGCTATTGAACGCGCCACGCAATAGCGCCCGCCAACATGCCGCGCCCCGTGCCGCGACCGGGCAGAAACCCGCGCAGATGCTGGGATTCTGCATAAATCAGGTAAAGAAAACTATTGCGCTCCGTGCAATAACCTGCTATATTATAGACGTGGGTTGCGCGCGCCATCGCTCACGCAGGAGGACGGGCCATGGCGCAGAATACTAAGCAGCAGGCGTGGAGCTACCTCGCGGGTAAGAAGGGCATCAACCGCGTCCGCGTCTACGAGGATGGCAAAGGTGGCCCGCTCTTGCTGGAATGGCAGGAGCCGGTTTTTGACAATCAGGGTCTTGCGGTCATTGATCCGCGCACCGGCAAGCAGGAGACGAAGAAGAAGCGCCGGAGCCTGCCGGGCTCCACGTCACGCGCGGAGGCGATCAAGACGGCCGAAGAGGTGGCCGAGAAGTGGGGCAACCGCACCGTGGGCGGCCCTGTAGCGGCCCCCAAGGCTACCGGCCCGCTTACCCTTGGGTATCTGCTGGACCTGTACTTTGCGGAGGTTGTACCCAACAAGAAGCCCGACACCCAGCGGCAGAACGACACTGACCGGCGCATGTTCTTGGCCTACTTCGGACGTGATGCGGTTGTGGAGCGGATCGGGCCGGATGGACGGCCACAGACGGAAATTGGCCGGGTGCGCTATAACGACTTCATCCGCGCCCGCAAGGATGGCTCTATCCCCGGTTTTGCCAAGGCGAAGGGACAGACCATCAAGAACGATGTGCGTTTCTTGCGAGCCGTATTCAAGTGGGCCAAGTTGGAGCGCGACGACGGTAACGTGCTCTTGCTCCGCAATCCGTGGGAAGGGTTCCCCGATCCCCCGGCGGACAAGCCCCTGCGGCAGGAAATGACTCCGCAGCTTCACAGCGTGCTTGTGGAGAAGGCGCCTAACTGGCGCATGGGGATTGTGCTGGAGCTCTGCCGAGAGACGCGGCGCCGCATGAACAGCGTGCGTCAGCTCGCGCTGGAGGACATCGACCTTGCCGCCGGTGTGGTGCGCTGGCGGGGCGAGTTTGACAAGGTAGGTAAAACGCGCGTCACGCCCCTTACGCGGCGCGCGGTGGACGTGATCCGGCGTGCGGTCGCCCGAGGGCAGGAGGAAGGCTTAGAGGGCTCGCCTTGGCTGATCCCGGCCCAGGACGACCCCGCACAGCCGATCTCACGCGTACGGCTGGACCACTGGATGCGGCGCACGAAGCGGGAGCAGGGAATCAACATCCCGCGCCTTGGCTACCACGGCGAGAAGCGCGCAGGCATCCGCGACCCGAAGTTTCGGCGGCTGGACCCCGCCGTGCAGGAGGAACTAGCGGGCACCACGTGGGACACGATGCGGCGCGTCTACGACTACGTAGACATGCCGACCCTGCAAGGCGCAATTGCCTTGCTGGAGGCGGACGACGAGCCCGCGCCGCGCCAGACGCGGCGCGGCGGCGGGCTGAAAAAGGCCGCTTAGCCCCAACGGACAGTAAAGCACGGACAGTAGAGAACGGACAGCGGGCTAAATGCTTGCAAATGCTGGACTTGCCAGAACCGTGCGGAATACCCCGCAAACTGCGCGGGGCTTCGACTACGTGATGCGGCCGGCCGCGCGTCCGGTTGCGGACGCGCAGGTGCCTGGAACGCCGTACACGGCCCGGCCGCCGAGTCCGCGCAGGCGGACTTCGTGACTTTGTAGCCGCGGTTTCAACCGCCCGGGAGGCGGACTGCGGATCACTGCACTGCGGACGCGCAAGGTGCCTCGGCCGCGCGCGCTTCAAGGACGCGCATCATTCCACCGACAGCCGCCTACAACTGCTCCACCGTGTACCCGCGCTGGCGAAGCATGGAGACCACGCTCTGGTCGCCCACCAGGTGCGCGGCGCCCACCACCACCAGCACGTCGTCGCTGCCGCGCAGCATCTGCTCGATCTGCGGCACCCAGGCGGCGTTGCGGTCCGTCAGCATGCGCGCGTACAGGGCGGGCGCGTCGTCCATCGACTCGTTCATGATGGCGTCGATGGCCTCCGCGTCGCCCGCGCGCCAGGCGGCCACCACGCGGCGCATCTGCTCGCTGGTGCCGGAAAGGTCCTCCAGCGACTGCCGCAGAAAGCTCACCTGCTCCTCGGGCGTCATCCCGTCGAACAGGCCCAGCTGAAAGTCCACCGTCTCGAACCCGCCCACCGGCTTCTGGTCGTTCCTGGCGCGCGACGAGAAGTGCATGTCCACGCCGTGCTCCGGCAGCATGCCCGCCTTCTGCCACTCCACGCTCTGGAACAGCAGCCCCACCATCCAAGGCTCCATGCGGTCCAGCACCGGCATGGTCACGCCCAGCGCGGCAAGCCCGGGCGCCGCCGCCTCTACCTGCGCGTACAGGTCCGCCGGGATCTCGCCGCGCAGCGTCTTGCCGGGCGGGTACAGGCCGCGCATGGCCATCTCCTGCTGGCGCGCCATCAGGCTGTCCAGGCTGGTCTCGAAGAACACGCGCTCCGCGTCGGCGTAGGCGCGTTGCACCGGCTGCGGCAGCGGGTACGCGTCCGCGGTCAGCAGGTGGATGGAGCCCAGCATGTACACCGTCGCGCCGCTGGCGCCTTCCACGCGGTACAGGATGCTGCGGGCTTCCTGCGCGGCCGCGCCGTTCGCGCTGGCCAGGGAGCCGGCCGCGAGCAGCGCCGCGGCAATCCGGTTCAAACGCTTCATCGACAGTTCAGTCCTGCTGGGGGGATTCGGTTGATGGCACGCCGCCCGTCCGGCGCGGCGGCAGCTACGGAAGCCGGCCCGCGCGGGTTTCGGCGGATGGCGGCCGCGCGCACCAAAGTTGTTGGATCTTCACGAGATGCGCCAGCAGGGATCGATCCATCGTGGGAGACCTACGCCTCGCCGCAGAAGTCGATGGCGGCGCGCACCAGCACTTCCGCCGTCTGGCGGACGGAGTGGAGGTCCACCCACTCCACCGCCGCGTGCGCCCCCTCGCCCAGCGGGCCGAAGACGATGGTGTCGATCCCCGCGGCGCCCAGCAGCGAGGTGTCCATCCAGTACGGCGCCCCGATGCGCTCCGGCGCCCGCCCCAGCACCCCTTCGGCCGCGCGGCCCACGATCTCCGTGATGCGCGACCCCGGCTGCGCCTCCCACGCCTGGCGCGTGAGGACGGGGCGCACGGTGGCGCGGAAGGTGGGGTCCTCCGCCGCCAGCGCGTCCACCAGCCCCTGGATCTGCGCCACGGCGGAGGCCTCCGTCTCGCCGGGGACGGTGCGCCGCTCGATCTGCAGGCGGCAGCTGGCGGCGTAGGTGCTCCACCCGGTGCCGCCCTGCAGCGTGGCCGCGTGCAGCGACGGCGGGCCCACGACGGGGTGCGGATCGGAGAGCACCATGCTGGCGCCCAGCTCCTCCAGCTGCCGCAGGACGCGGCCCATCCGCAGGTTGGCGTCCACCCCCTCCTGCCAGCGGCTGCCGTGCGCCGCCCGCCCCTCGGTCTGCACCTCGATCCAGCAGAAGCCCTTGTGCGCCGTCACAATCGCCAGCTCCGTGGGCTCGGTGACGATCGCCGCGTCCGCGGTGTGGTGCAGGAGGACGTCCATCATCCCCAGGCTGGCCTCTTCCTCGTCCGCCACGGAGGCGATCAGCAGGTCGCCGGCCAGGCGTGTGCCGCTTTCCGCCAGCGCGCAGACGGCGGCCAGGCACGCGGCCAGCCCGCACTTCATGTCGTAGGCGCCGCGTCCGTACATTCGCCCGTCGCGCACCTCGGCGGCCCAGGGGTCCGGCATCCCCTCGATCCCCACGGTGTCGTGGTGCGCGTACAGCATCAGCGAGCGCCCGCCGCCGGTGCCGCGCAGCCGCCCCACCACGCTGGCGCGCCCCGGGGCCGGCTCGTGCACCCGCGTCTCCATCCCCAGCCCCTCCATGGCGGCCCGCACGTACGCCGCCACCTGGCGCTCGTCGGTGGTGTCGCCGCTGAAGGCGGGGTTGATGGAGTTGATGCGCACCAGCTCGCCCAGCGTGCGGACCATCGCGTCGAAATCCACCTCCATGGACGCCCTCCGTCGGCGGATGAATGAAAGAGCGGGAGGGCACCGTGCCCTCCCGCTCCACAATCTACCGATTGCGCCGGCCGTGCGTCAGAAGGCGTAGCCGATGGACAGGCGCAGGGTGGGGAGCGCCATCTCGGCGCCGCTCTCCTCGCCGGAGACCATGAACAGGCGCTTGAAGCCGGCGCCGTATCCGTAGTAGAAGTGACGGTCCACGCCCATCAGGTGGCTGCGCGCGATCTCGAAGCCCACGCCCATGGCCGTGATGTCCTCCTCCTCCACCCCGCCGGTGTCACTCTCCCCCGACAGGAAGGTGGGGCCCACGGTCAGGCCGAAGGACAGGCCGTTCAGCGGGTCGCCGGAGGGGTAGTAGCGCACCTTGGCCTCCACCGACGAGTAGCCGAACTCGTCGCCGTCGTCGCCCAGCGAGAAGTAGCTTCCGCCGATGCCGGCGGTGACCGTCTGCCCCACGGCGCGCTCGTAGTCGCCGGCGTAGAAGCCGAACGCGGCGTGCAGCGGGAGGATGGAGATGGCCTGCGCCGGCACGTACGCCCTGGCGGAATCGGAGTCCTGGGCGGCGGCGGGCGCGGCCGCGAACAGGCAGGCGGCCGCGGCGGCGGCGGCAAGGCGATGGTTCATCGGAAGGTCCGGGATCTCTGGGGTCGGGAAGGGAGTCCGCACGCGGTGCGGTGGCGCTGAGACACGCGCCAAGGGCATTTGTTCCTGCACGGCGCCGCGGAAGCGAACGCGCGGCGCTCCGGATGCCGACGAAAGAAAGGAAAATCCGCCTCGCACGGCGTGGGCGGAGTCGCTCTCCCCGCACCCTCCCGTGCTGCGGGCGAGTCCGTCGCTCCGTCAGAAGCTGTAGACAAAGTTCACCAGCGGCAGCCAGCACTCGCCGGTGCAGTCCGTGGGGGCGATGGCGATGCCCAGGTCCGCCGACAGCCGCTCGCCGAAAAAGCGGATGCCGCCGGAAAGGAGGGTGCCTTCGCCGCCGTCGGCGCCGGGGATCAGGTAGTTCTCGCTGATCAGCTTGGTGCCGGGGCCGGTGCGAAGCTCGCCGCCGACCATCAGCACGGCCTGGTTGTGCAGGTCGCCGTCGCTGAACCCCCAGCCCACCCCCGCCGTCACCGCTCGGTCCGCGCCGCCGAAGGTCCCCGCGCCGTAGACGATGCCCGCCGTCTCGTCCTCCACCGCGATGGCGAGCACCCCCGTGGCCAGCGCCATCGTCTCCGTCTCCACCACCGTGAGCTTGGGCGCAAAGTACCAGAACTCGCCGATCGCGTCCGGGATGATGGGCGTGCCCACAGACAGCGACAGGCCGTTGGAGACGCCGTAGGTCAGGAAGGGAAAGAAGACCTCGTACACGCCCAGGTAGCCGCGTCCGGCCCCCACCGCCCGCCCCGTGGGGCCAAAGAACAGCCGCGTGTGGTTGGGGTCGCGGGGCCACACGCGCCCCTGCACCACCCGCGCGTCCATGGGCGTGATGGACACGATCTGCTGGCGCTCCAGCCGCACCCGTACCCCGGCCTGCGTCAGCACGGTGATGGCGGCGCCCGTGTCTTCCACGATGCGGCCGTACAGCAGCGAGCCGTCCGTCACCCGGATGGTGTACAGGCTGTCCCGCGACACGGCGGCGCTGTCCACCTGCGCGGCGGCCGCGCGCGGCAGGGCGAACGCCAGGACGAGCGGGAGCACGGCCAGCAGCAGCGGGCGAAGCCGGAACGTCATGCGGGGATCGGTGGATGCCGTGGGGGATCTCGCGGGGCGTCGCGGCGGGGATGACCCGTAGTGTACGGCGGCGGGCGCGGCCGCGCAAACACTTTGCGCGGCGGATTTCGGAGGGCGCGCCGCGGAGTTAGATTGGTGCAGCAGTCGCAACCGAGCCGCGGACAAGCACATGCAGAGCATACAGCGCAGGCGTACCGTCACCGTGAACGTGGGCGGCGTTCCCGTGGGGAGCGCGCACCCGGTGGTGGTGCAGTCCATGACCAACACCGACACCGCCGACGTGGAGGGCACGGTGCGGCAGGTGGCCGCCCTGTGGCGCGCCGGCAGCCAGATCGTGCGCGTCACCGTGAACAACGACGAGGCCGCCCGGGCGGTGCCGTACATCGTCGAGTTCCTGCACGCGCGCGGCGTGGAGGTGCCCATCGTGGGCGACTTTCACTACAACGGCCACCAGCTGCTGGCGAAGTATCCCGACACGGCCCGGGCGCTGGCCAAGTACCGCATCAACCCCGGCAACGTGGGCGCGAAGCGCCACGACGAAAACTTCCGGGCGATCGTGGAGCGGGCGATCGAGTTCGGCAAGCCGGTGCGCATCGGCGTGAACTGGGGCTCGCTGGACCAGGCGCTGCTTACGGAGATGATGGACGCCAACGCGCTCCTTCCCGAGCTGGAGCGGAAGGACGCCAAGGAGGTGATGATGGACGCGATGACGGAGAGCGCCATGCGCTCCGCCGCCTTCGCCGAGCAGTGCGGGCTGCCGCACGACCGCATCATCCTCTCCGCCAAGGTGAGCGGGGTGCAGGACCTGGTGCGCGTGTACCGCAAGCTGGCGCCGCTCAGCGACTACCCGCTGCACCTGGGGCTGACGGAGGCGGGGATGGGGACCAAGGGGATCGTGAGCTCCGCCGCGGGCCTCAGCATCCTGCTGCAGGAAGGGATCGGCGACACCATCCGCGTCTCGCTCACCCCCAAGCCGGGCGGCGACCGCACCGAAGAGGTGCACGTGGCGCAGCAGATCCTGCAGTCGCTGGAGATCCGCTCGTTCTCGCCGCAGGTCACCAGCTGCCCCGGCTGCGGGCGGACGACGTCCACCTACTTTCAGCAGCTGGCGGAGAGCATCCAGGGGTACCTGCGCGACCAGATGCCCCTGTGGCGCGACACGCATCCGGGGGTGGAGGAGATGAAGGTGGCGGTGATGGGGTGCGTGGTGAACGGGCCGGGCGAGAGCAAGCACGCCAACCTGGGAATCTCGCTCCCCGGCACCTTCGAGGAGCCCAAGGCGCCGGTGTACGTGGATGGCGAGCACACCGTCACCCTCCGCGGCGACCACATCGCCGAGGAGTTCAAGCGCATCCTGGACGACTACGTGGAGAGCCACTACCCGGCGCGCCACGCCATGCGGGAGCCGGTCGGGGTGTAGCACACGGGTGGCGCATTGCAGCCAAAGGCCGCGGGCACATCGGTGTCGGCGGCCTCCGTCGTTGATGGAGTCGAAGCGACGCAACGCCGCACTTCCGCTGGAGTTGGCGGATGCCTATCGTAGACGGGACAACGGTGCACACTCTGTGCACGCCGCTGGCGCATTCGTAGCGCTCAAACCCAAGCCACTTGCGCGTTTGCGTCGCGTAATCTTACACTCGGGCCAACCCGGCCCGAGAGGATGGAATGGCCACGGCAGCCCTGAACCGCTACACCCCGGAAGAGTACCTCGCCCTCGAGCGCCACGCCGAGTTCAGGAGCGAGTACATCGACGGCCGCATCATCGCGATGACGGGCGGCAGCATTCCGCACAACTACATCGCGGGGAACATCTACACAGGACTTCTCGCGCGGTTTTCAGGACGGCCCTGTCATATCTTCTTCGCGGACGTAAAAGTCCGCTTTGGCCGCGGCACGAATTACACGTACCCGGACGTGATGGCCTTGTGCGGGGCCCCGGGGTATGGCGACGAGCACGAAGAAATCCTGACGAATCCCGCGCTGATCGTGGAGGTGCTCTCCCGGACCACGGAAGCGTACGATCGCGGCAAGAAGTTCAGGGGCTACAAGGCCATCGATTCGTTGCGCGAGTACCTGCTGGTGTCGCAGGACGAGGTAGCGGTGGAGCACTTCCGTCGGGAAGGTGACTTCTGGCAATCCACGCTGGTGACGGATCTCGATGCAACGGTTGAATTGCGATCGGTCGGATGCACGCTGCCCATGCGCGAGATCTACAGCCGGACGCGCTTTGTCGAGGAGGACGCGCTGAACGGGGCGGCGTGATGGTCACGACATCCCTCAACCGCCACACTCCTGGAGAGTACCTCGCGCGAGGGAGAGTTCTGGCGCTTCACCGCTACCGATAGCGTAGAGGCGTCACTGAGCCTCACCTCGGTATGCATGGAGATCCCGCTACGGCGGCTGTACCAGAAGGCGCTGACGCCTGCGCGAAGGGTTCAGAGCAGTCCGCACGTACGCAGGGACCATTCAGCGGGGTGGTTTTGCTCATCCCGCCGCGGGATCTGCCGCGGTGAACGGCTCCACGACGAACTCGTTGGCGGGGGTGAGGGTGACGGTGTAGAGCTCGTCGAAACCCTCCTCCATCCGAGGCTCTTCCAGCTTCTTGTAGGTGCCCAGGATGCCGGGGATGGGGACCACCGCCTTGCCCTGCCGCAGCCGGTTGCGCGCGATGGCGGCGCGCGTCTCCGTCCTGAAGAAGTAGCACACCACCCGGAACCCCGCCGCCTTCGCGGCCTGGACGTACCGCGCCCGCTCCTCGGCCAGCACGCTGGTGTTGTCCACCACGAAGGGCTGCCGCGACTCCAGGCACGCCTGCAGCAGCATCCGCTCGCGGTTGCGCGTCCGCAGCAGGTCGCGGCTGATGCGCACGTGCGTATCGAAGAACCGCTGCTGGTAGAACGTCGACTTTCCCGACGCCTGGATCCCCACCAGGATCACCGCCTGCATCCCGTCCTCCTCTGCGGTCACCGCCGTTTGCCGGCCCGCCGCGGAGCAAGGATCAGGCGCGGTGGTTCGGGCGAGACAATGGCCCCCTCTCCTGCTTACTATCCTTTCAAGACGAAACATTGAAAATAGAAGTGAACTCGATTACGTTTCCTGGACGGGCGCGCGACCGCGCGTCGAGAGACATCTCACTCGCCAGGAGGATAACGATGCGCAGATTCGGAACCTGGATGATGGCCGCGGCCGTGGCCGTTAGCGCGGCGGGGTGCGGCGGCGACCGCGCGGACGGCGGCATCAGCCCCACCGGGCCCATGCTGCTGGTGGGACCCACCGCGTCGGTGACGGTTAACTGCCCGAACCAGATGGAAACGGGCACCTCCGCCACTTGCACCGCGTACGGCTACGACAGCAACGGCAGCTACACCAACAGCAGCGTGTCGTCGTGGAGCAGCAGCAACACGTCGGTGGCCACCATCACCTCCGGCGGCGGCATCTCGGCGGTGGCCGCGGGGAGCACCACGATCACCGCCGTCATCGACGGCATCTCGGGAACGCGCAGCGTGACCGTGGTGAACCCTTCCCCGCTCTCCGCCACGCTGTACGGCCCCAACAGCGTAAAGCCCAACACGCAGTGCTACTGGTGGGCGTCGGCGTCCGGCGGCACGGGATCGTACTCGTACTCCTGGAGCGGCGGCAGCAGCGGGCAGTCGTGGGGCTCCGACTACTACACCTACAGCCCCAGCTCCGGCAGCTTTACCGTGTCGGTTACGGTCACCTCCGGGCTGGCCCAGGTCACCCGGTCCAAGACGGTGACGGTGAGCTCGTCCGCGGGTATCTGCCCGCTGTAAGCTTGCCGGCCGGATAACGGATCGCCCTCCGGGTCACGGCTACCCCGGAGGGCGTTCTCATCCATCCATCCACCGATCCATCCATCCAGCCGCTACCGCACGGCCGGATTGGCCGCGCGGGCGCGGGCGGTGAGGAAGTAGAGGACGGCGGAGATCACCAGCACCGCGCCCGCGGCGGCCCACTCGTTCAGCTTGATGGAGCTCAGCAGGTACGCGATGGCGCCCAGCGCGAGGAAGGGCACCACGGCGCCGCCGGGGACCTTGAACGGGATCCCGCCCGCCTGCACGTTCTTGCGCCGCAGCTCCCACGCGGCCAGGCAGCACGCCGCGTACAGCAGCAGCGTCGCCAGGTTGGCCAGGATCGCCAGCCGCTCGAAGCCGCTGGTGAGGGCCAGGACCACCACGATGGCGGCCTGCGTCCAGATGGCCACGTGCGGCGTGCGGTGGCGCGCGTGCACCGACGCCAGCGCGCGGGGGAGGAATCCGTCGCGGCCCAGCGCGAAGAGCGCGCGGGGCACCGCCAGCGTCATTCCGCCCACGTAGCCGAACATGGAGATGGAGGCGCCGGCCAGCAGCAGCGTCCGCCCGGTGGGGCCCATCGCCCGCCCCGCGGCCTCGGCCAGCGGCGTGGGGTGCCCCGCCAGCGCGCCGCCCAGGATCCCCTGCGCCACCAGGTGGATGGCGATGTACAGCAGCGTGATCCCCACCATGGCCATCAGGATGGCGCGCGGAACGGTGCGCGCCACGTCCTTCACCTCGCCGCTGGGCACCAGCGCGCTCTCGATCCCCGCAAAGGCGAAGATGAGCACGGCGGAGGCGCGCGCCACGTCGCCGGCGGCGGGGGCGTCCGTCCACGCCAGGTTGCCGCCCCGGATGGCGAACGCACCGACGATGACGAGGAGCAGCAGCGGCAGCAGCTTGGCGACCGTGGCCACGGCGTTCACCGCGCTCCCCTGCCGGATGCCGGCCACGTTGATGGCCGCGTACATCCCCAGCACCGCCACCAGCAGCACGATGCGCGCGGCCCCGCCCGAGAGCGCCGGCACCAGCGCCCCGATGGAGTCCGCGAACAGCGACGTGACGGCGGAGAGCGCCAGCGTCCCCACCACCCACAGCATCACTCCCGCGAGGAAGCCGACGAAGGGGCCGAACGCCACCTCCACGTAGGCGTAGGGACCGCCGGTCAGGTCCACGCGGCTGCCGGCCTCCGCGAAGCAGAGGACGATGAGCCCCATCGCCACCGCGCAGACGAGGTAGGCCATGGGCGCCGCCGTCCCCAGCTGCGTGGCCGCGGCGGACGGAAGGCGAAAGATGCCGCCGCCGATGGTGACGTTGATGATGCCGGCCGCCAGTCCCCACACGCCGAGCGCGCGGATGAGCCGTGCCTCGGGCGCGGCGGCGGTTGTGTGATCCTGCATGTCTCCGGGTCCGGTGCGGGGGACGGATGGATTTCGGTGGGGAGGACGGGAAAGCTTCGTCCGCCGGGCCGCCGCGCGCAAGCGGCGGCCCGCTTCGGGGCCGCCGCGTCAGCGCGGCGCGGGGACGCGGACGACGGGGTACGCGCGGTCGCCTTCGATCCAGCGGTCCAGCAGGTTCCACGCGGCGAACCCGTCGTCCGAGCGCGGCTCCAGCAGGGTAAACGCCAGGCGCGCCAGGGGCTGGTCCATCGGCACCCCCAGCATCTTCGGCGTCATCCGCAGCGTCTGCGGCTCCCACCGGCCCCAGATGCGGCGCTCGCGGTGTCCCTGAAAGGCGCGCTCGGCGACGGCCGTGGAATCGATCCGGAACACCTCCACCCGCCCCGGCACGTTGAAGACGGAGTCCACGCGGATCCCGTGCATCCGCAGCCGGTCCGCGATGCTGTCCATCCCCGGCGGCAGCAGGTACATGGCCGGCGCGCTCTCCGTCTCGCCGGCGTCGAACGACTGCCACTCGGGCATCCGCTCCTCGCGCACCGCGTCCACCCGGCGCAGCATCATGTGGCCGGTGAGGGGGTTGGCCTCCTCGCGCACCTCGCCCATCAGGATGGTGACCGGCCCCTCGCGCCGCAGCCGCGCGTTCAGCGCCAGCGGGCGGCCGCGCAGGTCTTCGCCGTCCGCGGCCTCCGTGGCGCGGCGGATGGCGGCGGCGTGCGCGCGCGCCCACTCCAGCGTGCGGTCCACGACGTCCTTCGTTACGCGGATGCGCTCCTCGAAGGTGAGGTACGAATACGCCTCGCTCAGGATGCCGAAGCGGTTGCGCAGGCCCGCGTAGTTGGTGCCGAATCGCGGCCGGTGGTCGAAGGTGTACCAGCCGCGCTCCGCGTCCGGGTTCCCCTCGTCCGCGGACGGCACGTTGCCGTAGTAGTACAGCAGCCAGCCGTCCTCCCGCCGCGCCGCCTCCGTCACGGCGGGCAGCCACTCGCGGCGCAGCATGTGGTCGATCTCCGGCGGCGTGTTGGGGTGCAGCGGCGGCGCGTACGTCAGGTGATAGCCGTGGTACGTGCCGTTGGTGGTGTGCAGGTCGATGACGACGTGCGGGTCGTACTCCGTGAGCATGCGCGCCAGCCCGCGCGCCTCGGGAGATTCGAGCTTGGTGTGGTCGCGATTGAGGTCCAGCCCCTGCGCGTTGGGCCGCACCCCCATTCCGCCCACGGGCCCGTGCTGCCGCGGCCGGTTCATGGCGTCGATGCGCTCGTTGCCGTCCGCGTTGTAGATGGGCGCGACCAGCAGCACCAGCGAGTCCAGCAGCGCCCCGTGCCGCCCCGCGACGATCTCGCGCAGCAGCACCTGCAGCGCTTCCTTCCCCTCCACCTCGCCTGCGTGGATGTTGCCCTGCAGGTACACCACCGTCTTTCCGCTCGCGCGCACCGCATCCGGCGACGCGTCCGCCACGTGTCCCACGACGGCCAGCGGCAGCGTGCGCCCCTCGTTCGTCTGCCCGAACCGGGTCATGTGGATGAGCGGCGACGCGCGGTCCGCCGCGTCCATGAGCGCGATCACCTCGTCGTAGCGGCTGGTTTCGCGGTACTCCGTGCGCTCGGGCCGGGTGGTGAGCGCCTGCGGCACCCGCCCCGCCGTCGCGCACCCGGCCAGGGACGCGCACATCGCGGAGATCAGGAGGGGGTTTCTGCGGATCATTCGCGCGGTCGCCTTTCGGTGGATGATCAGGATCCGCGAGCAACCTACGTCCTCCGCGCCCCACCGCAAACCCGGCCGGCATCGGGACGCTGGTTTCCGGTGATGCCCGTCGGAGCGTCCCGGATCCCGCCCCCACACCCAACCTCCCCCAGGGTTTTCTGGGGGAGGTGGGCGAGTGGTGCTCGCCCGGAGGGGGCGCCGCGGCGCAGTCCAACGCCCGTCAACGAGCCGCCGAGCCCCCCTCGCGCGCACCCGCCCCGTGCCCCATCTTCCCCTCGCCCGTACATCGCCCGAAAATCCACTTTCGCACTTTCGCACTTTCGCACTTTCGCACTCACGCACTCACGCACTCACGCACCCGTGACCGACCTCCACCTCGACCCCGCCGGCGCCCGCGCGCTGATGCTCGCCGCGCAGGGGCTGGACCGGCGGCCGCGCCGGCGCGCAAAGAAGGCGGACGTGCTGGCCGCCATCCGCCGCATGGGCGCGCTGCAGATCGACACCATCAGCGTGGTGGCGCGCAGCCCGTACCTGGTGCTGTGGTCGCGGCTGGGCGACTACGAGCCGCGCTGGCTGGACGAGCTGCTGGCCGCGGGAAAGGTGTTCGAGTACTGGTCGCACGAGGCCTGCTTTCTCCCCGTGGAAGACTATCCGCTCTACCGCCACCGCATGCTGGACCATGCGTGGGCCGGCTGGCGGTACGCGCACAAGTGGATGGACGCGCACCGTGAGGACGCCGCGCGCCTGCTGCAGCACGTCCGCGAGCAGGGCGAGGCGCGCTCCACCGACTTCGTGCGGGCGGACACGCGCGGCGGCTGGTGGAGCTGGAAGCCGGAGAAGCGGATGCTGGAGAGCCTGTTCACCGCCGGCGAGCTGATGATCGCGCGGCGCGAGGGCTTTCAGCGCATCTACGACCTGCGCGAGCGCGTCCTTCCGTCATGGGACGACGCCCGCCTTCCATCCACCGACGCAGTGCGGCGCACCCTGGTGCTGAACGCCGTCCGCGCGCTCGGCGTCGCGAAGGCAAAGTGGGTGGCGGACTACTTTCGCATGGACAGGACGTCGACGAAGGCCATCCCGGCGCGCCTGGCGGATTCCGGAGACCTGCTGCGCGTTTCGGTGGATGGATGGACCGAGCCGGCGTACGTCCACCCGGACCACGCCCACACCGCCCGCGCCGCCGCCGACGGGCGCATCAAGCCCGTGCTGACCACGCTGCTGTCGCCCTTCGATCCGCTGGTGTGGGACCGCGGGCGCGCCAGCGAGATGTTCGGCTTCGAGTACCGCATCGAGGTCTACACGCCCGCGCCCAAGCGCGTCTACGGCTACTACGTCCTGCCGATCCTGCACCGGGGGAAGCTGGTCGGGCGGCTGGACCCCAAGGCGCACCGCAAGGACGGCGTGTTTGAGGTGCGAAAGATCCACTTCGAGCCCGGCGTGCGCCTAACCGACCGGCTGGTCCGCGAAGTCGCCGCGTCGGTGCAGGACTGCGCCCGCTGGCACGGCACCCCGCGCGTCGAGCTCCGCGCCTCCGATCCCCCCGAAGCCGCCGCCCGCCTGCAGAGCGCGTTTACCGCAAGAGAAAGTGAAGCGGTAGAGGGTTGAGCGGATGGAGGATCCGAAGTAGATTTGTACAACTGAATTGTACAAATCACGGAGGCCATCGTGGTTGAGCTCAGCTCACACAAGAAGCTTCTCGCTTCCGAAGCACGAGCAAAGTTCTCATCGCTGCTCGAGGAGGTCAGCGTGCATCCGGGACGGGCGATCTACATTGCCCGCCGCGACCACAAGGATGCGGCGGTGCTCGTGGACGCCGCTCATTATGAGGTGTTGATGCGCAAGGCCGAGTTGGTGGATCATCCGCCAGGTGAGCCGTTCCGTCTGGCGGGCAGCATGAGGCTGCTTGTCTCGCCCGATGAGCTCGAAGCGGGCATCGCGGCCGAACGGCGCAGACAGGCAGAGCTTGCGGCTGCCAAGTTCAACAATCTCTGATGGCGGTGCTCGCGGTTGTAGATACTCACGCGCTGATCTGGTATGCGGTCCAGGAGTGGAAAAAGCTGGGACGCCAGGCGCAGCGCGCTTTTCGCGAAGTGGAGGCGGGGAATGGGGCCATATTCGTCCCTGCGCTTGTGCTCGCCGAGATTTCCGAAGCCGTTCACCGCGGCCAGGTGCAATTGCCGGGTGGTGTCGTGCGGTGGGGCCAACGGCTGTTTTTGTCCGGGAAGTTCTTTCCGGTGGACTTTTCCTGGGAAACCGTACAGCGTGCCGAGGAACTGTACGCCATTCCAGAGCGGGGAGACCGCCTGATCGCGGCGACGGCGCTGGAGTTGGGTCACCCGCTCATTACGCGTGATCCCGAAATTGCGGCCGCTGCCGGCCTGGAGTTGATATGGTAGCGGAAACCAATCCGCCGCTCCCCTCGTAAGTCCTGCCCGCGCAATCGCATCCACCTGATTCACCCGAACGCGGTAAACCAACCCGGATGTACGGGATCGCGGGCCTGCTGACCGGGCGCACCCTGTGCGGCCGCTATCGCATCGACGCGGTGATCGGCCGCGGCGGGATGGGCGCCGTGTACCGCGCGACGGACGAGCGCCTGGGCCGGGCCGTGGCCGTAAAGGTCATCGGCATCACGGCGGCGGACCACGAGGAGCACGGGCGCCTGCTGGCGCGCTTTCTTCGCGAGGCGCGCGCGGCGGCGGCGCTGCATCATCCCAACGTGGTGTCCGTGTACGACTTCGGCACGGACCCGGAGGTCGGGCTGGACTTTCTGGTGATGGAGCTGCTGCAGGGCGAGGACCTGGCGGTGCGGCTGGCGCGGACGGGCCCGCCGCCGGTGCACGTGTCGCTGAGCATTCTGCGCCAGGCGGCGCGCGGGCTGGCGGCCGGGCACCGCGCCGGCCTGGTGCACCGCGACGTAAAGCCGGGCAACCTGTTCCTGGAGACCAGCGACCACCCCGACGAGCCGCACGTGCGCGTGCTGGACTTCGGCATCGCGCAGGTGTCGGGCGAGGAGGGCACCGTAACGCACCTCACGGAGTTCGGCCGCTCGCCCTTCTCGCCCGCGTTCGCCTCGCCGGAGCAGATGCGCGGCGAGGAGCGGCTGACGCCCTCGTCCGACGTCTTCAGCCTGGCCGCGGTGGGGTACAACCTGCTCACCGGCGTGCGCCCGTTCACCTCGTCGGACCCCGCGCGGATGGCGGATGAGACGGCGGATGCCGTCGGCGCGCTGCCGCAGCGCGCCCCCGGGCTCGCCCCGCACGTGCGCGACGCGCTGGCCCGCGCGCTGTCCATCCATCCGCTGGCGCGCTTTCCCGACGCCTCCGCCCTGGCCGACGCCCTGGCGAACGAGGGCGCGCCCGCCCCCGCGCAGGCCACCGCCGCGGTCCCGGTCCCGATGCCGGCGCGGCGCGTGCGTCCTCCGCTCGGCGCCGTGTCGGTGGAGCCGGACGAGGGCACGCGCCTGCAGACCGCGCAGCCGGCCCGCCGCGCGGCCGCGCGGGAGCGCACCGTGCCGCCCGCGTTCGCGTCCCCGGGCGCGGCTACCCTTCCGCCGCAGCCCGCGCTCGCGGCGATGCCGCCGCAGGCGCAGCAGCTCCCCGGCGCGGCGGCGCAGGCCGCGCTTTCGCCGGAGATGACGCGCCCGCCGCAGCGGGGCTTGGCGCGGCGCTTCTTCCGGGGCCTGTGGAACTTTACCGTGACGACGGCGGTGATGGCGCTCTTCGTCGGCGCGTGGGCGCTGGCGGCCAACGGCGTGATGCAGGGTCGCAGCGATCAGGTGTACGCGGGCGCCGCGGCCTCCGTGCTGTTCACCCCGCTGGCGGTGCACCGGCTCACCGGGCGCCGCGGCCGCTACGGCTTCGTGCTCTTCGGCTCCATCATCGCGACGGCGACGGCCGTGTACTACGTGGGGCGCGATACCGATCCCGCCATCCTCCTGACGGCGATGTTCGGGATGCAGGTGGTGACCAGCTTCGTTATGGCGCGCCTGACGCGCCGCCGCCTGGTCATCCCGCCAGAACTGGGATACTGAGGCAGATCGACGGAACCGCCCCGCATCGACCGACGATGCGGGGCGTTTTTCGTTGGATGCACGGGCGAAAGGTGAGCTGCGACACGTTTCCGCCGGCCCCGCGTATGATCCGGGGCGGGGACCGACTTCAGGGATCGGACGCTACGGGAGATGACGATGACACGGGACGAGATCAACCGGGCCGAGTGGGAGAACCCGGCCAACTGGTCGGATGCGCTGGTGGGCGTGTACTTCAGCAAGCGCGATAGCCGCGTGTGGGTGCCCAAGCGCCTGCCGACCTGGGGATGGACGCTGAACCTGGGCAACCCCGCCGCCGCGTGGTGGCTGGTGGGACTGCTCGCCGCCCCGCCGCTGCTGGCGGGCCTGCTGAGGCGGCGGAAGCACGACTGATAGGATTCAGAGCCGGCGTCGCGCGGGCGGCCCGCCCGCATCATCCATCCGATGCGGGGCGGAGTGCGTTCACTTTTCAGCCTCTTGGCGCCAGCTTCGCTCACGCGTGTAACGCAGGTGGCCCACTTCGCACGCAACCTTCCACTCTGGACGGGAGCGGTTATCTTGCTGCATGCCGAAACAACGAATCTATGTAGAGACGACCATTCCGAGCGCGTACTACACCAGTCGGTTATCGCCAGAAATGGTCGAGCGGCGCGAGACGACGCGCAGGTGGTGGAACAGGGCGAGCGAATCCAAACAAATTCAATCAGATCCGGCGGATCAACGTAGAGGCCGGATTGTTTGTACCCGCTCTCCTGTCGCCGGAGCAGCTACTGGGAGGTGAGACATGAGCAACAGACCCCGAAGTGGTGATCCGCTTCTCGACGAGGTGGATGAGGCACGACGCCGCATTCTCGCGGAGTGCGACAACGATCCCAGGAAGGCGCTGGAATCCTATCTGGAATACCAGAAGCAGTTCGCCGACCGGCTGGTGAACTACTCGAAGACGCCGCGGTCCGGAAAATCGGCGGCATAGAGCGGTGTGCTCGCGGGTTTCGCGGAGTGGTCGCGCCCAATAGCTTGGGCCGATCCCCTGATCCGCTCCCCCCGCACCCACGAACCACCGTGCTCCGACGCATCCTCTCCCTTTCGCTCCTGCTCCCGGCCGCGCTCGGCGCGCAGCAGGCGATGCCGGGCTACTCGCCGCAGGCCGCCGAACGCGAGCGCGCCGCCGAGGCCGCCGCCATCCGCGCGCCCAGCGCCGAGCGCTCCGAACGCCACGCGCGCGTCCTCTCCGCCGAGACGCACGTGGCCGGCACCCCGGCCCAGCGCCGCACCGCGGACTACGTAATCGCGCAGATGCGCGAGATGGGGCTGGAGACGGAGGTGCGGACGTACCGCATCTGGCTCCCCCACGCCACATCCGTCCGCGCCTGGCGCGTTTCCCCGGATCCCGTGGAGCTGAACCTGGCGGAGCCGGCGGTCCCGGGCGATCCCTTCAGCGCGATGGAGCAGTATCCCACCGTCAACGGCTACTCCGCCGCGGGCGACGCCACGGGCGAGGTGGTCTACGTCAACTACGGGCTCATCGAGGACTACCGGAGGCTGGATTCGCTGGGAATCAGCGTCCGCGGCAAGATCGCCATCGCGCGCTACGGACGGTCGTTCCGCGGCATCAAGGCGCGCGAGGCGGAGCGGAACGGCGCGGTGGGCCTCATCATCTACAGCGACCCGCGCGACGACGGGTACATGGCGGGCGACGTGTATCCCGAAGGCCCCATGCGGCCCGAGGGCGCCGTGCAGCGGGGGAGCGTGATGAACACCAACGGCGACCCTGCGACGCCCGGCTGGGCCAGCCACGCCGACGCGCGGCACGTCCCCGTCGAGCAGATGACCATCCCGCACATCCCGGTCGTCCCCATGGCGTACGGGGACGCGGCGGAGCTGCTGCGCGGCATCCGCGGGACCGACGTGCCCAACGACTGGCAGGGCGGCCTTCCCTTTCGCTACCACATCGGCCCCGGGCCGGTGACGGCGCGCATCCAGGTAACCACGGACGCGGCCACGGGCGGATGGAAGGACATCCACAACACCTTCGGCATCATCCGCGGGACGGAGTTTCCGGACGAGATCGTGATGATGGGCGGGCACCGCGACGCCTGGGGTCCGGGCTCGGTGGACAACGTGAGCGGCACGGTGGCCGTGATGGAGGCGGCGCAGGCGCTGGCGGAGCAGGCGCGCGCCGGGCAGCGGCCGCGCCGCACCGTCGTCTTTGCCACCTGGGACGCGGAGGAGTGGGGGCTCATCGGCAGCACGGAGTACGTGGAGGACGACTCGGTGCGGCTCACGCGGGGCGGGGTGGCGTACCTGAACCAGGATGCCTCGGCGTTCGGCCCCGACTTTGGCGGAGGCGGGTCGCCGTCGCTGCGCGAGACGCTGCGCGATGTAGCACGCGTCGTCCCCGATCCGGGCGGGGAGGGGACCGTCTACCAGGCGTGGCGCCGGAACCAGGCCCTGGCGGCGGACTCGCTGGAGCCGGCGATGGGCGATCCGGGCGGCGGGTCCGACTTCGCCGGGTTCTACAACCACCTGGGCATTCCGCACCTGGACTGGGGCTTCGGCGGCCCGTACGGCGTGTACCACTCGCAGTACGACAACTTCACCTGGATGAAGCGCTTCGGCGATCCGCAGTTCACCCGCCACGCGGCCACCGCCAGCGTGGGCGCCGCGCTGATGCTGCGCCTGGCCAACGCCGACGTGCTTCCGTACGACTACGTGGAGTTCGCGCGCACCATGCGGCGCTACGTCCCGGCGATGGAGACCGCCGCCACCCGCCACGGCTGGGACGTGTCGATGGCGCCGCTGTCGGACGCGATCGGGCGGATGGAGACGGCGGCCGCGGCGTTCCAGCAGGCGCGCGACGCACGGCTGGCCTCCGGCGCGCCCCGGGCCGGATTGCTGGTGGAGACCAACGCCGCGCTCATGCGGGTGGAGCGCGCGCTCACCCGGCCGGAGGGGCTGCGCACGCGCCCCTGGTTCCGCGGGCTGATCTACGCCGCGGACGAGAACAACGGCTACAGCAACGTGGTGTTTCCCTCCGTCAGCGAGGCCATCCGCGCCGCCGACCGCCCCCTGACGGAGCGCGAGATCGCCGACCTGGCCGAACGCTTTGCCGCCGCCGCCTTCGCGCTGGACCAGGCACGGCAGGCGCTCGAGATGCCCTGACGCCGAATCCGGGGAAAGCATGTGATTATGACTTCCTGAGGGAGCGCACGCGCAGATCCCGCCGCCTGCACCGACTCGGGCGCGCGACCGAAGGACCTCCTTTCGGCTGCGCAGGGGCCGGATCAGGACGGCGGAACCAGCCCCTTCGTTCTGCTGGCGAGGTCCTTCGGTCGGCGCGCCGGGTTTCCGGTCAGGGCAAGGTTCGGCGCGGCGCCTCCCTCAGCCTCAGGAAGTCATGCGCTCTATTGCCGGATCTGTATGACGAAAAGCGGCGGTGCGCGTGGTGCGCACCGCCGCTCTTTTCGGTTCCGTGGATCAGGACCGATCCACCGGAGCGTCAGTTGTCGTCGTCCAGCGCCTCGAAGGCGGACTGGTTCTCGGTAAAGAACCGGATGTTGTCCTTCAGCACGCCGGCCGGCATGTCGGCGAGCGCCTGCGGGCCGCCCATCTGCACCATTACCGAGCCGAACATCGCCTGCATCATCGAGAACAGAAAGGTCACGTAGTCCCGGCTCGTCATCCCGGCGCCGTTGATGGCGCCCTTGATGCGCGGCTCGCTGTCGAACGCCGCGACGATCTCGTTCAGGTCGACGTCCTCGGGATCGTCCATGTCGATGTGGTCCTCGATGTCGATGTCCTCGTCCTCCAGCGCCTTGAGGGCGTTGGTGGCGCGGATGAACTTGTCGAGGTTGGCGCTGGTGAGGCGGTAGGTGCGCAGCGACGGGTCGCTGAACATCTGCTGGATGGCCTCCATGCCCTGGCCCGGCTGCGCGGCCGCGGTAGAGACGTCGGCCGTCACGGCGGCCAGGGACAGGCCGGCCAGCGCCAGCATACGGGCAAATGCGCGCGGCACGCGCGCGGCGAGCACGTGGGTCATGGGAAAACAGCTCCTGCGAGGGTGTCCGGAAAGGGGGCCTGCGGATTGGGCGGGCACATAAACGTAATCCCGAAACGCCTCCGCGGCTACTGTCGCAGCGTGGTACGCGGCGGCGGGGCACATAGTTTCATCCGTCCGGCCGCCGTCCACTTCGCCGCACGAACAGCCCGGTCCGCCCGGTGATCGGACGGGCCGCCTCTCATCGGCGCAACGGGACTATTCGTCCGCAGGCAGCCGATAGCGCAGGATGGCTGGATAAGGATCGTGTCGCACCGCGTACAGCGTCCGCCCGTCGTCGGTGACTGCAATTCCAAGGACCGGCTGGTCCAGCTGCATCACGCGGTGCAGCCTGCCCTGCCAGTCGTAAAGGTGCACCTGCTGGCCAAAGTTGGCGCGGCCGGGGCGTTCGCTGCGCGTGTAGCCCGAGTACAGCGCGTACAGCCCATCGCCCGCAGCGGCGGCGTCGACGTAGCCAAACCGCAGATCCTCGCCCGTGGCCATGGTCGGCGCACCACCGCGAACCTGCACCTCGTACACCGGCTCGAACTGCGCCGGGCCGCGGGCCACCGTGCGAAGGGTGCCGTCCAGCGCATAGATCTCCACCCGGTCGGCATGGCGCGTAGCGAGAGCCAGCCACGGCCGGTGCGGATGGCGGACCAGCGTGCCCGTGTAGGCGTGCTGGGCGACCGGCGCCGGTACGCCCTCGCGCGCCGGCGGCAGCGGACCCGCCACCCGCTGCAGCGTTCCCGAACCGGTGAAGAGCGCCAGTCGTCCGCCGGTGAACAGGCCTGAGCTGACGATCAGCGAGTCCGAAACCCGCACGGCGTTCATCGGGCCCAGATCGGTGCGCAGCACCACCGTTTGCCGTACGGCACCACGACCCGCCAAGACCGAATCCAGGTCCAGCAGCGTGAGCCGCGTGTTCCCCAGGTCGTACAGCCAGACGCTCCGCCCGTTGGGTGATGGCTGCACCGTGCGGATGGCGGAAAACTCGCCCGGACCCTGGCCCCGGCGTCCGAACGACGCGAGCCGCCGCCCCTCCGCGATCACGTGCAGTGATGCCCCGCCGCCGATGTCGGTTACCAGCAGGTGCCCGCCCGCAAGCGCCAGCAGGTGGGGAATCCCGAGCGAATCACCCGAGTAAATCACTTCCGCAGCCAGCGGCTGCGGCTCACCTCCCCCGGCCACATCCTCCGGCTGGCCGGCCTTCTCACCGCAGGCGGCGAAAATGCACGCCAGGACGAGCCCGAGCCTTCGGGCAGGGTGCTGCGCCCCGTGGACTACGAGTCGTTCTGCCCGCTGCACGGTCCCGGCTTGGCTGCCTTGTACGCGTTTTCGGTGAGGATGCCGTTGATGAAGCAGTCCGATCCCGCTTCCGGACAGCAGGTGCCGTCCGCGCACGCTTTCGCGATCGAGACCCCCGTGGAAGTAGAGAAGGAGATCGGGGAGACCCCCGCCAGCACGCCGAAGGCCACAACTCCCATGCGGGCCTGTTTGCCGGTCATGGTCGGAACTCCGTTGAGGGGTGATGCCGCACGAGCGCCGCCCATCGCGTCAGGTCTGGTTGAGGCAGCTTCCCGACGGCTTGTAGTACTTGTCCGCCCGCTGGTGATCGCCGACCACGCAGGTGGAGCCGACTTCGGGACAGCAGGTGCCGTCCTGGCATTCCGCCGTGGCTGCGTGCAGCCCGCGGTCGGGCGAGTACGTTACCGGGGCTGCCGCGGAGAGGGTGATGGCGGAGAAGAGCGCGAGCCGGCGCAGTGGCTTTTGCATGGGTCGGCACTCCGGAAAGAGGGAGTTTCTGGCACAGCGTCAGGGAACGTGCAGCACCACGCGATACCGCTGACCCGCGAGGAAATCGACGGGCTGCCGATCGACCACGTGGTCACCACGCCTGGCGGTCACCACGGCGCGCGTGCCCCGCGCGGGGTCGAAGCTGAACTCGGCCTCTCGCTCGCCCGCGATCTCCCTGAACGCGCTGCACTCCACCGGTGCGCAGACGGAGACGGATACCGGTGCGGGCGACGGGTTGCGCACGGTGATCGTCACGGTCCGTCCCGAGGCCGGCGCTCCCCCGGTACCACCCGACGCGCATCCAGACGCCATGCTCATCCCGATCAGGACCAGCGCCGTACGCAGGCTCGACATCGCCATCTCCTCCTTCTCCGTTCGACAACGCAGCCGCTGACCATGAATGTATCGCGGCGGCGCGTTGCGCAAGTGTTTTGACGGAATGGGAGCGCGCGGATGGGTGCGGTGCGCGGAGATGGGCTCCCGGATCAGCCGACCGTGGCGATCATGGGGAGGCGGAGGGTAAAGGCGCTGCCGCGGCCGGGGGCGCTGTCCACCACCACGTCGCCGCCCAGCAGCCGCGCCAGGTTGCGCGTCACGCTCAGCCCCAGCCCCGTGCCGCCCACGCGGCGGGTGGGCGCCTGCTCCACCTGCGAGAAGGCGTCCCAGATGCGCTCCAGGTTCTCGGGCGCGATGCCGATCCCCGTGTCGCGCACCTGCAGCACCGCGTGGCCGTCCCGCGCGGCCAGGCTGACGGCCACCTCGCCCGTGTCGGTGAACTTGACGGCGTTGGAGAGCAGGTTCAGCACGATCTGGTGCACTTTGCCGCCGTCCGTCTCCACCGGCACCGGCGCCGCCGGCACGTCCACGCGGAACGCCAGCCCCTTCTCGCGGGCCAGCGGCTCCAGCAGCGCGGCGGCCTCGCGCGTGAGGCCGCCCAGGTCCAGCGCCTCGCGGTGCACCTCCTCGCGCCCCGCCTCCAGCCGCGAGAACAGCAGCACCTCTTCGATCAGCCGCAGCAGGTGCTTGGAGCCGATGCGGATGCGGGCCAGCTGCTCGCGCTGCGCGGCGTTCAGGTCGCCGGCCACTCCCACGTCCAGCAGGTCGGCGTATCCGATGATGGCGTTGAGCGGCGTGCGCAGCTCGTGGCTCATCACCGCCAGGAACTCGCCCTTGGCGGCGTTGGCGTGGATGGCCTCGGCGTACAGCCGCCCGTTGTCCACCGCCAGCGCCACCCGCCCGCCCAGCTCCTCCAGCCGCGCCGCGTCGTCCTGCGTGTACCGCGGCAGCCCGTCCCCCGCGGCGGCGGTCAGCGCGCCCACCACCTGCCCGCGCGCGACCAGCGGCACGGAGAGGTACGAGCGCACCCCCGCCTCGTGAAGCGCCTCCGCCAGCTCTCCCTCCGCCCGGGCGGTGTCGTGCACCAGCACCGTGTGGCCGGTGCGCGCCGCCTGGAACGGCGCCGACGCCGGCCGGTCCACGGCGAAGGCCGCGTCGAAGCCCGCGGCGCGCTCGGGCTGCTCCGCCTCGCGGCACCGCGCCACGGCCACGCGCCGCAGCCCGTCCGCATCCACCAGGTCCACCGCGCACCAGTCCGCCAGCGCCTCCACCACCCGCTGCGCCACGCGGGGAAGGGTGGCGGGGATGTCCATCGAAGAGGCCAGCGCGGCGCCGGCGTCGGCGAACAGCCCCTGCCACGCCTCCGTGCGGCGCCGCTCGGTGACGTCGGTGTGCATTCCCACCCACTCGCGCACGGCGCCGTCGCCGTCCAGCAGCGGGATGGCGGACACGGACACGTGGCGGTACTCGCCGTCGCGGCGGCGCAGGCGGTACTCCGTGGCGAAGTGGGCGCGCCTCTGGACGGCGCGCGACCACTCCGCGCGCACCCGGTCCTGGTCTTCGGGGTGCACGCACGCCAGCCCGCCCCACCCCAGCGATTCGTCCGGCGCCTGCCCGGTGAACGCGGTCCACGCGGGCTGCTCCGTGTCCAGCAGCCCCGCCGGCGACGCGGTCCAGACGATGGCGCTGGTGGCCGCGACGAGCGAGCGGAAGCGCTCCTCGCTCTCGCGCACCGCGGCTTCCACCTCGCGGGCGCGCAGGAGCGCGTTCACCGTCGCCACCAGCTCGCGCGGCTCCACCGGCTGCGTAAGGTAGCCGTCCGCCCCCAGGTCCAGCCCCTGCACGCGGTGCTCGGGGGTGCGGTAGGCGGCGGAGAGGTACAGGACGGGGATGGTGGAGGTTTCCGGCGCCGTCTTGATGCGCCGGCACACCTCGAACCCGTCCAGGTCCGGCAGGTTGACGTCCAGAAGCACCAGGTCCGGGTCTTCGCTCTGCACCAGGCGCAGCGCCTCCTCGCCCGTGGCGGCGTCCACCACCTCGAACCCCGCCTGCCGCAGCACGCGCGAGGTGGCGTACCGCCCCGCCTCGTAGTCGTCCACGTTCAGCACCAGCGCGTGGCGCCGCACGGGGGCGGCGGCGCGCGGCTCAACCGTCATCATCCCCCTCCTCTCCCCCGTCGCGCCCGTCGGGCTCGTGGTACTCGCGCGGCAGCTCCAGCGTGAACACGGAGCCCCGCCCCGGCTCGCTCTGCACCTCCAGCGTCCCCCCCAGCAGTTCCGCCAGCTTCCGCGACAGCGGAAGCCCCAGCCCCGTGCCGCGGCGCCGGCGCTGCACGTGGCCGTCCACCTGGGCAAAGTCCTCGAAGATGCGCGCCTGGTCCTCCGCCGCGATCCCCACCCCCGTGTCGGCGACGCGAAAGACGATGCGGTCCCCCTCCGCCGCGCGGGCGGAGACGCGCACCTCGCCGGCCTCGGTGAACTTGAGGGCGTTGGACACCAGGTTGCGCAGGATCTGGGCGACCTTGGGCTCGTCCGTCAGCAGCGGCGGCACCCCGGAAGCGTCGTCGAACCACAGCTGCGTGCTTTCCCCCGCAAGCAGCGGGCGCAGGGTGGCGCGCAGGGCGTTGAACAGGTCCGCCACGGGGAACGGCGTGGGGCGCACGGCCGCCTTGCCGGCCTCCACGCGCGCCGTGTCCAGCAGGTCGTCCACCAGCCCCAGCAGGTCCTGCGCGCTGCGGCGGATGAAGGTCACCTGCTTCTCCTGCTCCGCCTCCAGCGGCCCGTCCACGCGGTTCAGCAGCAGGCCGCTGAGGGCCAGGATGGAGTCCAGCGGCGTGCGGAACTCGTGCCCCATGTACGACATGAACTGCGCCCGCAGCTTGTTGGCGCGCCGCAGCTGCTCCATCCGCGTGTCCAGCTCGGCGTACAGCGCCACCACGCCGCGGTTGGTGTCTTCCAGCTCCTGGTTCAGCCGGGACAGGTCCTCCTGCCGCGCGCGCACCTCGGTGAGCGCCGCCACCAGCTCCGCGTTCTGCCGCTGCAGCTCCTGCACGGGGTCCGCCGGCCGCAGCCGCGCCAGCTCCGCCACGATCCGCTCGCGCGCCGCCGCGTCCACCTCGCCGCCGCGGGGGAGGCGCTTGGCCAGCTCCACCGTGGTCCCCTCGCCCGGCGCGGTGCGCACGCTGAAGCGGTCCATCAGCCGCCGCGTGCCGATGAGCCCCATCCCCATCCCCGTGCGCGAGACGTAGCTCCCGTCCAGCACCTGGTCGATGTGGGGGATCCCCGGCCCCGAATCCGACACCCGCGCGACCAGGTGCTGCTCCCCCGGTGCGCCGTCGACGTCGAACTCGATGCGCCCGTCGCGCGCGTAGCGGACGGCGTTGCGCGCCACCTCGCTTACGGCGGTGGCGAAGCGCACCTGGTCCTGCCCGTCCAGCCCCAGCCGCTCCGCCACCTCGCGCGCGCGCTGCCGGGCCGACACCACGTCCGCGTCGGCGCGCAGCTCCAGCGTGCAGAGCGGGGCCGTCGCCAGCGCGGTCACCACGCCCCCACCTCGCGCGCGACGACCACCGTGGCGTCGTCGCTGCCGCGGCAGAAGTCGCGGTACAGGACGGCGGCGATCACCGCCGGGTCGCGGCGGGCCAGCCCGGGGTAGGCGTCCAGGCTCCACCGGCCGCTGACGCCGTCCGAGTGCATCACCAGCACCCAGGGATTGGGCAGGGCGGTCTCGAACGCCTGCACCTTGCGCATCTCGCTCCCCACGATCCCCGCGTGCGTCACCAGCGTGCGGCTCTGCCCCGGCGTCCACAGCGTCGCGGAGACGTTGCCCACGCCGGCGTAGCGCACCACGCCCGCGTCCAGCTCCACCTCCGCCACGGAGACGGCGGCGCCGCGGGTGTGGCGCAGCGCGGCGTGCATCCGCTCCAGCAGCCGCTCGGGCGCCTCGTCCGCGTGCTGGTCGAACGCCCGAGTGGCTCCCTGCGCCGCCACGGCCGCGTCCGGCCCGTGCCCCAGCCCGTCGGCCACCACCATCACGCAGCGCCGCCCGTCGTGCGCCACCGACCAGTGGTCGCCGCAGACGGTCTGCCCCGGCTTGGCCACGCTCACGCCGCCCAGGGAGACGGCGGTGTCCGGCGGGCCGGGCGCGCCCCCCCAGACGCGGGCCAGGAGGACCGTCCCCTTGCCCAGGGTGGAGAAGACGTCGAACTCGTCCGACACGCGGGACAGCGCGCCCAGCCCCGTTCCCGGGCTTCCCGCGGTGGAGAAGCCGTCCGCCAGGCACTGGTCCACGTCGCGCATCCCCGCGCCGCGGTCCACCGCCAGCAGCTCCACGCCGCGCGCCGCGCCGCGGCCGCAGGGGCGCACGATCACCACGCCGCCGGAGGGGGAGTGCTTGGCCAGGTTCGTGGCCGCCTCCGTGGCCGCCAGCGCCGCCCGCCCCGCGTCCGTCTCGTCCAGCCCCAGCGCCTGCGCCAGCCCCAGCGCGCGGCGGCGTACGTCTCCCGCACCCGTCGGATCGGTTACGGAAAGGGCAAATCCGCCGGTCACTTCCATTTCACCACCGTCACCCGCGTGCCCGAGCCTGCCTGCGACTCGATGGCGAACTCGTTCACCAGCCGCCTGGCGCCGCCCAGGCCGAGTCCCAGTCCGCCTCCCGTGGTGTAGCCGTCGCGCAGCGCCTTCTCCAGGTCCGAAATCCCCGGACCCTCGTCGGCGAAGACCAGGCGCAGGCCCTTGCGCGCGCCGTCCTCCAGCGCCTCCATCCGCAGGGTGCCGCCGCCGCCGTAGACCACCGTGTTGCGGGCCAGCTCGCTGGCGGCCGTCACCAGCTTGGTCTGGTCCACCAGGCTGAAGCCCATCTCCACCGCCCAGCTGCGCACCGCCTGCCGCGCGCGCACCACGTCGTCCTCCGCGCGCAGCGGGCGCGACTCATCCTTCCGGACCCGCATCGTCCACCGGATCCGGTTCGGGTTCCATCACGCCCCGCAGCAGCTCCATCCCGCGCTCCACGTTCAGCGCGGTGCGCACGCCGGGGAGCGAAAGGCCCAGCTCCACCAGGGTGATGGCCACGGCGGGCTGCATTCCCACCACCACCGTCACCGCGTCCAGCACGCGCGACATGGCGGCGATGTCGCCCAGCACCCGGCCGATGAAGCTGTCGACGATCTCCAGCGACGAGATGTCGATCAGCACGCCGCGCGCGCCGTCCTTGACGATGCGCTCCGTCAGGTCGTCCTGCAGCGCCAGGGCCAGCCGGTCGTGCATGTCCACCTGGATGGTGACCAGCAGGACCCGGCCCATCTTGAGGATGGGGATGCGCTCCATGGCTCAGGCGCGCACGCGGGTGACCGCGTACCCCGTCACCTTGAGCGCGACGGCGATGGCGTCGGCCAGCGTGGCCTTGGTGGTCACGTTCTCCAGCATCACCCCCAGGTGCACCATGGTCTGCGCGATCTGGGGACGGATGCCGCTGATGATACACTCGGCGCCCATCAGCCGCGCGGCCGCCACCGTCTTGATCAGGTGCTGCGCCACCAGCGTATCGACGGTCGGCACGCCGGTGATGTCGATGATGGCCACCGACGCGCCCGTGTCCACGATGCGCGTGAGCAGGTTCTCCATCACCACCTGCGTGCGCGCGCTGTCCAGCGTGCCGATGAGGGGGACGGCCACCACGCCCTCCCAGATCTTCACCACCGGGGTGGACAGCTCCAGCAGCTCCTGCTGCTGCCGCGCGATCACGTCCTCGCGGCTGCGCTGCGCCACCTCGGTGGTGTACAGCCCCAGGCGGTCCAGCAGCGTCGTGGCCATCCACGTCTCGCGCGCCAGCGCCTCGGCGTCGGGCACGCGGGCGCGCAGCCGCGCGAAGAGCGGGCGCTTGAGAGAAAAGACGAACATCGCCGTCTCCGACGGGCTGAACCCCTGCATGGCGCGGGCGCGGGAGAGCCGGTCCAGCAGGTCGCGCACGGGCTCCCACGACGTGCCCGAGGGATCGTCCAGCCGCCCCTGCGCCGCGGCCGCGCGGGCCAGCGTAAGGAACTCGGCCGACTGCTGGCGCAGCTCCACCTCCGACAGCAGGTCGCGGCGGGTGGTGACCCCCGCCGTCTGCTCGCCGATCCACTCTTCCAGCAGCGCGGCTTCGTCTTCGGCCAGGATGGCGGGGATGACGCTGGTGGGCTCGGCCATGGGTTTCCGATCCGATCTGCCTGATGAAGCGGCCTGGGGGGAGAGCAAACGCGAAGATCCGTCCGGGGCGCCGGTGCAGCGTGGCGGCGGGGATAGTACGCGGCGAACGCCCGGTGGGACAAGAGAGCTGTCCGCGGGCTCAAACAGATGATTAATGCGATCTCCGTGCCGCGCCCCCCTGGGTTCCTTCCGACGCAAACGAAAGCGGCCGTCCCCGGTGCGAGGACGGCCGCGGATGCGGCGGTTCGGCGCGAGCGCTTCAGATGCGGTCGCGGTCGTCCTCGGCCCAGCCTGATGGTGGAGATGGTGGATGGTTCTCAAAGATCCGCGCCTCGGGAGGTGCAATCGTCGTGCTCCCGCGCGCTTCGGAGATCGTCCGGCGATCCGCATCCCTCCTCAAGAAAACGCGGATGGCCCCCTGCCGCATTCCACCTCTCTCCCGTTCCCGAAAGCCCACGCCGGCTCGTGCCTCGTCGACCGCCGCGCCATGCCTCCGCTCACCACGAATCACGCTTCGGACGATGAGTGCAGGAGGAAACGGCACGAGAAAACTCCGCTGACTCCGCTAACTCCGTGTGAGGCCCCATTCTTGTTCCGAAGAATGCGAGAGCGCGCGGCCCCGCTGGGACCGCGCGCTCGTGTCACTCCGCGCCGCCTGCGTCAGGACAACGGCTGTCGCAGCACCGGCAGCGAACCCATGGCGTGCCCGTCCAGCCCGGCGCCGAGGGGAACCTTGATGCACGCGACGAAGTGGCCGCCGCCCTTGTCCGCCAGGGGCGGGACGATCTGCGCGCAGTCCGCGTCCTTGAGCGGATGGTGGCAGCGCGGGTGGAACGGGCAGCCGGGCGGCGGATTGGCCGGCGAGGGCACGTCGCCCTGCAGCATGATGCGCTCGCGCCGGACCCGCGGGTCCGGGATGGGCACCGCGGAGAGCAGCGCCTCGGTGTACGGCATCAGCGGGTTGCGGTACAGCTCGTCCGCGTCCGCCAGCTCCACGATGCGCCCCAGGTACATCACCGCCACGCGGTCGCTGATGTGCTCCACCACCGACAGGTCGTGCGCGATGAACAGGTAGCTCAGCCCGAACTGGTTCTGCAGGTCCTGCAGCAGGTTGATGACCTGCGCCTGCACCGACACGTCCAGCGCCGACACCGGCTCGTCGCACACGATGAGCTCCGGCTCCACCGCCAGCGCCCGGGCGATCCCCAGGCGCTGCCGCTGCCCGCCGCTGAACTCGTGCGGGTAGCGCACGGCGTGCTCCGGCCGCAGCCCCACGATGCGCAGCAGCTCGGCGATGCGGTCCTTGGCCTTCTGCCCCGTGGCGATCTTGTGGATGGCCAGCACCTCCCGCAGCATGTCGGCGATCGTCATGCGCGGGTTGAGGGAGCTGTACGGGTCCTGAAAGACGATCTGCACCCGGCGCCGCATGCGCCGCAGCTCGTCCTTCCCCATCTCGAAGATGTTCACCCCCTCGAACTGGGCCGACCCCGCCGTGGGCTCGATCAGCTTGAGGATGGCGCGCCCCGTGGTGCTCTTTCCGCAGCCGGACTCGCCCACCATCCCCAGCGTCTCGCCCTTGCGCAGGAAGAAGGAGACGCCGTCCACCGCCTTTACGTCGCCCACGTGGCGGTTGAAGAAGCCCTTCTTGATGGGGAAGTACTTCTTGAGCCCGCGCACCACCAGCAGCGCGTCGGCCGGCGGCTCCATGTCGTCGGGCGTCTGCCCGCGCAGGTCGCTGTCGCCCTTGGCGGGGGGGAGCGGCACGTCGCGCTCGCCCGGGTCCCTGTGCACCGCGGGCCCCGCCGCGTCAACCCGCTGCGCGTCGTCCGCCGCCTGCTCCACCCCGGCGCCGATCAGCGGCTCCGCGCCCGCGTGCGGCCGCTCGCCGCCGCTGCGCCGGCCGTCCGCCGCGCCCTGCCCGCCCGCGGGGGTGCGCCCTTCCGGCGTGTTCGCCATCAGGCCACCTCCTCCCCGCCGGCGTCCATCCCGGGCGCCAGGTCCGGGTCGCCGGCCAGCGGCGTGTGCGCGCCCGTCCCCGTGAGCGCTCCGTCGGGGGTAAAGCCGCCCGTCTCGCGCCGCACCTCCTCGCGCCGCTCGGGATACTTCACCAGCCAGCACTTGTTCTTGCGGCCGGGGCCGATCTCGAACAGCGGCGGTGCCTCCTTCTCCGTCTTTTCCCAGCCGTAGGGGCAGCGGTCGTGAAAGCGGCACCCGGTGGGCCAGTTCAGCGGCGAAGGCACCACGCCGGGGATCACCGCCAGCCGCGTCTTGTCGCCGCCCAGCTTGGGCATGGAGCGCAGCAGCCCCTCGGTGTACGGGTTCTGCGGATTGTGGAACACGTCGTCCACCGGCCCCTCCTCGAACACCTCCCCAGCGTACATCACGATCACGCGGTCGCAGGTCTCCGCCACCACCCCCAGGTCGTGGGTGATGAGGATGATGGACATTCCCAGGTCGCTCTGCAGCCGGTTGAGCAGCTCCAGGATCTGCGCCTGGATGGTCACGTCCAGCGCCGTGGTGGGCTCGTCGGCGATCAGCAGCTTGGGGTCGCACGCCAGCGCCATGGCGATCATCACGCGCTGGCGCATGCCGCCGGAAAGCTGGTGCGGGTACTCGTCCACGCGCTGGTGGGGGATGGGAATGCCCACCAGCTGCAGCATCTCGATCGCCCGGTCGCGCGCCTGCTTTCTGTTCAGCCCCTGGTGCAGCCGCAGCGACTCCACGATCTGGTCGCCCACGGTGAACACCGGGTTCAGCGAGGTCATGGGCTCCTGAAAGATCATGGCGATGTCGTTGCCCCGGATCTGGCGCATCCGCGACTCCGTGGCCTGCGCCAGGTCCTCCATCTCCCCGTTCGCCCCGCGGAACAGGATGCGCGAGCCCTCCTGGATCTTTCCGGGGGGCTGGGGGATCAGCCGCATCACCGAGAGCGAGGTGACGGACTTGCCGCTCCCCGACTCGCCCACGATCCCCAGCGTCTCGCCGGGGTTCACGTGAAACGACACGCCGTCCACCGCGCGCGCCACGCCGCCGTCGGTGGTGAACCAGGTGCGCAGGTTCTCCACCTGCAAGATCGGCCCGCCCGCCGCGTCGCGCGCCGCCGAGCCCGAGATGTCCCGTTCCTTCAAATCAGCCCCCATTCCCTGTACGCCGCCCATGGATTGGGCTTCGCGGCCCCGTCCACCCGTGCAGCCCTCTTCTTCATTTTGGCTGCCACTGCTCCAGCAGCCAGTCCACCGTCGGCAGCGGCTCCTGCCACAGCCAGTTCGGATCGATCCAGAACCCGCGGAGCACCTCGCTCTGGAGCCGAGGTGGATCGCCTTCGTCAGCCAGGTGGTACCGCCCGTCACTACCCAGCCGGTACAGGTCAACCGTTTCACGAAGCGGATCGATAATCCAGTACTCCGGAACGCCCGCCTTTTCGTACTCGTGGAACTTCTCGTCCCGGTCGCGCAGGCGGCTCTCCTGGCTGACCACTTCAATCACAAAGTCCACCGGGCCGTCGATGTGCGTCGGCGTTCTGCGGTGCCGGTGCTCCGTCGAGAGAAAGAGCACGTCGGGCACCCTGAGCCGGTTCCCAATCCGGATCCCCAGCTGCTGCGACCGGATGATCCCCGTCCCCGTGCGCTCCACGAACGTCCGAAGCGCGGTGGCGAGCATCTCCAGAACGTCGTGATGCCGGTCCGCCGCCGGGCTCATCTCCACCACCTCCCCATCCACCCACTCCGCGCGCACGCCGTCATAGGCCGTCAGGAACTCCTCGAAGGAGATTCGATCGGTATCGACCGCAGCCTGCGTAGCCATCACGTCCTCACGTCCTCACGTCCGCAGGCGCGGGTCCAGCGCGTCGCGCAGGCCGTCGCCCAGCAGGTTGAACGCCACCACCGTCAGCACGATGGCCAGGCCGGGGAAGGTGGCGATCCACCACGCCTGCGTAAGCGCGTCGCGGCCGTCCGACACCATGTTCCCCCAGCTGGGCGTGGGCGGCTGCACGCCAAGGCCCAGGAACGAGAGCGAGGCCTCCGTGAGGATGGTCAGGCCGATGCCCAGCGTGGCGGAGACGATCACCGGCGCCATGGTGTTGGGGATCACGTGCCGCACGATGATGCGCCAGTCGCCCATCCCCAGCGCCCGCGCCGCCTGCACGAACTCCCGCTCCCGCAGGCTCAGCACCTCGCCGCGCACGATGCGCGACGTGCCCATCCACCCCGTCAGCCCCAGCACCACCACCACCAGCCAGATGCTCTGGTTCTCGAACACCGCGATCACCACGATCAGCAGCACCAGGCGGGGAAAGGCCAGCATCATGTCGGTGAACCGCATCAGCACCCCGTCCACCCACCCGCCAAAGTAGCCGGCCAGCGCGCCGATCAGCGTTCCCAGCGTCACGCTGATCCCCACCGCCACGAAGCCGATGGAGAGCGAGATGCGGGCGCCGTACAGCGTGCGGCTGAAGATGTCGCGCCCGAACTTGTCGGTGCCCATCAGGTGCTCGGCGCTGGGCGGCAGGTAGCGCGAGGTGATGATGTCGCCCTGCGCCGCCGGGTCGAAGGGCGCGATGAGCGGGGTGACCAGGGTGATGACGTACAGCAGCACCATCACCAGCAGCCCCGCGATGGCCAGCTTGTTCTTCTTGAAGTGACGCGCCGCGATGGCCCACTGGCTGTCGCCCTTTACCCGGCCGCGGGCCAGGTGCGCCGGGCTCACCGACCGCCACGTCCACCGCAGCAGCACCGCCGCCAGCACCAGCAGCGTGGCCAGGGCGAGGTAGATGTCCACCCCCACCCGCCGCATCCCCGGGATCCCCCGGATCCTGGCCAGCGACAGGTAGACGATGGAGAACAGGAACCCCCACGCCAGCACCAGCGTTACGATGCGCGCCCACGCCGCGCCCCGGGCGCGGACGGGCGCGCCGCCGCCCTGCGGGACGGCGGGCGGCATGGGCTCGGGCGGAACGGACTCTACGTCAGGAGAAGCGCGCACCATTGTCTACTCGTTCCGGATGCGGGGGTCGACCACGGCGTACAGCACGTCCGACAGCAGGTTGCCCAGGACCACGATGGCCGCGATGACGAAGCTGGTGGCCATCACCAGCGGGTAGTCGCGGGCCAGGATGGCCTCCACGATGGTGCGCCCCATCCCCGGCCAGGCGAAGATGGTCTCCACCAGCACCGCGCCCGACAGCAGGAAGGGCAGGTACAGGCCCAGCAGGGTGATGATGGGGATGAGCGCGTTGCGCAGCGCGTGCTTGAAGATCACCGTGCGCTCGCTGAGCCCCTTTGCCCGCGCCGTGCGGATGAAGTCCTGGTGGATGACCTCCAGCATGGCCCCGCGCATGTACCGCGCGACCCCCGCCGCCGAGCCGATGCCCAGCGCCACCGCGGGAAGGAACAGGTGCCGGGCCCGGTCCAGCAGCTTGCCGCCGGCGCCCATGTACTCGTACTCGATCCCCGTCATCCCCGAGGCCGGGAACTGGATCGGCCACCCCTCCTGCCCCGCGCGCAGCGAGAAGATCAGGATCAGCATCAGGGCGAACCAGAAGCTGGGCATCGAGTAGAAGAACAGCGCCAGGAAGGTGAGCACGTTGTCGGCGATGCTGTACTGCCGCACCGCCTGCACGATGCCGATCAGCATCCCCACCACGAAGATCACCACCAGCGAGATCAGCGTGAGCTGCAGGGTGTTCCACAGCACCACGGGCAGGATCTCGTTGATGGGGCGCATCTGCCCGAACGAGTAGCCGAAGTCGCCGCGCACGAACGACCAGAGCCAGCGGCCGTACTGCACGTGCAGCGGCTTGTCCAGCCCCAGGTTGCGCCGCATCTGCTCGATGACCTCGGGGCTCACGTTCGGATTGCTGAAGATCCGGTCCGTGGGGTCGCCCGGGGCCAGGTGCATCACGAAGAAGATGAGCGTCAGGATCCCCAGCAGCAGGGGGATGGCGCCCAGGAGCCGCCGCAGCAGGTAGCCGATCATCTCACCGTCCCGTGTCCCTCTTCGCGGTGTCGTCCGCGGCGCCGGCGGCCCCGCCGCCGGCCAGCCACCACTCCCAGACGTTCTGGTACGCGCCGTACGCGTCCACCCTGACTCCCCGCAGCCGCGGGTCGCGCGCCGTCACGGGGCCGTAGTAGTACAGCCAGGTGTAGGGTTGCGTCTGCACGATCCGCTCCGCGGCGGCGCGCCACGCCGGGGCGGCCGCGGCCGAGGTGGGCTGCGCCTCTGCCTGGGCGATCAGCCGCCGCGCCTCAGGATCGTCGAACCCCACGAAGTTGAGCTGCGTGTTCTCCGCGAACAGCGGGCCCAGCGCGCCCGACAGCTCCACCCCCCAGCTTCCCAGCACCACGTCGAAGTTCTGGTCCCCGAACTGCCGCTCCTGCACGGTGCCCAGCTCCAGCCCCTGCAGCCGCGCGTCTACGCCAACCTCGCGCCACATCCGCTGCAGGATCTGCGACACGTCGGTGCGGCGCCGGTTGTCGGCGTTGGTGATGAGGGTGAACCGGAAGGGGCGGCCGTCCTTTTCGCGGATGCCGTCGCCGTTGGCGTCGCGCCACCCCGCCTCCTCCAGCAGGCGCCGGGCCTGCGCGGTGTCGTACGGGAGCGGACGCATGCGCTGGGGGTCGTAGAAGTCCTTCTGCAGGGGTCCGTACGGGCCGGCGGCCTGCGTGACCCACTCCTCCATGCGCATCTGGCGGATGATGCCGGGCACGTCGATGGCCATCCCCAGCGCCCGCCGCACGTTGGGGTCGGCGAACATGGGGCGGCGGGCGTTGTAGCCCAGGTACTCCCAGAACCGCCCCGTCTCGGCGTCGAACTGCAGGCCGGGCACCTGCTGCCGAAGGCCGGGAATCTGGTCGAAGCTCACGCCGCGGGCCCAGTGCACGCCGCCGGTGCGCAGCTCCACCAGGCGGGTGGTGGGCTCGGGGATCACCCGGATGGCGATGCGGTCCAGCCGGGGGCGCACGGAAAAGTGCGGGTTGGGCACCAGGGTGATCTGCGCCCCCGGCTGGTAGCCGCCGATCATGAACGCCCCGCTCACCACCATCTCCGTGGGGCTGCTGATGGAGGGGTGGGTGCTCAGGGCCCCCGGCGCCACGTTCCCGTACACGTGGCGGGGAACGATCCCCAGCCCCGAGTCGAACACCATCTCGGGGTAGCGGCGCTTGAAGTGAAAGACCACGGTGGAGTCGTTCTCCGCCACCACCGAGTCGATCTGCGACGCGTTCTGGTGGCGCGGCGACGCCACCGCCGGGTTGGCGTACAGGCCGTAGGTGAACACCACGTCGTGCGCGGTGATGGGCTGCCCGTCGCTCCACCGCAGCGCGCTGCGCATGCGGTAGCGGATGGAGGCCGAGTCGGGGCTCGCGTACTCCCAGTGCCAGGCCATGGCCATGGGGGACTGGTCGGAGAGCAGGGCGGCCAGCCTTCCGTCCCGCCAGGCGCCGCGGGTGAGGCCCATGAACAGGATGTCCATCATGTCCGAGTCCAGCCCGCCCGTGTAGAACACGGGGAACGGCTGCTGGATGTCGGCGTTCTCGGCCACCACCGCGGTGCCGCCCCGGCGCGGCTCGCTCTCCTTTCCCGGCGCGCCGCGGGGGCGCTCTTCCTGGCCGCCGCGGTCGCAGGCCGTGGCCAGCGCCAGCAGGGCGAGCACGCCCGCGCGGCGGGCCGCCGCGTTCCTCCAGCCCCGTGCGTTCATCCGGTCCGTCCGTGTGTCAGCGGTTGGCGCGCATGTTGGGGAGCAGATACCACTGCCTGATGTTCACCCAGTCGCCGCGGGCGTCGGGGTTCACGTTGCGCAGCCGCTCGTGCACCCCTTCCAGGCGGCGGGTAAAGTACAGAATGGTGTACGGCTGGTCCTGCGCGATCTGGCGCTGGTACCGGTTCCACAGCGGTCGCGAGGCGTTGCGGTCCACCACGGTGGGGAGCGTGTCCAGCAGCCGGTCCGTCTCGGGGTTGCAGTACTGCACCCACTGGTAGGGGTCCTTGAGCTTGTCGCAGTGGAACAGGTCCGTGTCGTCGATGCGGAACTCCGTCACCCAGGCGATGAGCACCGCGTCGTAGTCGCGCTTCTCCACGTCCTGAATGCGGTCCAGCAGGCTTCCCCACTCCATCAGCTGCGTGCGCGCGTCGATGCCCACGGCCCGCAGCTGGCTCTGCACGATGACGGCGATGTCCTCGCGCTCGCGGTTTCCCTGGTTGGTGATGATGGTGAAGCGAAAGGGCTGCCCCTGCGCGTTCTCCAGCATGCCGTCGCGGTCGCGGTCCTGCCACCCCGCCTGGGCCAGCAGCCGCCTGGCCGCCGCCGTGTCGTGCTTCAGCTCCGCGCCCGCGGTGGGATCGTGGTTCCAGAACATGGGCGGGATCGTGGTGTTCCCCAGCTCGCCGTAGCCGCGCCGCACCGCCCGCACGATGGCCTCGCGGTCCAGCGCCATGGTGAGCGCCCGGCGGGTGCGCGCGTCCCTGAACATCTCCCGCTTCTCGTTCCACCCCAGCATCAGGAACTGCCGGTCGGGAAACGAAAGGATGCGCGCCTCGGGCGAGGCATCGATCTCCTGCGCCTGGTCGGCCGTGGGCGCGATGTAGTAGTCCAGGTTTCCCCGCAGCAGCTCCGCCATCAGCGTGGTGGGCTCGGGGATGATGCGGTACACCAGCCGGTCGGCGTACGGGCGCCCGCCCAGCTCCCTGGGAAAGTTCTCGTTGGCGGCGAACACCCAGCGCTGCCCCTGCACGTGCTCCACGAACTTGAACGGGCCGTTCCCCACCGGGTTGCGGGTGCCGAACGGGTGCGTCTGCATGGCCGAGGGGGCCGTCCCCTCCAGGATGTGCCGGGGCACGGGCGAGAACGAGCGCCACGGGTCCATGAAGTCCGCGTGCGGCTGCATGCCGATGCGGATGGTGAACGAGTCGACGACGGTGGCGTCGCGGTAGTGCGTCCAGAACGCCGTGTTGGGGAACAGCGTCTCCGGGGTGCGTGCCATGTCGTACGAGTACTTCACGTCGTACGCCGTGGTCTTCTTTCCGTCGTGCCAGAAGACGTCGTTGCGCAGGTGAAAGGTGAGCTCGGTGGTGTCGGCGTTCACCTCCCACGAGCGCGCCAGCCAGGGCACCGGCTCGAACTTCTCGTCGTAGCTGATCAGAGGCATGAAGAGCACGAACTGCTGCACCTGGTTGCCCGTGTGGTCGGAGCTGGTGAGCGGGTTCATGTCGGGGATGGCCCCGATGGCGCCCAGGACGATGGTGCCCCCGTAGCGCTGCGCCTCGGGGACCTCCGGCTCACGGGCCGCGCGCTTCTGTTCGCCGCCTTTTGCCGGCGCGTCGGCGCCGCCGCCGCAGGCGGCCAGCAGGGCGAGCGCCAGCAGGGAAAGGTGCTGCTTGGTCTTCATGGCTTTCGGTCGGTGCGTCGGGGACGGGCGGTGGCCGGGCAGTGCATGGAAAACACGGGAACGAGCCCCGCCGGGCGGGGCCCATCCCTCGATGTACCTGCCTGCGGCGCCGCCAGTTCCGTCACCGCTGCCGGTTCGCCGGGATCCACCAGTCCCGGATGTTTACGATCTTGCTGCGCGCGTCGGTCTCCACGTTGCGCGGGCGCGGGCCCACCCCGGCCATGTCCTCGAACCAGTACAGGAAGGTGATGGGCTGGTCCTGGTGCAGCACCTGGCTGTACTGCGCCCAGATCCCCCTGGCCTGGGCCGCGTCCGTGCTCCGCAGCCCCTGCTCCATGAGCGCGTCCGCCCGCGGGTTGCAGTAGCCGGTGCGGTTGGCCGAGTTGGCCACCTTGGACTGCGCGCAGCTGAACAGGGGGCTGGGGTCCACCTTGAACGTGTCCAGCGTCCAGTTGGCGAGCACGGCGTCGTACTCGCGCCCCTTGTAGCGCTGCAGCATGGACTGGAACTCCTGCGGCTGGATCTGCACGTCCACGCCCACCTGCCGCAGCTGCCGCTGCATGACCTGCGCGATGTCGGCGTGCAGCCGGTTGGCGGAGTTGATGGTGAGCGTGAAGCGCAGCGGCTGTCCGCCCTTCTCCATGATCCCGTCGCCGTTGGCGTCGGCAAAGCCGGCCTGCTGAAGGAGCGCCCTGGCGCCGTTGGGATCGTACGGCAGCGGCGCCAGCTCGGTGTACAGGGGGCTCCAGGGCGGAATCATCCCGCTGGCCGGCACGCCGAAGCCCTGCAGCAGGCCGTCGATGATCTGCTGCCGGTTGATCCCCATGGTCATGGCCCGGCGCACGCGCGCGTCGGCGAACAGCGGGCGCGTGTTGTTCCAGGCGAAGAAGGTGAACTCGCGCGACGGGTAGTGCCGCAGCTCCACCCCGCTCTGGTTCCGGATCTGCGCGGCCTGGTCGGGGAGCAGCGTGTAGCCGATCATGTCCGCCGTGCCGTTGATCAGCTCCGTGACCATGGTGGTGGCCTCGGGGGTGACGCGGAACACCACGCGGTTCAGGTTGGGGCGGCCGCCCAGCGCGGCGGGAAACTGCGGGTTGGCCTCGAAGGTGGCGGACTGGCTGGCGCGCCACTCCACGAACTTGAAGGGGCCGCTCCCCACGGGCTGGCGGTTGAACGGGTGCCTTCCCAGGTCCGCCGCCGCCACGTTCCCCAGCAGGTGCCTGGGAAGCGGGGGCCACCAGAAGCCGTCCAGCGCCTGCGCGTGTGGCGCCACGAAGGTAAAGCGCACGGTGTGGGGATCCACCACCGTGGCGTCCTTCACCATGTTCATGTAGGCGGAGCCCAGCAGCGACGCGGTGGCCGGGTCCTTGGCCATGTCGAAGGTGAACTTCACGTCCTCGGCGGTGACGGGCTTGCCGTCGTGCCACATCACGTCGCGCCGCAGAAAGAAGGTCACGGCGCTGTCGGTGAGCTCCCACCGCTCCGCCAGCCACGGCACGGGCTGCAGCTTGGCGTCGTACTGGATGAGGGGGGTGAACAGCATGTGCTTGACCACGTCGTCGGTGGTCAGGTGCGTGTTGGTGACGGGGTTGAAGGCCTGAAAGTCGGCCAGCATGTCGATGGCGACCGTGCCCCCTTCCACCGGGGTGCCGCCCTTTTCGTCCGCCTTGGCGCCGCCCGCTCCGCCCCCGCCGTCTCCCCCGCCGCAGGCCGCGAGCCCCGCGGCACAGACGGCCGTCAGCAGGCGCCTGGCGATGGATGCGTTCATTCCTCCCCCTCCCAAATGATCGGTGCGTTGCCGCCGGCCACAACCGCCGGCCCCCCAGGGGGCGCTCAACGATGCCAAGTCCATGCCGGGTCTTCGTACCGCCCCCGGTGCACCCGCGCCCGCTCCTCTTCCACCGCGCTCAACCCGCCCCGCTCCAGCCCCACGCCGAACGTCTCCATCCACCCCTCCGCCAGCGCGTCCACCAGCGCCTCCCACCCCGGCTCGCGCCCCAGCAGCGCCGCCAGCGTGGCCGGCGCCTCCGACGCGTCCGGCGCGCGTCCCGGGTGCATGAGCCGGGGGACGGCGGACTGGTCGTCGTGGAGGGGGAGCGAGCCGTGCTGCAGCATCACCCCCCGCTCCCGCCGCTGCGCGCTCCCCACCAGCTTGCGTCCGGCGGCGGTGACCTCGCCCTCCACCGGCTGCTCGAAGCAGGGCGCCAGCGACGGGACGGGCGCGCGCTCCGGGCCGGCGGGGTGCAGCCGCGCGTCCACCCCCAGGCGCCGCAGCCCGGCCACCAGCGCGCGGTTGATGGCCGCGTATGCCTGCCGCAGGGTGCCGAGCGCATCCTCCCGCGCGGCGACGGAATAGGTGAGCTCGCGGTGGTGCAGCACGGCGCGTCCGCCGGTGGGGCGGCGCACCACGTCGATGCCGCGGGTGCGGATGGCCTCGCGGTCGTAGCCGTCCGACGGCTGGTTGCGGCCCAGCGACAGACAGGGCGGGCTCCAGCGGTAGACGCGCAGCACCGGCGGGCCGCCGTCGCGCACCCCGTCCGCCAGCGCCTCGTCCACGGCCATGTTCCACGCGCCGGGCGCAGGCGGCGTGTCCACCAGGCGCCAGCGCGGGCGCCGCGCCGCGGGTTGTGAATGCATGTGTGCCGAGATTAGAGCGCGTACCGTGCGCCCGTCAAGGTGAGTGGTAAGGCGGTAGCAGGTGCGGTGGCGGATTTGGGGAAGGTGGGAGCTGCCGAACGGGGTTCGAGCCGCATCCGCCGGCGGCCCCCTCTCCCGGCCCTCTCCCCAGCTTCGGGGCCCAACTTCGGGGGAGGTGACGCGCACGGAAAGCCCAGAGCGCAGAAAGGCTGGATGCGAGATGTTGGGCCGCCCCCCTCCCCGGCCCTCCCCCACAAACCGCGTGGGAGAGGGAGAACGGCGGAAACCCCGTCGAGCGGGATCGAATTCTCCCCTCTCCGCGAGGAACGAGCGGGGAGGGGCCAGGGGCCCCGTCGGGCGTCAGTTCGATGCCCGCCGCAGCGGGATCGAATTCTCCCCTTTCTCCCGCGCAGCGGGGGAGAGGGGCCGGGGGGAGAGGGGGCTCCGTCGGGCGCCAGTTCGATGCAGTTCGTCGAGCCGAAATCCCAGCGGTCCCTCGCCGTCACCCGTTCACCCGCTCACCCGTTCACCGTCACCCCGCGAACAGCTGCGCAAAGGAGTAGATCAGCAGCCCCACCAGGCCGCCCACGAGCGTGCCGTTGATGCGGATGTACTGCAGGTCGCGGCCGATCTGCAGCTCGATCTTCTGCGTGGTGTCCTCGGGATCCCAGGCGGACACGGTGGTCTCGATGAGCGCGGCAACCTCGTGCCGGTACTGGTCCACCACGTACAGCACCGCCTGCTCCACCCACCCGTTCACCTTCTCCAGCAGCTCCTGGTCCTCCTGAAGCGACGCGCCGAACCGGGTCACCGCGTGCCCCACGCGGCGCCGGAACTCGCTCTGCGGATCGGCGCTGTGGCGAAGGACGGAGCCCTTGACGTCCGCCCACAGCGAGTTGGAGTAGCCGCGCACGGCGGGGTGCCGCAGCACCTCTTCCTTGAGCTCCTCGCCGCGGGCGATCATCTCCGGAGAGCTCTTGAGCCGTTCCACGAACTCGCCCACGGCTTCGTTGAAGCGGTGGCGCAGCGGGTGGTCGGGGTCGCCGGTCACCTCGTGCAGCGTCTTTTCCACGCTGCGGACCAGCTTCTGGTAGATCTGGTCGTCCACGGCCGTGGGCATCCACCAGGGCGTCTCGCGGCTGATCTTGGCCCGCAGCGCCTCGCGGTTCTCGTCGAACAGCCGCTCGAACAGGCGTATGGCGCTGTCCAGCAGCTCCTGGTGCCGGTTGTCCGCCGTCACCAGCGACAGGACGTTGCCCATCAGCGGCGCCACCTGGGTGGAGCGGACGCGGCTGATGACGCTGGTCTCGATGATCTCCTGGATCTCCTCGTCGCGCAGCACCTGCACCAGGCCGCTGACCCCCGCCGCCGCGTGTTTGCCCACGGTGTCGCCGTGGTCCGGGTTGGCCAGCCACTCCGCCAGCTTTCTGGCCACGTTGGCGGAGCGGATGCGCGCGACGATGACGGGCGGCGACAGGAAGTTGTTCTGGACGAAGTTGCCCAGGCTGATGCCGATCTTGTCCTTGCGGCTGGGGATGATGGCGGTGTGGGGGATGGGGATCCCCAGCGGATAGCGGAACAGCGCCGTCACCGCGAACCAGTCGGCGATGGCGCCC